>NZ_WQPN01000039.1:0-29636 GCF_018785315.1 Clostridium sp. MCC353 | reverse complement strand
AGGGGATTTAACATCAAGGGTGAAGGCATTTTCGAAAATGCCTTCACCCTTGATGTTAAATCCCCTGATGTAAATCCCCCTGATGTCCCCTCCTGATATATATCAAAGCGGAGCGATGCTCCCGCCATGAACCTTTTTGAGCATAAAAATTCCAACGACTGATGCCGCAGCTTCAGCGACCGGAAATGCCATCCAGATCCCGTTCACCCCAATCACCTGTGACAGGATATAACTGAGGGGAAGGGTGATGACAAACTGTCTCAGCAGCGATATGACCAGAGATTCTTTCCCCATCCCCAAGGCCTCAAACGTGCCGGAATAAATAATGCCTATGGTGGAAACAAGGAATCCACAGCTGATAATCCTGAGGGCTGTAACGCCTGCGTTCAGAAGAGCCTCTTCCGCATCAAACATGGCGAATATCTGGGCGGGGAATATCATAGCGGCCGCCGTACCTGCCAGCATAATGGCGGCCGCCGTACAGAGGCTGTAACGGATCACACTCTTCACCCGGTCCATATCGCCGGCGCCGAAATTGAATCCGATGATCGGGCGCATTCCTTGTACAATGCCATTTGCAGGCATGTAAATGAAGGTCTGCAGTTTGAAATAGACACCTAAAACGGCAACGTAAATCTCTGAAAATCCGGCCAGCATATGGTTTAAAATGCTTATTAATATGGAAGGAAGCAGCAGCATGATGGAAGACGGAACGCCCACAGAATAGATCTGCCGGATAACGTCCTTATCAAAATGCAGGTATTGGGGGTGGATTGCCACCGGGAAATTCTTTCTGCGGACCAGATAAACCACTACATAGAGCAGAAATGCGGCAATCTGTCCGGTTACGGTTGCAATAGCGGCGCCCGTAATTCCCATAGCCGGAAAACCTAACAATCCAAAGATCAGTATAGGATCCAAAATAATGTTGATGATACATCCGGTTGCCAGCAGAATCATGGTGGCTTTCATGGCTCCCACGGCCTGGAAAATTTTTTCCATGGCGAGTTGAAGCAGGCAGCCGAAAGAAACGCACAACACGATATACGTATACTGGCAGGAAAGCTGCAGGGTTTGGGAATCCTTTGTAAATAAGGATAAAAATGGCTTTGTAACCAGCAGTCCGAAAATTAAGAACAAAACACATTGAACTGCCATCAGGGCCACACCGATGGTAGCCGCCCGGTTTGCCTTCTCCTGATTGCCGGCTCCCAAATAGATGGAAATAGCTGAACTGATCCCCACGCCTACGCCCACTGCCACGGATACCGTGATATTCTGCAGCGGAAATGCCAGGGAAACCGCGGTCAGAGCCTGGGTTCCAAGCCGTGAAATATAGATACTGTCCACAATGTTATATAAGGACTGAATCAGCATGGAAAGCATCATCGGCACGGACATGGACATTAACAGTCCGAAAATTGGACGGGTGCGCATAAAATCATTTGTCTGTTTCAAAGTTAATCCTCCTCGTTTTAATAGTAAAATGAAATACAATAATCAAATTCGAAATGAATTAAAATGTTTAGGACAAAAAAACGCCGGCCCCTGTTTGAATGCTGAAACAGGAAAACCGGCGGTTTATATATTCATTTGGAATTACTGATTGCTGTGAATTATACTAGAGTGTGTTTGAAAATTGCTTTCTGGCAGATGTGCGTCACAGTTTGCAGGAGATTTGTTCCGGACGAGGGAGGCGCAGCGGGCTACGTTGACCAAATTCGGGGCAAATATACCGTAAAGTGGGGCGTACAGATGACGGAAATGAATTTTCATACATACTCTAGCATGGGGAGAGCGGAATGTCAAGAATTAATATTTTTAGAAGATAGCCAAGAACTGATACCATTTTTAGAGGAGATAATGTATAATAAAAAAGTCAAAGCATTTTTACTTAAAAATATAAAGTCACAAAGGAAAAGGAGAATGTAGCAATGAAACAGGACATGATTGTTATTCTGGACCTTGGAAGTACAGAAAACACAGTGATCGCCCGGCAGATCCGTGACATGGGCGTATACAGCGAGATCCATCCCCATGATATTACAGTGGAAGAGTTAAACGCTTTACAGAATGTAAAGGGAATTATATTAAATGGCGGTGAAAACCGGGTTGTGGACGGAACGGCAGTTGACGTGGATCCTGCCCTTTATGACTGCGGCTATCCTATGATGTCCATCGATCATCCCACATCCAAATGCGGCCAGCAGCTTTCCGAACTGCCGGACGAGGATGTGTTAAAGGCATTTGTATTCGATACCTGTAAGGCAGAGCCTAACTGGAATATGAAGAATTTCATTGAAGACCAGGTGGAACTGATCAGAAAACAGGTCGGAGACAGAAAGGTGCTTCTGGCTTTATCCGGCGGAGTGGATTCTTCCGTAGTTGCAGCCCTGTTAATCAAAGCCATTGGCCAGCAGCTTTACTGCGTTCATGTAAACCACGGTTTAATGCGTAAAAATGAATCGGAAAGCGTTGTGGAAGTGTTCAGAAACCAGCTTCATGCAAATCTGGTCTATGTGGATGCTACAGAACGTTTCCTTGGAAAGCTGGCAGGCGTGGCTGATCCGGAAGAGAAGAGAAAGATCATCGGCGGTGAATTCATCCGCGTATTCGAAGAAGAGGCCAGAAAGCTGGAAGGAATTGATTTCCTGGGACAGGGAACCATTTATCCTGATATTATCGAAAGCGGAACCAAGACGGCTAAGATGGTTAAATCCCATCATAACGTAGGCGGCCTTCCTGAGGACCTGAAGTTTGAGCTGGTTGAGCCGTTAAAACAACTGTTTAAGGATGAAGTGCGGGCCTGCGGCGTGGAACTGGGACTTCCGGCCAATATGGTTTACCGTCAGCCATTCCCCGGCCCCGGCCTTGGCGTTAGATGCCTTGGAGCCATCACCCGCGACCGTCTGGAAGCCGTGAGGGAATCCGATGCCATTTTAAGAGAAGAATTTGAAAAAGCCGGTCTGAATAAAAAGGTATGGCAGTATTTTACCGTGGTGCCGGACTTTAAGTCGGTTGGCGTGAAAAATAACGCCAGATGTTTTGAATACATGGTGATCCTCCGCGCCATCAATACCATCGATGCCATGAGCGCGACCATTGAGCGGGTGGATTGGGATGTATTGCAGAAGATTACGGACAGGATTTTGGCGGAAGTGGAGAATGTGAACAGGGTTTGTTATGATATGTCTCCGAAGCCGCCGGCTACGATTGAATTTGAGTGAGTTTGTGGGTTGAAAGAACCTAGTATTTATGAGGACTTCAAACAAATTTGCTTAGTGTGTGGCAACGATTCGGCAACATTTGATACCAACTGATATAATGTGCGCGTACAATAAGCCAAGTGAATATGCAAGCATATTCACTTGGCGAATGTCGCGACAACGAAGTTATTTTACTTCAAATAGCAAAGAAAAACCTTACTGATTTTCAGTATCCAGAAATGGGAAAGGAAGTCGGTAAGGTTTTTTTGTGCTTATTTTTCTTTTTTTAATTCGCTTACAAGAAAGTCACTAAGTGCTTTCGAGGGTGCTTTTGCCCAATGATGAGAGTTGTCAAGTTCTGGATAGTTATAGCGCCATTGGTCGTATTCCTCATTGGTGATCTCGCCTTGTTCCAATTTGGCAGACATCTGTTGCCATGCCTGAAACATGTTGAACAGTGAAGCATAGTTGTCACGGTTGGACTTATCCAGACGCAAACAGAGTTCTCCATCTATTGAAACTAAACATATATGTTTGTGTGGAGTATAACACAGGCAAAAATGAATAACAATAAGAAACTAAACAAAAAGAGTTAATATTATTTGCAAACAACTTAACTTAACAGTAAATGTTTAGTAATATGATGTTATAAAACTAAAACAAATATGTTTAGGAAAAGAGAAATGATCTCGCAAAGAAAAACTTTCATTAGTATTCAGTAAGTTGCAGAAGAATTAGGAGTAACAAAATCTTATGCATTCAGAGTTGCCAAACAGCTCAATGAAGAATTAAAGCAATAGGGCTATCTTGTAGTAGCAGGCTGGGTAAATGCCTATTATTTCCATAAAAATATGTTACAACGAGCAGCACATTTAAATAATAATATGTGTAAATGAAGTAAAAAGTGGATATGAAAAAGCATAACAACTTAACAAAAGTGTTTATAAACATTTATGAACTTGACGAGTTAGAATAGTAAGCAGGGAGCCGGGAAGCCACTTAAATGGTGTGCTACCCGTCAAGTAGACATTTTAAATATCGAAAGGTTTTTGGCTTTTGCCGCCCGTAATAGGGCGGCATTTTTACGCTGCTAACATCATTTTTTGGTGATACTCTGTTGGTGTTAGTATTCCCAGCTTTCTTTGAACACGTTTGTTCGTGTAATAATTCATATAATCATGGGTGGCCGCTATCAGTTCTTCCTTCACTGCATACTTTTTCGTATAATACATCTCCCTTTTCATCAGGCCCCAGAAGCCTTCCATCGGTCCATTGTCAATACACTTTGCAACTCGTGACATACTTTGTCTCATACCTGCCTTCACTATTCTCTGGCGAAAATTGTTGCTTGTATATTGATAGCCTCTGTCTGAATGGAACAGCGGATGTACATCCGGATTTTCCTTTATTGCATAATCGAAGGTGTCAAATACCAGCGAATTGTCATTATGGTCGCTGATTATATAAGATACTGGTTTCTTATCACAAAGGTCAATGATGGCACTTAGATATATTTTACCTGCTGTCTCTGTACCAACCCCATATTTGAATTCTGTGACATCTGTTACCCATTTTTCATTCGGTCTTTCTGCCTCAAACTCACGGTTCAATATATTCTCTGCTACATAAGCTGGGTCGGATGCCGGTTTTGTACAGCAATTATGACGGCCTTTTACGATGGATTGGATCTTCTTTTTACGGCAGATGCGTAATACCCGTTTCTCGTTCACACAGATGTCTTCATCATGTTCGAGGGCATCCCGCAAACGCCGGTATCCCATATCTGGATGTTCTGTATGCATAGATTCGATTCTTTCAGCGATCCTTTTATTCAGCGCATCATTTAGGCTGTCCGTGTGATTCAGCCATTTATAATAAGCGGCACGGCTTACTCCCCCTAATCTGTACAACTCTATTACGGAATAACCGTTGTGTTCTCCTGTTAATTCCTTGATTGCAAGATATGCAGTTAAATGCCGTGTTCTTTCTAAAACCGCCTCCTCTCTATTTCTTCGAGTTTTTTAAGAAATCAATCTCCATCTGCTGCTTTTTATTTTCAGCTCGTAACATTCGGTTTTCAATCTGAAGACATTCCTGTTCCGATAAAGTCTCCTCAGATTTTGACTTGCCACGTCGGTCAACCAGTTTTTCCGCTCCACCGGATTGGTATTTTTTTACCCATGAATAAACCTGTCCGTAGGAAACCTGGAATTCTCTGGCGCTTTATGCATAATTATTATTGTTCGCAATACAATGCTCCACAATCCGTATACGTTCCTCTAATGTTGTTTTTCGTGTTGTATCTTTAACCATGTCAAATAATCCCTCCGGCCTGGAATCTATTAATTCTTCATGGTTATTATACATCATTACCCATTGTCTGACAGTAGTTGGTGCAAATATTTTGTATTCAGCTGCTACCGATTGATATGTCTTCCCTCCTGCAAGATAAGCGTTAACTACCTGCAGCTTAAACTCTGCCGAGTAATTAAGATTTGAATGGTTGGCAGTCAGATAAGCATCGCCAAACTATTTATACAATCTGCACCAGCTTCTTACGCATTTAGCATCTACACCATATGTCTGCCCCAGCCGGTAGCATGAGATTCCCGCTGCTTCGTGCTCTTGAATGACTTTTCTCTTAAATTCTTCATCATATATTTTCCTGGACATAGAAATGCTCCTTATATAGTAGATTTTTCATATTTCATCTGTCTACTATATAGGGAGCATATCAAAACAGCGGACTTTCCGGCTCTTTGTGTATAACGTAATACCCGATTAATTTACATATAGCAAGTTATAATAGGAAATGAAGAATTGCTAAAGACTGGTTTCTGTTTAGGTTATAGATATTAACACTCATATGGAACGATATTCCTCTGTTTTGAGATTGAACTTCTCGGCGGGATAAATCCCACTGTTATACAATCTTAGTAACATGCTTTTCATAAATAGCGTCTCTTTTACTAAAAGTATTTGAATGACATCCGCTAGATGTCAACTTATTTCATGATTTAGCATACAATAAAAAAATGACAATTAGTAAATGTCAAAAATAGGAGAGAACTTTATGTATAAAAATAAAGCGGGGGACGGTGGCAATAATATCTGCGGACAGAGGATAAAGGAAATCAGAGAGAAGATACCAGAAAAAACGTCACAAAGAAAGTTAGCGGATATGCTTCAAAGAGCAGGTCTGGACATTGATAAAAACGCTGTGCAGAGGATAGAGAGCGGTAAGCGGTTTGTGACGGATATTGAGTTGAAAGTTATTGCGGAAGTTTTGGGAGTGAGTTATCAGGATTTGCTAGATGATTAGAGGGGATTGTGATATGCTTGTAGAAGTTAAGAAAAGATGGGTCGTAATTTGAATTGGAAAGCCATAAGTTCTGGATAATAATTATTGAAACAATTTGAAGCTATTTATATTTCAGAAAGGATAGGATTAAATGTCTATAGAAGAGAAAAGAGAAAAATTAGAAAAACAGGTGGAAAATTCAAGGAAAGATATAAGAGCAGATAGAATGGATATGTCTTTTGGAGAAATTATGAATATGTATGAAGAAGGAGAATTGATAATTTCTCCAGAATTTCAGCGTGCTTTTAGATGGGAAAAGAGTACACAAACAAGATTCATAGAATCTTTAGTTTTAGGCATTCCAATTCCACCTATTTTTGTTGCAGAGACGAAAAAAAATGTTTGGGAACTAGTTGATGGCCTTCAAAGATTGTCTACAGTATTATCTTTTTTTGGTAAACTAAAAGATAAAGAGAAGAATAATCTTATATTAGAAGAAGCCTCTATTTTGACAGAATTAAGAGGGTTTACTATTGATAGTTTACCTCTCAATTATAAACTATTATTAAAGAGGGCAGTTTGCAGGGTGGAAGTTATAAGGTATGATAGTGAATTTGATATGAGATATGAACTTTTCAATCGACTAAATACAGGTGGAGTGCTTTTAAGTGAGCAAGAAATACGTAATTGCATTTTCAGACCTTATGATAACAAGTTCAATAATTTTATTCAGGAGTTGTCAAAGAAAGAGTATTTTACTAATATTATTAAAATACGAAAAGAAGATGAACAACGTATGTATGCTCAAGAATTAGTACTGCGATTTTTTACGTTGAAGAATTTTGGAACAACATTCGATAAAAATATACAAAAGCATATGGACAATTATATGCTCAAAGTTTCTAAGGGAGAGATAAACTTTAGGTATAAAGAAGAAGAGAGAATTTTTGAGCAGACATGTAATATACTGTATGGGTTAGAAGATAATATTTTTAAATTATCTACACTTAATTTTTCGACCAGTATGTATGATGCATTAATGATAAATATTGCATTAAACATAGAAAAAGTAAACAAATATACAGCAGATGAACTTTTAGATAGAATTAACAGTTTAAAGAAGGATAAGGGTTTTAGAAAAAACACTAATGCAGCAAGCAGTAGTAAGTATAGGATAAATAGTAAAATAGAAATAGCAGATAAGATTTTATTTGATTGAGGCGTTGGTCATGAATGCAAATGAGGAAACCTATTTAGATTTAATGCATGAATTAGAAGCTGAAAGAGATTGGAGGATAGCTGAACTTAGTAAAATTAAATTGCTTTTTAGAGAGATAAAGGAGATGAATATAAATGAGTATACTAGTGTATATTTGAAAATGACAGTTCCAATGGTATATGCACATTGGGAAGGATATTGCGTTGCTAGTTTCAAAATAATCATGGACTATATAAACAGAAAAGAAATGAATGCGCAACTAGTGGCATATAATATATTAACCTATGCTAATAATAAAACATATGATAAGTTGAAAGGTAAAAGCAGTTTTACGCAAAGAGTTGAATTTTCTAAAGAATTTATAGAAATTTTAAACGGTAATATTAGGATTGTGGGGAAATTAGATACAAAATCCAATTTGAATTATAAAGTATTACAGGAAATTATAAAAATTTTTAGAATGAATGAAGAAGGGCTTGAACAGTATGAATCGGAGTTAAACTTACTTGTGAATATAAGAAATGCTATTGCACATGGGGAAAATAGCAGAATGATAAATTTCGATAAAATGAATGCAAATATTGAACTTGTGACGAATTTGATTGATATTATGTTGCTGAAAGAAGTTCAATATATTCAAAATGAGTCGTATCTACTAGACTAATTTTGAATATATTTTGGCTCTAAAAATTTTGATTGACACAAATATGAGAGCAAAATTTGAAGAATACAGATAATAAATTCAATAAAAATCATAAAATAGTAGCCAGTTCAACCTAACCGCCGAGGTATTCGAGCAGTACGAGAATACATGGGGGTTTAAATGACAGGTAGTCCAAAGGACTGCCTGTCAATCATATGCTATTGAATAGAAAATATTGCCATGGATGAGAAGATAGTATTATAACTTAAGTGAAAAGTATAGTTCCTTTTTGAAAATAATATAATATAGACTTGAATGAAAAACTAAATTCCAGAGTCTTTATACCACAGAAAATATGCGGAATTAAATTTTGAACTTATCCCTTAACGATAGGACATTCTTGCTTTATAATGAATCTGTAGCACAACATTTGTTGCATTTACCGCATGCCAAAGGGGCATCTGAAAATAGGGTGCAAGACTAAATTCCACATGCCTCGGATGCAGCACTAAATTCAATGCAGTGAAATCTGCCTGTGCTTATACTATTTTATTTCAACAAATTTGGACTGAGCCTTACTTCATCTGGTGCGATGAACTCTAACTGAAGGGCATCATGAAGCTTTTTGTCCAGGAGCAGAAGGGACAGTTCATACGGGCTATGGCCGTTGAGACTGTCTATTTTCTCGCTGTTGATATGGTTCATCAGCTTATTAACCTGCCAGCCCGTCAGTTCATCAAAGCTGCTGCCCTTTGGGAGGACATAGCGGATATACTCATGATTCTTCTCACAGGCACCCTTTTGCCAGAAGCTGTAAGGGTCACAGTAATAGACGGTGGTGCTTGGGGCACCATTACAGAATTTCTCCATCTCGTTACGGGCTGAGAATTCAGCCCCTCCATCTGTAAGGGTGACGGGAAAGAGCCTCTTAAAGGCCTCCTTCCCCAGGACGTTCTCCAGCAAAACGAAAATTTTAAGAACACATTCCTGATCCTGACGTTCCAGCAGGAATATCAACATCAGATTACATCTGCGGAAAGTCATCGTAAGCAATGCCCTGCCTCCCTTCCGCCCTTCCACACAGTCCATTTCAACAACAGAAGTTTCCGGATGTGTTTTCATATAGGCCTGGAAGTCTTCATAGTTATGCCCCTTACGGTAGGAACGGTCTTTCAAACTGGCCGTAGTGGGTTTCTCGTGACTTCAGTCGTGATAGCAAGTTCACTATGATTACCCCACATTCCACCTGCTAATGGATTGTTTTTGATGTGAAGTCCTGTCCGGCGGCTTGGTATTAAAAGAACATGAAGCTGCAAATTGGCTTACGAAGGATAAGGTAGATTCTATTGAGTGGCTTCCGGCCGACATCACCCTGATCGATAAAATCAAGCATGTGTTGAACAAGGCGGTTTAGAGTGTGTTTGAAAATTCCTGTCATAAGCATAATCATTATGCGATGACAGGAATTTTTTGTTAAAGTCACGTTCTGCTGACCGCTGTCTGGAACTGTTGGTGAAATGTGCATCGGTGAAATATGCATGGATGAAATGTGCATAAAAGATAAAAGATACTTAAATAGTACAAGATAATACAATATTTTTAACACAACAAAAAATAATATAAAAAAAATCTAATACAAAATACATAAAAATATGAAAATAAAACTCAAAATAATGTTGAAAATAACTAAACACTGTGCTATAAATATTATATAACTAATATATATATCACTTATACTTTATTCACACGGCTGCGTTCACGCGGCCGAAAACTATTATTCAAACGTAAGGGAGGAAAAACGATGAGAAAGACATTTGCTACAACCCTGGCACTTACTGTTGCCGCTTCCATGATGTTATCCGCATGCGGAAGCGTATCCACCAGCAATCCTGCCACACCGCAGCCGTCTGAGACAGCCGCACCGGCCGGAGGAGGAGAGAGCGCAGCGAAAGCGGAATCGGTGAAAAAGGTAAAAGATCCCTACAATGACGAGATAAAACTTGGCTTCATTATCGATAATATCGGCCATCCGGTAGGAGCTGCATGGAAGACCGGTATGGAGCGTGAGGCAGAGGCGTATTCCAATATTACAGTTCAGTATTTTGATGGCAAGAGCCAGGCAGAGACACAGATTCAGCAGATGACGGATTTGATTAACCAGCAGTACGACGGCATTTTCCTTCAGGCGGCGGATTCAGCGGCCCTTGCTAATTCGGTAAAAGAGGCAGAGGCAGCAGGAATTCCGGTTATTACCCTGAACCTGGATGCGGATACCCCTCATACCGCATTAGTGGCAATGGTTGACTACGAAGCCGGAAGATTGGTGGCAGAGGCCATTGCAGAAGAATGCGGAGGCAAGGGAAATGTGGTAATCATCCAGGCATCTCCGGGCGCCAGCCGCGGTATCAACCTGGAAGCAGGATTTGAGGACGCTATGAAGAATTATCCGGATATGAAGATTCTGGATAAGCAGAGCGGCGAGTGGCTCACTGAGAAGGCAAATGAAGTAATGCGTGATTTCCTTACGAAATATGACCAGATCGACGGCGTATTCTGTGATAACGATGCCATGGCAGAAGGCGCTTCCCAGGCAGCAGAAGCTATGGGACGTCTGGAAGGAATGAGCATCTGGGGCGCTGACGGCGAGACAAAAGCGCTGGAATACATAGAGCAGGGCAAGATGACCGGAACCATTTATACCAACTGTTATGACCAGGGCGCGACTGCTTTCCGTCTCATGCTGTTTGCACTGAGCGCAGAGATTGAGCCCAGCCAGTTTAAGGAAACTCCTGTTGTTAAGATGGGACCGATTGTTGTGACGCCTGATACAGTAGGACAGATTTCGCCGGATATGCGCTGGTAAAGGGATATTATCATAGGGATGATTCTATTCACTGTCAGGGAATGAAAAATCGGGAAGACTAGATTGCTTTCTGACAGATGTGCGTCACAGTTTGTGGGAGATTGGGGCCAAATGAAGGGCGCATAGAGGGCTATGTAACCTGAATTTGGCCCAAATATACCGCAAAGTGGGGCGTGCAGATGACGGAAATGAATTTTCAAACACACTCTAGCGTGCAGGCACAGCAATATTCCTATAGCACAATATAATTAGAAAAACAAATAACACCGGGGGATGATACACTGGCGGATGGTACACTTTATGCGCGGCAATACATAAAGCGGAATCACTCCGCCGGGGTCATCCCTTTATCAAAATCCGGACTTGAGGAGGGAACACATTGAGGCAGGAGAGGATCAGACGTTTGATTTCCGCTGGTTTACTGGCATTGCTCATCTTGATTTTCAGTTTGACCAGCGAATATTTTTTAACACCCAATAATATTTTTACATTTCTGAGGGATGCCTCTGTGACAGGTATCATAGCCGTAGGGGTGACCTTTGTCATCATCACTGCCGGCATTGATTTGTCCACGGGAGCCCTGGTTGCGGTAGTTTGTATGATAGCGGCTAATATCTTGTACTATCTGCCTCAGGTGCCGGTTTGGGCAATCTGTATATTATGTATTATTCTGGGCGCTGCGGGCGGTTACTTTAACGGAAATGTGGTGACCCGTCTGAAACTGCCGGATTTTATCGCCACCTTGGCAGGGCAGGGGATTTTCAGAGGGCTCGCCATGCTCTTTGCCATCCGGGAAGCCGGAAGAATCAGCAATAAGGTGATTAAAAATGACAGTTTTACCCTGCTCAGCGGGCATATTAACGGGCTGTACCTGGTGACCATGGTATTTTTCCTCATGGTGATTATCGGGCAGCTGATTCTGAAAAAGACAAAGCTGGGCGTCTATACTTATGCGGCCGGAGCCAACCGGAAGTCGGCGGACCTGTCCGGTATCGATACGGGCAGAATTAAGAGGATTGCCTTTGTTTTCTCCGGAATCTGCTGCGGGATTGCGGCTATTTTCCTTTTGGCCCGTACAGGAGCGGCTACGGTGGAACTGGGAACCGGATTGGAATTTGATGTCATTGCCGCGGTGGTTGTAGGCGGCTGCGCCTTCAGCGGAGGCAGGGGCGATGTGATCGGAAGTATGCTGGGAGCCCTGTTCATGGCAGTGCTGACCAACGGCATATATAAGTATCATTTGGGAAGTGAATACCAGGTTATTATCAAAGGTGCGGTTATTATCATTATGGTACTCTTTGATTCTGTTTACCAGAGATACATGGAGAATAAGACATTGAGCTCGGGAAAACGGGCGGAACTGGAAAAGGGGGCACAAGCATGAAAGACGACATTTTGTTATATGCCCATAATATAGAAAAAGAATTTTCCGGTGTCAAGGTTTTGAAAAAAGTGGACTTAGAAGTGCGAAAAGGCGAAGTCCACGCGCTGATGGGAGAAAATGGAGCGGGAAAATCAACCCTGATCAAGATCATCATGGGCGTTTATCCGAAAGACGGAGGAGAGATTTATTTTCAGGGAAAAAAAGTGGAGATCAACAGCCGGTCGGATGCCCAGAAACTGGGGCTTTCGGTTATTTACCAGGAATTGAGCCTGATTCCCACGCTGACGGTCATGCAGAATATCCTGCTGGGCCAGGAGATGGGAAAATTCGGATTCCTGGATAACAAGGCGATGAGAAAACGGACCCAGGAGCTGATGGAACGGTTCCATTTGAAACTGGATCTGGATGCGGTGGCGGAAACTTTAAGCATTGCCCAGAGACAGACGGTGGAAATCTTAAAGGCGCTGACCGTGGACGCTCCGCTGATCGTCATGGATGAACCCACGGCTTCCCTGAGCGCTTCTGAATCGGAAAGCCTTTTTGATATCATCCGGAACCTGAGAGAGAAAGGGGTTGGAATCCTCTACATCACCCACCGTCTGGAGGAAGTTTATATGCTGGCCGACCGGCTCACCGTATTGAGAGACGGCATGAACGCAGGCGTGGTGGAGAAAAAGGATATCAATCCGGCGGATACGATCCGGATGATGATAGGAAAAGAGTTAAAGGATACGGGCAGCAGTTCCGTTATGAAGCAGTCGGATAAACCGGTGATGCTGAGTGTGAAAAAACTGTGCCGGAAAGGGGTGTTTAAAGACATTTCCTTTGATGTGCACCAGGGAGAAATCCTTGGAATCGGCGGCCTGGTGGGTTCCGGGCGAACCGAGGTGCTGCGCTGCATTTATGGAGTGGATAAGTATGACAGCGGGGAGATCGTCTTTGAAGGAAAGAAGGTCCCCTCAAGCGTTAAGAAAAATATCCGGAATGGCTTTGGGCTGGTGCCGGAGGACCGGAGAACCCAGGGATTCGTGCCGCTTTTAAGCATCCGGAAAAATGTAGCCCTCACCAATTACGACCAGCTGAAAAAGGGCATGGGATTCATCCGGCTTTCGGGAGAAGAAGCTATGTGCCGGGACGCCATCAAACGTCTGGACATACGGCCGGATAACCCGGATCTCCAGGTGGGCAATTTGTCCGGCGGAAACCAACAGAAAGTGGTGGTTGGAAAATGGCTGATGCGGGATCTGAAAGTGCTGATGGTGGATGAGCCCACAGCCGGAATCGATGTGGGCGTAAAAGAGGAAATTTACAACATACTGGAGGACCTGGCTTCCAGGGGAGTTGTGGTGATCGTGGTATCTTCCGATCTTCAGGAACTGATCCGGGTATCCCACAGGATTCTGGTTTTCCGCCAGGGGCGTATTTTTAAAGAGTTTAACAGCGGTCCGGTGACACAAGAGGATGTGCTGGCAGCAGCTTCCGGTCTGGAACAGGAAGAGGAGGTGGCAGGAGATGAATAAACAGGGCATTGGAAAACAGATTTCCAGATTTCAGAAACCATTGATCCTTCTGGTGGTTATGGTCATTATGACCATTCTTCAGCCAAAGGTATTTCCGACCTGGAATAATATGCTGAGCATTCTCTATGCGATTTCCATTTACGGCGTGATGATATGCGGCATGATTTTTACCGTGCTGCTTGGCGGCATCGATTTGTCCGTGGGCCCGGTGGCGGCTCTCAGCGGAGCGGTGGCCGTGGTGGTGATGAACTCCATGGGGAAGACTTCCGGTGCGGCCTTGATCGGAATTTTACTGGGGCTTTTGGCTGGCATTTGTGTGGGAATGGTAAATGGAATGATCATTTCAGGATTTTCCGTACCTGCATTTTTAATCACCCTGTCCGCCCAGAACATTGTTAACGGTCTGGCTCAGATCACTACGGGGAATAACACCATAGCTGCCATGGAACCTAAGCTGTTCACTGTGATCGGAAGCGGGCGTGTGTTTGGAATCCCCATCCCCATATTCATTATGGCAGGCATGATGCTGATCACTTACATTGTGCTCAATAAAACCGTCTTCGGACAGTATGTGTATGCGGTGGGCGGCAACGGGGACGCGTCTGAACTCTCCGGCATTTCTAAGAAAAAGATAACGGTTGTCTGCTACATCATTTCCAGCTTTACGGCTGCCATGGCCGGAATTGTGCTGGCTTCCATGAACCAGCAGGCCATCGCCAAGGCGGCTTCGGGATATGAAAATGATGTGCTCACCGCCATTGTAGTGGGCGGAACCAGCCTGATGGGCGGAGAAGGATCGATTCAGGGCGCATTATTCGGCGCTATGCTGGTAGGTCTTCTCAACAACGGAATGCGTCTTATGGGAGTGCCTTCCACCTATCACACTCTGGTCAAGGGCGTGATCATTATCTGTGCCGTAGCGGTTGACGTATATTCGAAGAACAAGGGAAATGGCCTTCAGAGGTCATGGTTTAACAGGAAGAGAGAGGTGAAAGCATGAAATTATTCGATGCACATGCTCATGTGGTAGAGCGGCTGGCCGGTTACGGGGCAAGAGGAGAACTGAGGGCCATAGGAGGCGGAAAAGCCCGCTGGGCCAACGGGGATGAGATCACCATGTTCCCGGAAGAACTGGGGGATAAGAATGTGACCGGGGAAGCTCTGAAAGCTTTTCTGGACCGGGAAGGCGTGGAAAAGGCCGTATTGCTCCAGGGCGGATTTTATGGTTTCCAGAATGACTATACTCTGGAGGCGGCAAAAATGTATCCGGATACATTTATACCCGCATGTACCGTCGATCCCTTCTGTCTGGAAGCCGTGCCGATTCTGGAACGGTTTCTGGATGCCGGAGTGAGGGTCCTTAAATTTGAAGTCAGCACAGGTCCTGGCCTGATGAGCTACCATGAGCCATTTGATCTGGCCGGAGAACGGCTGTCCGGACTGATTCAGATGGCGGCGGACCGGGGATGCGTGCTCACCCTGGATTTGGGAAGTCCGGGGATGGCCAGCTTCCAGCCGGCAGCGGCAGCAGAGATTGCCAAGCGCCATCCGTCCATGAAGATTGTGATCTGCCATCTGCTTGCGCCGACCCTTAAAGACGGGGATGCGCTGGAAGAAGGGCTTCATATTCTGAAGAAAGAAAATATATGGTTTGATATTTCAGCCCTGCCCTGGAATGTTTATCCGGAAGAGTATCCTTATCCTACCGCAGTCCGGTATTTAAAAACAGCCAAAGAAATTGTGGGGGCCAAAAAACTGATATGGGGCAGTGATGTGCCGTGTCCGCTGACCAGGGACACCTATCAGCATTTGTATGACTATTTCCAGGATTCCGGGGTATTTACGCCGGAGGAATTGGAAGATATCTATTATAACAACGGAATGGAAGTCTATTGGAAATAACCGGCAGGAGTACATGCAAAGAACGGACCCGCAGGCATCAGGAGAGGAATTGGGATTAATGGCAAAGGAAACCCTTAAAGATAAAGCCTATCAGATAATAAAAGAGAAGATCATTACATGCCAGTACTGGCCGGGGACGCTGATCAATGAGACGGAACTGGTGAAGGAAGTGGATTCCAGCCATACTCCTATCCGGGAAGCCCTCAGCAGGCTGGAGCAGGAAAATCTGGTTAAAATCATGCCCAAGAAGGGAATTTGGGTGACGGATGTACAGATGAGGGATGTGAGAGATGTATATGAGGTACGGGAGTTGATTGAACCCCATATCATCAGGCGCTGGGCGTCCAACATTCCCAAAGATGAATTGAGGGCATACCTGCAGTGCTGCGAAAAGGCGCTGGAAAATGCAGGCGATGAAATGAAGAAAATAGAGCTGGACGACAAACTGCACGATATGATCCTGGCCAGCTGCAGCAATGCCCATCTGTGCAGGACCATGAGGCAGCTTCAGGATCAGACCAGGCGGATGCGCATCATGACCGGAGACAGGAATTCCCGTCTGAAATACAGCATCGCCGAGCACATAGAAATCACAAAGCTGATTTTGGAAGATGATTACGAAGAAGCGGCCCAGTCCATGATTTATCATCTGAAGCAGGGAAAGCAGAGCTCTTTTGATCTTTTGATGGGAAAAGGGATGTAACGTAACAGTTCAGACAGGTCTGAACTGTTACGATGTAACTGCATTTTGAAACGGCAGAAGGAGTAAGGCAAAAACCGGCTGGAATTGAAGAAGGGAACCGCTCTCTATTGAGAAAATTTCCTTAATTCAATTCCGGCTGATTTTTTGCCTGCCTTTTTCTGTATTCGGAAGGCGTGCACCCCATGATCTCACGAAATGATTTGGCAAAGTAACTGGTTTCCTGAAATCCGCATTCCAGGCAGATGTCCTGGATTTTTTTATTTGCCCCAGTCAGCAGTTCCACAGCTTTTTGTATCCGGTACTGTTTCAAATACTGGATCGGGGTGGTTCCGATTGTGTTGTGGAAACACCTGAGACATTCGCTGGGGCTGACGGACACGCTTCGGGCAATCAGGTTGGTGTTCAGCTCCTCCTGGTAGTGGAGATGAATAAATTCGAGCATGTTTTTAATGCGGACGCTTTCCCGCAGCTCCTTTTCCGAAGGCTGGATCAGACGGGATGGGCGGCGGCTTCCCAGCCGGTAGAGGAATTTGGACAGTTGGGAACGCACCTCCAGTTCATACCCATCCGGCTCATTGACGCAGAGATCCCATACCTGTCCGATGGTATTGAGAAATGTCTTCTGCTCATCGGTATCGTCACCGAAGACGAAGAAGGAGAGGGCGGAATCCGATGCCAGAGGCTGTACATATTTCTGCCAGATAATGCTGTCCGGATTGCCGCCGGGAAGCCGGGGATGAAAGACGATGGAGTGCAGGCGGCAGACAGAAGAACCGTCATTCCAGGCGCTGTGCAGGACATTTGCATTGATAAAAAAGCCGTTTCCCGCTTTCACCGTATGTTTTTGGGAGCCGGCGGCCACAACCGCCGCGCCTTCCATGACAATGGCAGCCTCAAATTCCTCGTGCCAATGCCAGGGGACGCTTTCCAACAGCAGGTCGTCGTCATATACGGCGATGGGAAATAGAGCAGTTCCGTGACTTATGAGTTCCTTTCCATCCGCTCCGGTTGCGGATGTGCATGGTGAAATAGCCATAAAATACCTCTCTTTGGATGTTTTACTGCATAAATCTGGTGGTTTTCTCCTGTTGTATCTTTAAATCTGGTGGTATAATTCTACCCTGAACGGAGGTAAAATACAAGATGTTTCAACTGTTGTTAGCGATTATTTATCTGTCATTTATCAGTTTAGGGCTTCCCGATTCCCTGCTGGGTTCTGCATGGCCTTCCATGTATGGGAATATGGGGGTGCCGGTGTCCTATGCCGGAATCATTTCCATGATCATAGCCATGGGAACCGTGGTGTCCAGCCTTCAGAGCGACCGTTTGACGAAGAAGATGGGAACCGGAAAGGTTACGGCGTTCAGCGTGCTGATGACAGCCATCGCGTTATATGGGTTTTCAATCAGCGATTCCTTCTGGCAGCTCTGCCTGTGGGCGGTTCCTTATGGGTTAGGGGCCGGGAGCGTGGATGCCTCTCTCAACAATTTTGTGGCCCTTCATTATGAGAGCTGTCATATGAGCTGGCTTCACTGCATGTGGGGAGTTGGCGCTTCCTCGGGGCCTTATATCATGGGATACGCCCTGAGCGGAGGGCAGAGCTGGAATATGGGATACCGGTATATCGCTGTTCTCCAGGTGGTTTTGACCGCATTTCTTTTTCTCAGCCTTCCATTGTGGAAGAAGCAGGGAGACGGTTCGGTAGAACGGCCGGAAGACGGAAAAACGGCAGAGCCGCTGAAATTACCGGAAATACTGAGGATTCCTGGCGCAAAGTCGGTGATGACCGCATTTTTCTGCTACAGTGCGCTGGAACAGACTACGGGTTTATGGGCCAGCAGCTATCTGGTAATGCAGACCGGCATGAATGCGGATACCGCAGCAGCATGCGCGGGCCTGTTTTTCTTAGGAATTACGGTCGGCAGGGCGGTCAGCGGTTTTTTAACAATCCAGTTAAACGATACCAATATGATCCGCCTGGGTCAGATCATCATTTTGACGGGAATTTTGGCCGTACTGGCTCCATTTGGAACCAGGATGGCCATGGTGGGGCTGATTCTGATCGGGCTTGGATGTGCGCCTATCTATCCCTGTGTGATTCATTCAACCCCGGCCCATTTCGGCGCGGATAAATCGCAGGCGGTTATCGGGGTTCAGATGGCCTGCGCTTATGTGGGCACCTGTGTGATGCCGCCCTTATTCGGCCTGATAGCAAATCATATCAGCCCGGCGCTTTTCCCTGTTTATCTGCTGGTGATTTTAATTCTGATGGTATTGATGCATGAGAACCTGGTCAGGGTTCATAAAGATGTAGGTAGAAAATGATATGAACGTAGTCTGAGCCTGGGTGTGGAAAATGATCGCGGTTCGCAGCTTACCCGGTATCTCAATCAAGCCGGACGTGTCAGCAGAGACTGTAAACTGCAGTAACAGTCCAGACCTGTCTGAACTGTTACAGGCGGTAATGGAAAATACTGCCGAAAATCAGAAAAAGCTTGACTGTGAACCTGATTTACACCTTATACTGTAAGTGTAAACAGGAGGAAAAACCTATGACGATCAAAGAAGTGGAAGAAAAAACAGGTCTGGCGCGTTCGAATATCCGGTTTTATGAAAAAGAGAAACTGATTGAGCCGGAACGGAACAAGACCAACGGATACCGCGAGTATTCCGAAAAAGATGTGAGTGACATAAAGAAGATCGCTTATCTGCGGACGCTGGATATTCCGGTTGAAGAGATCAGGAAAATAAAGACGGAGGAAATTTCCCTTCATCAGGTACTTAAAAATCAGGAACAGAAGCTGGAAACCCAGATTAGCGATTTGCAGAACGCGAAGGCATTGTGCAGCAGGATGTTAAAAGAGGATGAGATTCAATTCGAGACCCTGAATGTGGACCGGTATGTAAAGGACCTGCATGATTACTGGCAGGATAACCGGAAGGTGTTCAAGCTGGATGCGGTGGGATTCTTTTATTTATGGGGTGGAACTGCCGTGTGGGCAGGTTTAACGGTTCTGTGTCTGCTGGCCGCAGTTCTGTCCTATCCTTATCTTCCCGATAAAATACCGATCCAGTGGAACAAAGGGGAGATCAGCTCCTTGGCCGGCAGATGGTTTATTCTGGTGTATCCCGCTGCCTGCGTGGCTTTGAGGTATTTATTTAAATCGGTGATCTGGAGATGGCTCTGGGTGAGAGGCGTTTTCAGTGAAAGCATTGCTGACTATATCATCAATTTTTTCTGTGTTACCATATTGTCGGTGGAATGTTTTACTGTGCTGTATATGTTCGGAGCCGCCAGGCATGTGACAACGGTGCTTGCCGTTGACGGGGTTCTGTTCATGGGGCTGTTATGGCTGGGGTGGAATAAGAGTTCGGTGAAAAAAGAATAATGAGAACATTCCCGGATCGATGGAAGCTTCCGCGGACCTGATAATTCCATATCAAGTACGCGGAAGCTTCCATTTTTTTAGGAGGCAGTATTCTTTCTCTTTTCAGATTTTTTCATCACCAGATTATAATTGGAATCATAATAAAGTCCCAAATCCCTGCCTTCATTAATTTTCATGGCAGTTCTCCTTTACGATTTATTTTATTCCAGTATAAACGTATACGCAGCGTACATGTCAAGAGAATCGTTGTAAAAAAGCAGAAACTGTAAATAGTAACGGAATTGTTTCACAAGGCGAGAAAACTCTTCTTATAAGTGATAGTAAAAACCGCCGTATCTGTTATGATATTACCAGAGCATGTTGGAAAATTTACAGGAGGATTTATATGGAGAAGATAAACGTTAGGATTGGGGATTTGAGAAGGAGGAAGGGGATCAGCCAGCAGAAACTGGCGGACGCCATGGGAGTGTCGTTTCAAACGGTGAGCAAATGGGAAAATAAGATAACCATGCCCGACATCATGCTTCTTCCGGAATTAGCAGGGTATTTTTCCATATCGGTGGATCAGCTTCTGGGCTTGAAACCTCTGCCTGATGAAGAGTATCTGCCGGTGGAGTCGGATAAAAGCAGATACTGGAATGACAAGAAAGATTATCTGGCCCGAAGCAGGAAATACCGGTGGAATGACGATTATCTGGCATTTTTGGTGAACCAGGTGTGGGGAATCGATGGACCTGTTTCCGTTCTGGACTGCGGCTGCGGGGATGGATCTTTTTGTAAACGCCTGATGGGACTTCTGCCCAAGGGAAGCAGTTATACAGGGATTGATTTCAATGAATTCTTGATTGAAGAAGGCCGGAAAAGCCATGAAGAAGTTCCGGACAGGGTGAAATTTATCTGTGGGGACGTGCTGGAATATGAAAGTTCCGTAAAATACGATATTGTGCTGGAGCGTTCGGTTATGCGGCATTTAAACCAGCCGGAAGAATTTCTTAATAAAATGATCTCTCTGTGCAGAAAAGGCGGCCTGGTTATCACCATGAATGTAAACCGGGAACTGGAATGCGACGGTTTATATATTGAAGGTATGGAGTATGAAACGCTCTGCGAAAGACCGGGATTCCGCAAAATGTGGAAAAATGAACATGAAAAACAGGGCAGGGATTACGCGGTCGCCATGAAGATTCCCGGTCTGATGAAAAAAGCCGGTCTGAGGGAGATTGGAACCCGTATGAATGATAAGGTGAATTTGATTTTTCCGGATATGGCTGGCTATGAACAGGTTTTGGAAGATTTTTTGGCAATCCACCAATGGGACCGGGATGTGGATGAAAAGAAGATCATGGAACGTTTTATGAATCACGGAATGGATTGGAACGAAGCCCAGAGCTACTGCCAGCGGCAGAGGGAAGTGAAAGAATACATAAATGGGAATAGAGAAAATATTTCTTGTGTGTTATTCAGCGGTATGATGATATCGTTTGGAAGAAAATAAAGAAAATATTATCTTGACTCTCACCCTGCGTCATAGGATAAATTAGTGTTTATCAAATACAGGAGGATTCCAATATGAAATCAGTAAAAGAAGTTTCCAATTTAACGGGGATCAGTGTGCGCACCCTTCACTATTATGACGAAATCGGGCTGTTA
Organism: Clostridium sp. MCC353; assembly: GCF_018785315.1. Lineage (GTDB taxonomy): Bacteria > Bacillota > Clostridia > Lachnospirales > Lachnospiraceae > CHH4-2. The sequence continues at coordinate 7,856 of NZ_WQPN01000039.1, read as the reverse complement.
AAGCCCGCTTCATGGAGTGAGGCGGGATACCGGCTTTATGACGATAAAGCGTTGGAAACACTACAGCAGATTCTGTTTTTCAGAGAATTTGATATGCCGCTGAAAGAGATTAAAGTGATACTGGAAAACCCTGATTTTGATAAAAATACGATATTACGCAGTCAAAAGAAGATGCTGGAACTCAAAAAAGACCGTCTGGTCCGTTTGATCGACAGCATCGATGGGATTTTGAAAGGAGAGAACAAGATGAATTTCGAACTATTCAGCAGAAATGAAATTGAAGATTTATATGAATCGATGATTGGAAATATGAGCGGTGAGCGGCTTCAGGCCTTTGAAAAACAATATGGAACGCTGGAAGCGTTTAAGGAACATTTTATGGAGAATGCGGGGAGTTTAAAAGCGCAGCAGAATTTTAAAAAGGTGATGGAATGGTATGGAGATAAGAATGAGATGCTGGATGCCGTGAAATGCCCCAATAATTCTGAAATCATGCAGGCGTATCAAAACAGGATTTCTGCCATCTATCAAAAACTTGCCAATAAAATGGGCTGTGATGTAACTCTGTTTGAGGTAAAAGAAATCGTCGGTGAATACGATTTTATAGCAAAACAGCTCTACCAGATGAAGGATGTTTCCAAACTTTTACTGGAACTTGCAGACCGGTTTGAGAATGATTCTGTTATGTGTTCGGCGATGGACAATCGCTATGGACAAGGGGCGGCGGCTTATATTGGAAAGGCTGTAAGGGAATTCTACTCGAAATAGGCAGTGATATGGGATCCCCGCTGATGGTATTTTTTACCATTTTGATCCGGAAATAAAATTATGTGGGACATAGAGCCAAAAGTGTATTATAATGGTGAGAACGGCTGATTGTTATTGTCCGTGTCCATATACCGCAATGGGTATTGCGAGAACGGAGGTAACAACAGCATTTGATTTTGAAGGAGGAAATGTAAATGAGGCTGGTGATTGCAGCAGCTCCGTGCAAGGATTGAGGACATTGCATGGAGGAATGAATTTGTCCTCGGACTTGCACTTTGATGAATCTATTATAAAAATCAAGGGAGCAAGGATAAAATGGAAGAAAATAAAACAACAGAAAGACGGCTGAAAGAGAGAAAACTAAAAGGAAACAAACAAAAAGAAAACAAACAAAAAGGAAACAAATTAAAAGAGTGTAAGCTAAAAACATTTTTGGTGTTATGGAGTACACAATCCCTGTCCCAGTTGGGAAGTGCGATGACCAATTTTGCACTGACGCTGTGGCTGTATCAAAAGACGGGATCTGCGCTGCAGACGGCGTTATTGTCCATCTGCTCTTACGCGCCGTACGTGCTCATGAGCATTTTTGCGGGAGCGTTGAGTGACCGGTGGAACAAGAAGAAAATCATGCTCGTTAGTGACAGCTTTGCGGCGTGTTCCACGATTGCGGTGTTGATATTGCTAAAGACCGGTTTGCTGCGTCCGATACATCTGTATGTGCTGAATGCAGTCAGCGGCCTGATGAATACAATCCAACAGCCGGCCTCGGATGTGGCCATGACTCTGATCACACCAAAAGAACAGTACCAGAAGACCAGCGGGCTGCGTTCGCTTTCCCAGTCTGTTGTCACAGTTCTGCACCCCATGCTGGCCACGGCGTTGTTCGCTGCCGGGGGGATGGACACCGTTATTTTAGTGGATTTGACCACATTTGCAATCGCATTTTTGACATTGCTTTTCTTTGTGAAAATCCCTGGAATATGCGATGGACGTACGGAGAGAAAGAGCGCTTCTGAAAGCGAATCGCTTTTCAGCGCCGCCAAAGCAGGGCTTCTCTATTTGAGGAAGAATCCCATGATCCTGTATTTGATTTTCTTTTTGGCGGGTGTGAATTTGGTAGCGTCCGCGTTTGACGCGACCCTGCCTGCGTATGTCCTGCCAAGGGAAAACGGCGGGGAAGCGGTGCTGGGGCTTGTGACTTCCTGTGCGGGAATCGCAACCTTAATTGGAAGTTTGATTGTGACAGTGCTGCCGAAACCGAATAACAGGATTCGTGTGATCACGGGTACGATGTTGTTTTCATTGACAATAGAGAATTTTCTTTTGGCATTTACCAGAATCCCCGGGCTGTGGTGTATGGGCCAATTCTTCGGGTGGATGGTGGTGCCGGTTATGAACGCAAATCTGGATGTGATTTTAAGAACCACAATACCGGTGGATATGCAGGGACGGGTATATTCCTGCCGCAATACGCTGCAGTTTTTTACCATACCGGTTGGCTTTTTTCTGGGCGGACTGCTGGTGGACCAGGTGTTTGAACCCATCATGGCCCGGGTACAGGCTGCCTCCTGGTTAGCCGTTCTCTTCGGAAGCGGGAAGGGATCGGGGGCGGCCATAATGATGTTCGTGCTGGGTCTAAGCGGAGCAGTCATATGTATTGTATTTGCCCGGATTTTGAAAAAATATCAGTTCAGAGAAGAGTGAAATGCTGTTGTTCGCAGAACTGCATTTCTTTAATGGATTGGAAACGGCAGAGCCATTTTGGCTCTGCCGTTTCGTTGTGCCGGGGCTTATTATAATAGGGCAGAGAGCCCGCTGGGCCTCCATCCTCCGGGAAAAATCTCCCACAAACTGTGACGCACAGATGTCAGAAAGCAATTTTCTAACGCGCCTGGATAACGGCGGCTAATTCAATATATCCCCTGGTGCCGACCGGTTCCAACTGTATTCTGGGATTGGCCGGATCCCAGGAATAGCCGATTACGGACGGATCGTATCTGCTGATGGCATCCTGAACTTCATCAATTGCCTGGCAGTAATCCTCCTCCTCGAAGGGTTCTCCCTGGAACATCAGATATTTAGCCGCCGGAAGTTCAATGATGTCAAATCCTTCAGGGATCGGGCCGTCGTAATCAGTGGGGACTTCCACACCCTGTACATATTCAGACGTACCCGGTTTGATATATTGTTTTGGAAGCCAGAGGCATACCGGTTCCATGCTGATGGATTTGATGCTCAAAAGAAGCCCCCATACGTCACAGCCGACTTCCTGACAGTAGGTCCAGTAATCAGAAGCCTGGACCCCTCTTTTGATGATGGCTTTCCGTTTGGGTTTTTCGATAACCTGAATGAACACATTTCTAATATTTTCCATAACGTTCTCCTTTTCTAGTGCAGAATATTTGATTCCATAAGGGCGGAAGAGGTAAATGGGAACAGGCCGGCTGGCGTATTCTTTAGGATTGCAGCCAAATTCACGGAAAAATGCCCTCTGATAGCCGTCCACGCTTTTAAAACCGAACTCAAATGCCGTGTCTGCGATTTTGACGCGTTCATCCCGCAGCTTTAACGCGGATTTGGACAGCCGCAGCCTTCTGATATAATCGGCCGGGGTCATGTTCAGCCATTGGATAAACAAGCGGTAGGAATACCACGGAGAATAGAGGGATGCCTTTGCCAAATCGGCAAGGGCGATATTTTCCTGTAAATGTTTTTCTATATAATCCTGCATTCTTTGTACTGCCTCAATCTGTTCTCTCATGATTGCCTCCTCGTCTTATGCTGTTAATATAAGTGAAAATGAAAAATGTTTCTCGATATTTTTTGCTGAGAGTTCCGGGAAGTTTATTCTATGTTTTTATTGATCATTTAATTTCAACTGGTTATTTATTTTTTAAAATAGGCGCCAGAGGTGTGTTTGTAGATGCATCCCATTACTGTAAGGCAGTTTTCATTAACATGTCAAGGCATTTTATGCCGCTTTGATTAGTGTTTGCTGCTGTTCACGCCCCCGTGCGGGCCTGGCCAGACAGACATGCCGGCGGCGGAGGCAATAAAGAGGAACTTGTATTTGGCTTCATTTTAATTTGCTGTGATGACTTGTAACAGACAATTTGTAACGGCCTCCTTTTGTATGCGGTAATCCCTGTTGCTTCTGAGCTTTGCAAGCTTGAGAATACAGGTAAATCCACGAGATTACAAATGCGAGGGGGCATTACATATTGGCTGTTACGATGATTTTGCAGTGATCGCCGTGGATAGTAAAAATACGGTTGACAGTAATCTATTTTAGTGTAATAATTAAACTAATGGTTTAATTAAAGGAAAATGGAAGATTAAGTGCAAAAAAATAATTCTGATAGCTTAATTTACCCCAGATTTGTGACTGAGCCACAAATTTGAATCGCAGATGAGAAATTAATGTTCTCAGCGTGTGCTTGTGCAGCGCAGTAATCGTGCAGCGCAGTAATCGTGCAGCGCAGTAACCGTGCAGCGTAGCAACTGTGTAGCGCAGTAACCGTGCAGCGCAGTAATCGTGCAGCGTAGCAACTGTGTAGCACAATAATCGTGCAATGTAGTAATCGTGTAGTGCAATAATCGTGCGATGTAGTGTTCATGCAACGTAATATTTGCACAGCGCAAGATTTACACTACATAATATTTATGCTGCTCAACATTTGCGCTACATAATATTTACGCAGAAACGCTCCGGAATGGAGGATTAACATGGCTAGGAGAAAACAGGAACCGGCTTTGGCACACCGGGGTTATATGATGGCTGCAGCCAAAAAATTGTTTGAACAGAAGGGAATTGAACGGACGACAATGGATGAAATTGCTGCGGCGGCAGGGTACAGCAAAGCCACTTTGTACGTTTATTTTGAGAATAAGGATGAAATCATAGGATGTATGATTCTGGAAAGCATGTCCGTGTTGTGCGGACGCCTGCGTGCGGCGGCAGGAACTGATACAGGTGTGATTCAGCGGTATTTTGATATCTGCCACGCTCTTGCGGGATTCAGGGAAGAGTTTCCGATGCAGTTTGACCTGATCCTTCAAAGGATCAGGATTGATGTGGAAAAAGAGGGCACGCCGCAGGTATTTGCGGAAATTTTTGAAATGGGAGAACAGTTAAACCGGGTGATAGGCGGTTTTTTGGAAGAGGGGATGGCTCTGGGGCAGTTCGACAGAGATTTGAAGATTCCTGAGACAGTATTCATCCTCTGGTCCGGTCTTTCGGGCATTATTCAGATGGCGGATCAGAAAAAAGAGTATATTGAAACCGTATTAGGATGCGGGAAACAGGAATTTTTGGAATATGGGTTTACGCTCATGCTCCGGCCCTTATGGGCGAAAGGGGAAAGTAACGGCTGGCGAAGTGATGGAATATTAAAGAAAGATTAAAAGTGGAAAACAATAGAAAGTAAATAGAGAGTAAAATAATAGAAAGCAAAAAAATTAGAGAGTAAAGTAATAGAAAGCAAATAATAATGGAGAGCAGAAAAATGATGGAAAATAAAAAAATGCTGGCGCTTCTCGGAAGTCCCAGAGTTCATGGAAACATAGCTTCCATGCTGTCTTGTGCTGTCACAGAGGCAGAGCGCCTGGGATACCAGGTAAATGTGGTAAATCTTTACGAAAAGAAGATCGGTTACTGCCGCGGATGCATGGGATGCAAACAATCCGGGATCTGTGTAATTGACGATGATCTGGGGGAAATACGCACGATGCTGAAGGAATGTGATGCAGTTGTGCTGGCGGCTCCGGTCTATTTCGCCAACGTGCCGGGGATTGTAAAAAATATGTTCGACCGGTTGGTGGGCGCTGTGATGGATGATAACGACAGTCCGGTTCCTAAGCCCAGACTGTCGAAGAACCAGACATATTATCTGCTGACGGCCTGCAATACGCCGTTTCCATTTTCCGTCTTAGGCGGACAAAGTACCGGAGCGGTCCGGGCCATGAAGGAATTTTTCCACATATCCGGTATGCGTTACGGAGGGGCGGCAGTATTTGCGGGAACCAGGAAGAAAAATGGAATCAGCAAGAAAATGGAGAGAAAAATTGCAGGAATGATAAAGAGGGGCTCCTGACATCAGGTTTCTCCTAAAAAATGCAGCAGTTCAGGACGGGGGATCTTCTTGACCGAAAAGGCCGTCCTGAACTATTACAGGAAATAATAATATCATACAAGATATTTAAAAGCCATTCTGGTACAATAGCTGAAAAGGAAAGGACAGGAGGAAGAAATTATGCTGCCGGAACAGGAACAGCGCCACGTTTATTATGACAGCGATTTACAGATTGAAGCATATAACCTGACAGGGATTGTACAGAAATTTCCCAATCATTTTCATAAATATTATGTAATCGGATTTGTGGAGGGGGGCAGAAGGCACCTGTGGTGTATGAATGAAGAATACGATACGTCTGCGGGAGACCTGATTTTGTTTAACCCCATGGACTGCCATTTTTGCGCGCCTGTCAATGGAGAAATTCTGGATTACCGGGCGGTCAATATCGATGAAGATATAATGAAAAAAGCGGTGAAAGAGCTGACGGGCAGAGAATTTCTGCCTCATTTTACAAGCCATGTGGTTTATCAAAGCGATATCACGGCGGCTCTTGACAGCCTGTACTGCGGCATCGTGGAACATGCGCCTAAACTTTCAAAAGAAGAGGCATTTTACTTTTTGCTGGAGCAGGTGTTGAGAGAGCACTGTGAGCCCCTGGAGCGGGAGGCAGAACCGGAAAAAGAGGATAAGGTATCTTTGGTATGCCGCTATTTGGAAGATCATTTTGATGAGAATATCGCATTGGATGATTTAGCGCAGCTGGCCCAAATCAGCAAATCCCACCTTCTTCTGCTGTTTACGAAGAAAGCAGGGGTATCTCCTTACCGTTATCTGCAGTCCTTTAGGATCGAGAAGACCAAGCGCCTGCTGGAACAGGGAGTGCCGTTGGCGGATGCGGCTTTTATAGCGGGATTTACCGACCAGAGCCATTTTACACGGTTTTTTAAAGAGTTTATCGGGCTGACACCCAAACAGTATCAAAAAATATTTAAGGAAAAGGCGGAACCGGAAGAGGGTTTTGCTTCGGAGGCGGATCGAAATGGAATCTAATAAAAATGTGGCCGGACATATTGCGGCGTCGTTCACCATCTTCATATGGGGGACGACATTTATATCAACGAAAGTTTTGCTCAGGGTATTTGATCCGGTGGAAATCCTTTTTATACGTTTTGTGATCGGTTATTTCGCCTTATGGCTGGCGGCGCCGCGGTTTTTAAAGATCAGGGAAAAGGGGCAGGAATTCTATTTTATAGCGGCCGGGTTATGCGGCGTCACGCTGTATTTCCTGATGGAGAACTTTGCGCTGACATTTACCCTGGCGGCCAATGTGGGCGTCATTATCTCCATCGCTCCATTTTTTACCGCCTTATTTGACTGGTGGTTTTTAAAGGGAGAAAAACCGGGAATCAGGTTTGTTTTGGGATTTTTGATGGCCATGACGGGTATTTTTCTCATCAGTTTCAGGGGCGACCATTCCGTTTCCCTCAATCCTACAGGAGATATCCTGTCGGTAGGGGCTGCGGTTGTCTGGGCGGCTTACTCGATTTTGACAAAGAAAATCAGCGGATTCGGGTATGGAACGGTGCAGACGACCAGAAGGATCTTTTTCTATGGGATTCTGCTCATGATTCCGGCCCTCTTTTTCTTCGATTTCCGCCTGGGTCTGGAGCGGTTTACGGATATGAAAAATCTGCTCAATATCCTGTTTTTGGGATTCGGGGCCTCTGCCTTGTGTTTCGTGACCTGGAATTTTGCGGTGAAACGTCTGGGCAGCGTGAAAACCAGCGCCTATATCTATGCGGTTCCTGTCATTACGGTTGTCACTTCGGTGCTCATTTTAAATGAGAAGGTGACTTGGCCGGCGGTATTTGGAATTGGGCTTACGCTGGCTGGTCTGGTGATGTCAGAGGGGAGGTTTGAGCTTCGGCCTAAAAAGATAACCTGTGAGGGGGAGGCGGCTAATTGACGAGGTAACGCAGAAAAGCGGGGAGAGGCGGCGTCCGGTTTCCGGAT
>NZ_WQPN01000181.1 GCF_018785315.1 Clostridium sp. MCC353 | reverse complement strand
CATGAAGAAAGCCGGCAACCACTATCTGCGGTATTACATGATAGAGGCCGCAGAGAGTGTCATCAAGCACTGTCCGGAATACAAAGCTTTTTATGACAAGAAATATGCTGAGGTAAAAACCCATCAGCACAAACGAGCGCTCGCGTTGACTTCCCGTAAACTGATACGTATGCTTTTTGGACTGCTGGACAAAAGCCAACTCTACTCTGTGGAAAAGAGTAGGTAATCCATAGCGCAAATCGAACTTACGTTTCTTTTGAACCGTAGGTCTATTAAAGTTACCCTTTTCTTAAAAAATCTTTTTCATTTTCTTCTTGACATATTACCAAATGGCTTTTTC
>NZ_WQPN01000180.1:765-23399 GCF_018785315.1 Clostridium sp. MCC353 | reverse complement strand
GATCCCTATCTGCCATGGTCCATGGAACTGCCTGAATCCTGCAGAATGAAGAAAAAAAGAAGATAAGCTGCCATGGAGAGCATACCATGACAGCTATTATTTTGCACTACGGTTTGTTTTGTATCGCTTACCCTTTTTCCTTTCCCCAAATCTTTATTTGGGTGATTGGCCAAAGTTACGCCTGGAAATAAAAAAAGTTTGGGGGGAGAGGAGTAGAAAGAGCAAAGAAGCGTTTCAGTGAGGAGGTATTTGGTAATTGGTGTAGGTTTTGGCGAATATGACATGGAAATTTAATGTAAATGGTGAGGGCATTTACATCAAAGGGTGACAGCATTTTCGAAAAAGCCTTGACCTTTTACTGTTAATCCCTACGTCAGTTACTTGAAATGTTTATGTCATATTCTGCACTAAATACCAAACAACGTCTCAACCAAACGCTTCTATGCCTTTTCTACTTCCCTTCTCCAAATCTTTATTAAGGTAATTGGCCAAAGTTACGCCTGGAGATAAAAAAATTGGGGGGAGAGGAGTAGAAAGAGCAAAGAAGCGTTTCAGTGAGGAGGTATTTGGTAATTGGTATAGGTTTTGGCGAATATGACATGGAGATTTGATGTAAAGGGTGATGGCATTTTTGAAAATGCCTTGAGGGTTAATGTTCAGTGGGCATCTCAGAAACTGATTTGGTTTTCAGTTTCTGCCCATCTTTTTTCATCCCTGGATCCTAAGTTTCACTAACGGTTTCCAGATGGCTTTCATCACCGACGGATGCCCCTCGGCCTGGCCCCTTCCAAAAATCCGTCCGTCTCTCCGCCCCCTCCTCCCCGCTTCCCTGCTGGTGTTCTCTGGCTAAAGTAATTAAAAGCAAATTTAAAATAAAGGGTTAAGGTATTTTCGAAAATGGCTTCACCCTTTAATGTAAATCCCCACGTCAGTTACTTGAAATGTCTATACCATAATCTGCTCTAAATGCCAAACACCGTCTCAATCAAACGCTTCTCTGCCTTTTCTCCTTCCCCTCCCCAAATCTTTATTTATCCTTTATCAGACCAGTACACAGCCATGAATCCAGGGAATGGGGACGGACGGGGGTGGAGGGCTGCTTGGAGGTTTGACGCCGGGCGGAGCGGAATCCGTTGGTGATGAAAGCCGTCTGGAAACCGTTAGTGAAACTTAGGCTCCAGGGATGGAAAAAGACGGGCAGATACTGAAAACCAAATCAGTTTCTGAGATGCCCACTGAACGGTAAAGCCCCATAAAGAGTTTACCGTGAATGGGCATCGGACCGTCTTTTTCTGTCCCTGGAGCCTTAGTTTCACTTACGGTTGGAAGCCGGTTTTCATCGCCAACGGATTCCGCTCCGCCCGGCGTCAAACCTCCAAGCAGCCCTCCACCCCCGTCCGTCCCCATTCCCTGGATTCATGGCGTTACTTTCACTAATCAACTAAATAAAGATTTCCTCACCTGAATCCCAAAATTCCTTCACCACATGTTCCACCTGATTCAACCGTACCACCCGGTAATTATCCCATTCCCTAGGAAACAATTGTTGGTAATCGTTCTGGAGAAACCGTTCATCCAAAAGAGCGATCACTCCCCGGTCATTCACCGTTCGTATCACCCTTCCGGCTGCCTGCATCACTTTATTCATGCCTGGATACTGGTATGCGAAATCAAATCCTTTTTTATCATGTTCCTCAAAATATCCTTTTAAAATCTCCTGCTCCGTACATACCATGGGCAGGCCGGTGCCCACAATGATGGCGCCGATCAAAAGATCTGCCTTCAAATCGATACCCTCAGAGAATATACCTCCCATCACGCAGAGGGCCACCATAGATTTTTTACGTCCTGTTTCAAAAAGCTTTAGGAATGTATCCCGTTCTGTCTCCCCCATATTGGTTTCCTGTATGATATATTCTAATTCATCCAGCAAACCCGGTGTCTGCTCCATGACGGCTTCCACCGCATGCATATATTGATAAGATGGGAAGAATACCATATAATTTCCTGCCTTACCGGCCGCTATCTTTCTGATATATTCAACGATTTTCTTGTATTCGGAAGTATTCCTGCGTTTGTATCTGCTGCTCACATCAGATGCAACTAACAAAAGCCTGTTTTCCAGTGGAAATGGAGACTTCGCATATACTGCGTATTCCTCCAGATTTCCACTTAAAAGCTCTTTATAATACAATATGGGCAAAAGGGTCGCTGAGAAAAATACGGTGCTGTTGCCTTTTCCTAAACATTCTTTTAAATTATTAGCCGGATTAATGCAAAACAGCTTCAGCATAAACTTTCCATCGGGCAGATATTCCGAATAAATCCGGTAAGAATCATCCACGCCTTCAAACAGGTTCAGAAAATCCCGGATTTGGAAATAAAAATCCAGTACCAGATCCCTGTCCTCAAATTCCGGATTATCTTCCATAAATTTTTCCAGTTCTCCAAACATCGACATAAGAGCCGTTACAAAATGATTGATTTCCGGTAAAATTACATAGGAAGGGCATTCCCTCTTCATTTCGAGAAGTATTTTGTTACATCTGTCCAAAAGTCTTGTCAGCTTAGGGGAGCGCTCCTTTATAATACGTTTCACCAGCAGCACATCTTCTTTGACAATTCCCGCGCTGTACATCTCCCTCGCTCTGGATACAAGATTGTGGGCCTCATCCACTAAAAACAGGTATTCCCCTGAAATCCCATCCGAGAAATACCGTTTCAGCTTCACATTGGGATCAAATACATAATTATAGTCGCAAATGATTCCATCCACCCAGTTGCTGATATCCAGGCAGAATTCAAAAGGACATACCCGGTATTTTTCAGCATACTCCAGAATAATCTCCCTTGTTATACCATTTTCCTGATGAATAATATCATATACCGCATCATTTACACGGTCAAAATGGCCCTTGGCATAGGGACAGGCGTCCGGGTTGCATTCTGGTTTTTCCAAAAAGCACAGCTTATCCTTAGCTGTAATGGTAACCGTAGAAAAACAAAGGTTTTTATTCCGCAAAATGGTAAATGTCTCTTCCGCCACACTCCTCGTAATTGTCTTGGCAGTGAGATAAAACAGCTTATCCCCTTTTCCTTCCCCTATGGCTTTTAAAGCCGGAAAAACAGTGGATAAGGTCTTACCGATTCCCGTAGGGGCCTGGATATAAAGGTTACGTTTCTGGCTGATGGCGCGGTAAACAGAAACAGCCAGATCTTTCTGCCCCTCCCTGTATTCAAACGGAAATTCCAAATCATGAATGGATTCATCACGCCAAACTCCATGCTGGTATAAGAATCTGGCCCATTTCACATACTCATGAATCAGACCGTCAAACCATTGTGATAATTCATCATATCCCTTTTCTTCCTGAAAGCGTTTGATTTCCTCTGTTTCTATATTACAGTAAGTCATCTGTATCTTTATAGAAGAAAGCTGATTGTCAAAGCACCAGATATAACCATAACACATCGCTTGGGCCATGTGTACCGGAACCGGCTCCGTCAGGTATTGAAGATCCATATAAACGCCCTTAATCTCATCTATGGTTACACCGGACGGTTTGGTAATAATTCCGTCAGCCCGGCCTTCCAGCACAATTTCATATTCTTCTTCGTCTACCGTATGGCGCAGCGCCACCTCGGCTTTATAATCCGCGCCCATACGTTTTTGTATTTTTCGATGCAGCCTGCTGCCGGCCTGCATCGCATCCTTTTGTGCACCTGCCAGACGCCGGTTATCCAAATCTCCACACCGGAGGACAAATTCAACCAAATTGCGGACAGATAATTTAATACTCTTTTTTTCTTTATTCATCCTATTTTTCTCCTCCGATTATTTTACACTAAAAAAGCAGGAATTGTAACCCTATGTTAACAATCCCTGCTTTCTTTTCATCTCATGACCAATTACGTATTTAAGCTGCTGTTTCTTTACCTACAGACTTTTCACTCAAGAACTCTTCAAATTCTTCATTATCTCCGCTAAACTCTACAGTCAATACCTTGGTTAAATCCAAGCTCAAAACGCCTAAGATGGATTTTGCATCAATTACTACTCTATTATAGTATACATCAATATCAAAATCACATTTGGAGGCGGCTGCAACAAAATCTTTTGCATCTTTAACAGTTGGCAACATAATTTTTCTCTGTTTCATAAACAAGACTCCTTTATAAAATAAATGCGATTTAAAAGTGTTGGATTATTTATATCATGATTGGTAATTCTTGTCAAATTACATTTCATAAGAAATTTTTTCCTATTTATTAGTGATTTTAACTTTTAAATACATTAATAAAAAGATGTCCTTGTGCATTTTGATATTCAATTGTGAGATTGGTAAAAAAAAATTAACTTTTCCGTATTATCTCGTGACACTTTTCTACAAATGACGCTTTAAAATTTTATGTAATATACCGATAAAGATTTTTTTCCTTCTATTATTAACAAGGTTTTCAAGCCATTTTAACCTTTTTTAATTTTTTATAAAAAAATTATTTTAAAACAATTGACAATACTTTCAGAATATGATATTATTACCAAGCGTTGTTAATGACGCACCGATCAAAGGGGAATAGTTCAATGGTAGAGCAACGGTCTCCAAAACCGTAAATGGGGGTTCGAGCCCCTCTTCCCCTGTTTCCTTTGTGGGAATAGATGTAGCAGTCTAAAAGTGTGAAAGAAGCCTGTAAGCCTTTATTTATAAAGGTTTGCAGGCTTCTTTGTTTTTAACAGGCTTGAAATCCCTGCATCTCTTCAATTTTTATTTTTAGATTACCCTGATTACTGCTGCCCTTATTTTCCCCTATGAATATAAATTTCAAATCAATTAAACAATATAAAAAATTCTCTATTTGCGCTTAACTGGATCGGTCTGCCCCGATTAATTCAAGTACTGTCTCCAATGCCTCATCCGATTCAATATCAGGCATGGTACCGGCTTCCATATTACAGCTTCCATCGGCATTCAGGCAGTATTCCACATCAAAAGTAATCAAAAGGTGCCTGTTCGGAAGTTCATACCATACAGCCCCACCGCTGTCAGAACCTCCTGTGGGCTGACCAACCAATGTAGCAAAACCCGTATCCTTGCAAAATACGGCAAATGCTTCAGAAGAAGAAAACACATTAGGGCTGATAAGTACCCAAATCTTTCCTTTAAATAGCTTCTCATGAAATTCTGGTTGTAATGTAACTGTCAACTCCCTGGCCAGCGCTAAACCGGCTGTATCTTCCCCCGGTAAATTAGAAAATTGTGGATCATGAATTACAGATTGAACGTCTAAAAATGAGTTTTCATATTCACTGCCGTAAAACCTTCTGGTCAGCTCTGTATCTCTCATCATCCGTACAAGCCGGCTGTTAACTGTTTTTGAGATATTCGGGCAGACAAATGCTTTTTCCCAATATACCGTATTGCCGCCGCTGTTTTCGCGAATATCGATAATTAAATGATCGTAATCCTTTACACTTTCTAAAAAAGCGTGTATCTCAGGCAAATCTTTTTCCATGAAATAATCTTCAAAGGAATTCACTTTGATATAGGCGCAGGTTTCCGGTCCTGTTATCGTCTTCATTGTCAGATTTGGTTCCATATCATCTGCTGCTTCCTGAGAGTTTTCACCTTCTTCTTCCGACTCTGGGGCCACCTCTTCCGGCTTAGGCAATCGTGATAACAGATAATCGTAATATTCATAAAATTCTTTCACCTCAGTGCGGCTGCCTATATCCACCCACGCCTTCAGAGCCGGCATCTCTTCAAGATATTTTCGGTTGTTTCTGTCAAATTCACGGTAATACCGGGGATTCAGAATCCCCACATGTCCGGTTGCGCCGCATACATCATACAGGCTGCCTGAGATTATCTCCAGATACCGCCACATGGACTGATGATCCTCCGTCTCCATCTCCAGAATCTCTTTTCGGTAATTATCTATAATCTCATTATAATCCCCACCCTCTGCTGTCAGACGGCGGTTAATCACGCCCCAAAATGGATAGCTCTCTCTCATATTTTTCCACATCATATCATAATCAGAAAGCATCTGTTCCTTAGTCAGAATCATGCTTTCATACACAGCTGCCTTTGAAATTTCTTCCGTATGGCTTTCCTTTTCCTGCAAAATGCTCAGTTTAGGGCTGCAGGCCAACAAGGTAAATATCATGGTACAAATAAAAACGTTAGCTGTCACGTTCCATTTCATATTTGGCGCCTCCTTTGAAGGGTTTTGATTTTTAAAGTATGCACTGCCGCTGAATGGCACAATGATATAACCCTTATCGAACTGATTACATTGTATCATGATTCTATATGAAAATCATTATCCAGCCGGGGTTTCCAAAATAAAATCACCATACCTTAACCCCAAATCCTCCATCACGCTCACTCCAGCCCTTCTTTTCGCATCAATTCCAGCCTGCTTTAATAACCGTTTCAATTGCAGAGATGTGATATGAAAAGTCTTTTTGACATGTTCAACGTCCCCGCCGCTTCTTTGATAAGCTCTCACCACCTCGGCTGCGGTCCAGTCACAGATTATGATATCCTCCACTTTAACCACCCTTACCACTTTCCTATTCTGTATAATACGGACTGTATATCTGTGCTGCCGATTCTAATGTAAGTTCTGTTTTACCGGATTCACAGCAGCAGTTCATCAGTTCAGAAATATCCTCTCTTTTCTTGAATCTGTTGCGTTTGAGCTGCAACTTAATATACTCATTAAGCGACTTCATATAATTCATAACCCCTTCCCCGCAATCGCCTTTTTAGAACATGTGTTCTTTTCTTTGTTATTTTATATTAACACCCAGCCTTCCTCTTGTCAAGAACATTTGTTCGATCTTTAATTTATAACCAGACTTTCCGAATTCCCTGTCTCAGGTATCTTTTAGCAAAATATATCAATTTCTTTGAAAAATCCAACCTGATACAAAGACCGGAAATTGTTGAATCATCGGCATTTAATGAATGAAAGCTGCTTATAAAAGCGGGACAAGGGAGCGAAAACCGGACTGATAAATCAGCCCGGTCTTCGCTCCCTTGTCCCGCTTTTATAAGCAGCTTCAATGTATTTATATCTCTTACAGCCAGCAGGAAATCCCCCGCCCTGCCGCTTAAACTCCTTGATGCTTAAACTGTTAGAATTGGGCAGTCTGTCCATCCTGCACCTCAAGCAAGGATTCCCGCCCCACTCTAAAACAACTCCATGGCCTCTCTCACACTGCTGACCCCAAGCAAGTTGATCTTCCCCTTTTTCTTCATCTTATCCAGACACACCTGAGGCAGAATACAGGTTTCAAATCCCAGCTTGACCGCCTCATTCACCCGTTGTTCCGCCATGGAGACAGCCCGGACCTCGCCGGACAGCCCTACTTCGCCAAAAACGATGGTTTTTCCGTCCAGCGGCCGGTCTTTGTAGCTGGATACCAGAGCCATGACGATTGCCAGGTCAATGGCCGGCTCATTCATCTTCATTCCGCCTGCAATGTTGATATAGGCGTCCATATGGCCCATCTGGTAATGGCACCGTTTCTCCAAAACCGCCATTAAAAGGTTTACACGGTTGTAATCCGTACCTGCTGCCGTTCTTCTGGGCATATTGAAACTGGTGTCCGTTACCAGGGCCTGCACTTCCAGAAGAATGGGCCTGGTGCCTTCCAAAGAACAGGCCACCACCGCGCCGGACGCCCCCTGGGGCCTTCCGTTCAGCATGAATTCCGATGGGTTTTCCACCTCCGCCAGCCCTGATTCCTGCATCTCAAATACTCCGATTTCATTTGTGGAACCAAAACGGTTTTTTACCCCTCTTAAAATACGGTAGGACGCGTTTCTTTCCCCTTCAAAATACAAAACCGTATCCACCATGTGTTCCAGCACTCTCGGCCCGGCCACCACGCCTTCTTTTGTCACATGTCCCACAATAAAAATCGCAATTCCCATGCTCTTTCCGATCTGCATGAGCAGATTGGTGGATTCACGCACCTGGCTGACACTTCCCGGAGCGGCCGTTACCGCTTCGCTGAACATGGTCTGTATGGAATCGATGACCACCACATCCGGTTTCACTTCCTGGATGGTCTCTTCGATATTTTCCAGATTCGTTTCACACTGAAACAACAGTTCCCCGGTAATCCCTCCGATCCGGGCCGCCCTCATCTTGATCTGCTTTAAGGATTCCTCACCTGATATATAGAGAACCTTCTTTGCCGATGCCGCCAGATTTCTGCACACCTGCAGGAGAAGGGTGGATTTGCCGATCCCCGGATCGCCTCCCACCAGGATCAGGGAACCTGCAACGATCCCGTCTCCCAAAACCCGGTCCAGTTCTTTAAAACCGGTGGGAATCCTGTCCTTTTCTTCCAGGGAGATCTCATCGATCAACACTGGTTTCGATTTCATGAGGCCCTTGCTTCTGGCCGCTGGTTCCTTCTTTGCCACCGGCTCCTCCACCAATGTATTCCACTCCTTGCACGCCGGGCACTGGCCCATCCATTTGCTGGATTCATATCCGCATTCTTTACAGAAAAATGCCGTTGTCTTCGCTTTTGCCATAATTACCTCGCTGTCTGCCGCCCAAAAGCCGCACGATCTCTCAAATTGACTGTTTCATACTAAATAATACCAATTCCATACCGGCCCTCTGTTTTTCAACCGGCCATCCATCTCCCACTGATTGTAAAAGGGGCGGCTGCAGTCATCGCAGCGCCCCTCATTCTAATTGGCTGAATCATTGTAACAGTTCTGACAGCTCATCTTCCTGTCCGAAAAAGCGGTCAAGAAGGCATCTGAACGTTTACGAACCATTAACGTTTTACAATTTTTACACTGGCGGCAACGCCCTCTTCCAGTTCAACACTGGCAACCAGTTTTCCGCTCATGTTGGTCTTCATCCCGCCTACGGAAACGTCGTCCACATAAACCTCATATTCCGTATCATCCTCAAGCTGGACGGTCAACTGGGCATCCTTATCCCCTTCAACTAAAAACGCAACGCCGTTGTCGGTCACTTCAAAATTCTCTACTGCCGTACCCGGTACGGATTCGTATACAAACATCCCGTTGCGCTCCAGCTTGGTTATCTCATAGAACGTCTTTACCTTATATAAATCACCCTGAAAATCATAATCCTCGACTTTAGTCTTCTTCTCCAGCTTGTAGTTTCCAAAACTGATCGTTCCGTTTTCTCCTTTACGGATTAATTCTTCGATTACTGGCATTTGTTTGCCCTCCTGGTATTCTTTTCTATTACTTATCTTCCTCTTTTATAACAGCCAAAATGGAACTCTCCGGCTGTCTTCAACACCCATCGGCGTATCTATAGTATACATCATACGCCCTCTCTTGGCTAGTGATTTATCAGTACCTGTGTTGAAAAATTTAATCCGTTTTTCTCGTCCTTATCCACTAAAACCCGGTCTCCTGCTTTCACATTTCCATCCAGAATTTCCTCTGCCAGCTTATCCTCCAACTGGTTCTGGATCGTCCTGCGAAGCGGCCTCGCCCCATATTTCTCATCGTATCCTTTGTCGATTAAGAACTCTTTCGCTCCGTCCGTCACCTCCAGCTCAATGTTCATCTGCTGTTTCGTCCGCTTCCTGATGCTGCCCAGCATGATGGTCACGATCTCCTTCATGTGATCTTTGTTTAACGGGTGGAATACGATAATATCGTCAATCCGGTTCAGAAATTCAGGTTTGAATATCCGTTTTACCTCTTCCATAACCCGGTCCTTCATGAACTGATACTTTTCATTTTCATCCGAAGCAGATCCAAAGCCCAGTCTCTTGGGAGAAATGATGTTCTCCGCCCCTGCGTTGGATGTCATAATCAGGATTGTATTTTTAAAGTCAATTTTCCGTCCCTGCGCGTCTGTGATATGGCCGTCATCCAGCACCTGGAGCAGAATGTTAAATACATCCGGATGGGCCTTTTCCACTTCGTCAAATAAAATCACGGAATACGGGTTCCTGCGGACACGTTCGCTCAACTGGCCGCCTTCCTCATATCCCACATATCCTGGCGGGGAACCGATCATCTTGGAAACGCTGTGTTTCTCCATATATTCGGACATGTCAACCCGGATTAAGGAATTCTCCGTGCCGAACATGGCCTCTGCCAGCGCCTTGGTCAGCTCCGTTTTTCCTACGCCCGTAGGCCCTAAGAACAGAAATGATCCGATTGGGCGTTTCGGGTCTTTTAAGCCCACTCGGCCCCTTCTGATAGCCTTAGAAATGGCGGTAACTGCCTCCTCTTGTCCCACAACCCGCTGGTGCAGTATGGATTCCAGTTTTTTAAGGCGTTCAGATTCCTCTTCTTCCAGCTTTCTCACGGGTATCTTCGTCCATCCGGAAACAACATCGGCAATTTCATTCTCCCCTACTGTCAGAGTTCTTGTTATCTTCTCTTTCTGCCATTTCGTGCGGAGCTTTTCGATCTTCTCTCGTTTCTTTTCCTGTTTTTTCTTAATATCCCCGGCCTTTTCGTAGGCTTCCGCTTTTATAGCTTCCTCCTTCTGCTTTTCCAGGGCCTCAATATCCTTTTCCAGAGATTTGATATCTTCCGGCTCAATAAAATTGGTCAGGCGGATCTTGGAAGACGCCTCATCGATCAGATCGATGGCCTTATCCGGCAGGAACCGGTCATTGATATACCGGGCGGACAGCTTTACGGCCGCCTGCAGGGCATCATCCGTAATCTTCACCTTGTGGTGGTCCTCATAACGGCCCCGCAGCCCCTTTAAAATCTCATAGGTCTGCTCCTCCGTAGGCTCTTCCACCGTTACCGGCTGGAACCGGCGTTCCAAAGCCGCGTCCTTTTCTATATACTTCCTGTATTCTTCTATGGTGGTCGCGCCGATCAGCTGGATCTCGCCTCTCGCCAAAGACGGTTTTAAAATGTTGGAGGCGTCAATGGCGCCTTCCGCCCCTCCGGCGCCTATGATGGTGTGGATTTCATCGATAAACAGCAGGACTCTGCCGTCCTCTGTCACCTCGCTCAGCACCTTTTTAATTCTCTCTTCAAATTCTCCACGGTATTTGGAACCAGCCACCATGCCGGAAAGATCCAGAGTGACCACCCGTTTGTCGGCAATGGTCTCCGGGACATCTCCCCCTGCAATCATCTGTGCCAGCCCTTCCACAACCGCAGTTTTACCCACACCCGGCTCTCCGATCAGGCAGGGGTTATTCTTCGTCCGGCGGCTCAAAATCTGAACCACCCTCTGAATCTCGCTCTCACGTCCGATCACAGGATCCAGTCTGCCTTCCCGCGCCAGTTCTGTTAAGTCCCTGCTGTAGCTGTTCAGCACCGGCGTGGCCGACTTGCCCTTGGAACTCCGGTTATTCTGAAGTTCTTCTTTATTGGCCGGAGCGTCTTCTCCCATGGCGGACAGCACATCGATATAAATCTTCTGGGCGTTCACTCCCATGGTGTTCAAAAGCCTGGACGCCACGCAGTCATTTTCCCGTATCATGGCGATTAAAAGGTGTTCTGTGCCGATTAAAGGCGCTTTAAAACGAACTGCCTCCCGGTAGCTGTTTTCTATCACCCTTCTGGCGCTGGGCGTGTATCCGTTCTGTTCTTCCATCCGCACCATATTATTAGGCGCGATCAACTGGCTGACCAGTTCAATCACTTTTTCTTCTTTTACATTATTTGATTCCAGCACTTTGGCCGCGACACCGCTGCCTTCCTGGATCAGGCCGATCAGCAGATGTTCGGTTCCAATATAACTGTGTCCCAGCTCTTCTGCCGCATCGACCGCAAGGGTAATTGCCTCTCTGGCCTTCGCTGTAAAGCGGTCTATCATGATTTATGTCCTCCTATTTCTATAGAATGTCGGGTAACTCTCTCCGCAGATAAGCGGCTCTCACCACATCCAGTTCCTGCTTATCCAGCGGGCGGTCCGACAGCTTCTGTAAATTAGCCGGCTGGATTCCCAGCATCAGCCGGTAAATCGAGCACTCTTCACTGGTTTTAATCAGTCCGTCCGCTATTCCTGCGAACAATTGGGATAAAAATGTCATCGCATCCCGGCCGGACAGCCGTCTGGCATATTTTAACACGCCGTAAGATTTATATGCCTCATCTTCCCTCTCCAGGCGGTGGTTCTTCATGGCCATCTGTCTCACCTGGTTTTCCTGGTTATTGAGCTGCACCGCAGCCTTATTGACCAGATCCACGATTTCCTTTTCCGTGAGCCCTAAGGTCTTTTGATTGGAAATCTCAAACAACGCCCCGTAATTCTCCCTTCCTTCTCCATAAACGCCTTTGATGCTGACGCCAAACCGGCTCAGATCGCTGATCAGGGCCTGGAATTTCTTGCCCATGGACAAGGTGGGAAGGTGAATGATCACAGACGCCCTCATCCCCGTCCCCACATTGGTGGGGAAGGAAGTCAGGTATCCATACTTTTCATCAAACGCATAATGAAACCTGGAATTGATATAATCATCGGCCCGGTCCGCCTCTTTCCATGCCTCTTCCAAATGAAGACCCGTTTTCAGCACCTGCAGCCGGATATGGTCATCCCCGTTTAAAATCAGGCAGATATCCTCTTCTTCCGATATAATAATACCTGTGGGGCTTTTCTTCGATACCACGGAGGAATTCAGCACACGGCGTTCCCTGAGGGCTCTCCGTTCCAGTTCGCTGAGTTCGTCCAGGTCGCTGTATTCATAATTTTTACCATTCAATTCCCTTAAATCTTTAAGACCGTACTCCAAACGCCTGATCATCTCCCGGCTCTGATCATCGGAGAGTTTCTGTGGAAACGCATATTCATCCCAGTTTCTTGCCAGCCTCACACGGCTGCTGACAACGTTGGGCTTCACCTTATCCACTTCTTCAAACCATTTAGTCATCTGCTTTCCCTTCTCTCAATTCCTTTATTCTGTCACGGCATTGGGCCGCGATCTCATATTCCTCTGTTTTAAGGGCCTCCTGAAGCCTGGCATTCCAGGCCTGGATTTCTTCTTCCAGATTATCGTATTCTGCACCGGACCGGCCGCTGATATCCTCATTCTTTTCAGGCTGATAGAGCGGATGCTTTCCGATATGGGTATCGCTTCCCTGAAGCTGTTTGATGCTGTCGTTGATTAAAAGATCGAACACACCGTAGCAGTCCGCGCATCCAAAACGGCTGTTTTTCACAAATTCATCATAGCTGGTGCCGCAGGTGGGGCAGACGATCTGATGGAGTTTTTCCTCATCAGGGGTGGTCTGCTCATACCCTAAAAGGCCTGACAGCAGCTTGGCAAGGGGAAATTCCCCGTCAAAAATGGCGGAATACTGCCCAAAGTCCATCTCCTTCGCACATTGGGTGCAGAAATTATGCTGTGTTTTCACTCCGCCTATCACTTCTGTATATTGAATGCTTGCTTCTCTGATTTTACATCTTTCACATAACATATGAACCTCGTTTCCGCCGCTTGGTGCGGCATAAGTTTAATAAAAAGGCTGTTTGGCCTGGTGCCCGGCCATCCCGGACATGCTTATTCCTGGGGCCGGTTGGAAAACAGGTCGTATAGTTCGTCGACCAGTTGATGTACTTCGTCCCGGCTGACATTTTTACAGATTCCCCTGGCTAAAACAACCGCCATATCTTCCCGCATCTCGCTGATCGCCCGCATCTTATCGATATTCAGCGATATGACTGCTCCTTTGCGGCGGTCCAGCTTCACAAAGCCCTCCTGCCTTAATACAGAATATGCTTTATTAACCGTATGCATGTTGATTCCTATGTTGTCTGCAAGCTGGCGCACGGAAGGAAGGGGATCCCCTTCACGGATCCGGGCTGTTGCTATCCCGATAATAATCTGGTTGCGAAGCTGGATATAGATTGCCTCATCGCTGTTAAAATCAATGTTTAATAGCATAGTTTCACCATCTTTCGTTATATCTGTTATAGTTATATTAGCACACTGTTTCTTTTTTGGCAATATCCTTACCAGCAAAAAAACAACGGCGGCGATTTTTTCCAATCAACCGCTGCCGCTGTTTTTCATCCGTACTTTATCTGGGTCTGCATATCTCCCTGTAGAGCTCCGCCACTTCCTGATAGTTATATAGTGAATCATAATTTCTTCCATTATATGTAAATCTGCGGACCGTCACTGTTTTAGGATTCCGCTTCGCTATTTCCTGAATAACCTCATTTCCGGTGGTTTCATCCATGGTCATCGTGACCCCATCCCCCCGGCTGTCAACAATAAACAGCGTAGGGTTTAACGGTTCTCCGTTAACCACCGGCTTCTTTTCATAAAAAGCAGCCGCAATATCAACGGTTCGGTAAATGCCGCTGTATTTAAGCGGCATCATATAAGGCATCTTTATCCAGTTCCTTGTAATAATTCCGCTCTCAAATTTGGACTGTTTGGTCAGCTTTTTAGCCGGATTAATGAGCAAGGCTTCGCCGGTCTGGAATTCCCGTTCAAAGTTATTTAGTTCTTCCTCCGAATAGCCGCTTTTTTTGACATAATATTTCATATAACCGGCCTGGAACCTCTTGTTTAAAAATATGCCCGGAACAATAAAAAGCAGTCCCAGAACAACGCTTCCCGCCAGTAAAATCATGAGCGCCGTCATGTCAGAAATGGTGGACAGCGCTGCCACGAGCATGATGCCGATCACAATAAAACAAACTCCGGCCGCAATCATGCCTGCTCCGGCCCCTCCTTTTGTCCGGGTATATTTTAAATGGCTCCCGTCCCGGCTCACTTCCTTTTTCAACTTTTCATCCATCTGAATTATCATTTGAATGCCCTCCGTCTATGAATTTTCAAACACACCCTTGTATTGTAGCAGAATGTTCGTATAAATACAATTCATTGTCTGAAATCATTTGCTTCTTTTTATGGTTTTCTATTCTAAAAACGTCAATTTGGAGTTATACTTGAAGTATCAAAATGCCGAGGAGGGGTACATATGGGATTTACATTCGCAAGACTGACTTTTTCCAATATTATGGCGCAGATCGAAGAATTTGAGGAGCATCTGGACGACGACAAGGAAGTTGCTGTCCTTCTCGCGTCCTTCGGCTCCTCTATCTTGATGACGGTCACCGGGATTGGCTTCCAGAATCCGGAACTGGTTTATTTTTATGGTTACGTGGACGGAAAGGAATCACAGCTCATACAGCATATAAGCCAGATCAATTTCCTGCTCACGTCCGTAGATAAAGAAGATCCGGAAAAGCCCTCCCGCCGGATCGGGTTCATCGCTCCCACGGAAGACGCTTAATTAATCTCCGCTTTCCTGTACTGTTTCTCCAGAAATTCTCTGGCCGCCGCCGCGTTATCCGGAGTTGTGTCTTCAAGAGCTGCGTGAATAAACGGTTTTTTCGTTTTCAAAAAGCCCAGCAGCTTATCGTAATTCATCACTCCGGTTCCGGCGGCCACAGAAACCACTTTGCCGTTTTCAAACCGGAAATCCTTCATATGCATCACTTCCACGTAATCTCCCAGGTCTTCAACCGCCTCTTCAATCACCTTCTCATAATCCATATAGTTATCACTGGATAGCAGATTTACAGGATCCAGTATGATCCGCAGGTTCGGGGAATGGATCGCTTCCAACACTCTGAGCGCCCGTTTGGAATTATGGACGATATGGCACCACACAGGTTCAATTGCCACCAGCACCCCCATTTTCTCCGCGCATTCCACCACCGGACGCAGATTTTTGATGAACGTATCCAGCGCCTCTTCGCTTTTGCACGCCTCTTCATAGGTATAAGACGTGTTGGGCGCGCCGGTTTCGGTTCCAACCACTCCGCATCCCAAATGGGCCGCAAAACGCACATGGGCCAGATAGGCCTCCTGTATCTCTTTTAACGCCTTTTCATCCGGGTTTGCAAGGTTCAAATAACACCCCAGCACCGCGATATCCATATCGTGTTTGGAGAATATTTTTTTCAAATGCATGGCCAGCCCCGGGGTCAGCGCCCCAGGGTCCACGGAATGTTCCGTAATCGTTTTGCTCAAAGCCAGATGGACACAGGTAAATCCCTGTCCTTTTGCCGCCAAAAGCCGCTCTTCCAATGTTCCCGGCTCAGTATCATGTAAACGGATTCCTAACTGCATGTTTTTACTCTCCTTTCAAATATCAAGCGCCTGGGACAGGGCCAGGATTGTAAGTGACTGGCCGTAAGCCATGGGCGCGATCAGTATATTTTTATAGTGGTCTCTGTCATATCCCATACCGGTGCCTCCGGACACATTTAAGACCGTTCCATCCTCATCAATATTTTTAAGGATTGCATGAACCGCCCGGGATGCGCAATCCAGATAGGCATCGTCCAGAATCCCCATCTTAATCCCTTTTAAGATGCCGGCAGTGATTGCCGCGGAACCGGAAACCTCTTCGTAACTGGCGGGATCGTCCAAAACCGTATGCCACAGCCCGCTCTTGCTCTGCAGCTTCTTTAACGCCTTTACCTGCGCCTTATAGGTATCCACTATGTACTGTTTCAATCCTGCATTCATGGTGCCTTTAAACATCTCCACATATTCCAGAATGCCGGCTGTAAACCAGCTGTTTCCTCTGCACCAGAACACGCCGCCGAAGTTATTTCTTTCATTAAAGGTCCAGCCATGGTAGAATAAGCCTGTATTCTTATCATATAAATATTTGATATGCATCAGAACCTGATGGCAGGCCTCTTCCACCCAGTCTTCCCTTCCGTACTTCAATCCCATTTTATTGAGGAACAGCACAGTCATAAACAACGTATCGATCCACATTTCATTTTCATTTAAACGCACTCCCTGACGGTCGCCGTTGGCGCTGGTCACATGCTGGAAGCCGCCTTCTTCTGTCCTTGGCAGACAGTTCATCAGCCATTCGGCCCAGCTGATGCAAAGCTTTTCAAACTCTTTGTCCTGACAGCTTTCGTTTAATTCAACCAGGGTTAAAAGCGGAGTCGTGGTGTTGATATTTCTGGACGGAAGTCCCTGCTCCATATTTTCCTTATACCACTGGTAGAGAAATTCTTTGTATTTTTCGCTCTTCTCAGCCTTCATCAGCTTCAAAAGGCCGTACAAGCCAACTCCTTGGGGCCAATCCCACTCCCTGATTCCAAAATCACGTTTGAAGAAGCCGATTGCCTCTCCACCGCCTTCTTCCAGTTCTTTCTCATTATCCGGGCCTTCCAGGTTCAGCAGTTTATCCACTACCAGGCCTAGTTTCTTTTGAATCTCTTCACGATTTAATTCCTGCATGTTTCCATCCTTTCCGCCGCTTATGCGGCACCTTTTTCCTATAGAAAAATATTGTTGTTTACTATATAATAATCCTATCCGCAACTGACAGGAGGGACCTGCCCTATGGAGGCCGTTATTTATTATGCTGAAACCGAAGGCATTGCCTTAGAACGAATGATACGAAAAGGCAGATTCAATATGCACGTCAAACATTTTCATAACCAGTATGAGATCTTTTACCTGCTGGAGGGGGAACGCCGGTTTTTTTTCGATAACCGGGCCTATCTGGTAAAAGGGGGGACTCTGATACTGGTGGACGAGAATGCCATCCACATGACAATGGCAAATTCGGACCAGGAATTCGGCCATGACCGGATTATCCTGTATGTGGACAGGGACAAGATGAAGGAGTATGACCAGATGTTTTCCAATCTGAACCTGGTGAAATTCCTTCACCAGAATTATGGCGTCTTCCCCCTCAATGAAAAACAGCAGCAGGATTTCATCGATCTTTACCTCAAACTGCAGAATGAATTCGACAACAAAAACCGCAATTATAAAGCCATGATCGATATGGAAATCATCATGTATTTCATCCAGTTCATGAGGGAAAACCACACCCCTGCCCTTCAGGATCAGGACCAGGTCAGTTCTTCCAAATACAAAACCATTTACGCCGTAGCCGATTATATCTCGGAAAACTTCGATAAACAGTTGTCTTTGGATACGCTTGCGGGCCGGTTCTTTATCAGCAAATACTATCTCAGCCGGACTTTTAAAGAGATCACCGGCTATGGAATTAATGAATATATCAATATTCACCGCATCCAGCGGGCCAAACGGCTTTTGGAGGAAACGGACATGAGCATTTCGGAAATCTCAATCGCCCTGGGCTATGAAAGCATGACGTATTTTGAAAAGATTTTCAAAACCTACATGACCCTGTCTCCGCTGAAATACCGGAAAACGCTGAACACGGTGACTTATACCAACTATCTGCCGGGTTAATCCAGCAGCCCTAAAACGCCCGGCAGCCACAAACTGAAGGCCGGAATATAGGTGATGAACATGAGGGCAGCGAAAATCGCCAGGAAGAACGGAACAATCCGTTTTAACACGTCTTCCACTTCCAGTTTTGCCACGCTGCAGCCGATAAACAGTACATTTCCCACAGGAGGGGTTATGGTCCCCACAGAAAGGTTCATGACGATCATAACTCCAAACTGAACCGGCGTCATGCCCAGCGCCTGGACGATAGGCAGGAAGATGGGCGTGAAGATCAAAAGCGCCGGAGCCATGTCCATAAATGTTCCCACGATCAGCAGGAAAATGTTTAATATAAAGAGAATCACATATTTATTATTGGAAATTCCAAGGATCATCTGGCTGATCGCTTCCGGAAGCCCCGTAAATGACATCACAAAGGACAGCACGGAGGAAGCGCCGATAATCAGCATGACAATGGTGGTCATCAGCCCGGCTTCCATCAAAATCCCGGGAATTTCTTTTAATTTTATTGATTTATACAAAATGACCGACAGGAAAAAGGCATAGGCCACGGCAACGCCGGACGCTTCCGTAGGGGTAAAATAACCGGACAAAATTCCTCCGATAATAATCACGATCAAAAATAAGCTCGGAATTGCGTCCCAGATAGTTTTTAACACCACCTGTTTTGTCAATGCTTCAGTCTGGTAAATATAATGGTGTTTCTTACCATATACGAATGCCACAATCATACACAGAGCCGCCCACAAAAGCCCGGGAATCCAGCCTGCCATGAATAATACGGCTACGGAAGTACCGCCGCTGGCGGCAGAATAAACGATAAATGCGGTTGTCGGCGGGATCAGCTGTCCCACAGGAGCGGTTGCCACGTTAACGGCTGCCGCAAATCCGGGGTCGTAGCCATTTTCTTTCTCCAGTGGATTGAGCACGCCGCCCATTGCGGTGGCTGCCGCAACACCGGAACCTGAGATGGAACCGAACATGGCATTACCGGCAATATTGGTAAGGGCCAGGGAACCCGGTACCTTTCCCATCACGAGCATGGCCAGGTTGATCAGCCTTTTGGCTATGCCGCCGTTGCTCATCAGCAGGCCGGCCAGGATGAAGAACGGTACGGCCAGAAGGGTAAAACTGTCCATTCCGCCTACAATCTTCTGAGCGGAAACAAACATTCCAAAATTCGGTGTTAAAAATGCCACAATAGTAATCAATGCGGACGCGATAATGCTGTAAGACACAGGTATGGAGTATGCCAGCATCAGAAAGAACACGAGTACCAGCATGAGTGCTGCCTGAATTTCCATCTATTTTACCTCCTTCATTTTCTTGATGAATCCAACCATACGGTTAACGCTGTATATCAGGGTGAGAAAACCGCTGATCGGAAGTCCCACATAATAAAGAGGCATCGGCATCTGGAGCGCCGGGGATATCTGCCCGATGGAGTTGACGGTAACCATGATCCCTCCCATGATGAACACAGTAAGGCATAAAAAGATTACGACCACTTCAATCACGATTTTCGTATAAATGGACCCTTTCTGTGTAAATCCCTTGGTGAAAATGTTGATGGATATATGGCGTTCCTGTCCATAGGCGTAAGGGACGCCAAGCATTGTCATCCAGATCAGGGCATATCTTAGAAATTCTTCCGAATACTTGCTGGGGCTGTTCAGGATGAAACGGGTAATCACCTGCCAGCAGCAGCCAAGCACCATAATTCCCACCAGCAAAGCGATGGCATATCCTAATATTTTATTTACTGTCTTCATGGCTTTCCTCCCCGGCATATTTTTGAATGTCATCATACAGTTCTTTATAAAACTGCCCTTTGGCCGTATATTCCTGATGAAGAGGCTGAACGGCTTCTATAAACGCGGTTTTGTCGATATCATAGTAAATGTTCATTCCCATTCCCTTCGCTTCTTCAATCGCCGCTTCCATCATCTGCCTGTATAAGCTTTTAAAGTTCTCATTGCTCCTGTTCAGACACTCCACCAAATAATCCTGCTGTTCTTTCGAAAGCTTATTCCAGGTTTTCGTACTGATTATGTATACATCCGGCGTATATTGATGCTCCGTATAGGTATAGGACTTTGCGACCTCCGCATGTTTATCCACAGTGAGGGCCAGCTCCGTATTCTCCGCTCCGTCCACAATTCCCTGCTGAAGAGCGGTGTATGTTTCGCTGGCTGCCATAGGGGTAGGGGAACCTCCCATCAGTTCCAGCATTCTCATGGAGGTGCTGCTGGTCATGGAACGTATTTTCTTGCCTTTTAACACGGAAGGATTATCAGCTTTAATGTCTTCTTTTAAGTAAATATTTCTGGAACCGTTGGCGTAATAACCGATCACCAAAAATCCTTCCTCTTCGTTCATTTTGAATAATTCTTTCACCTTTTCGCTTTTTTCCATCGCCTCATAATAATGCTCCTCGCTGGTAAAAAGATAAGGAAGAGAGAAAATGGAATAGCAGTCATTAAATTGCCCGATCATGCTGGAACTCACTTTTGCCATATCCAGCACTCCCGCTTTCACCATTTCAACTACCGACTGCTCTGTGCCCAATACACCGCTGGGATAAATATCCACTTCCAGATTCATGGAAGGGTCTTCCGCCGCAAACTCGGCTACTTTTGCGATACAATCTGCAATTTCAGAATCCTTAGACTGGTTATGAGACATTTTCAATTGAATTTTATCACTTCTCGTTACTCCCGATACGGATACAAAAATCGATCCCGCCGCTGCTATGGCTGCCACTGTTATGACAATTCCAAGCGTTTTTTTGATATTCTTCATAACTATTTCTCCTTGATTTTGGAATCG
Source organism: Clostridium sp. MCC353 (assembly GCF_018785315.1). Taxonomy (GTDB): domain Bacteria; phylum Bacillota; class Clostridia; order Lachnospirales; family Lachnospiraceae; genus CHH4-2. Next base: position 2,356 of record NZ_WQPN01000180.1, on the reverse strand, counting down.
TAATTTACAGGTGTTTTTATAAATTACATACATATTGCACAACATTAAACTCGAGTTTTTGTAATATATGCACTTATCTTACGGGTTTTATTGTAACATAAAAAGAAAAAAGCATGTTGACCAATATTGCGGATAACATGCTTTTTTCGAAATATATTGCGGTTTCAAATGGGGGTGAAGTAAAGGGTGATGAGTAAAGGGTGAAGGCATTTTGCGAAATGCCTTCACCCTTTACTTTAAACTCCCAGGTCATTAGCATTAAAACGCGAGGGCATTTCACAAAATGCCTTCACCCTTCATGTAACACCCCTCATGTAATATGCCTCATATAACATCCATCATGTCAAAATAACTCCCAAAACAGCACTTATTAACAAAACTTTTGGAATACTCACCTTACATTTAACCAGTAAAAACAAATCCAGAAATCCAATTGCAACAGCCGCCAGATTCACAGCCGAATCAATATAATAGTTTGTGACTGAAAGGGACACCATAACCGCCAGAATCAGCCCTATGCAGACCGGTCTCACTCCAACCATAACCTGCCCCATTCTCCGGCCATTTTTAAATTTCTCAAAACAGGCAGCCGCAACCAGGCAAACGGTAAAAGTGGGCATCAATACACCCAGATTCGCAGCCACAGCTCCGGCGATCCCCGCAGTCTTTATGCCTGCAAATGTAGCGCAGTTCAGTCCCAGAGGCCCCGGCGTCATCTCCGCTATCGCGACAATATCGGTGACTTCACCGGTATTCATCCATCCGTGGGATACCATCTCACTTGAAATCAAAGGAATCATGGACAGACCGCCAAAACTGGTAAAGCCTATTTTCAAAAAACTCCAAAACAGTTCAAGCAATACCATCTTTCGCAGCCCCTTTCCTCTCATAAATTTCACAAATCAAAATTCCCGTTCCCACGCCGATTACAACCAATGCCACGCAGCTGATACCTGCAAACAGGTAAAGGCAGAAGCCGGCTATTGCCAGTACATAACAGGCAGGATATCGAAACGCCCCTTTTCTAAGCCCCAATACAGCGTTTCCGATAATTGGAACAACAGCCGCCCTGACGCCAACCATTGCGCTCATAACCCACGCCTGTTCCATCACAAGGCTATAGAAATAAGTGATCGCAGTCAGCACCAGCATCGGCGGCATAATCATGCCGATCACACAAGCGATCCCCCCCAGCACCCCAGCCTCATGGTATCCAAATAAAAATGCCACATTGCCTATCATCGTGCCTGGAAGGCTTCTGCCCACACTTGTCATATCCAGCAGATCTTCACTGGTTAAACGCCCTTCCTCTTCCACATATCTCTTCTGCATCTGCGCAACAATACTCCATCCGCCGCCAAATGTAAAACATCCCAGCTTAAAAAATTGTCCAAATAACTCCGCCGCCCTTTTTATAGCAAATCCCATTTTATTATCACCTCAAACCAATAATAAACCCTCAACCCTGTGTAAGGTCAAGGTTTTTGTGTAGAATTGGGATTTAAGTGAGAAAGATACGCAGGGAAGCGGGGAGGGCGGACGGCGGGGCAGAAGACCGGAGAGCGGTACCGGGGAAAACCAACGATACAGA
>NZ_WQPN01000180.1:678-755 GCF_018785315.1 Clostridium sp. MCC353 | reverse complement strand
GGATACAAGCGCAAAAGAGGCGACCAAAAATAAATCGCCCCGCCTTTAAAAATGTCCTTGACAAGGGGTACAGTTCA
>NZ_WQPN01000180.1:397-662 GCF_018785315.1 Clostridium sp. MCC353 | reverse complement strand
AAACTGATTCGGAATTCAGTTTCTGCCCGCCTTCTTTCCTGCTGAAAACCTAAGTTCCACTAAATGGTTTCCACATGACCTCTGTATCGTTGGTTTTCCCCGGTACCGCTCTCCGGTCTTCTGCCCCGCCGTCCGCCCTCCCCGCTTCCCTGCTGGTTTTCTCTGGCTAAAGTAATTAAAAGCAAATTTAAAATAAAGGGTGAAGGTATTTTCGAAAATGGCCTCACCCTTTAATGTAAATCCCCACGTCAGTTACTTGAAATGC
>NZ_WQPN01000180.1:0-387 GCF_018785315.1 Clostridium sp. MCC353 | reverse complement strand
CGTTGGTTTTCCCCGGTACCGCTCTCCGGTCTTCTGCCCCGCCGTCCGCCCTCCCCGCTTCCCTGCTGGTTTTCTCTGGCCAAAGTAATTAAAAGCAAATTTTACATAAAGGGTGAAGCCATTTTCGAAAATGCCTTCACCCTTTAATGTAAATCCCCACACCATTTAACATCAACCCTAAAGGCATTTTTGAAAATGCCTTGACCTTTTACTGTTAATCCCCACGTCAGTTACTTGAAATGTCTATGCCATAATCTGCACGAAATACCAAACAACGCCTCAATTAAACGCGTCTTTGCTTTTTCTACTTCCCCTCCCCAAATCTTTATTTATCCTTTATCAGACCAGTACACAGCCATGAATCCAGGGAATGGGGACGGACGGGGG
>NZ_WQPN01000038.1 GCF_018785315.1 Clostridium sp. MCC353 | reverse complement strand
GAAGTCCATAAAGAGTTCACCGTGAATGGGCACCGCACTGTCTTTTTTCGTCCTTGAAGGCCTTAGTATTTCTTAGGGTCTGCATCCGCCCCCCAATTCCTCTCATCCACGGCCGCCTGCCCCAGATTCCCCATCTTCATGGCGTCACTCCTGCCATCTCGTTAAATAAAGATTTGAGCGTATTCAATATTCTTATGTAAAACGCTCCAACACCTTTAATAGCTGAACCCGGGTTTTTACCCCGACTTTGCGGTAGATGTTGTGAATATGTTTTCTGAGAGTGGAATCGCTGATACACAATCCGCCGCAGATATCTTCACTGGTTTTTCCGTAATAGATCAGCTGAGAAATCTCGGTTTCTCTTTTGGTCAGGTCATAATTCTTCGAAAATAAAGTGATCGGTTCGGTAAATGCGGAGGGAAGAGAGTTTTTGGGCGTCATATGAGTGGTCAGAAGATAATAAAGCTTCAGTTCAAAATGAATTTTCATCACATCCATAATGTACATCTCTTTTTCAGTAAAATCCCCAGCCTCCTTGGATTTCCACAACACAATGGCTCCTAAAGGGCAGTCATCGTGAATTAAGGTGGTATAAAGCCCGTAATGCAGGTTTTGAGGGGCCAGGATATCCTGATAAATCGGAGTTTTAGTCCAGTCCGTTTCCATGCTGATGTCGGAATAGCGGAATACATTGCTCCATGGAGTGTACATATAGTCCGACCATTTGGCGGAATAATTCCCTTCCACATATTTGCTCTCGTCAAAAAAAGATCCGGGAGGACTGATGGAATAAGGGCTGGTCATGCGTATCTGGCCTTGTTTATTCTCTGCCTGGAAAACAATCCCTTTTGTATAGGGAATCATAGTTTTAATTTGTTTTAGACTGATTTCAGCGAATTCCTCGTAGGTGCTGCATTGATTGATCCGGTAGATCAATTGGGACAGGAAGGACCACTCACAGTTTAACAGGGACTGAGGCATAATAAATACTCCTTTTTACGTTTCTGCTGTGTTACTAATTTGTCAAATTGTTATCTATTAGTATATCACAGTCTGATAACTCAGGCAAAGCTTGAATTTCTGCATCGATTATATCATAAATGTAGAACAAAATACCTGTAAAATAGAAAAAATATTCTAAGAATTCTGCATATCTTCACATTTCTGCCAGATAAGATCATTGGCTTCTTCAATTCCTCCACAGCCCGCAAATTGTTATAATTATATCATAAAAGAGGAGGTATAAAGGGATGTTAAGTGAAAAAGCAAAAGAACAGTTTGCCAGACTGGAACTGGATTACGCGCCGGTTGCTTTGAAGTACTGTGCCGTAAAACCTGAGGGGGTAGAGCATTATGACGGCCATTTCGCTTTTTGCGAATATGTGCGGGAAGCTCAGAAGAGGAAGGGGAAATTCTACATCAGCAAGGAAAATGACGCCTGCTATGGAAAGGTATCCTTAGGAATGATCGAAAAACCGCCTGTGACGGCCAGCGGACAGGCAGGCTTTGATTTTGGCATGTACCGGACCGCAGCAGCCTGTAGAAAGCTGTACCAGGAACTGCCGGTTATTGTTCCCGGCACAGTGAATTATGTGGTGTTTTCACAGTTGGATGAGTGCGACTTTGACCCGGATCTGATCATTTGCATCGCGGAAGTTGAAAAAGCGGATATTCTGATGCGCGCCACCAGCTATATCACCGGTGATTTCTGGGAATCCAAATCATCCCCAGTGATGAGCTGTTCATGGATGTATGCCTATCCGGTAATATCCGGTAAAGTAAATCATATTACAACTGGTTTTTATCATGGCCTCAAGAGGAGGAAAGCCTATCCGCCGGGACTGAGAATGATCGCGATCCCTTATCAGAAGATCGATGAAGTGATTTTGTCATTGGAGGAAATGGACTGGACCGCCATTGCTTTCAGAGAAGATGAAGAGAGCAAGGCGGAGTTAAAACGCAGAATGGACCGCTGGCAGGAGATGGCAAAGGAACTGAACAGCACCGTGGATCTGAAATAAGGGGGTATTTTTATGGGAAATGCAAAAGAAAATAAGAAGGCAATTGACCCATCCAGCCGGGATTATGATTTCAGTGACATCAAACCGGATGAAAGATTTGTACAGATCATGAAGGAATATTGGGTTGTAATCGGAGTGTTTATCGTTCACTGCGCCCTGCTGATCATTAATCTGTATACACTCGGCGCAGATCCGTCTAAATACACTTATGTATTAGGTCTGCCGCTCTGGCTGTTTTTGGAACTCTGTGAATTTGTGGTCATGATCATCACCTGCTTTTTTATCATAGACCACGTATTCATGGATATGGATGTGACGCCGAGAGGCAAACTCATTAAAAAAGAGAAAAAGTAATTCGTACAGGGGGAAAAATATATGGATCTTGGTATTTCAAGCGGAGCACGGTCCGTTATTATCATTGTTTTTACATTGTATACGGCAATTTTATTTTTCTACAGCCTCTATTCCAGAAAATCGATGAAGTCCACCGCAGTGGATAAATATGTAAATGAATATTATACCGGCGGGCGTGGAATGGGTATGCTCATGATTGCCATGATGGTATCGGCGGGAGTGGCCGGAGCCGGAGTTTTCCTGGGAGTGCCCGGCTATATCTATTCCCTGGGAAGCGTATGGATGCTTTGCTGTTTCTGGAGCACGACCATGAATTTTATGGTGTTGGGACAGGTTGGTAAGAAGACGGGTATTGTGGCCCGGAGAATCGATGCCCAGTCATTTGTCAGCCTGCTGATGCACCGGTACAACTACAATAAACTGTTCGGATTTTTGGCATCAGTGGTACTGCTGATTTTCCTGGGCGGTTTTGCCGTATCCACCATCGTGGGCGGCGGCAGAATTTTTCAGGTTATGACAGGGCAGCCTTACTGGATCGGACTTGCGATTTTCACTGTTCTCGTTATCATAGCGGCTGTTTCCGGCGGAGTAAAGGGTGTCGCAACCGCAATTGTAATCCAGGGAATCATTATGACCATCTCAGTTGTGATATTATTCCTGATGGGTAAAAATGCGGCAGGCCCTTACGGGGAAGTTGTTAAAAATCTGGTGGATACCCAGCCGGAATGGTTCATGCCTGCGTGGAAACCACAGATGGTATTTTCCTTCGCATTCCTTTGGGGCTTTACTACCTTTACACTGCCTCATGTTACCATGTCGGCTCTGACCTATAAGAACACCAAAGTGCTCCACAACGCGATCAAAGTTGGATTGGTGATCGTTTTTGTATGGCTGGTCTGCCTGAATATGCTCTGTTTTCCGATCAAAGCCATGTTTCCTGAATTAGCCGTACCGGATATGGGGATCCCGCTCCTCACTGTAAAGGTACTTCCGTCCTGGGTGGCAGGACTGGTGCTGGCCGGTGTCTGCGGAGCGGTACAGTCTTCTGTAGGCGGCATGATTGTAGCTCTCAGTTCCTGTTTTGTAAAGGATTTCTATCAAACCCTGTTTCAGCCAAAGGCAAAACCGGAAGTGTTAAAGAAATTGTCGCTGGTATCCACCGTTGTGATTTCACTGATCATATTCCTGTTCGCATTGAATCCGCCGGCATTATTGGCGAGTTTAATTACATATTCAACCGGAGGGCTGACCGTTGCATTCACCAGCACGCTGCTTCTGGGCTACTACTGGAAGGGAGCCAATGAATATGGAGCCATAGCCGCCATTGTAACTGGAATTCCTCTTTATCTTTTAATTGACAAAGGCGTGCTTCCCTGGAGTTTAGGAATGAATGCATGTATCGTGGCAACATTGATATCTACGGTTATCATGATCGTGGTAAGCAAAATAACACCGAAAACGCCATACGGAATTATTGCAACCTGGTTTGGAGCGGATTATCCGGAAATTGGGGAGTAGGAGTGGTGTAGAAATGGGATTTAACGGGTGAAAGTTACGCAGAAAAGCGGGAGGAGGGGGCGGACAGACGGCCGGATTTTTGGAAGGGGCCAGGCCCAGGAGCATCCGTCGGGGATGAAAACCGGCTTCCAACCGTAAGTGAAACTAAGACTCCAGGAATGAAAAAAGACGGTCCGATGCCCATTCACGGTAAACTCTTTATGGACTTTACCGTTCAGTGGGCATCTCAGAAACTGATTTGGTTTTCAGTTTCTGCCCGTCTTTTTTCATCCCTGGAGCCTAAGTTTCACTAACGGTTTCCAGATGGCTTTCATACCCGACGGATGCCCCTTGGCCCGCCCGCATCCAAACATCCAGTCCGTCCCCTCCTCCCGCTTTCCTGCGTAACACCCTCAACTAAATAAAGATTGATCTTAGACATACTTATTCCCCAGAACCGCAATTCTTTTATGCGCTCACATGCGCTTCAAACAATTTTTTAGCCACTGGATATATGACGTTTCCCTGATAATCGCACCTTCTAACACCATGAAATCCCCGCATTCCTTTGTGCCTACAGGCGGAGGAGTATTATGATGGTTCTGTTCCATGATATCGGAAAGATACTGGCGTTTAGAGGTGTGTTTTTTAATCTGTTCCTGGAGATGCTTTTTCAATTCTTCCGGCGTCATGAAGTCAGAAAAATAAAGACGGAGGCGGAATACATCCTTTGGAGTGGGCCCCAAAGGATCGTCTTCCATCAGCCACTCCATCAGCTCCCTGCGTCCCTTTTCCGTAATGGTGTACAGCTTTTTTTCCAGTTTTTCACCCTGAATGACAACCTGGCAGGTGACTAATTCTTCTTCCATCAGCCGGCTCAGTTCAGGGTATACCTGACTGTGTTTCGCATACCAGAAGTTTGCCAGATTATTGCTGTTAAATTCCCGGGTGATATCATATCCGGTCATGGGTTCCCGGTTAATTAAACCTAAAATTGCATATTTTAATGTTCTCATAGGAACGCTCCTTTATGGATGAAATCTGTAAATCTTTTATAGTTGATTCTATCATAAATTCCCAAAATAACAAATTAAATTGTAAATATTGTGAAATGTAGACAAAAAATGGAATGCATGCTTATCGAAAACTTACAAAAATGTTTGATTCAACATGTCATAATTTATATGTTCGATAAAATGTGTTATAATCGCGTTATGCAATAAGGAAAAGAGGGGAGATGACATGATGTACCTGAGGTTTCAAAAGGCTAAGGGTACCGGATAAATGCTGTCTATAAAATTCAGACAGCGGATCTGCACAGGCAAAAGCAGGTCATTTTTGAATAAAATGAAGGAAAAAGCTATAAAAAAGTAAGGAAAAGAGGCAGCCATATAAGGGTGTCCTCTGAAAAGGAGTAAAGTATGAATAAAAAATTAAACCGCTGGGTTTACGCCGTTGTTGGCGTCATCGTATTGCTGTTGGCAGGGCTGGTCTATGCATGGAGTGTATTTTCATCTCCCATAGCAGCTTATTTTTCTGAGTGGACGAAAGCGCAGTTGTCCCTTACATTCACCATATGCATGGGATTTTTCTGTGTGGGCGGTCTTGCAGGCGGCCTGTTGTCCAATAAGATCAATACCAAGGTGGGGGTATGGATATCGGCAGCCTTGTTTTTTATTGGATTTTTTATTGCGTCAAAGAGCGGCAGTCCGGCCACTCTCTACATCGGATACGGAATGTTCTGCGGCTTTGCGTCAGGCTTTGTTTACAATATGGTGATGAGCACTGTATTGGGCTGGTTCCCTGATAAGCAGGGTCTCATTTCCGGTGTTTTGCTGATGGGCTTCGGCTTCGGCAGTTTTATTATCGGGAAGGTATACCAGGCGGCGACTCCTGCCGGACCGGGCATAGATGTTTGGAGAAACTCATTTTTTGTTTTCGGCATCGTCCTTTTAGTTGTGCTGGGTGTCAGCGGTTTTTTCTTCGTCAAGCCTACGCCGGCTGATCTGGCCGGAATCAAAGTTGAAAATGGATCCGGCAAAGAGAAGAAAAAGGAAGCCGGTTTAGAAGCCACCCCAGGTGAAATGTTAAGAACATCGGCATTCTGGCTGTATTTTGTCTGGGCCATCCTTTTAAGCGCGGCCGGACTGGCCCTGATATCCCAGGCCAGCGGGGTTGCGACGGAAGTCGGCCCCAATGTAGACCCGGGAACCATTGCAACCGTAGTTGGCCTTATTTCCGTATTTAACGGTATCGGCCGTCTGATTTTCGGCGGTTTATTTGACAAAATGGGCCGCTCCAAGACAATGGCCATCATTACGGTCGCATTTATCGTATCTGTTGGTGTGGTACTCATCGCCCTTACACAGAAGAATTTCGGCCTGATTATAGCAGGATTTATCTGCACCGGTTTTTCCTACGGCGGAATCAACCCGACAAACTCGGCGTTTATCAGCGCGTTTTTCGGAAGAAAGAATTATCCCGTGAATTTTTCAATCATAAACATGAACCTTTTGATTTCCTCTTTTGGAGGAACGATCGCCGGAGCGTTGTACGATGCCAGCGGATCTTTTGTCAGCACATTTATTCTCATGATCGCCGCAGCGGCCGCAGCGCTTGTCTGCAGCGTCCTCATAAAGAGCCCGAAGAGATAAATTGGGATTTAAGTGGTGAAGGTTACGCAGGAAAGCGGGACGAGGGGACGGACTGGATGTTTGGATGCGGGCGGGCCAAGGGGAATCCTTCGGGGATGAAA
>NZ_WQPN01000179.1 GCF_018785315.1 Clostridium sp. MCC353 | reverse complement strand
AATGCCAAACACCGTCTCAATCAAACGCTTCTCTGCCTTTTCTCCTTCCCCTCCCCAAATCTTTATTTATCCTTTATCAGGCCAGTACACAGCCATGAATCCAGGGAATGGGGACGGACGGGGGTGGATGGCTGCTTGGAGGTTTGACGCCGGGCGGAGCGGAATCCGTTGGCGATGAAAGCCGTCTGGAAACCGTTAGTGAAACTTAGGC
>NZ_WQPN01000037.1 GCF_018785315.1 Clostridium sp. MCC353 | reverse complement strand
TTATCCCTGGAGCCTTAGTTTCACTTACGGTTGGAAGCCGGTTTTCATCGCCAACGGATTCCGCTCCGCCCGGCGCCAACTATCCAAGCAGGCCTCTGCCCCCGCCCGTCCCCATTCCCAGGATTCATGGCGTTACTTTGGCCAATCAATTAAATAAAGATTTCCATCTCTAAGCGTTTTTACCGCAGCATTTTTTATATTTTTTACCGCTGCCGCATGGACACGGATCATTCCGTCCAACCTTCGGACCTTTTCTAATTGTTCCGGAGGCTTTCTGGGTTTTATAGAGTTCTTTTCTCTTCTCTTCTGTTAAAATGGAATCCCACTGCGGCAGATTATAGAGCCAGTCTGCCTTCGCTTCAACCATGTTGTAATATAATTTTTCAGGATCGATCTCAATCTTAACTTCTGTGTCCTCTTCCATGGTGTCAATTGGGTTTTCGTATCCTTTTAAGCTTTCATTTATTCCATCCAGGAAACCGGTCATGATTAAAACTTCTGTTTCATACTTATCTGCCAGTTCCTTTACCGTACCGGTAATCACTTCCGTTGGGTTGGAAAGAATTTTTTCGTAAATCCCTTTTTCAATTGTGAAATAACCAGACCAGAGGTTCTCTCTTTCTTTATCATCTAAGCCATCTCCATAGGCCAGGTTTCTCCATGTCTCTAAAATAGCCATACTTCTCGTCCATCCTTTTTCTATTCTTGGGTATATCCTTACATAGTATATAACACTTTAATGATTTTTGCAAAATATTTTTCAAAACAATGGGGATTTCGTAACGTATTTCACATATATTCCAATTCCCATCTGCAAAAACGCCCCGCCTGCCGCGTTTCACGCAGCAGACAGGGCATTAAAAAGGGGAGGATAAGTATTAATTTTTATCATTTGTTGATAGTAACATTATTAACACTTTACGGAAATATATACAAATAATTTTATTTTTTTAATTCACATATCTGTAAATATAAGATTCCCCTTCTCCTCCGGCCCGGACGATCTCTCCGCGCTCATACAAATATTGCAGATGCGCTAAGATTTCTGAGGCCGCCATCCATTTCATAACAACAGGATATGCCTGGAAGTTCCCCTCTTTATAGTACCATTTTACCTTTCCGGCCACCTCATACGCGCACATCGGCTTTGCATAGAGTACGCCGGTTATTTCATCCAGCCGTTCTTCGTGATGTTCCAGTATCTCATCCACTCTGGCCTGCAGATCCTTAATGGGGCCGCGATGGGCCGGAAAGACATGCTTTACTTTTAAATCACGGACTTTTTTCAGGTTCGCGACATAATTGGTCAATGAATGATATTCTTCTCCGTAAAATCCGATATTCGGCGTGATTTTATTCAGCACATGATCCCCTGGAAACAAAATTTCCTGTTCCTCATCGTAGAAGCCGATCAGGCCGGGCATATGTCCCTTTAAATCAATCACTTTCAAACGGTATTTTCCATAGGTGAGCACATCACCATCTGATAAAACCCTGATATTCTCCAGCGGAACAGACGAATCCAAATCTTCATCCTTAGGCATCTGCTCTAAAAGTGATGTGGACATTCCGCATTTCAAAAAGTTGTATTTTAAATAATCATATTTGGACACAGGGTCATTGCCGCTGATCCTGATACTGTCCCACCGGCTGCAGCAAACACCGCCGAATTCCTGATACAGGTTCGGCAGGTTGCCGCAGTGATCCTGGTGGGTATGGGTAAGGAGGATATCGGTGTGCTTCTTATCTAACCCCAGTTCCTCCACTGCCTCCCGCAGAATCCGGTCACATTCTTCTGTGGCGAATCCTACATCGATGATGCAGCTTCGGTCCTGTCCCTTTATGATATAACAGCTTAATTCTTTTAAAGAAGACCCTTTGAGAGGAAGCTTTACTTCGTAAATATCATCTAAAATCCGTTCCGCCCTGATTACTTTTTTCTTTCGTCATTCCATACGAAAAGAATTCCTTTTTCCTGATATTCTTTTATCTGGTCTTCGGTATAGCCCAGATCCTTTAAGATTTCCGGTCCCTGCTCACCGATCAATGGTCCAACGTTGTATTCCGGAACACCCATTTCCTGGAATTTAACCGGAGGTCTTACCAGTGTTCTGGTATTTCCGTTGTCATATTTCATCTTATACAGACATTCGTTTGCCCAAGCCTGCTCATCTTCCAGAATCTCTGTCCAGGACTGCGCAAGGCTGAATGCAACGTCAGCTTCTTTCAGAAGAATTTTCCACTCTGCAGCGGTCTTCTTGCCCATAGCTTCCATACAGATATCATACATCTCTGTGCCGAGGCCGTTAGCCTGAAGGTTCTGGATTGGGAAATATCTTTCATCATCAACCAGATCTTCTCTTCCAAGGGCTTTCATGAACTGTTTGTAGTACATGTTATAGTCAGGCATACAGGTCTGGATAAATCTGTCGTCTGCGGTTCTCCATGCGGAGTTAAATGGGTTAGCGCCTTCACGGATGTTGATCGGATATTCTTTTGCAATACCGTCATAGTTAGCAGCCTGGATCATCATACCCATGTTGTAAACTGCGGTTTCAAACAAGCTGGTTTCTACCTTCTCGCCTTCGCCGGTCAATTTTGCATGATATAATGCAGCCAGAATACCTGCAGCCAGGTTCATGGCAACGTTGTGGTCACCAACACCAGGAACTACGTTGAAAGGAACAGTTCCTCTCTGGCGTAAGGAATCCAGATATCCGCCTCTTGCGAAGAATGCGGTGAAGTCAAATCCAGGAAGATCTTTGTCAGGGCCGTACTCGCCGTAACCGGTAACAATCGCGTAAACCAGTTTTGGATATTTCACCTTCAATGTTTCATAATCAAGTCCTGCGCGCTCTAAAGCCTGAACTCTCCAGTTTGTGATAAGAACATCTGCTTCATCCAGAAGTTTGAAGAATGCTTCTTTTCCTTCTGGTGTCTTCATATTCAAAGAAATACATTTCTTGTTACCGTTTTCCAGATCCCAGGTCGTATTCTCATACATATCCAAAGGTCTGCCCTCTGAAGGAGCTGTGTGTCTTAACGGATCTCCTTTTGCAGATTCAATTTTGATAACATCCGCTCCACAGTCTGCCATAAAGCGTCCTGCTCCTGCTGCTGCGATAAATGTTGCCAGTTCCACAACTTTAACGCCTTCCAATAATTTCTTGCTCATATTGAAATCCTCCTTATATTAATTAAATTAATTCCTTATTTATCCAGTTCTTCCATGATTGCAGGGATCACTTTATAGAGATCCCCAACAATTCCATAATCCGCCATTCCTGCCGCATGCTGGATCGCTCCGGATATTCCGCATGCAAAGTAGATTTTCGGTTTTACTGTGGTTCCCGTCTGGCCTACCTGGTATGCGTGGTCGATCCAGCCTGCGTCTACCGCCGCTCTTGAGGATGCGATCACTCCGCCCAGTTTATCTGCCAGCTGTTTTAACAGCTCAAAGCCTTCCGGCTTTCCAAGGCCCATTCCGCCCGCTACGATGATTTCCGCATCCGTTAAGGATACTGCGTCTTTCATGCTCTTTACGATCTCTACAACTTTCGTGCGGATATCGCCTTCTTTGAATTCCACATTCAGTTTGATCACTTCGCCCTTGCGGCCTTCTTCATAAGCGGCTTTCTC
>NZ_WQPN01000036.1 GCF_018785315.1 Clostridium sp. MCC353 | reverse complement strand
GTGAATGGGCATCGGACCGTCTTTTTTCATCCCTGGAGTCTTAGTTTCACTTACGGTTGGAAGCTGGTTTTCATCCCCGAAGGATTCCGCTCCCCAGGGCCGCCTCCAAACATCCAATCCCGCCTCCGCTCCCTCGTCCCGCTTTTCTGCGTAACTTTCATTAATTAAATCCCAATTTACACCACACTTTTAAGCCCCAGCGTCTTCTCAATCACCAGCATAACCCCCAGCGTAATCACCATCAACAGCGAAGCCAGGGCCGCAATCGTTGGATCAAAATGGTATTCCACATAGGCCATCATTTCAATCGGCAGAACAGTTACTCCCGCCTTGGTCAGGAACGCGGACAGAGATACATTATTAAAGGAATTGATAACCGCCATGATGCAGGCAGAGATGATTCCCGATTTGACATTTGGCAGTAAGATGTGGAAGAATGTGTAAAAATTTCCGGCGCCCAAAATTCTGGCCGCCTCCTCCATGGAGAAATCAAAATTGGCTAAACTGGCGGTGACCACCCGCATCACATATGGGATGGATAATATGGTATGCCCGATCAAAAGGCTTGGAAGTGCCTGAAGCTGAAAACGGTTTACCACATAGCGGAGGATCACGAAACCGAGTACAATCACCGGGATCAAAACCGGAGACAGGAATAACTCTTTTATCACCCCTTTTCCTTTGAAGTGGTACCGGTTCAACGCATAGGCAGCCGGAAGTCCCAGGGCCAGGGCGATTCCGGTTGCGGCAAATGCGATGATAATGCTGTATTTCGCAGCATTTCCGAAGGATTTGACCTTCAAAATCTGCTCATACCAACGCAGGGTGAAACCTTCCCCCGGAAACTTCAGGTATGTGGTATCGCTGAAAGAGGAAGCCGCTATGATAAGAAGAGGCCCGATGAGGAAACTATATACTAAAATGGTTATGATAAGCAGTGATTTGCTTTTTTTCATGGTATCCTCCATACCGGAGCGTTTTAATGCGAAAATTTTGATTCGAAAATTTTGCGCATCGTAAAATTTGCGATGTGTAAACTTTACGATGCGTAAAGTTTGCGCTGCATAGGCACGCGCTGAGAATTTCAGCTTCTCATCTACGATTCAAATTTGTGGCTCCGGCACAAATTTGGGTGTAAAAATAAGCCGTCAGGATTATTTTTCAACTTAATTCCTTTGTTTTCCAGGCTACCGGACAGAAAACAGCTCATTCCAGCGGGCTGTCCAGTCCGCCTTCTTCCCGTTGATGACAGACCAGTCGGGAAGCTGCAGCCTGCTGATCATCTCTTTTCCATAGGTATAATTTACGGACTGTTCCGGGGTCAATTCCACATCGGTTCTGACTGGAGAATCCACACCGTCCAACGCTTCTGCCGTCTGCACTTCTTTTGAAATATAGAAGTCAATAAACGCTGTGGCCAGTTCCTTATTTTCGCAGCCCTTAACCATATTGGCCGCGTTAAAGCTGCCATAGGTTCCTTCCGCCGGATCTACCCATACATAGTCTTCGGACGCAGATTTTGCTGCCGTATAGGAAAAGTCAAGCAAAACGGCGGCGGAGATTTCCCCCTGGTTTAACATGGTGATCGTGTCATTGGCGCTTGTGTATGTCTTCATGATATTCGGCTTTAACTCTTCCATCTTTTTAAAGATCGCATCATCATCCGTTCCGGGTGTCAAACCAGCCATTTTTGCCACGCAGTAATAGAATATGGGGCCGGAAGTAGTGGTAATATCAGGTATGGCTATGGAACCTTTCAGCTCAGGATTCCACAAATCCGCCCAGGAATGAATCTCGACCGGACAGAAGGTCTTGTCGTAAACAATTCCTAAACGGTTAAAGGTATAGGCTGGACCATATTCATTTCCCAGTGGTGCCTTAGCGATATCGTATAGGGAATCCAGGTTGGACAGTTCTGCCGGATCAATGGGTTCGATAAAATCTCCCTCAATCAGGTCGGCCATAAACGCATCGCTGATGACCACCACATCATAGTTTTTTGGCGTTTCCTTAATCTTGGTGACGCGCTCTGCGTTCTTTCCGCCTTCCACGACCAGCTTACAGCCGGTTGCTTCCATAAACGGATCGTATACATTCTTCTGTAACAGTTCCGTGTTAAATGAAAAGGTGGAAATTTTCAGTTCCTGGCCTTTAAACGAAGGCAGGTCTACGCTTGGTGTAATGCCGCCTGCCGTTTTCGTATCCGGTTCAGATGTTTGAGGTTCTTCCTTTGTGAAGCCGCCGCAGGCGGTCAGGGATACTAACATAATGCCGGTCAAAACTGCTGATAATACTTTCTTTTTCATAATGTGTCCCTCCTTTACCGCTTAAAGCAATATGATTTTATTCGGTGTTAAAGATAATGTAACCTTATCGCCGGAATTGTAAACCGTCTCCTGGTCCGTGCTGACCTCAAACTCACCGATTGAGGTGCTGACATTATACTGGCTGCGTTTGCCCAGAAAGGTATTCACCAAAATCCTGCCGTCGATGCGGTTGACCGCCTGGGTGTCCGCCGGCATGATCTGAATGTCTTCCGGACGGATACATGCCTTTCTTTCCCCATGGGTATATTTGTTTTCCACCTGGATCACGGATCCGTCCGACGCCAGGTATTTTCCCTCCATGCCTGTTTCCTTCAAATCAATAAAGTTTTCAAATCCCACAAAGCGGGCTATAAATTCTGTCTTGGGATGATTATAGATCACCGCCGGTTTATCCATCTGTTCGATCACACCATGATTCATAATAGCCACTTTATCAGAGATCGCAAAACATTCCTCCTGGTCATGTGTAACGTAAACCGCGGTAAAACCGAACTGCTGCTGGAGCCGCCTGATTTCCACACGCATTTTTATCCTGAGTTTTGCGTCCAGATTGCTGAGGGGCTCGTCTAACAAAAGCAGATCCGGTTTGATCACCAGCGCCCTTGCCAATGCGACGCGCTGCCTTTGGCCGCCTGACATCTCCTTGGGAAAACGGTTTTCAAAGCCATTTAAATCCACCGTCTCCAGCATGGCCGTTACTTCTTTCTTAATCTGCTCCTGAGACATTTTCCGCATTTTCAGTCCAAATGCCACGTTATCAAAAATTGTCATGTGGGGAAACAACGCATAACTCTGGAACACGAATCCAAAATTCCTTTTATGAAGGGGAACCTGGGTATAGTTCTTTCCATCGAAAATAAACTGTCCGGCCATGGGGCTGGAAAAACCTGCGATCAGGCGCAGCGTGGTCGTCTTTCCGCAGCCGCTGGAGCCCAGCAGGGACACCAATTCCCCTTTTTCCACCTGAAAATTCAAATCTTTTAATATCACATGATCGTCATAGCCTGCGGTGATATTCTGCAATTCCAAAAGTGCCATTCTCGTCTCCTCTTTCATACAATTGGATTAAATTTTCTGCTGATCCCATTTATGCAGCCGGATACCAATACGGTGACTACTATCATGACCACAGACACAACAGATGCCTGTGTCCAATCCCCTAATGACATGGCCTGTTGGTAGATCATGGTAGCCAGCACTCTGGTATCCGTCCCGCCCAGCAGCTGAGGCGTGGTATATGCGGTCAGACAGCCGGTGAATACCAGCACACTGCCGGTAACCAGCCCCGGTATACTGAGGGGCAGAATCACGTGACGGAAAGCGCCCAGTCTGGTCGCTCCTAAATTACATGCAGCCAGATTCAGATCCTCAGATATATGATCCATGATGCCGATCAGAGACAGAATCATCAAAGGCAGGAACAACTGGATAAATCCTATTGTCATAGAAAATTCATTGTACAGCAGGCTGATCGGACGCCTGACTATCCCTAAACTCACCAACGCCGTATTGATAAAGCCTTTCTTTCCCAGGATCACCATCCAGCTGAAGGAACGGATCACCGGGCTGGTAAACATGGGAAATACGGCCAGGGCCATGAGCATTCCTTTATTTTTGGAATATTTGGAAATATAATATGCCGTTGGAAATCCCAGCAGGGCGCAGGCTGCGGTGCTCACCAGGCTCAGGCGGATGCTTCTAAAAAAAACCTGCCTGAAATAAGTACTTCCGAACAGGGAATAATAGTTCTCCAGCGAAAAACTTCCTGCCTCATCAAAAAACGTCTTAAAAATCAAAGAAAACAGGGGAATCATCATGAAGAACACAAGAAACAGACATCCGGGAAGTATAAAAATCCAATATAGTTTCGTTTTCTTATCAATCAATGGTTCATCCAGCCTTTCTATTCATCGTGTATTCTAAAAGAAGCCGTTCATTCAGAACACTTACTATTATTAGACAAAACAGCGTATTCATACCGGTAAGCTCATATCATATCCTCATATTTTGCGGCCAGTTTCCTGAATGGTTCCATGGCAGCGGACAAATCGGCTTTGATTTCATTTAAATCGGCGTTTACCATCTTTTTATTGCTGACCAGGAGTTTTCCGTTCACAAAAACCGTATCCACGTTGGATGCGTTGGCCGAATACACGAGGGCTGAATAGGGATTATAGACGGGGAACATGTTGACCGAGCCGGTTTCCACCATCACCAGATCCGCTTTTTTCCCTGTTTCAATGGAGCCAATCAGCCCATCGGCTCCCAATACCCTGGCGCCGCCTATGGTTCCCAGGGCGATGATGTCTTTTGCGGGAAAAAGGCTTCTGTCACGGTATCTTGTCTTTTGAAAAGAAGCGAAAAGCCTGAACTGGGTGAATAGATCCAGGGTATTGCCTGACGAAGGGCCGTCGGTTCCAAGTCCCACCTGAATGCCGGCCGCTTTCATATCCCTGACCGGAGCGGTTCCCTTCCCGGCCTTTGTATTGGAACCAATGCAGTGGACCACTTTTGTGCCGGTTTGAGAAAGGAGCTCCAGATCCCGTTTTGTCATGTGAATACAATGGGCGGCAATTGTCTTTTCCCCTAAAACTCCCAGATCATATAAAAATTCAATCGGTGTTTTTTTATATTGTTCCCTGAAATATTCCATTTCATAATCCATTTCACTGACATGAAGGGTATAAAATGTATCATACTCCCTGGACAGTTGAAAGGCCCTTTGCAGCATTTCCGGGGAGTTTGTATTGGGGGCGTGGGGTGCGATTAAAGGAGTTATCAGCTCATGCCCGTTCCAGCTCCTTAAAAATGTTTCTCCATACTGCAGGCCGCCATAAGGAGTTTTGCTGTCACAGGTTTCCATATTTATAACCGTTTCACCCAGATACCCTCTGATTCCCAGCTCGTCACAAGCCTTTGCCACTTCATTTTCAAAATAATACATATCTAAAACCGTGGTGACGCCGGCCAAAAGCATCTCGCATACTGCATACCGGGCGCTCAGCCTGACCAGCTCCGGGGTCATCGCTTCCAGTTCTAAGGGAAAGAGGAAACGTCTCAAACGGTCCGGGCAGTCGTCTCCCATGGACCGGAAGGGGATCATGGACATGTGGCTGTGGCAGTTAATCATTCCGGGCATCAGTATTTTTCCTGTCCCGTCGATTTTCTTATCCCATGGCAGGCCACAGGGGCCGGCGCCTGTTTTTTCAATGATTGTGTCATTGATTACAACATATCCCTGTTCCAGAACCCGATAGGCTGAATCCATGGTCAGCACCGTGGTATTTTCTATTAATGTTCTCATAATTTAACAATCCATACCTTTCTTCGCCTTGAAAAGAGTAATTACACGTAACAGTCCGCTATCTGAACTGTTACTGTAAAACAAAAAATAGGATAAAGCCGATGAGAACGCCGTCCTATAAGACGGCATAACATCAGTTTTATCCTACTTATTGTATACTTTTTTATGAAAACTACTTATGGTTCTTTCATTTTCTGGCAGTATTCTTCGATTGTCTTATAAACATCGGGGGCGTCATTTTCATCGCAGATCAAAAGGATGTGGTCGCCTGCCCTCAATCTGGTATCGCCTTTTGGAATAAATTCATCTTCTCCCCTGGTTATGGAAACAATTAAAGACGCTTTGGGCCATGTGACCGCCGAAACGTTCTTTCCTTCCGCCGCGGAGCCGTGATAGATCATTCCCTCTACCAGCACTTTTTCTCCCGACGCCTTGTGAGGCTTCTTCCATTTGCGGTTTTCCAGCAGCCGGTGGAGAAGCTGGTCGTAAACAGGGGCGCATTTCATGATATCCGGTATCAAATAGGCCATCAGCGCTGCCATGGATAACGTCAGCAGGTGGTTGAATGTGCCGGTCATCTCTGTAATCAGAATGATTCCGGTGATCGGAGCCCGGACAATTGCGGAAAAATAGCCGGTCATGCCCAGGATCACAAAATTCCCTATGTATCCATTTAACACCGGAAAGAGATTTCCCATCAGTTCATTATAAGAACCTCCGATAATCGCCCCTAAAACAAGGAGCGGAAGGAAAATACCTCCCGGAGCGCCGGAACCGAAGCTGACCATAGAAAAGATAAATTTGACAACAAACAAAAGAATCAGAGCGCTTACGGCCATCTGCCCTTCGGAAATGGTATCCACCAGAGTGTGTCCTCCGCCCAGCACCGCAGGATATACAAATCCCATGACGCCTGCCGCCAAAAATGGAATCAGCACGCGGAAATAGACCTTGGGTATTTTCTGATACATCTTCTGGGACCGGATCAGGCAGGTGTTGTAAAAGACGCCTAAAAGCCCCAGCAGCATTCCTACAACAATTACATGTCCATAGCTGTTAAGCGGCAGCATATTGGGAACGTGAAAAGAAAAAATGGGCTCCAGTCCAAATATATTGCGCGTAATGAAGTTGGCGGTTATGGAAGACGCCATGGTGGATAGCAGAACTTCCGGTGAAAAGTTTTTATGCACTTCTTCCAGGGAGAACAGCACGCCCGCAATCGGCGCATTGAAGGCCGCGGAAAGCCCTGCGCTGGCGCCGCAGGTCATCAAAAGCCTCTCCTCCATCCTCATCCGCTTGGTGAGCCTGGAAAATCCCTTGCCCACCATGGATCCAAGCTGAATGCTGGGGCCTTCCCGTCCTAAGGACAGGCCGCAGCCGATACACAGCAGGGCGCCTGCAAATTTTGCGGAGAGAACCCGCCACCAGGTCTGTTTGATCTCCCCCTGCATCTCCCCTTCCATCTGAGGGATACCGCTGCCTGAGATATAAGGTTCCCAAATTAAAAGGGCAGAAACCACCAGGGATACTGCGGTCAGGATCAAAAACCATACTGGTATGAACCAGGTATTGGCCTTTCCATAGGCCAGTATAAAATTCAGCAGTTCAGACGCCAGATCCAGCAGGATACGGAACAGCACGATGGTAAATCCTGCCAGAACCCCGACGATCATCCCTTCCAGAATCAAAAAATATCTGAGTTTTCGAAAACGTTTTAATGAATTGGATATGGTAAAATTCGCTTGCTGCATCATTCTCATCCCCCTGAGGCACAGTTAGTCGCTGTAAGTGCCTTTCGATTTAACAAGCTTAGGACGGTATCCGGCTTCGTTCAGAGCCTTCACAATGCTGTTTTTGTGCTCTGTGCCGTAAGCCTCCAGAGTGATCCTCAGTTCCACCGCCGCATTGCGGTTGATGCTGATAAACTGGTTATGCTCCAGCTTGATTACATTGCCCTTTTCTTTGGCAAGAAGGGTGGAAACTTTAGCCAGTTCGCCGGGTTTATCAGGAAGCAGCACGGATACGGTGAAAACGCGGTCACGCTGGATCAGGCCATGCTGTACAATGGACGCCATGGTGATAACATCCATGTTGCCGCCGCTTAAAATGGAAACGATTTTCTTCTTTTCCACGTTCAGGTGCTTTAATGCTGCTACCGTAAGAAGGCCGGAATTTTCCACGATCATCTTATGGTTTTCTACCATGTCCAGGAAGGCAACGATCAGTTCGCTGTCTTCAATGGTGATGATATCGTCCACATTTTCCTGGATATATGGGAACAGCTTTTCGCCCGGACGCTTCACAGCGGTGCCGTCCGCAATTGTATTGATGGATGGCAGGCTGACCACCTGGTTCTGGCGCAGGGATTCCTGCATACAGTTGGCGCCAGCAGGTTCCACTCCGATCACTTTGATCTTAGGATTCAAAAGTTTTGCCAAAGTGGCCACTCCTGTACAGAGCCCGCCGCCGCCGATGGGCACCATGATGTAGTCCACCGTTGGAAGCTCTTTGATGATTTCCATGGCTATGGTTCCCTGTCCGGTCGCAACGTCCAGATCATCAAAAGGATGTACAAATGTATATCCGTGTTCATCCGCTAATTTCAGCGCATGTTCCAGGGCTTCATCAAACACATCGCCTTCCAGCACCACATCCGCGCCATAACCTTTGGTGCGGTTCACTTTCATAAGAGGGGTTGTATTGGGCATTACAATAGTCGCCTTGATTCCGGCCAGTTTCGCCGCATAGGCAACACCCTGGGCATGGTTTCCGGCAGAGGCGGTGATCAGTCCTCTCTCCCTTTCTTCTTCCGTAAGCGTACTGATTTTATAGTAGGCGCCCCGCACTTTATAAGCGCCGGTATACTGCATATTCTCCGGTTTAAAATAAACCTTATTGCCCGTCTGAGATGAGAAATATTCACTGTAAACCAGCTTGGTTTCTAAAGTGACTTTATTCACTACCTCTGTAGCTTCTTCAAATTTCTCCAATGTTAACATAATACATATCCCCTTTGATTTATTTTAGTCGTTATGAAACAACGCGTTCACAAATTCTTCCGCATTAAACTTCTGCAGGTCATCGATTTTCTCTCCGATTCCCACATATTTAACGGGTATTCCAAGCTCAGACTGAATCGCCACCGCGATTCCGCCCTTGGCCGTTCCATCCAATTTTGTCAGGATAATTCCTGTAATATCGGCAACTTCCATAAACTGTCTGGCCTGTGACAAGGCATTCTGTCCTGTGGTCCCGTCTAAAACAACCAGGGTTTCACGGTAAGCGTCGGGATATTCTTTATCAATAATGCGGTTGATCTTTTTCAGTTCCTCCATCAGATTCTTTTTGTTGTGGAGCCGTCCTGCCGTATCACAGATCAGCACATCCGCATGCCTGGATTTGGCAGCGGAAACCGCATCGTAAATGACAGCGGCCGGATCAGAGCCCTCCTGCTGGGCAATAATATCCACACCGGCCCGGTTGGCCCATTCCGTAAGCTGTTCAATGGCAGCCGCGCGGAAGGTATCTGCGGCAGCTAAAACCACCTTTTTGCCGCTGTCCTTTAACTGGCCGGCCAGTTTCCCAACGGATGTGGTCTTTCCAACGCCGTTTACTCCAATCACCAGCACAACTGAGATTTTATGTTCGAATTCATAGGCATTTTCCCCTAAATCCATCTGCTCTTTAATGCTGTTGATCAGCAGTTGTTTGCATTCGGACGGATCTTTGATGTGCTGTTCTCTCACTTTGGACCTTAAATCTTCCACAATGGACATGGTGGTCTGGATTCCCAGATCACCCATAATCAGGGTTTCCTCAATTTCCTCATAAAAATCGTCGTCAATCGCTGAAAATCCGCTGAAAATCGAATCCATTCCCGCAACAATATTATTGCGTGTCTTGGCAAGGCCCTGAACAAGGCGTCCGAAAAAACCTTTTTTTTGTTCTTCCATCTTTTTTATGCTCCTTTACTTGTCTAAGTCATCTTCTATCAGGTTAACAGAAACCAGGGTAGAAACCCCCTTTTCCTGCATAGTTATACCGTATAACCGGTCCGATGCCACCATGGTGCCACGCCTGTGGGTGATCACAATAAACTGTGTATGCTTGGTCAGCTTATGCAGATAACCTGCGAACCGGTCCACGTTGGAATCGTCCAAAGCCGCTTCGATCTCATCCAGCAGACAGAATGGAGACGGTTTCAGGTTCTGGATGGCGAATAAAAGGGCAATGGCAGTCAGGGCTTTTTCCCCGCCGGAAAGCTGCATCATGTTCTGAAGTTTTTTGCCTGGCGGCTGGGAAATGATCTGGATTCCCGCTTCCAGGATATCTTCCTCTTCCATCAGCTCTAAGGTGCCGTGTCCGCCTCCGAACATCTCTTTAAACACCTTATCAAATTCCGTTTTGATTTCCCGGAACTTCTCTTCAAACTGCCTGCGCATCCCTGTATCCAGCTCCTCAATGATTTTCAGCAGGGTTTCTTCCGCCTGGATCAGGTCGTCATGCTGGGTTTTCATAAACTCATAACGTTCCGATATCTCTTTGTAGTCCTCAATCGCGTTGACATTGACATTTCCGAGGGAACGGATGGAGTTTTTCAATGAATCGATCTGTTTTTTAATCTCTGTGAGAACTGTAAGTTCCGGATTGCGCAGCTTTTCGGCCGTTGAAAATGTGAGCTCATATTCATTCCACATATAGTTTACATGGTTTTCCAGCTTTTCATCCAGCTTTTCTTTCTGACTCTGCAGACGGAACATCTCTTTATCCAGACGGCTGATCCGCTCCGTGATCTCTTCCCGCTGTTTGAAAAAGCTCTTCTGCTTCATCCCTTTTTCTTCTTTTTCCTGAACCTGGGCTCCGACCTGCGCCTGAAGGCGTTCCATATCCTGTACGGTCTGGCCGATCATCTGGTTCAAACGTGTAATCTCTTTCTGCTTATCCTCAATAACGACATTGACATCCTGGGTGCCGGCTGATAAACCGGACAGCTCATCCTCTAATTTATGGATTTCATCCCTCACACGGCGTATGTTCTCAGATGAGAAGTTTTTCTTCTGTAAAAGGCCCGCTGTATGTAACTGGGCTTCTGCAAGGGCGGCTGAATATTTTTCCCGCTCCGCTTTGGCAGTTTCCAACTGCACGCCCAGTTCTTCTATCCGGGCGGTTATCTGCCTGCTGCGGTTTTCCAGTTCTTCCAGATCGCTGAGAATATGTTTCTGGCTTTCTGTAATATCCGTAACCTGTTCCTCCAGCTGAAGGTTTTCCTTCACCAGATCCTCCGCTGATTCGGCAATTTCATTCTTCTTATCTTCCAATTGGCTGATGTTCATCTGAACGGTGTTCTGTTTCAGGTAGGACTGCTGTTTCTCCGCTTTAATGCGTTCCAGCTCTTCCCGTTTATCAGCCAGAAGGCCTTCATTTAAATTGAGATCCGTCTGGATTTTGTCCACATCGGTCAATGCCTTTTTGCAAAGCCCTTCCAGTTCGTCGATTTCACGTTTACGTCCCAGAAGATTGCTGGAGTTCTTAAACGCTCCTCCCGTCATGGAGCCGCCTGCGTTCAGCAGTTCGCCTTCCAGGGTTACGATCCTGAGGGAATATTGGAACTTTTTAGCCAGGGCAATGGCGTAATCGATATTTTCAGCCACTACCACACGGCCCAGCAGATATTTTGCCAGCCCTTCATATTCAGGGGCCGCCTTAACCAGATTGCTGGCCAGGCCTATGATTCCCGGCTCCTTTAATGCCTTTTCCTGGGTAAATGTATTCTTATTGCCGATGCTGGTTAACGGAAGAAACGTGGCCCGCCCATATTTATTCTTTTTCAGATATTCAATGAGCTGCTTCGCCGTCTGTTCCGAATCCGTAACCACATTCTGAATGCTTCCGCCAAGAGCGGTTTCAATAGCCGTTTCGTATTTCTTTTCCGTTGTGATCAGATCAGCAACCACACCGTGGATTCCTCTCACACGGTCTTTTACCTCCATCACCCTGCGGATGCTGTTGCCGTAGCCTTCGTATCTCTCGGCAAGATTCCTGAGGGATTCCAGCTTTGTATAATTTGTGTGGTATTCCTGCTGTTTATTATTTAAGTTGCGGGTCAGCCTGCGCACTTCCTGATCCAGTTCCTGCGCTTTCGCTTCCGCCGCTTCCTGGGCAAGACTCAGTTCATCGATCACATCATTGATTTCCGATAAGGATTTCTGCTCTATTTTCAGCTGTTCTTCCTGTACGGATTCATCGCTCTTCACCTTTAAAATCCTCTGGCAGACCTCCGCTTTTCGGACATTGACCTGTTCCAGCATGGTCTCGTATCTCTGCTGTCTGGCCGCCAGGGAAGATTTTTCATTCAAGGTGTCGATGATGCCGCTTTTCCCGGATTCGATTTTCTGGTCCAGAAGCATGATATGCTCATCTTCGTTCCTAAGAGTTTCCTCCGCATTGGATTGGTTTTCAAGCGCAGACTGGGCTTCTGCCTCAATGGACGCTTTTTCCTCTTCGAAAACTTTGATCTGAGCCTTTTTCTCTCCGATTTCCGCTTCAATTGTATGTACACGGGCGCTGATGTGCTCCGCGTTCATCTTTTCCGTATTGATCTGTTCATTCAACACGTTGATCTGGCCCTGGAGACTGCCTTTGGCAATATTCGCCCTGCTCAAATCCTCCCGGGCCTCAGTCAGTTTTCCATCCAGTTCGGTGAGATAGGCATCCAGCTCATCATACTCAGCCTTCATGGTTTCCGCATTCTGTCTGGTATCTTCCAAATCTTTAGAAACAATGGCCTCCTTTTTTTCAACTTCATTGGCCTGAAGGCGGATCTGTTCTGTCTCCATGAGGAAAAGATTGACATCATAGGTTTTCAGTTCTTCTTTTAAACGGAGATATTCTTTTGCCGCTTCCGACTGTCTGGCAAGAGGTCCAACCTGCTTTTCCAACTCCGACAGAATATCGCTGACACGGACCAGATTCTGTTTTTCATCTTCCAGTTTTTTCTGGGCGATGACCTTTCTGCGCTTAAACTTGACAATGCCGGCGGCTTCATCAAAGAGTTCCCGCCGTTCTTCCGGTTTACCGCTCAGGATCTTATCGATCTGGCCCTGTCCGATAATGGAATACCCCTCTTTGCCGATACCGGTATCATAGAACAATTCATTGATATCTTTTAAACGGCAGGCGCTGCCGTTAATCATGTATTCGCTTTCGCCGGACCGGTAAATCCTTCTGGACACGGTCACCTGGTCATAGTCGATGGAAAGCTGGTGATCCGAGTTGTCCAGGGTGATGGCAACGTAAGCAAAGCCCTGAGGCTTTCTCATCTCGGTTCCGGCGAAGATCACATCCTGCATGCTGGCGCCGCGGAGCTGCTTGATCCGCTGCTCTCCCAACACCCATCGGACCGCATCGGCCACGTTGCTCTTACCGCTTCCGTTAGGCCCGACAATACCGGTAATTCCGTTGTGGAATTCAAATAAAATTTTATTGGCAAAGGATTTAAAACCCTGTATTTCTATACTCTTTAAATACATGTTTTCTCCCACATACTTTTTAGTTTTAAAATTCCATGATAGGCCGCTACCTGCTCGGCCGCTTTTTTCGTGCGCCCTTCTCCATGACCGATTTCTTCTTCACCGATCTTAGCCCGCACTTCAAAGATCTTATCGTGATCCGGCCCCTCTTCCCTTAAAAGCTCATAGGACAGGGGCGTTTCATACCTGCTTTGAACCATTTCCTGTAAAATAGTCTTGCTATCATAAAAGAGCTGTTTATGTTCGATATCATTTAATACAAAGCGGTGAATAAACTCTTTTGCATTAGCAAAACCACCATCCAGATAAATCGCGCCGATCAGCGCTTCCATGGCATCCGATACGATGGAGTTTCTGTGGCGTCCTCCAGTAGCGTCCTCCCCCTTGCCCAAAAGCAGATATTCTCCTAAATTAATGTCCGCTGCACAATAAGCCAGCGTCGATTCACATACAATACTTGCGCGGATTTTAGTGAGATCCCCTTCGGGTGAATTGGCATAGTTGTGAAATAAAAAGTCGCTGGAAACGACCTCCAGAACTGCGTCACCTAGAAATTCCAGACGTTCATTGCATTTTAATTTGCTCCACCTGTGTTCATTGGCATAAGAACTGTGGGTCAATGCCTGGGAAAAAAGAGACTTGTCCTTAAACTGGTATTGGATTTTTTGTTCCAGTTTATATAATTTACTTTTCATAGATACCTCCTTTTCCTGTTTTCATATGAATATTCCGTAATCCGTTAAAAACGGATATTAGTATGCCGACAAGCATCAACTTGTCGGCATATATGGGCTTATGATACTGATTAGTTTAATGCGCTTTTAATCTGGTCTACGGCGTCTCCAACCGTAACGATCTGTTCTGCCGCTTCATTGGGGATCTCAATATCGAACTCTTCCTCTATGCCCATCACGATCTGGAAAATGTCCAGTGAGTCAGCTCCCAAGTCATCCACAAATGTGGAGTTAAGCGTAATCTCGTCCGCCTCAATGTTTAATACCTCTGCAATAATGTCTTTTAACTTTTCGAATTCCATACCTTACCTTCCTCTCTTAAACTAAACTTTCTTTTATTTTTTCATTTATATTTTGTTTTTTAAATGCAACGCACTGAAGCACTGCATTGCACACTTCCGTAGCTTTCGAATTGCCGTGAACTTTCACAACAAGGCCGTTCAATCCCAGCAGCGGAGCCCCCCCGTATTGACTGGCATCAAAACTCTTGAGAGTGGTTTTCAAAGCGGGTTTAACAAGAAGCGCACCAATTTTACTCCTCAAAGTGGTCATCATGCCTTCTTTTACTTTACTGATCAGTACGGCTCCCACTCCTTCGTACAGTTTGAGGATAACATTTCCCACAAAAGCTTCACATACAATCACATCCGCAGCGCCGTGGGGAATTTCCCGGGCCTCTATGCTGCCGATAAAATTGATGTCCTTACATTCTTTTAAAAGCGGAAATGTTTCCTTTACCAGGGCGTTGCCCTTTTCTTCCTCCGCACCGATGTTGACAATGGCAACTCTCGGTTTTGGAATATTCATTACGTGTTCCATGTAAATGGATCCCATCTTGGCAAACTGCACTAAATGGGACGATCTGGCATCCACATTGGCTCCACAGTCGATTAATAGAGATACGCCTGTTTCCGTGGGAATTAACGGCGCTAACGGAGGCCGCTCCACTCCTTTAATTCTACCCACAATCACCTGTCCCCCGACAAGAATTGCACCGGAACTTCCGGCGGACACAAAGGCGTCTGCCTCCTGGCTCTTCACCATGTTCATTCCTACTACGATAGACGAATCTTTCTTCTTTCGTATGGCATTCACAGGCGGCTCTTCTGTTGCAATCACTTGGGAAGCGTTCCTGACCGAGATCTGATCTTTATTATAGGTATGCTTCTCCAGTTCCTTTGATACAACATCTTCCCTGCCCACCAGGATTACTTTCACTTCCTGGCTTGTGGAAACCGCTTTAACAGCCCCTGCTATAATGTCAGCCGGCGCATAGTCACCGCCCATGGCATCTACAACTACATTAATCATCTATGATTCTCCCTTCGGTAATAGACTCATGATAATCTATTACTTAATATACTAGATATTATCCTATAAATCAACCAAATTTTAAACAGGTTTTCCTGGATTTAGAATGCCTGGAAATATACGCTGCTCTGCCCTGGCTGCGCCTCTGCGATGAGCCGGCCGTTTTTATAAGAACGGAGAACCGGTGCGTTAACATTCAATGCTTCATAGTAATTAACCGCATCCAAAATTATGAAATCCGCGCTGCCTCCCTCTTTGATTCCGTAGCTGTCTCCCAAATGAAGGGTTTTAGCCGCATTGCTGGAGATAAAACGGTATGAATTCATGATTTCTTCATATCCCATCATCTGACATACATGAAGCCCCATAAACACCACATCTCTTAAATTTCCATTGCCAAGGGGATACCATGGATCAAAGATATCATCGTGTCCGAAAGAGACATTAATGCCTTCCGCCGTCAGCTCCTTGACCCGGGTGATTCCACGGCGTTTCGGATAGGTGTCAATCCTGCCCTGGAGATGGGTATTCACCAATGGGTTTGCTACAAAATTGATCCCGGACATCTTCAGCAGACGCATGAGGCGGAGCACATAGGCATTGTTATAAGAATGCATGGCCGTCGTATGGCTGGCCGTCACCCGGTCAGAAAGTCCCATCTCGTATGCCCGGGCGGCTACGGTTTCCAACCCCCGGGAGGCTTCATCATCGATTTCATCGCAGTGGACATCCACCAGCCTGTCATATTTTTCTGCCAGTCCCATAGCATAATTTATGGATTCCACGCTGTATTCCCTGGTGAATTCGAAATGAGGGATGGCGCCTACGGCATCAGCGCCCATTTTAACCGCTTCTTCCAGCAGTTCCTTACCGTTGGGGTAGCTTAGAATCCCTTCCTGGGGAAATGCCACGATCTGGATGTTCATCACATCCCTCAGCTCTTCTCTCAATTCAATCATGGCCTTCATCGCCGTTAAATCCGGATCTGTCACATCCACATGAGTGCGGACATGCTGGATTCCATGGGACGCCTGCATGCGGACTGCCCGGTGAACCCGTTCTCTCACGTCTTCACGGGTCAGCTTATCTTTCCGTTTGCTCCAGCATTCAATTCCCTCAAATAAAGTGCCGGATTGGTTCCATACAGGTTCCCCCGCCGTCAGACAGGTATCCAGATGGACGTGGGATTCAATAAATGGCGGAAGGGCCAGCCTGCCCTTCATATCCACAGTTTCTTCTCCTTCCAGCGGATCCAGATGAGGTTTTATCTCCTCAAATTTGCCGTCCCGGATGCGGATATCAGAAGTTTCCGATGCATTTTCTATATATAAACCGCGTATCAGCATTTGACGTCTCCTTTCTTCGTTAACAAACTAGCCTCGGCAATGCCGATCACAAAATAACAGATGCAGGCAGTCAGCATGGCGTTTACCGATGCAATTCCCGTATGGATCAGGTTTCCGGCCAAAGCGCCTGCTATAACGCCAATTACAGAACCCCATTTGATCTTGATGATCTCTTCCTCCTGGCTTTCATAGGAATCCCTGTGAAGGAAATAATCCAGGGCAACGATGGCTCCTACCGGCGGAAGGGCCGCGTTTAAGAAATTCAGCCAGCCCACAAAATTGTTGTACAGCCAGACTGCGGCAACGGTTCCGATCACGCCTGCCACAAGCACCATGGGGCGTTTGCGCAGCCTTGTGATATTGGAAAGCCCAAGGCCGGAAGAATAGAGGGCATTGTCATTGGTTGTCCAGATATTGGCCCCCAAAGCCAGCAATGCCGGGATTGCCAGCCCCTGCGCAATCATCACATAGAAAATGTCATCTTTGCCTGTAAAGGCGCCGCCTGTGGCTCCAAAGGAAAACATCAGCGCATTGCCTAAAAAGAAGGCGATGACTGTGGTCAGCACTGCAATTTTATTGGTGCGGGCAAACCGGGTGAAGTTGGGGGTGGTGGTGCCTCCGCTGACAAAGGAACCGATGACCAGTCCGGCTCCCGCGGTGATTGACAGGCCGCCCTGGCTTTGGGCGAACACCGCCTCCAGGCCGCCTCCCTGTGAAATGGCCGTCATCATGGAATAGGAACCCAGAACCGCGATCAGCGGAACGGAGATATAGCTGACGATTTCCAGCCCCTGAATGCCGAAATAGGCGGAAAATGTCATACAAGCCCCTGCCGCAGCCACCAAAATCACCGGCGGTATGTCTAAAAGCTCAGCCGCCGGAATCGCAAACATGGCTACGCCTACGCCAAACCAGCCGATCTGCGTAAAGCTGACAAGTCCGGAGGGCAGATAGGAACCATAGGTTCCAAAAGAACGGCGGGCCAAAAGATCCAGTGAAAATCCTGTTTTACTTCCGATGTAGCCCAATACTCCCGTATAGGCCCCCAGCACAGTACTGCCGATGAGAACCGCCCAGATAAAACCGGAAAGATTTAAACCGATTCCCAATTTTGCTCCCACACTCATGCTGGCAGAAAAAAAGGTAAAGCCCAGCATGATAAAAAACATGGGCCAAAAGCCCTTTCTGGCATTTTCCGGCACCCGCTCTAATGAGTAATCTTTGTCCTGATGCTGATTTTTCTTCGATTTTGTCATATCTTTCTCCTCTTAGTATTTTAAAATGTGCCCCCTTTTTGCTCCATACCAGGGGTTGCCATTTATTTCGTCACCTTATATTAGCATAACCATATATTTCCTAGCAAGCAGTTTATACAATTGATTTTTGCCAATTAGTTTCCGTCCCGGATCTCTCCCGCGCCGTCCGCCATGTATGCGCGGCATAATGCAGCTTTGGCCTCCATGACTGCCTCTTTATCGGTACGGAATATTTCATATTCCCCAATGCCCGGAATTCCCATGGACACTCCTTCTTTCCGGTATTTCATCCCGCTGTCCACGGTCACTTTTCCCGACATATGGAAACAGGACGCTCCGGTTTCCGGAATCAGGACGCGGATCACATCCGCATTGACGCCGCCGCCCACCAGGATATCCAGCTTGTCTTCCGAAAGCCCTATCAGCTCCCTGATCAGTTCCTTCCCCTCCACACAGGTGTTCTTCTGTCCGGAAGTCAGTATGGTGTCCACTCCGGTTTCCATGGCCTGTTGCAGGGTTTTAAGTGGATCTCTGCACATATCAAACGCCCGGTGCAAAGTCAGGTGCATGCCGCCTGCCAGCTCTCTCATCCGGTTCATCCGCTGGATGTCCAAAAAACCGTCAGCCGTCAGGCACCCGGCCACAACGCCGTCAGCACCCATCTCCCGAAAGGCCTTTATCTCACCGCACATGATCTCAAATTCGTGATCCGTATAGAGAAAATCCCCATAACGCGGCCTGATCAGCACATGGATCTTTATATCCGTCAAATCCCTGATCCGGTTAAACAGGGCCGGGCCCGGAGTGGTCCCTCCTATAATCAGGTTTGAACACAGTTCCAGCCGGTCTGCCCCGCCCTCTGCGGCCCGGCATGCAGATTCCACGGAATCGACGCAGGCTTCCAGTACGTACTTTTTCATCACAGATACTCCTTTAATTTCTTTAATTAACCATTCATTTTGAATATTTGCAGATTTGAATATAACATATTTTTATTAATATTGATAGGCTTTCATTCATCAATAAAGCTGGGGCTCTATCCAGACAGAAAGAAACCGGGGCAGAGGGCTTTGGATGAAAGAAATTTAATACCAATTCCTTTTCTCCAAAGCCCTCTGCCCCGGCTTCTCTCTGTCCCTATGGTCAGTCCGTTAAATAAAGCGGAACACGCTTTTCGGTAAAAATCCAATTAATCCTCTTTTATTCCGTGATTACAACATAACCGGCCTGGCCGCAGAATCCATTTGTCTTCAATTTGTCTTCATCCCACACCGCCGTAAGCTCATAAACCTTATCCCTCTTCAATTCGATTATCAAACTGTCGGTATATTCCGTAGTGGAAATCACTTCTGCTTCCATATCCCCCAGTTGGGAAACATCCCATTCATTCACGATCAGCCGGTCCGGCGGAACAACACACGAAACCAGATAAGGGGTGAATTCAGAGCGGAGGTTCTCCGGCAGCTTTAATTTATCCGCTTTTTCCTGATTGGCGTCCAGCGGAGCAGAGCCGCAGGCCACCAGGCTCACCGTCTCCTTACCATCCAGATAACTCCAGGAATAATTGCCGGACCGGACTTCAAACCGGTTGTATGTGCTGGAGAGGGCATCCGTCAGGCTGACCGGCGGTGCATCTGTCAGAGGGCCGTCCGTTTCCGCAGCAGTCAGCGGTGTCATCTCTGCCTCTGATGTGGTTTCCTGCGCAGCTTTGGATGTTGGCGCAGATGTGTCTTCCTCCGGTTCTTTCGCTGCTGTTTCGTTTTCTGTTTCTGATTCGGCCAAAGCCGTGGTTTCCGTTTGGCTTAAAGGGGCAGGCTGTGATTTCTCTTTGCCTGCGCCGCAGGCAGTAACAAATACGGCCATACACAAAATGACTGCGGTCTTCCATTTTTTCATAATAATCCTCCATGCCGGAGCGTTTTGCTGCGCAAATTCTGCGTTGCGCAAATTCTGCGCTGCGCAGGCACGCGCTGGAATTTCAAATTCTCAGCAGTGATTCAAATTTATGGCTCCGGTACAAATTTGGGTGAGTTAAAATTTCTTAATTCCAATATATCATACAAATTTTAACAGCCGTTTACTTTTCTTTTACAGTTCATTAAGATAAAGATATGCTTATTCTGAAGTAATTTGTTATGACAGCCATTTTTGCAGAACCTGATTCATCTGTTCCATGTCAATGGGTTTTGCCAGATGCTCATTCATCCCTGCATCCGCGGTCTTCTGCCTGTCATCGCCAAACGCATTGGCCGTCATGGCTATGATCGGGATCTGCTTTACATCCTCCCGGTCCAGGCCGCGGATGGCTTTTGCCGCCGAACATCCATCCATTTGAGGCATCTGCATATCCATGAAGATCAAATCATAGTATCCCTCCGGCGACTGGATCATTTGATCCACTGCAATTTTACCGTTCTCCGCCGTCTCCACTGCAATCCCCATGTAAGAAAGGAGTTCTACCACAATTTCCTGATTGAGGGCATTATCCTCTGCCAACAGGATTCTCTTTCCTTCAAATGTACGGGTTCTTATGGGCTGAACTGCCGTTTTTCCTCCGCCCCCGCTTTCCACCAGTTGTTTCAGCTTATAAATCAGCCTGGAACAGAACAGGGGCTTGGTTATAAATCCATTGGCTCCGGCCCGGGCAGCGGCGTCCATATGTTCCGACAGATCATAGGCTGATATCATTATGACAGGCAGCGCGGAACCCACTTTGCTCCTGATTCTGCGCGTTGTTTCTATCCCGTCTATTCCCGGCATTTTGTAGTCAATGATCGCCGCAAAATAGTCCTCTCCTGCCGCATGTGCTTTTTCAATCCGTTCCACCGCCTCAGCCCCTTTTGAGACCCATTCCGCTTTAACGCCTATACTTTCCAGACGTTTACAGATGTTCCGGCAGATGATTTCATCATCGTCCACCACCAATACGGACATGCCTTTCAATACCTGTTCATCAATGGCCTCTTTCAATGTGGTGAGACATACTTTCGCCGTAAACCGGCTGCCGGTTCCATAATCACTTTCCGCCCGGATTGTGCCTCCCATGGTCTCCGTGATTTTTTTACATATGGAAAGGCCCAGGCCGGTCCCCTGTATCATATGAATCCGTTCATCGTCCGCACGTTCAAAGGGCTGGAAAATCCGTTCAAGAAAATCCGGCGTCATTCCAATACCGGTATCCGATACCACAAATTCATAAATTGATTTATCCGGATCTTTGGAAGGGGACTGGCTGATTTCAAACAGCACATTTCCCCCCTCCGGCGTATATTTCACCGCGTTGGACAACAGGTTCAGCAAAAGCTGCTGCAGGCGCTGCATATCGCTGACAACCCTTTCATTTTCAATATCATTGAGATGGACATTGAATTGAAGGTTCTTTGCGCCGATCTGAGGCTGAACCATGGATATGATTCCCTGGATCAGATCTGTCAGATTCACTTCTTCCTCTGCCATCACCATTCTTCCGCTTTCAATTTTCGACATATCCAGCACTTCGTTGATAAGGCTCAGCAGTAATTTGGAAGAAACAGTTATTTTGTTCAAACAGTCTGACACCCGCTCAGGATTATCCAGATTATTCGCCGCAATCGTGGTCATTCCCATAATGGCATTCATCGGCGTCCGTATATCATGGCTCATTCGGGATAAAAAATCTGATTTTGCCCGGTTGGCATGCTCCGCCTCTTCAAGAGCCTTGTGCAGCATTTCCGACCGCTCTTCCAATTGTTTCTGCAGTTCTCTCTGCTCTGTAATATCCGTAATATCTATATAAATCACCAGGTAAACCGGATCTTTTCCAGTCCAGCCGATGCAGTCCGCATTGACCTGGAGCCAGCCGTTGCGGCCAAAGCGGTCTTTTGCCTGAAGGGTGAAATGAACGGATTCTCCTCTGCGCATCAATAACAAATTCTGTTCACATGTCACCCTGTTTTTTTCCGTATCCAGATTGGACAATCCGTCATACTCCCATTTCATATCCTGACAGTCGAAGAAATCACGAAACCGGTTATTGGCCTCTAAAAAATGGAACCCTTCTGCCTCCACCCTGAATTTTGCAACAAATCCCGGAAGATTGTCGTAAGTGATGGACTGTTCTTTCTGCATCCGCACAAAATCATCGATGTTAGTGATGATCGTATATGCCACCTGGCATCCATTTACGTATTCATCGGAAAATGAGGTATTGAATTTAACCCAGATATGTTCGCCGTTTTTCAGGGGAATGGATGTTATCAGATTATAACCGTTTTGATGGTTTTCTACTGCCTCCACGACTACGGAAACCAAACGGTTCCACTCTTCCCTGTCATCGGCATAATATAAATCGCACTGGTTATGAAACTTCTCTTCATATTCTTCCTTCGTCCAGCCGATGAGCTGATAATAAAAATCATTGGCCCAGATGACAGTAAAATGTTCGTCCAATAAATGTTTGCTCACGCTGACGCCCAGAAGGCGCATGAGCGTATCATATTCATAATCTGCTACAGCCTGCGCTGCAACCGGTTCCTTGTTCATTTCTGTCATCCTTATACCTCCTGAGGCAAACAACCTTGTTCACAAGTGCTTCTTTTGAAATTATAGTTCAGTTCGGTTAAAAAAACAATATGCTTGGGAAATTAATATTTTAATCTTCTGAAATACATGCGGTGTGTTTTATAAACATCAGCCACATTTTGTAGATAACCACACCCTTTCATGTTATACTAATTCACATATAATAATTGACATGAAATGAGGTACGCCCATGAAAGGTAATATGGAACGATGTCAGGTAGTCTGCAATGTTTTAAAAACACAGATTCAGTTTGGATTCTACAGGTTCGGCGATGTTATGCCTTCTATAGACAACGCTGCTGCCGATTTTTTTGTCTCAGTAGATACGATGCGCGCGGCTTATCTGCAGCTTCGGAGGGAGGGATTTGTCACCATTTCTACAAATGTAGGGACTACGGTAATCAAAAATTACGACAAACAGGAAATCGAGCAGAATATTCAAATGTTCTATGCGCAGAGGAAGAACGTTCTGATCGATTTAAGCAAATCCCTGCGTCCATTACTGGGCCATGCACAATGGATTGGGTTTCAAAACGTTCCTGCTGAGATTTACAGCAGTCTCCAACAGCTTGAATCCAGTCATCCCCTGCCCCAGTTAACCACATTTAGACATGTCGTGCGGGCTTATACTGCTTTGGAAAATGATCTTCTTTTCAGGCTCACCTGGCAGATTTTCATGTTCTGTGAAATTCCATTTTTCAATATACCGGACAATCCATGGCGCGCCTTTATAATTAAAGAATTCTCTCCCCGTTCTCTGGACTGCTGTGTAAAACAGGATTGGAATTCCCTTCAGAAGTTAATTTATGCTTCTCAGGACCGTTTATCTCTGGTGCTGAGCCGGTTTTATGATGATAAAATTATTCTGTCTCCGCCAAAACAGGAAGCCGCGTTTGAGTGGAATTCTTATAATAAAGCATCTCAGATTTGCTATTCACTGGCCATGGATTTACTTATTTCAATCAACAATGGAATATACCCTGCTGACACGCTCCTTCCTTCACTTAGCAAATTGTCCCATGAAAAACAGGTCTCAGTGAGTACGGTCCGCAGAGCGCTTTCCCTGCTTAACGGCGTCGGGGCAACCAAGTCTATCAAGCGGATTGGCACAAGAGTCCTTCCCTCACATGAAATTGCCAAGAACTGTGACTTCAAAAACCCTATGGTCCGCAAACGGCTCCTGGATATGGCGCAGAGCCTGCAGTTTCTCACTCTATCCTGCCGGTCTGTTGCCGAAATCACCGTCCAGGCATTGGGTGAGGACGATCTGCTGATATGCAGAAATCGTTTAGCTGACTTAAAGCATAGACAGCGGTATGAATTGATTGGCTACGCCGCTCTTGATCTGCTAAAATGTTTCGCCCCTTATCAAGCCATACGAACTGTCTACAAAGACCTTCTTCAGATGCTCTTCTGGGGATACTCCCTAAAAGATATATGGAAAACTGATGTGGACAGAACTTCCTACTACCGGTACTGCTTTGAAGAATTTGATCGTTTCCTGGCTGAAAAAGATGCCCTTCGTTTTTCCGGGAAGCTGGAGGAACTTATACTCAGGGAATTTCATTTTACGATACGGGTTATGATTTCGCAGGGAATTCATGAAGCAGAAAAACTTCTGGTTCTTGGTCTCTGATGAAAACCGGCAATAAAAAACAGATGTATTGCAGTCGCCACTCCTCAATACATCTGTTTTTGAATATCAATTTTTTCATCAGCGGTATCATTTAATTTCAGTTTATTACATGATCAGCTTAGCCAAAGTATTTAAGAGAACCTGCATATCAATAGGCTTAGCCACATGGGCATCCATCCCCGCCTTCATGGCCTCCTGTATATCCTCTGCAAAAGCATTGGCTGTCATTGCGATGATTGGAATATGACGGCCTGACGCCTGTTCCAGTTTCCGAATAGCACGGGCCGCCTCATAACCATTCATTTCCGGCATCTGGATATCCATTAATACAGCGTCATAAGTGCCGTAAGCCACACTCTGAAACTCATGCAGCAACTGAACCCCGTCTGTTTTCACAACGGTTTTTATCCCCTGTAAAAGCAGCAGTTCACTAAGGATTTCCGCATTGATCTCATTGTCTTCCGCTACAAGAAAGCATCGTCCTGTAAGTTTATTTTCTCCTGGTTCTTTGTTACTTTCCCTCTTCTCTAAAGAATCCGACCCCTTGTCTTCCAAAGCAATCTCATACTCCAGCTCCACGCGAAATGTAGTGCCTGCCCGTTCCTGGCTCTCCACAGTAAGTTCACCGCCCATGAGATCTACCAGTCCCTTTGTTATGCTGAGCCCAAGTCCGCTGCCTTCAACACGCTCTGTACTCCGGTTCCGGGTAAAGGGTTCAAATAAATGGGCCATAAACGGCTCAGGCATACCGATCCCCGTATCGCGGATTGTAAAGCGGTACCGGACATATCCCTGCCCCTTGACCGCGGGAAGTTCCTCAGTTAAAAACGTAATCGTCCCGCCTTCAGGCGTAAATTTAACCGCATTTCCTAAAATATTTATTAATATCTGATTGATGCGCAGGGCATCCCCATAAAAATATAGATGTGTTAGATTGGAGGTCCGCACATCAAATTGTACCCCTGCTTCCTGCGCCTGCTGCCCCATCATGGAGGAAAGCTGATCCACCAGGTCCAAGAGGCATACCTTATCATGGTTTAACGTAATCTTGGACTGCTCGATTTTACTCATATCCAATATATCATTAATTAAGCTCAGCAGGTGACGGGAAGAGAGAGTAATTTTCTGAAGGCAGTTTTCCACTTTATCCCGCTCGTTCAGATGCGCCCATGCCAGAGTCGTCATGCCCATAATCGCATTCATCGGCGTCCTGATATCATGGCTCATGGAGGAGAGAAAATCGCTTTTTGCCCGATTGGCCTCCTCTGCCAGCGCCAGCGCCCGTTCCAGCGTTTCCTTGCTCTGACGCTCCGCAGTCATCGTCTCAGTCACATCCTGGCGCACAATACAGATCATCTTATGCTCCCTGTCCCCCCAGAGTATGTTAATCTGCTTGTACCGCCGTTCATTCTCCTCCAAACAGGGAAGGACAAAATCATAACCTCCCGGCTTCTCCTCCAGACGGGAGAGCATGTTCCTAAGTCCAAAACAGCGCTCAACCTCCTCCACGCCTCCATCCGGAACATATCTTTTCCTGGTATCCTCAAGCCAATTGTCAATGCTGGTCTCCTGGGGTTCCAGTACCTGAAGCACCGCCTGATGCGTATACAGGGTAATATTCTGGCTTCCCAGGTAAATGATTCCCATCATCTCAAATGTATAAGCCACCACATTCAGTATTCCCTGCTGTTCCCTAACGGAATCCGTGATATCGGCTCTGGCAAGGCAGACCCGGCCCAGCCGCAGGTCTGTGGCGGAAACCGTCAGCTTCTTTGTCTGGATTTCCCCTTCCTCACCCAATATAGAATAGGAAAAGGAATAAGTCCCCTCCCGCTCCAGCCGCTCCAGCATATACTCCGGCTCCAGCATTTTCATGATCCTCGACCGGTCTTTGGGAACCAGCTGTTTTTCTATCATGTATGCCATGCGGTCTGAGTGGCGTCCTGATTGTGCGGTAACGTCATCTTTCTCCAATCCTCCGTTCAATATTGTACAGGAGTCATGAAATAGGTCCACATCCGCGATTAAATCATATCCGGAAGTTGAGAGTTTCTGCAAATTCCGGTCCGTAATGATCTGCTCCGTTATATCATATACCGTCAGGATTCCAGTAATATCTCCTGTGTCAGGTTCTTCCACAAGATTTACCTTAAATTTAACATAACGTCCCCTCACATCCCTGGGCAGCCTGATAAAGCACTCCTGCTCCAATTCTCGTTTACCGTTTTGAAAGGCAATCCGTGTGGGCTCATTGAGAAAGCAATTCAAATAATCCTGCCGCTCTTTTTCATCCAGAATCAGAGTGGATATGCCAGTGAAAAATGCATCTCTTTCCTTTCCGAAACATTTTAGGAGGCCTGAGTCCGTATAGTCACTGATTTCCATAATCTGGCTTTTGGTAATGTTACAGTGTCCCACAATCAGGGTGTTGGGATCAGGCGTTTGATAATGCTGGAGGATTAATTCTTTATATTGGCGGCGTATCTGCTCCTGCTCTCTGAGTTCCATGGTCAGGTCACGGTAACTGGCATAGAGGATTACCTCGCCTTCTCCGCGCTGGAGCATAGAGGCCGTGTTCTTAATCCAGATATATTCCCCATCCCCCTTTTTTATCCGGTATGTGAATTCCCTCTGCTCCTCCACACTGTTAACAAAGTCGGCCAATTCCAAATTCAGTTGTTCTATATCGTCCGGATGTACAGCTGCCATGCCGTCCTCTCCGTATGATTTCCAAAGTTCTTCCATCGACATACCGCACAATGTGGCATA
This sequence comes from Clostridium sp. MCC353, assembly GCF_018785315.1. GTDB lineage: Bacteria > Bacillota > Clostridia > Lachnospirales > Lachnospiraceae > CHH4-2. Next base: position 59,747 of record NZ_WQPN01000036.1, on the reverse strand, counting down.
CCCGTCTGAAAAATACTCTGGTACCCTACGTCCGTCTTTTTCAACCCGAACGACAGCCACTCCTCCCGGCAATTTTCTGACCAGGGTTTGGAAATACTGCTCCATGTGTTCTTTCTCTTTCTGAGCTTTGACTTCCTCGGTGACGTCCCGCACATATTTTATATACGCCGGTATTCCGTTCCAAAGAGTTTCCCGGAAACGGGTGCTGTAAAAACGTCCGTTTTCACGATAATCCATGCTGTGGGAAAGGCCGTCCGGCTCATGGCTCTCCAGTGTGCAGAATTCACATGGTTTATTCTTCCCATACAGAGCAGTATAGCATTTCTGCCCGATACAATCTCCATTCTGGCAAAGAGCTTCATTGGATTCACTGGTATAGAACAATTCATAATTTTCCTTATCAATAACATAAACACGGTCTGCAGTCTCATTGGCAATACTGCGGAACAGTATGGCTTCTTCAGACATCCCGGTGAAAACCGCGTAAAACCGCATAATGTCCGCTTTCGGTCCAATCCGGCGGCCATTGATATGAATCCACACCAGATGCCCGTCTTTATGCCTGAGCCGGCAGGAAACGTCCATGACTTGTCCGCTTTCTACCGCGCTGTATGCCGCTGAAAGTACCCGCGCCTGATCTGCCTCATATATAATATTGATCGTATCCCCGTTTACCAGTTCATCATACTCGTTTCTGGTATGCCCGGATAGGGCCAGCAGACCCTCCGAAATAAAAACCGGCTCCGCCTTTTTTCCCCGAATTTCGTAACTGACGATTCCGCCCGGAATGGAATTAACCAGATGATCCATTTTCATCTGTGTTTCTTTCAGCTCCGTCTCCAGATGGTACCGTTTGCTGACATCGCTGTAAACACCGTAAAGGAGTTTAGAATTATCTTCCTGTGGGATAACCGCCCCATCCAGATGGATACAATCATATCCCTGCTTTTTATCGTTCCAGACACGATAGTCGAAATTCACTCTGCCATTACATTGAATCGCCTGGCATATCTCTGATTTCAAAGGTTCCAAATCTTCCGGATAAACCCCCAGATACTCTGTTTTCTGTTTCACATAACGGACCTGTTCTTCCGTATATCCCATAATTTCATAGAAAGCCGGATTGTGGAACACTGGGCGGATGATTCCGTCCTGATACAGATAAATACACAAACCACAGGGAAGATTACACAGTGTCCGGTCCAGTTCCTCCGAACGGCTCCGGTATTGCTCCACTTTCGTCTGAGTTTCAGTCACATCCACAATATATTCAATATGGGCTGGTACTCCCTCCCAGTCAATCATCTTGCTGCTCATTTGGTAAATCCTGCGGGTAACCGGCTCCATATAATTACGTACAATAAACTCTGAAGAATCCTGCTCTTCATACTGGCAGAACGAGCATGGTTTCCAGTGCCCAGCCGCCTCATAGCAGGTTATACCCGGACGGTAATCCTCCTTCAAAAAGAGTTTGCAGGCACGATCATTGGCATAGAGAAGAATACGGCTTTTTGCCGAACAAACGATGACGGATGCCGGAGCATTGTTCAGTATGGACGCCAATCGTTCTGGTGAACTTTCATGAAATGGATTTTGAAACATACATTTATCCTCCTAACCGGCTCAAATACCGCCTCATTTCCCTGCGTAACCCAGCCACATAATTTTACAACAGCTTCACGCAAGCCATTTATGCAGAACTCCCAACAAATGTTCCATATTAATCGGCTTTGAAACATGATCATTCATTCCAGCGCTGTGGGCTTTTCCCAGATCCGTTGCAAACGCATTGGCAGTCAGGGCAATAATCGGAATTTCTTTCGCATCCTGCCGGGAAAGAGCCCGTATTGTTTCTGTCGCCTGATAGCCATTCATAACCGGCATCTGAATGTCCATCAAAATGCCGTTATATTCTCCGAATTCGGAAGCTATAAACCGGTCCACCGCCTGCCTGCCGTTTTCTGCCGTCTCCACCAAAAGGCCCTGCATCTGAAGCAGTTCAGACGCAATCTCACGGTTCAACTCATTGTCCTCTACAAGTAAAAGACGCTTTCCGGCCAGAGCGGACTGCCTGACTTCCATTAACGCGGTCTGCTCTACCGTATTGTCCCTGCGAAATTTGCGGAACGCGCAGGCCATCCTTGATTTGAACAGCGGTTTTGTTATAAAGGCATCCGCGCCTGCCTGCAGAAACTCCTCCTCAATATCAGAGTAATCATATGCTGATATGATGATAATAGGCACGTCAATGCCCAGCTTCTTTCGGATTGCCCTGACTGTATCCAGCCCATCCATGTCCGGCATCTGCCAGTCCAGAATTACAAAATAATAATCTTCTCCTCTATCGCGTGCATCTGCAATCCGGGCTACTGCCTCTCCCCCGGATAATACCCAGTCCCCACGCATCCCAAGATCTTTTAATAACTCGGAAGCGCTTTCGCACACCACCTGATCGTCGTCAACCACCAACACGGGAAGACCAGCCAGCTCATGCCCGCATAAAGATTCATCCTCACATACTTCAAATGAAACCGCAAGGATAAACGTACTTCCCTGTCCCAGGCTGCTCTTCACTTCTATGGTCCCATTCATCATACGAACGATATTCTCTGTTATAGTCATCCCCAAACCTGTGCCCTGTATTTTACTGATACGGGAATCCTCTGCCCGTGTAAATGGCTCAAAAATATGCCGTACAAAATCCTCAGTCATCCCAATCCCATTGTCCGCAACAATGAATTCAAATTGTCCCCTTCCTGGAATAATGGATGGCAGCTCCCTAAGCCGCAGACTAATGGTTCCTTCATCCGGAGTATATTTTACGGCGTTGGACAGCAGATTCATCAGTACCTGCTGCAGGCGGCCGGAATCCGTCACCACTTTTTCATGGCGAACACGGTCTGCGCTGATAAAAAGCTGCTGGCATTTCTGGATGGACAGAGGCCGGCATATTCCAATGACTTCTTCCACCAAATCCGGCAGCGAGACCACTTCATAAGAGAGATCTATCTTTCCGCTCTCAATTCTGGACATATCCAGCACTTCATTAATCAGACCCAAAAGATGTCTGCTGGAGGATCCTATCTTGTTCAGACAGTCTGCCAGTTTCTCCGGATTGCCAAGGTTGGCCTGGGCTATGACTGCCATACCCATAATTGCGTTCATGGGGGTGCGGATATCGTGAGACATGGAGGAAAGAAAGTTTGTCTTGGCGTCATTAGCTATCCGGGCCGCCTGATAGGCATCCTCCAGAGCCTGGCTCTGGCGCGCCTGTTCCTCCCTTTCTCTGGTAATATCAATTCCGGCACTGTAGAAGGAGGCAATGCCGTCCCAGCTGTCCTCTGCGCTGACATAAGTATAGGTCATGGTCAGAATTTTTACAGCCCCGTCTCTGGTAATAATCCGTCCCTCAACCACGGTTTTTTTTCCGGATTCCCGGGAGCTTTCCATAATTTTAGTTGCCCGTTCAATATCATCTGGATGTACATAAGTACATTGGCTGTGCAGTTCCCTCTCAAATTCTTCTTTTGTATATCCAATCATATCCAGGAAACCGCCTCCATACCAGAGAACCGTGCTCATGTCCCTTGCGTCTACCCGCGCGAAGCCACCTGGAATCGCCTGGATAATGGCGTTTTTTTCCTGGTCCTTTTTAGCCAGCTTAAATTCCGTACTCTGTGCGTCATGGGAAAGTTCAATACGTGCCCGGTGGCCGTTCCATTCAATCATCCGGTTTTTTATCATAAAGGTTTTCTGCAAAAGCGGATTGTCAAACTCCCAGTCATAGTCCTCGTCTTCCTTCAGCTTATCATTGGTACAAAAGGGGCAGGGGGTGTTTCTCCCCTGAATCACCTCATAGCATTTACCTCCAAGCAGCTGGCCCGCAGGCCTCCCCAGGGTTTCACAGGAGTTCTGGTTTAAATACAACAGCTCATAGGTATCCATATCGCTGATATACACATTTCCAATGTATGTATCTATCATCCAGTTAAAATACTGCTGTTTCTGCCGGCAAAGCCTCCCCAACTCCTCCTTTTCGGTTACCAGCGCGTCCACGTTTGTGAATTCACACTGAACCACCCGGCATCCTTCCACGCGTTCCTTCATAACTGAACCCAAAAGTCTGGACCAGAAAAAGCCTCCTCCTTTCATAGGCAGCCTCACTGTCATATCAATTTGGATCATTTCCTCTTTTTCCGGCTGTGAAAAGGCCTGACAAATCCTCTGGAAGTCCTCGGGATATCCGGCATAATACTGCCCTAAGTTCTCATAGAGCCCACAATACTCTTCCATAGAATAATGAATTCCACTAAAAAAACTGGTATTTCCCCATAAAAAGGTCAGCCCTTCATCCAACAGGCAGCTGATTACGCCGGTATGAAGCGTATTGATCGCCGCCGGACATGAGAGCACGGTGCTCTCAGACTGTATCCATCCTCTAAATTCCGTTTCCATAATATAACACATCTCCTAATTTCTTTTTCGTGGAACTATATCATCTTTGCTCTCAACGCCTGATACAAGAGCTTCATATCAATGGGCTTCGCGATATGGGAATCCATCCCTGCATTCTTAGCCTCAATTACATCTTCAGCAAAGACATTTGCCGTCATTGCGATAATCGGGATACTTTCGGCCTGTGGATGGCCGCATGCCCGAATCGCCCTGGCGGCTTCATAACCATTCATGACCGGCATCTGGATGTCCATTAATATCGCATCATAATAACCGGATATAGAGGCAGCAAATTTTTCAAGCGCTTCTTTTCCATCGTCAGACGTATGTATTTCGGCACCATATGCGCTCAGTAATTCCACAGCAATTTCCCGGTTCAGCGCATTGTCCTCTGCTAACAAAAACCGTCTTCCAGCAAAGGAGGCTTCATCCATAACAATATCATCAGAGACAGAACCTTCTAAAACCCTGCCTTCTGACAGAGGAAGCTCTAAATATACCGTAAAAGTAGAACCACAGCCCAATGAACTTTTAAGTGTGAGCTGACCGCCCATAACAGCAATCAGGTTTTTTGTGATGGCCAGTCCCAGACCGGTTCCTTCAATCTGGTGAACCTCAGTATTTGATACACGTTCGAAAGGTGTAAATATAGTTTTTTGTGCTTCCCGGGCGATTCCAATTCCACTGTCTGTTACTTTAAAACAGAGGTTTAAAGAATTTGCATTACATTCCTGTTCTAAAGCCGTGAAAGAAACTGCGCCTCCTTCCGGCGTGAATTTTATGGCATTTGACAGAAGATTCATAAAAATTTGGTTTAAGCGCAGTGTATCACCCATCAGCTTCGGATGACTTATATTGGAAGTAAATGTCAGTGTCTGCCGCTTCGATTCGCACTGGGGCCGGAGAATCGCTTCCAGCCCCTGAAGCAATTCCACAAGATCAAAGGGCTCATTGGCCAGTGCCAGTTTACCGCTCTCGATTTTGCTCATGTCCAGCACATCGTTAATCAGGTTAAGCAGATGTCTGGATGAGATGTCAATTTTATTGAGACAGTCCAGCACCCGCTCCCGGTCATCCAGGCTTCGTTTAGCAATGGCCGTCATGCCTACAATGCCGTTCATTGGCGTGCGCATGTCGTGGGACATATTTGAGAAGAAACTACTTTTGGCCGCATTGGCCTGTTCAGCGACGACAACTGCTGCAGCAATTCTCTCCTTATCGTTGTACTCCTGAGTCACATCTGTAATTGCATAAATGCACTTTGCCTCACCGCCCAGGTAAAAAGGACAAACCAGCACCTTCAGCCACATATCGCGCTGCAGACGGTCATTATATGTATGGAGTTCCTTCTGACAGCCTTCCCGGGGCCATGGCTCCTTCAAAAGCGACTGCAGACTGCCCATAAATGTATTCGGCTCCTCTTTATCCCCATTTTCCAAAAACTCTCCTGCCGGGATACCAAGCAGCCTTTTGCTGTTTTCAAATACATAGTCCGGTATGGAACATTTATCATTGAGAATAAAAATCACCGTATCCGTATTTTCAGAAATTGCCTGATAGATATTCAGAAGGAAACGGTCATTCTCCTGCTGTTTGCGCTGCATTGACCAATAAAAATACGAACCAGCGGCCAAAGCCGCAAGGACAACTCCTATGATTACCGCCGCCATAACCATTGCTGTTTTGATTATCTGGGTCCCTTCCTTTTCAATCATATTTAAAGGGACTACGGTAACAAACTGCCACCCCAGCTCCTCACGTACCGGTTCAAAACAAAAAAGCTGTTCCTGATCATCAATATAAAAAACTACAGAACCTGTTTTCCCCGCATCCAGAGCGTCAATAAAGCTCTCAATTTTGTCAGAGGTATTTTTGGTATTGTCCAAAAGATTTCTTATGTTCTCATAAACCTGTTCATATCGGTAGCGGACCGGTGGTATTACAATCTTACCATCCTTTCCCAGTATGTAGCTGTAGCCTTCTCCTAGGTACGTAGTTTCACCACAGGCCGTCTGCATGGAATCGGCAGGCAGGCTGGCATAGAGGAGCCGGCCGCCGGCAAGCACAGTCCCAAAAAGGATTCTCCTGTCACCATCCAAACCAATCAGGGGATCCGACATGGTAAAACCATTTTCCAGTGTCTTCTGGGCGAAACCATCAGGAACACCTTTTAATAAACAGACATCACCTGCGCCATAGACCACATGGCCTTTTTCGTCAATGATTGTCACTCCTCCAAGCGTGTGGTTCGTCTCAAAATGTTCTAACAAAGTGTTAAGAGCCGCTTTATCCCTTACTGCGTCCAGAGAGGTGGCAAGACCGCGTAAATCCAGCTCTGATTCTTCGAGAATTGATGTGAGAATCTGGCTTTTACTGTTTGTAATTTCCCTGATTACCTGAATCGTAGCAATACGGACATTAGAACGGATACTCTGAATAGCTGTAATCCCAATTAGAAAAGCGCCTAAAGAAGAAAACACAATTCCCACAATGAGTATGGTGCCCCAGTGTTTATGTTTAATCCTCTGTTTTTCTTTCAACACGAAACACCTCCTTCTTCCATTACTGCGATCTGGCCGCAACCGCTTCAAGCTGGATTCGGTCGTACTCCGCTGCCGCTTCCTCCGGTGAGGCCCCTCCAATGATGCTCAGGCATAATTTCCGGATCGTTCCCCAATAGTCAAAGCAGAGTGTCATATCCTCAATCGGAATTTGTCCAGGGGAACTGGCATCATCATATACCAGCTTCATCTTGGGATTCAAATCAAATTCTTCATTTGTAAAAACAGGCATAAGACCGTTTTCTCCCTGATTCAGTTCATTTTTTTTATGCGTAGTCAAATACTCCAACACCTCCAGAGCCTCTTCCACATGAGCGCCTTTGGCATTAACACAGATTCGGCTGCTGATAGAGGGAAGACTCACCGTACCTTCAGGGAGAGCCGGAATCCCCTGCATGATAAACTCCATATCCGGAGCCTCCATCTCTATCTCCGAAGCCTTTTCTGCCGGAAATACGACGAAGGCTGCTCTTTTGTCCCTGAAAGCTTCCCAATCCGTAGTGTTTGCCTTGATAGAATCCACCTCTTCTACCGTAAGATTGTCCCCATAGTATCCGTTATCGACCAATTCATTGAAAAAGCGGAAGCCGTCCAGCATGTATTCGCTGATTTTTATACTGCCATCATTCAGTCCCGCAATGATCTCATCCGTATTTTCTGCCTGGTAAATTGGGTAAAGACCTCTGGCCATCGCAAACACTGTCATTGAATACCAACGGTTCAAGCCGATTGGGGTTATGCCGTTTTCCTTGAGGACTTTGCAGCAGTGCAGGAACTCGCCGGCATTTTGGGGCGGTTTAAGTCCATATTCCCTTAAAAGGCCGACATTAACATAAAGGCCGTATGCTGTCATCTTCGTCGGCAGGCAGTAGGCCGTCCCGTTCACCATGGCCTGCTGTCTGGCAGATTCGTTCAGCTCCTGATAAACCGGCTGCTCCGAAAGATCATAAAAGTATCCCTCTGCGTTAAGCGATTTCACACTGTCCGCATTGACAATAAACAGATCCACATCTTTTCCGATATCCAGACGGTTTTTCAACGCTTCATTATAGCCATCTGCGGTTGACAGCCCGCTGACGCGGATTTCAATGGCATCGGCCTGTTTATTATAATCAGCAATCAAATTCCGATAAATACTGGAACTTGATGAATTCCCCAATTCAATGGAGGTAAAAAAATTAATAATCGCCTTATCCCGTCCTTCTTCAGCGGTCTGCAATTCATTCGTTTTTTCCGCACGCCCGCAGCCGAATAACAAAAGCCCTGCCAATAAAATCATAATAAGCGAACTCCTACCGTTCTTTTTCATGTCCTCTCCTATTTCATTTACTTTATTCCTAATTTGCCAGAGCTTCCCTCTATCCCTTCCTCTGGATGATTCGCAGTTTGTGAACCGCCAATCTTAAACCGGCTCACAAGTTCTTTCAGCATACGCGCCTGCCCGCTTAGTTCCTCGCTTGCTGCTGCCGATTCTTCCGAGACCGCCGTGTTATTCTGAACGACTTCGGAAATCTGATCGATTCCCTGTGTGACTTGAGCAATAAAATCAGCCTGATATTGAGCAGCCGCATCAATATTATCTACCGTGTTCAGGACTTCATTTGTACTTTCTACAACATCATGCAGGGATTTTGCTGTGGTATCAGCGATTTTCCTCCCTTTTTCCACGACCTGAACTGTGACGTCAATAAGGGGCAATGTATGTTTGGCTGCTTCTTTTGATTTTCCAGCCAGTCTACGGATCTCATCCGCAACTATGGCAAAGCCTTTTCCGTCTTCACCGGTGCGCGCTGCCTCCACAGCAGCATTGAGAGCCAAAATATTGGTCTGAAACGCAATCTCTTCAACTGTATTATTAATGGCCCTGATTTGTTCCGTTTTCTCGCTGATTTCCCCCATAGCCAGAAGCATCTCTTCCATCTGCAGGTTACTAACCTCCACCTGTTGCCCTGCTTTGCTAGTCAAATGGCGCGCTGCTTCCGTATTGGCAGCTGTCTTCCGTACCTGGAATGATATCTCGTTTATGGAAGCCGCAAGTTCCTCAATGGAACCAGCCTGCTGGGCCGCTCCCTGTGAAAGTGTCTGGGCGGTATCAGATACCTGGGCAGAGCTGCTGAATACCTGATCGGCAGACAGGTTAATCTCATTTATCGTATTTGACAGGCTTTTTTCGATATTTATGAGCGCATTTTTTATAGATATATAATCGCCCGTATATTCTGCCTGAGGGGTAACGGTAAAATCTCCATGGCTCATCGCTCCCAATTGTTGGTCGATATCTTTAATAACCGCATTCATGCTGCTGCTCATCTCCCGGAACGACTCAGCCAAAATCCCCACTTCATCTTTTGAATAATAAGTAATTTCAGTATTTAATATTCCCGCAGCAAGTTTTTTTGCCGCCTCGGTTATCTGTGAAATTGGACTGCAGATGGCTCTGGACAAAGCGGTGGTAATTCCCATGCACAGGACCACCATAACCACCAACAGAACAATCAGCATCATCGTCGCATTTTCTAACGTTGCACCTGCGTCCTCATTAAATTCCAAAGCTTTGTTTAATGCGGTATCCACAATTTCTTGGGAAATTTCTATGCCTGATTTCATAACCGGTCGGAAATCGATATCCGCGCTGCGCTTGGCTTCTTCTATTTTTCCACCGGCAACAAGCTGGTTAATTTCCTCCCCCATCGCCTCTATTTCATCCAAGTTTTGATACATATCCAAAATCAGCTGCTGGTCACCAAGGAACCATTTCTCCACAAGGGCAAGATTGGCTTTGGCCCTTTTACTGGAGGTCAATACAGAATCCAGATAGGAGGGATCTTCGTACAGTACCATTCCGCGTATTTCCCGTCCCATATTTTGTATTTCTTTTTGAAGCATAATACTCTGAGTTGAAACGGTAAAAGGGCTTTGATAAAGCTTGTTAACAAGTCCGCCAATATTATACAGGTTTATAATCGCAGTTAACATCATAGTGGCAGATGCTGCCACCATAATTCCTAATCCCAGGATTAATTTTCCCGACAATTTAAGATTTTTCAGCATGTACCCCGCCCTCCCCTGAACCATTTCATTTTTTTCTAAATCACATCGAACAACATCACGCTTTCTTTGTTCATATACCAATTTATCCAATCAAGTATATCAAAAACCGACAAAGATATCAATCATTTCAGACAATTCATTCCAGCTTTTATTACCACTCGCTTTATTCAAGCTGATACGGGTGGCGTGCGGCATCAACGCGCTGCTGAATATGCATTTGGCTTATCAGGTAAAGGGGATGAAGAGCAGATTGGCAGCCGAATCTGGCTGAAAGATGGAAATCCTGTTAAGATTTTAAAAGATCTGGAACTTGCCGAAAAAAGGCTGACACAAATAAAAGAAATGAGGTTTCCCTTAAATAAGTAAAAAGGGGCTGAAATCAGTGATTTACAGCCCCTTTATGTCTGTTTCCCGCATTTAGATATACAGGAACAGAACGCCAACAATAAACAGATAAATACAATATACAGTCGTATAATACATAGATTTTAAAGGATCAACTTTTTTCTGCAAAATGGAAGCGACCAGTCCCGCGATGATAAACGTATTGAGGTCCGCGGGAGGCAGGCCCTGCCCGGCCGCCGCCAGATGGGCGCTGGCCACCGCCGCATGAACCGGTGTCACCCCGGCTGCGATCCAGGACGGCCCGATGATCGGCGTCAGAAGGGTCTGGGACGTGCTCTGAGATCCCATGATCATGCCTGCCAGCACCAGGGAAAAGCTGCCTCCCATCTTGAGCAGGGTGGCGTTTAAATTACCTGCCCAGGCCGCGATCACCTGAAGCTGTCCGCCAATGCTGAATGCGCCCAGGAAAAATCCCGCCGCAATCTGGATCATAACGCTGCTCTGCACATTTCTGAATGATTTAGACAGCTTGGTAAACGCGTTAACACGGAGCTTCGGATACATCAGATAAGAGATGCCGATTGCGATCAGAAGGGACAGCACAATGTTGTTGGTCAGCGTGCCGAATATCTTCACTTTTTTAAATGCCTGGTAAAAATTTGCCTCTCCAAACGGAATCTGTTTAAGCAGCCAGCCTGGAAGGTCGAAAGCGATGGATGGAATGCTGTTTAACATAATGATCACAATCAACACAGCCAGTGGAATCAAAGTCTTCCATTCCCTCTTGAATATGGTCCCTGCGGATTCCTGGGGAATCAGATGGGCCGGCATGGAATATCTCTTGCCGATATACACTTTGCAGAAGAAAAGGCTGATCAGCACCAGGCCGATTCCCACCGTCACATAACTGATCTGGATGATGGGCATTGGATCGATTCCGATGATTCCGGCCGCCACGTTAACCGCGTTGGAGATAGGCGGCATGATGGCTCCCATGGAACCTCCTGTCACTATGGTCGCGCAGATGAGTTCCGGCGAAAGCCCCATGTCATCCAGGGCGGGAACGATCAGCATACCGACTACGGCGCCCACGGCCGCCACAGTTCCCAGCATAGAACCGCCCATATAGAGGGCCAGCAATACAGCCAGCACCAGCCCCTGGGGAGTATGGCCGAACATGGCTCTCAGAACGTTGAGCACAGTCTGCATGGCGCCCGTTTCGATCTGCAGCATGGAAAAGAAAGAACCGAATATGACGATCCAGATGATAAATGCCACCCTGTTGATACCGTCGATCCATGGATTAATCCACTGGACCGGATTATACACTCCGCCCAAAAGCATGGCTAAGATGCCCGCCCCAAAAAATGCGGCCAGAAGCCGCCCCCCGATCAGGGGGATCTTCTTACATACACTGACTACAATTAAAAATAAAACCGGTATTAATACTATATACATACTCATCCACCTCTTTTGTCTTATCCTCTGTTCACAAACACAGGAGAAGACCATGCGGCATTGCCGTTATCCTGTGTGACCTTAACCCAGTAAGCGTGTTCTCCTGATACCTCTTCCAGTTCGAATTCCAGGGAAACCGATCTCTTATCCGTCTCTTCCTCCCTGGAAGCAATCTCCCGGTTCGCCTTCTCGAATTCCACCAGCAGATTCTCTCCTCCCATGGAAAAGCTCTTCTTTCCTTCATAGATCTCCTTTAAGGATACGCTGAAGCTTCCGCGTTCCGTACAGAAATCCAGGGTTGTGCTCTCATCTCCGTCTATTGTCAGATAGAGGCCGTCGTAATCTCCCGATGTGGAAGAAACCCATTTTACAAATTTGTCCGAACACTGCTTGATACCCTGGTCGTTCCGGTCAAAGGCGTATTCTTCTGCACCTGTGAGACGGCCGTTTCTCACATAGATATCTCCGTTCCAGGAAGCAGATTTATTGCGGCCGCGTCTCATAACGCCGCTCCAGCGCACGCGGATCTTCTTCTCGTCCTTTTCCTGCATGTCCAGATCGGCCACCAGGCGGTCCCAGTCATAGATCTTCACATTGTCAACCGGATAGGTGCCGGATGCATTTAACCGGAGCTTCAGCGCTTCCGTGGTGTCAAATTCCTCTCCCATCCTGTGTCCGTTTACCGATACGTCCATATAAACCCGGTCAAAGGAGGATGCATAGCACCGTCTGGCCCGGATGGCCTCCCATACGCTCTCTTTGGTCAGATCCTTGGCGAATACGCCGGTAAAGCCGGATGCCACATCAAAGGCGCTGGATGCTGATTTGCCGTTTCCGCTCAGGGGATAGGAAAGTCCCGGACGGCAGGTGTGATCATCGCTGGTGGCAATAAATCCCACCTTCAGCCTGCGCTTCATGGCCTCCATGGCGAACCACTCAAAAGTTCCGTGATGGGAATGGATCTCGATCACGCTGGAAAACTCCGGATTGAAGAAATCCAGGTTTCCGTATCTGCCTCCAATATGGGGAATCAGCATCACGTCGTCTCTTCCTTTAAAGATATCCCAGAGTTCGGATACCGGGCTGGCGTTCCTCTCCGGGTCCACATTTTTCATAGCCGTCCAGTTGCTGCTGGGATAGAAATGCTCATTGTCTCCCTTGAAAAAGACATTGTAATCCCCGCCCAGAGGCGTGATGCCGGACCATTCATAACCTAAAAATACCAGGAACTTATTCTCTTCGTTGTACTCCTTCGTTTTCTCACGGACAGAATCCCATTTGATATCGTCCACTTCGAAATCATTTCCCTGCCATCCGGTGAAATCCAGGGCCGCTTTCTGCCTGGCAAAGGAATAATAATCATCCAGGCTGCCTGTTCCTACCGTATAGCTGGTCTGGGCGTGCATGTCCCCCCAATAGAGGCGGTATTCCGGTTCCCGGACCGCACAGGACGCATTGCTGACCGCTGTGTAAACGCCGTCTTCCGTGCTGATTTCCACATGGAAACAGCCTTCCTCATATACTTCCAGTCCGGAGACCCGGATGCTTCCTCCGCATTCACCCGTAAGGCGCACTTCCTCGGGCAGTCTGCTCCCCTTGAACTCAGGTATGCTCAGATATACCCTGCTCTCCAGCAGCGGAGTGGGGTTGCCAAACTCGTCTAAGCTTCTCACCACACAGTCAAAGGGCTCCCCGGTCCGAACAGTACCCGGAATGACCGCCTGGATCTCGTGGGCTCTTCCTGCCACGATTCTCACCACGGGACGTCCCGGAAGTTCCTCATAACGCCCGGTTCCGCAGGGATCGATGAGGAAACGGAACTCGTGCTCCCTTTCACAGAAGGACTGCGCCCTCATGCCGGGTCCGCCCTTGCTTCTGTCGCCTAAAACGATGGTAACCTGATCGCCTTCTTTTAAAAAGCCGTTTCTCACCTGAAACAGGATGCTGTTGCCAAAAGGACGGATATAAGAAGCGTAACTGCAGAATATATCCGCCTCCCCGTCCGTCACCGCCGTCGTATAGGCAAATCCTTTTGGGTTGTCAAACTGAGGCGCTTCCCAGTCGCTGACGCTGCGCCATGCGATCCGGAACGTGCCCCCTTCATCAATTCCGTACTTGCCAGCTGTAAAAGTAAAGGTCCAGCTGGACACTTCTCCGGCCGTAACATCGGTGTCGGGGCTCATCACAACCCGCCCCATAAATTCTTCATTCAGTCTCATATTAATCCTCCATGCCGGAGCGTTTTAATGCGCATATTCTGCGCTGCACATATTCCGCGTTGTGCATATTCCGCGTTGTGCATATTCCGCGTTGTGCATATTCTGCGCTGTGCAGGCACGCACTGAGAATTTCAGATTCCCAGCTGCGATTCAAATTTGTGGCTCCGGCACAAATTTGGGTGTGAAAATAAGCCATCAGGTTTATTTTTCACACTCTCCTGCTGCTGATCTTGTAATTTCTCCGCTTATCCTTTAAAATAAAGTCAATTGACAGAACAGGAGGTTATGACATGGACATTCATACCCTGGAATATTTTAAAGTGGTTGCGGAATTAGAACATATAACAGAAGCTTCTCGGAAGCTTCAGATCGCCCAGCCGGCGCTGACCCGGTCCATCCGCCGTCTGGAAGACGAGCTGGGATATCCCCTTTTTGACCATAGCAAAAACCGGATCATCTTAAATGATAACGGCAAATTATTTCTGCGCGCTGTGGACCAAATCTTAAACCTTCTTCAGAATACAAAAAAGGAGATGGAAGAGATAAACAGGCAGGCGGCGGCACGCATCACAATTGCTATCCGCTCCGCCTCCACCCTTCTCACCCGGCCGGTGGCCGAGTTTAAAAAGAGCCATCCTGACATCAACTTCAATCTGATGAATGAAAATACAGGATCCTTTCCAGCAAACGCTGATTTTCTCCTCTATTCCTCGTTCCGGCCTGACACCGGAAACACCGGGAACCTGCTCACCAGCGAGCAGCTCTATGTAGTCGTCAATGAACAGCATCCTCTGTCCCGCCAGAAGGGTGTTGCCTTAGCCGAGCTGAGCCTCGAGGACTTCATCCTTCTGGACAACCATAACGATTTCTATGATATCGCTGTTGAATGCTGCTCCAGCGCCGGTTTCCGGCCCAGGATCGCCGCCCAGACGGAAAAGTCCACTGTGCTGCAGAATCTCTTGTTTGAAAATGCAGGCATATCCATTCTGCCTCATTTAAACTGGTTTACCAGCCCTGAGCACCCCATGCATTTTCTGGAAATCACGGATGTGCCATGCCGCCGCTATATCTATCTCGTTCCCAACCCAGACCGGTACCAGACCGCTGTAATAAAGGAATTCCACAAGTATATCACCGGCTTTTACCACCAAGACTCCTGACAGCCGTCAGGAAGCAGAAAATGCCCTGACAGCGGGATGCCTGAAAGTCCTCATGCTCAGAGCATAGGGTATTTACGGCAACTCCGCCACCAAGGCATTTTGAATCCGCTCAGCATGCTGCATGCTCTTCGGCACTTTATCAAATTGACTTGTTAAAAGTATATATGAAATTATGCATCAAGTAAAATACCTAAAATCGCATAGTGCGATAACAGTTTTGTTATCGTTAATGCCATTTCAGATAATCATATGGCAAAACATTTTTGGGCCCTTCTAATGTCCGTAAGCTAATCCCCCACATCTAATAATGCAGGACCTTCGGACCAGGCACCTAGATCCATACCAATTGGAACAGTTCTGGCTCTGAACCGAAGTCACTTCTATGTAACTGATCAATCAACAAGTCTCAATACTGAGCCGCCTTGAGATTTATACATTTATTTAAAGATGTCCTCTATAAAATCTACGACGATTTTATGGATTGTCGGTTGCCGTAAACCAAGGGAACCATGCCCTTCACCCTCAACTTCATAGAAATCAGCACGAACGCCTGCCGAAATTAATCGTTCATAAAAAGCTTTGCTGCCGTCAATAGAAATCATCTCATCACATTCTCCATGGATCATCAGAATCGGAGCAGTATCTTTACTTAAATAATTTGCTGCAGATGCCACCCTTTTTTTCTCCGGATGCTTCTCTAGATCACATCCCATTAACAAATCCAATGGGTTGATTTCCCTTCCAGGTACCTGTGTCTCAACATTTTCCAAAAACATATCACCACCTGATATACTGACCGCTCCATTAACAGTACTTGAACAGCCGTTCCATTCAGCTGTCTCAAAAAGTCCGGTGCCGCCTGTCACTGCTGCCATAATGGCCAGATATGCGCCAGCAGAGTGTCCGGCAATTATCACCTTGTCAGGGTCAATCCCATATGTTTCATGATGATATTTTAAAAATCGGATTGCAGTTTTAATGTCCTCAAGAGGAGCCGGAAACACCGATTCGCTACTTGTCCGGTAGCGGATGCACGCTACGACAAACCCTTGTTTTGCATATTCTGTCATTTCAGGGATGTTTCTCATAGGGGTTGAATTTCTGAATGCACCACCAGACATCCAGATTAGAAGCGGACGTTTTTCCCAGCTCCTCAATTGATAAAAAGGACGTATGATATTTACTTCCAGCGGAATAGTGGTTTGTAAAAAATCATTAAATTTGTTACTATATACAATATTGGAATATAGAATCATATCCGGCTGTGTTATTTCTGATTTAATTTTCTTATACATAATATTATCTCCCTGAGTAATTGTAAATCACATAGCGTTTAGTTTTTAAATCATCGCTTAGAAGAACTCCCGAATCTTTTGAATCTGTGATTGATTCACAACAATATTTCGTTTCCTTATTTTTATCAGCCCATCTTCTTTCAGATCATTTAATGCGCGATATAGTGTTCTGACACAAATCCCCATATCTTCCGCGATGTAATCATTCTTTAACTGAACTACACATTCCTGGCTCCCGTCATAATGGTTGTTCCAGTAGATAAGAATATAAAAAATCAGATGTTCTTTCGCATTATGGAATACCATCCTGTCTGATTTCCGCGATATTAATGATAGTTTGTTTAACAGATTTTTAATAATATAAATGGAAAAATCACTGCTCTCTCTGATACATTGGATAAAATATTCACTTTTTATATCCAGAACAATACATTCCTCCAATGTCAGATTATCCGTGGGATTTGCAGTTTCCGGAGTTAGGATTCTGTCAATACCAATCCAATCAGGTTTATCCCTTATTGACAGCAGATTTATCTTCCCTTCTTTTGAACCTCTGTAATGAAAGTATCTCCCTTGAACGACATAATGGACATAACCTTCAAAATCGTCCTGCCTGCAAAGTGTTCTTCCAGAAGGAACTGTTCTGGCTCTCATATAGTCATGTGTATATGTTTTTAACCAATTTGCCGTTACTTTTTCTTTCCAGCCAATTTCATTGGTAATTCGGACTATTTGGTATAAATCAGAACAGTTATAATTTCCCATGATACTTCTCCCCTGTCTATATTTTACTTATCCCACGTGTCTAATAATTGTTCAATCCACATACACAGCTTATCACTTGACTGTTCTGCAATTGCGACTACCTCCTGATGACTGTGATGTCCGGTACGAAGTCCAGTTGCCATATTGGTAATACATGCAATTCCAAGTGTCCGGATTCCCATATGGTTTGCTGCAATGGTCTCGGGTACAGTAGACATTCCAATCGCGTCGCTTCCTGCTGTCTTGAATCTACGGATTTCAGCTGCGGTTTCGTAATAAGGTCCCTGAAAAAATGTATAAACACCATGCTTCGGGTTAATTCCCAATTCATATGCTGTTTTTTCTGCTTTTTCTCTCAGAATTGTATTGTAGGGCTCTGACATATCAGGGAAACGCGGACCAAATCTCTCATCATTTTCTCCGATCAACGGATTCACATCCAGTGAATTAATAAAATCATCAATAATCATCAAATCTCCTGGCGCAAATGTTTCATTAATTCCACCACAGGCATTTGTAACAATCATATTCCTGATTCCAAGAAGCTTCATAACATATACCGGATAGGCTACTTCCTTCATTGTAAAGCCTTCATAATAATGAAATCTTCCCTGAAATGTAATGAGCTTTGTCTCTCCGATTTTACCAAATACCAGATTTCCCGCATGCCCTGATACTGTACTTTGAGGAAAATTCGGTATATCCTGATAGGGTATTATCACTTTTTCTTTCATGGTATCCACAATTTTTCCAAGGCCACTTCCTAATATAACCGCTACGTCTACAGGCATATTGATTCTAGAGAGAATATATTCTGCACTTTCTTTTACTTTATCATAAAACACGTATTTTTTCCCCATCTTTCCACTAAATTTTTCTGACTGCTAAAACAGACTGCGTTCTAATTCCAGACCAATCCTGATATACTGTTCTTCTGGAGCATCATTTTCCATCATTAGCTGAACCATATTGATTTTCATACGCTTTTCTACTTCTTCATCTTTGATTGGATGTTCCTGCATCGGATCTTCTTCCAAATCATAAAGCAATGTGCCAAATTCTAATAGCTTTTTTGGTGGGAATCCCATTGTTTTGATTCCATATCCTCCCTTCATCTTCCATACCGGCATTCCTTTTGTAAAATTAAATCCGGCAAATGCTTCTACAGAATTCATCTCTTCCACACCAATTCCACCTGGATAACTATTGGGCATGATTACATAATTAAACAACTCATTTTCTTTCCCTTTAACAGGTGCTCTCATATATACATATCTTCCATCCGTAATATTTACATGTACCCCATGTTGTCCAAACAAAGCATAATCTCTTATTTTGCTGTCATCCTTCATAACCTTCAAAAGAGCTTTTCCCTGCATATTTTCAGGAATCTCCAGGCCAAAAAAATCAAGGATGGTCGGTGCAAGGTCAATGGTCTGTACCAGTGCCTGCCTTCTTTCTCCTGCTGCTTTTGCACGTGGATCCCATATAAACAGTGGTGTATGGGCAATTTCATTAAAATAAGGCATCATAACTTTTCCCCACCAGTTGTGTTCGCCTAAAAGGAATCCGTGATCGGTATTGACAATTAGCAACGTATCATCCCACATATCATACTGATCCATTAAATCCAGCACTTTTCCAAGATAATAATCGCACATTGTAACAAGTGCCTTGTATTCGTTAATACAATGCTCTACCTGCTCCTGAGTTTCCGTTATTTCATGATACCCAGGCCAATCAAACATCACTCCGTTATAATTATCCTTATAATATTCTTTGTATTTCTGAGGCGTAAAGAATGGTTCATGGGGATCAAAATTTTCCAGTTGTAAAAACCAATGAGTCTCCCCATGATTATTTTCGATGAATTCCAGGCCATTGGCAAAATTTACGGCAATCGACTGATTCTCTTCTGCTTTCATATAATAGCGGTTGATGTATTCTTGCCTTCCACAAGCATCCTTCCGGCCTCCGATATGCGGCGGAACCTCCCACTTCAAGCGTCCCTTCCAACAGTCTCCTTCCTCCCAATAATGCCAATGATCCGTTGTAAGATGCGTGTAAATTCCGTTTCTTTTCAAAATTTCCGGCATGGAATCATCGTACGGTTCTAATGGACCCCAGCTTCTATGTAAAAAATTATACCTGCCTGTATGCAATTCCCTTCTTGCCGGCATACAAGGTAAACTTCCTGCGTAACAGTGATCAAAAGTTATCGTTTTTTTCGCAAGCCGTTGAAAGTTTGGCGCAACAATATCCTTATATCCATACGGTGGAAGCATGTGCCGGTTTAAAGAGTCAAACATAACCATAATTGCCTTCATATGCATGCCTCAATTCTCATTTTATTCATCGTTCTATCTCCTTATGGTACCAAATCAATTTTGATTCAATTCTTTTCTTATTTCCGCACATTTTGCATCTGTCAATTCGTAAGACCACATGGATAGCAAAGAAGCGATGTATCCCAGGATTGGAACCCCAAACCTCAAGACAACAATTGCGGTCAATACTACCGGCGCCTGCTCCTGGTTGGCAACAAAACCGGTTATACTTAATAAAAAGCTGGTTAAAAATCCACCAATAGCACCAGCACACTTTGTCATAAATGAAAATGTAGCAGAAACTACAGCATTTCCTCTCGTACCGGTGATATGCTGCGCATAATCTACACAATCAGGAAGCATCGCCCAAGACAATCCGTTTGTCAAAGTTGAAATTAAGCCAAATACAGTAATTAATATGACTAAAATAGTAGCCGGCATAACTGGTTTTAGAAGCAAAGCAGCTAAAGGAATCATGCAACAAGCCGTTGAAACTAAGTATAACTGTTTTTTACCGAACTTTGCATTTAATAATGGCAGTGCAAGGTTTGAAATAATTCCAGTAGCAGTAAGGGCAAATGCAGTAATTGGAACAAGATCCATTCTGTCCATAACATATTTGAAGTAATAAATATTAATAGCCAGGATAACTGTATTCGCAATTGTATCCGTACCATATGCAATCATAAGGCGAATGAGAGGTGTATTTTTTGTGACTAGCTGGAATTCTGATTTCAAATTTACCTTCTGTTTCTTTGCAGCACAGTCCACTATATCATATTTTTTTGCCCCCCATGCTGCACACCAGTAACACATAGTAACACCAACTCCGACAACCGCTCCAAACCTGCCCCATCCTTCTGTACCGCCGCCCATAATTTCAACAAGCGGCAGAGCGAATGTTGTAATAATCATTCTCCCGATCTGAACAGATACATTTTTCCAGGAAACAAGGATCGAACGCGCTATGGTGTCTTTTCCAATGATTGGGACAAGTGCCTGATGAGGAATTGTCACCATGGTAAAAGCCAATGAATATGCGATATAAACAATATAAAGAAATATCACCTTCTGATTAGCAGTCAGATTCGGTGCACTAAACAGCAGATATACGATTACACCTAAAATTGGTGCACCGACAATCAGGTAAGGCCGATATTTCCCCCATCTTGTTTTCGTATGATCTGCAATTAATCCCATAATTGGATCAGTGATTGCATCAATAATCCGAGATACCAGCAGAAGACCCGCAACTGCAATTGGGCTTACGCCAAAAATATCTGTGCAAAAAAATGTAAGGTACGCGTTAACCATTACATTAGCCAGAGTAAATCCGGTTCCTCCGATTGCAAATTTTGCATAGTTAAAGTAATCTAGCCTGCCCCCTTTGGGTTTTAACATCCCCATGTTTTCAGTACTCATTTTTACCTCCTCCTTTGTTTTTATTAAACATCATATACAATGTATTTGATAAAATCATTATATTTGATAATAGTATAATACAACATGACATTTGTCATGTTTCTATCGTTTTATATATATTTTTTTGAAAAATAACAACATACGCAACGTCTCAATTAAAAGGCATCAGGTGTCAAGAATCACACAAGAGCCTTTATTGGCTCTGTAACCCCCTAAAGAATAACTAGTGTGAAATCCCCCTAGTTTTAAATATTTCACGCAGTGACAGGAATGGCATGAAATACTTTTCAGACATGTCTGGAAAATTAGTTAGAACGCTCCTTACACAAACATTATCTAAGTAAGCTGCTAAAGGAAAGCACTGGACTTTCATTTTCCAAATATCTCCAAAGTGTTCGGATGGAAAACGCCAAAAAACTCTTAGAGGGTAATAATCTGACAGTCGCAGTAGTGGCCCAACTTACCGGCTATAGTTCAGAGTCACATTTTGTGCAGTGTTATAAGAAATACTATGGGTATACTCCTGGAAAAACAGAAAAAAGAAATCATTAATTAATTTTAAGAAATGTCATACTCACTTTCAAAAAAGCAGAGGAAAATGGAAGATAACTCCCAGATACTTCTGGAAGCTATCTTCCATCCTTTTTAATACATTATTCTTGGGTAATTCCCAAAACACAATCAAGTATAATCAGCATTAATGTAAATCGTCCTCATACCTGAGATCAACATTCAGGTATCCATGAATTGTTACCAGATCAAAAATCCCTTTCCCAAAAGCTTTAGGACTGCTTCCATCAGAAAATAATCACCATAAATAATCGGTACATGTCTGTCATACTCCGTCATATAGGAACCCGATCCCATCTGAACAATAGAATCATATTGATCGTCCCAGTTGCAGAATTTCCTATCAGTAGCCTTTAAAATGCGCATTGCACCATTCACATAGAATGATCTTTCCAAATCCTGCACATGGGAAGCGATCTCCAACATGCCGCATGCCGCGCAAACACCCGCTGTAGAATCCCAGTAAACCGGTTCTGCAGGAGCCCTGAAATCAAGCAGCGCCACGCCTTCCGTTGCATCTGTCTGAGCCATAAAATAATGAGCCACCTTCTTTGCCGTGGCCAAATACTCTGGTCTTTCCGTGTGGCGATAACTTAAAGCAAATCCATAAATCGCCCACGCCTGACCTCTTGACCAAGCGGAACCGCACCCATAGCCCTGGCCGCCTGGAGTATCCAGAAGTTCACCATTTTCCGGATTCAAAACAATAATATGATTACAGGAACCATCACCACGGACTGTATATTGCATTACCGTATCGGCATGATCCATAGCAATGTAACGAAACCGTGGATCTCCTGTCACCTCTGCCGCCCAATAGAGTAACGGAATATTCATCATACTGTCCACAATTACCCAACCCGGCCGATCCTTATTCCATGATCGCAAAAATTTACCTCGTGGATTATAACGACCAGCCAGCAAATGCGCAGCATGAAGCCCTCTGGCCAAAGAACGTTCACTCCCAGTCAAACGGTAATCCGCTACTGCCGAATGGAGCCACATAAATCCAACATCATGATGCAAACCCGTATATACATCAAAAGCCTGATCCAGTTTTTTCTCAACCTCTTCTGCTGCCTCTCGATATTGCTCATCCCCTGCAGCGTGATACATCTGCCACATCATACCTGCCCAAAATCCGTTGGTCCACCAAGTGATATCCGTTTCTGATTTATCTTCTTGATAAATACCATTTTTTGCTATATATGGAATTTTACCGCCAATCCGATTACATTCCGCCTTCAGTTTTATGACCAGTTTCTGATATATTTCTTCTGCCCACTTCTGATCCGCTTCACTCATCCACTCTTTCATTTCGCTCTCCTGCTCTTTTAAAAGAAATCCTCTTTGTCCCCTGTTTTCATTTCCAGTACCACCCTGTGATTCATCGAAACAGTCTGGGCAATCGCGTCATCAATCGCCTCATCACTCAAAGCCCCCGGCGACAGTAAAAGTGCTATCACAAGTCCCATATTCATTCCCGCAACCAACTTCATATTCGGATAACCGGTCAGCATTGTCATGCCATTGCAGACACTGCCTCCCAGCAAATCAGCCACTACAAGATATTGTGTATCCGGATGATTGATTAATTCCTGTTCAATTGTATCAACCATTGGCTGGTAATGTTCTCCCGGCAGCATCCCCATAGCGGATAAATCACTGTTCTCCCCAACAATCATCTGCACCGAATGCAGCATTCCCTCTGCCAGCTTTCCATGCGACACTAGTATCATTTTCTTCTTGTCCATATCTAATAATCTCCTTCTTATCACAATACCCACTTATAAAGTCCGTTGGCAACGCCGTTTTCTTCGTTACTCGAAGTAATACGATCCGCCAGCGCTTTTAGTTTCTCAGTTCCATTGCTCATGACAATACCAAGACCGCTGTGTTTTATCATTTCATAATCATTTTCATTGTCACCAAACGCAACACAATCGGCAGCCTTAATGTTTAAATGCCGAAGCAGCGCCTCAATCCCGGTCCATTTTGATTGTTGTTTACCATAGACATCCAAATAATCCACATCAGATTTTGCAATCGATGCCTCCAGGCCAGACAAACAGCTGCGTATCATCTCCAGCCTTTCCCCATCGCTTTCCTGAATGCTGACTTTAATGATTCCTGTTTGTTCAGATTCCAACCAGTGAATCAACTCCTCGTCCGATAAAAATTCCATTGGCTGCGGGTTCGATCCCTTCCACTTTTGAGAACCATTTACTACGATTGTCCGGCTGCCATCATTAAAATATCCACATGCCCCTGTTGCCAAAATAATCCGGGCCGCTGCCCGGACTACTTCTGCCGCCATCGTCTCACGTAGAATTTCCACGTCTCTGTGTACCACCTGGCCTCCATTTAAAGCCACAACACTCCCCTCAATTCCCATTTCCTTTAAATAGGCAGAGGCTGCCCCATACGTTCTTCCGGAAGCAATACAAATTTCCATACCACGTTCATAGGCAAGTCTGACTGCCTGCCGATTTTCCTCCGTTAACTCTTTTTTACAATTTAGAAGAGTACCATCCAGGTCCACGCACAGCAACTTTTTCATTCTTACCACCTCGCTCCTATCATGGTATACGTATCCGGCCGCCGATCCCCCATCCGGAGTTCTTTATACTTTTTCGTTTCCCTTAATTCAATATCGCAAATGATAACTGCATCACCATCAGCGGGGCCTGTAGCCAGAATCCGGCCATCCGGCCCAATGACCTGGCTGGGGGTCCGCACTCCATCAATCGGTTTTTTATACGGAACGCCCATTGCAGCGGCAACAAATATTCCATTTTCATAGGCTCTGGCAGTGGAATAAAGCGATTCCCAGCCCCATGTTGGAACTATGATTAAGTCCGCCCCTCTCAATGCCAGTTCCCTTGCCGTTTCCGGGAACTGAATATCCCAGCAAATGCAGATTCCCACATTACCCTCTGGCATGGCAAACACAAGATAGTGATCTCCACTTTCAATCCCCTCATCCCTGCCAGTGTGAATCTTATCATAGACGGATACAATTTTTCCCTCTGCATCAAAGATTACCGCACTGTTATAGCAGCCATATGTTCCGTCCATTTTCTGACGCTTCAAAAACGCTCCGGCCGCTAGCCAAAAGCTCCCCTTTTTGGCCAGACTACCAAGACGTTCCCATAGCACATCTGACATATCGGGAACCAGATCTTCCAGATCCCCGCCATGAAATCGCTTTAAACCCGGAAAATTAATTGCCTCTGGTGTCACCACCAGATCGCAGCCCTTTTTCCCTGCTGCTTCCACCATAGCAATTGTTTTTTCTACCATTGCGCTTTGGTTTTTCCGGGCTTCTTCCACTGTTTCAAAACAACCCTTTTGGTGAAAGTCATAGTTCTGATTTTGCTTTGTCTGAATCAATCCAATCCTCATCGCTATGCAATCCCAAAGAAAGAAAATACAAATGACACTGCCAGAATTCCGATAATAATATAAATTGGATTCACTTTCTTTTTCAGCATATGATAGCACCCCAGAACACAACTGATGGGAATTAAGCCCAACAAAATCTGATCCAGATAGCCTTGAAGGTTCAAGACCTGACCGCCGATTTGTGGTTCTATTGCAAAGGAAAAATTAACTGATTGAGCAGATAATACACCAATCATAATCAACCCCATAATTGCCGCAGATTTTGTAATCGATATAATCAGCCCGGACTGTGTTGCTTTCGTTATGTAAGAACCTCCTAGCTTATATCCAAGAATACCGCCAAACCACCGGAATGCCATGGCCGGAATATTAAACGCCAGCATAAACAGAATCGGCCCCAGAAAACTCCCCTGCTGACAGAGCCCCAAAGAAAGGCCGGTTGCGATGATACGGAACGTACCAACAAAGAAAGAATCACCAATTCCGGCAAATGGCCCCATCAATCCCACTTTGATACCATTAATGGACTCTACATCAAACCCTTCCGGATTCTTTACATTTTCTTCTTCCATCGAAACAGCCAGCCCCAGAATAAAGGGAGCCATCTGCGGTGTTGTGTTGAAAAATACTGAGTGGCGTTTTAATGCGGCGTAATACTGGTCATCATCTTTATATATTTTCCGCAAAATCGGTTCCAGTACCCATGCTACCACAATGCCTTGCATCCTTACCCAGTTAATGCCAACCAACAGCCACATACTTCGCCAGAACAATGTACTGATCGTCTTCTTTTCCCCTTTTTCTAATTGAAAAATGCCTGTCTTTGTCCCACTCATTGAAAAAAATCCTCCCTTTCATCCGTAATCTGTTCCTTTTGGCTGCCCTGGCCCGCCGCCATACTCTTTCGCCGCTCACTATCCTGGAAAAAGAAAAACACAGCAATACAGCCTGCCAGAATCGCCATAGGCATCGTCATGGAAGAAGCCGAAAAACCAGCTCCGCCTTCTCCAACACTTATATTCATAAATAAGGTAAAATACTTAACTGTAAAAAAGCCAAAAAAGAAAAAGCAGATAATCGTTTTATCCCATAGCATTTTCAACAGCATGGCAAAACCAAGCGCTGGCAGGATACCTGAAGCGACGGCAAAACCATTCATGACCCAAACTGGTAATCCATTGATAAACGACTGGATTCCTTCCGTGCCAAATGCAATCGCCAAAAAAGTGATCAGGCAGTACGGAATTGGATGAATCAAGGCCTCTGTATAATGTAGTATCGCATATTTTTTATAATTCTTCTCTTCCAGAAACCGGTCAAATACGGGTACAAGAGCAGTCCAAACAATCGTTTCCAATTGGAACAGCATTGTTGCAGCCAGAGAAATAGGAACTGCCAGTGTAACTGCAACACTGGAATCCTGGCCCAGCAGGATGGAAAAAGCTGATCCCAAAATTGCTCCTGATATAAAATCCTGCGGTACCGAACCACCAATTTGAATTGCACCGATAAATACCAGTTCCAGACTCGCTCCCAGAATCACACCTTCCACCGGATGTCCCAGCACCAGCCCGACCAAAGCGCTTAACACAAGCGGCCGCACCCCCAGTTGTCCAACCCAATCCGTAAATTTAGCAAAATACATTACCAGTGCAACAAATAATGCCTGTACTATCATAATCTTTCCCCTCTCCTATTTCAGCAAATCCTGCAGCGGTTCCGCCGGTTTTGTTGGAACCAGCTGATAAACCGATTTAACACCTGTGCCGATAACTGCTTTTAAGTTTTCCACGTCCTTTTCATCCACATAAAAGGTATCTCCCAGTTTTCTTTTTGCGGATACATTCTCTCCAATCAGTCCATAATTTCCCACATTGAATACCTCAATCCCCTTAATCC
This sequence comes from Clostridium sp. MCC353, assembly GCF_018785315.1. Classification (GTDB taxonomy): domain Bacteria; phylum Bacillota; class Clostridia; order Lachnospirales; family Lachnospiraceae; genus CHH4-2. The sequence continues at coordinate 32,815 of NZ_WQPN01000036.1, read as the reverse complement.
GTTCGGCAATTGTTCTGGCATCTGCAGTATTATTTACCAACATGAGAATTTTAAAATTCTCTGCTCTCTGGTCAGTTGCCACACTAACCGCGTCTTCAACCGAAAGGATACTGCACTTAACACTGGCCGGGGCCGCCATCTTTAGGGAAGCTTTCTGAATGTCATTTTGAGCCACCTTATCATTTGCGACCAGGATATGCGTGACATCAAGTTGTTTCGTCCAAAGAACAGCAATTTGCCCATGAACCATACGGTCATCAATTCGCAACATTTTTATCATGGTTTTTCCTCCTGCTATATTGATTATTTTTCTGCCTCAACATAACATGCATTCCGGAAAGCAGCAATAAAAAATGAGGTGCTGCCAAATTTTGCACCTCATTTTCTAAATTTATCCCTGTTTTTATAATTTTCTATTCTTGTACTGCCGGGGGGACATCTGATATAATTCCCTGAATTTCTCCCGGAACTGCTTGTCATCTTTGTAGCCCACAGCCTCCGCCAGTTCATATGCTTTCATATCTGTACTGTTCATCAAACGGATTGCTTCTTTCATACGCACCTCTGTCAGATAGCTTTTAAAATTCTGACCGGTTTCTTTTTTAAAAAAGACACTCATATAACTGGCATTCATTCCTACCAAACCAGCCACATCCTCAAGCGTGATATTGTTTCGGAAATGTTCCTGAATATATTGCTTGATTTTCTTTATTTCCAAAGATTCCCGCTGCCGATACATCAGACGGATTTTCAAAAACAACTGACTATAATAATCATTGACAGCACTCTTCAAATCACGAAACGAAATCCGCTGTCTGATCCCATTTAGAAATTCCTCTTCACCCGTCCGGTACTCTTCATTCACCAGTCCACATTCGGTAAGTGCACCAAAGACCTCTCCCGCCATCAGGATAACTGCATTAACGACAGAATCACGATTGCCATAATAAATATTGCCAAGCAGATCAACGCATTCTATTATACGCTCTAAAATATGTTCAAAATCATATGTTTTAAGCAATTCCTTTTTCAGATCATCCAAACTGGCCTGATACTCCTCCAGCGAATGAGTATAATCTTTTTGTACTTCCTCATAACAGATATATTTTTTCTCCGTAAAATAATATAGTTCCGATGTGAATCTGGCAGTGGTATATAAATATCTGACATTAGCAATGTCCTTTTGCCATCCCCCTGTTCCAATCGTAACAATCACGCTGTACCGGCTCTGAATCTCATCTACCAGTTCTAAAAGTATCTTTTTTATCTGATTCGGATTTTCCGGCGCCATTAAAAGAAAAAAGCAAGACGTGGAATCTTTTTTTAAAATAATGCCTACATGGTCCTTTTCCAGAGAATGTTCCAGCCAACTATATATTTCAAATTTTAGCAAGCTGAAGTTCTCTTCCTGTTTGTCACTGGTTCTTTTACGAAATAGGCGTAAAAAAACACCATAATAGCCTTCCCCGCTATATCCCCGTTCTTTTAGCGCAACTGCCAGTGCTTCCGGTTCTGCCTTCATCGACAAGATTTTCTGAAACAAAAGTTCTTCCGGACCATCTTCACGCCTTAGCATGTGACATGACTGCTCCTGTCTGATTTGATCAGCCGCTTTCTCCAATGCCCGGATCAACTCCTCACCGGTTACCGGCTTTAATAAATAATCCAGTGCTCCATAGACCAATGCATCCCGAGCATAAGAAAACTCCTGGTATCCACTTAAAAAAATGGTTCTGACCGTCATCCCCCATTCTCTTAGCTGCCTTAACATTTCCAGTCCATCCAGATTCGGCATAGCAATATCAGAGATAACAATATCCGGTTGCTCCCGCTGGATTACCAATAGCGCTTCTTTCCCATCGACAGCCTCACCAACAATGGAAAACCCCAGTTCTTCCCATGGGATCAAGCGGCGCAGCCCCTTTAAAATCAATGTTTCATCATCAATCAGTACTACCCGGTACATTGGTCACTCCTCCTTCCGGAAAGAACAGGCAGGGGAAGCGCAAAATAACAATCGTCCCGGTCTGCTCTGTACTCTTTATTTCAATACCATACTGTGGCCCAAAATTCTTTCTGATTCGTTCCTGAACATTACAAATTCCAACTCCACCAGAAGCCTTTGAGAGCTCGGCTGTACCTTCTACACAATCTATCTGCGACTGAAGTTTGGCAAGCTTTTCCGGCTGAATTCCAACACCATCATCCATAACCGTAAGTTCCAGTATATCTTCATTTTGCCTGGCTGATATCCATACCATGCCTTGCCCCGTCTTAAATTTAAGGCCATGGGCAACTGCATTCTCCACAAAAGGTTGAATCGATAGTTTTAAAATCATCGCCTTCTGCAGTCGTTCCGGAACCGATAGTTTTAAATCAAACCGTTCCTCATAACGAATTTTAATCATAGTGAAATAATTTTTTATATTCTGCAGTTCTTCCTCCAGACACACTTTATCGCTGCTGCTGCCAATTAAGTAGCGCAATTGGCCCGCCAGACTTTCAATCATCCGGGCTGTCTGCATATCCTCATTGGTCAAAGCAGTCATTCTGATGATATCCAGTGTATTATAAAGATAATGTGGTTTGATCTGGGTCTTTAGCGCGTTCAGTTCCGCCTCCCGCTGACGAAGCTCTGCGCCATATACCTGCTCAATATAGGTTTCCAATTGGGCTGCCATCTCATTGAGACCCTCGCCAAGAAGTCCGATTTCATCATTCCTGCCGATCTTTATCCGAGTGTCCAGGTAACCCTTTTGAATTTGTTCCATTCCATCCTTCAGCTTTTGGATCGGAATCGTAATCCATTTGGAAAATCCCACATAGATCAGGACTAAAATCAGGCAGCTGGCTGAAAGCGTAATCATAATATACTGCTTTGTCATCTTGACGCGGTTTAGAACATCTTCTTTATGAACGGAAACCACACTGATCCATCCGCTGTCGCCATGTTTCTGGTAATGGTAATATGATTCCTGATTCTGAAGTGTTCCATATTCTGCATCCGAATAGCCAGCGATCAATGAACTCACCTCCGGGCTCAAAGATTCCACTCGTTTGTTGTGATAGATTTCTTCGCCTGCCTCATTCATAATATAAAATCCACTTTTGTCGCCAATATCAATACTATCCATAATCTGATTGATCGATTCCTGACTAACATCAATGTAAAGTGTGCCCAGACACTGATCTACATTTTTTATACTCCTGACATCATAAAAATTCCGCTCTATCGTAATGACCTGATCCTCAACTGTTTTGAAATACGAATCCGTATGTGCCGGTAGCAAGCGTATTGTTTTTTCCATCCGTCGGCCGCTAAGTTCCTGCTGCTTCCAAACTACTGCTGCCTCAGAATCCAGAATTTTCCCCGGTTTATTGCTGACATAGTAAAGATTACCATTCCTTTCTAGAAAACGAACACTGGTAATCTGGCTATCAGAAGCCATATCCAACAGAAATCGTCGCATTGCCACCGATTTTTCTGATGGCTGGATCGACTCATCCGTCAACACGTCAATCAGATACCCTCGCTCCGCAATGGGCCTTGTGTACATAGAAACCGTTAATTCTCCCCACTTTTCCAGCCAGTCATCAACAAAACTCCCTGCATATTCCAACGTTGTTTTGCCATTCTTTATGGTTTCGGTCTCCATATTGTCTACAAATTCAGAAAAGAAGAAGCGGCTTAAAAACAGAAGCGGTATCAGCCCTGCTGCAAAAAAAATCACTGCCAGCTTTACAAAGATGCTGACATATGGTTTCTTTTTCTTAATTTTCTCCACGTTTCTCCTCCCATGCCATGTCTAACTGTCTGGCCGCTTCGTCCACCGTATAATCACCATCTGCCAACTTCAGCATAACATCATAACAACTAATAGCAAAGCCTTCCGGAGTATTTCCGGTACTGATTGTCGGCCCTTCCATAACACCATGTGCCTGTGCTGCGGCTATAACAGCCTGCTGTGCCGGAATACAATCATAGGAAATGGCCTCCTTCACTGCCGGAATTCCATTCATCGATGCCACGACTTTACCATATTCTTCCTTACTATAATAAAACTTCAGAAAATCAACCGCAGTCTGGTATTTTATCGAATCTTCTTTGCAGGCAGTCGTAATGGACCAGCCGATATTCTCTTCTAACTCGACAACTGGGTTCTGACTGTTATTTGGCAGAAAAAACCAGCCAATTTCAAAATCCGGTGCTGCTTTTAAAATCTGGGCAAACATCCAGGTACCAGAATATAGCATAGCGGCCTTTCCATCAACAAGCACTTCAATGGTCTGACTATCTGTGGTGGTCCGGTATTCACTCTGCACATATCCCTTGCGAAACAATTCTTTAAAGTCCGCCAAAAGGTTTTTAGGATTTTCATCCTGCCAACTCACCGTACCTTCATTCCGGTGGCTGATCCACTCTTCATCCTCCATGCGGATCCGGTTAGAATACAACCCATTCAGCCAAAAATCCATATGCCAAAGTGTTCCACCGCCAATCACAAGAGGGGGCATATTCTTTCGTTTTAGATTTTCACATAATTGTAGAAATTCTTCATATGTTTCCGGAACTGCCAGACCATATTCCTGGAATAGCTTTTTATTATAGATAATTCCCCGGCAAGCATAAAACCGTGGAACAGCATAAACCTGTCCATCAATAACAGTACAAGTCTTTAAGAGGTCAGTCACTTCACTGGGAAGTGGGACGATTTTTTCTGCCTGCTTATAAAGTTCTACATTTCTCATCTCGACAATGCCATCGAACTCGCCAAGGGCATCCATCACTGCAAGACTGCTCTTATAATCCTCACCCTCAATATTAATAACCTGTTTTATCTGTATCTCCTGATCAGGATGAAGCGCCATATAATCTCTGGCAACTTCCTCCATGCAGGATTGCCAGGATGCATCACCTCCTGATATCAACACCTCCAAAGGCACCTGTTTTTCTTCCACTTCCAAAACGTCCAGTTTACCCGTTTGCCCATGTCCACAGGCGGCCAGGATTGCCATAGAGAGTATCAGGCTGACGCTGCATAACGTTCTTCTCATCATATCCGCTCCATATTTTATCATCTATCTCCATTTACCAGTCCATCCGATTCAATTCCATACTTCTTCCTTTTTCCACCTGAAACAAATTCCCTTACCAGGGATATTCCAGTAACCCTTTACTTTTATCAAGTATCCGGTCTCTAAGTTAAAACAAAACCACAAGCTTTTATGCCTGCGGTTTATTGTTTTAAGTGGAGATAGTGGGATTCGAACCCATGACCTCTTGAATGCCATTCAAGCGCTCTCCCAGCATATCGGGTGTGCACTCCAAAATCTCCACAAAACAACTTATTTTTCGCCTTTTCGCCAAAAGGCGAAAAAAGCATAAAATCAAGGTTTTCCACGAAAATGAAAAACCTTGATTTTATGCTGCTTATAGAGCACTTTTATGGTACTAATCTAAAATTAGTCAACGCTTACGATTTCTCTCTTATTGTAAGATCCGCAAGCTTTGCAAACTCTGTGTGGCATCATAAGTTCTCCGCATTTGCTGCATTTAACTAAGTTTGGAGCACTCATCTTCCAGTTTGCTCTACGTTTATCTCTTCTAGCTTTTGAAGATTTATTCTTTGGACAGATAGACATGGTTACACCTCCTTAAACTGATTAAAAATATCCTGGATCAACGACATTCTTGGGTCTAGCGAACTCCTATCACAGTCGCAAGTCTCATGATTGAGATTCGCTCCACATCTATTACAAATCCCTTTGCAATCTTCATCGCACAGGACTTTCATAGGTAAGTTCAGCAGCAGTTCATTACAAACTAACTGGTCTACATCCAGATTATAACCACTTACGTAGGGTTGCTCATCCAGTTCTTCGATCCGCTCTTCTTCAGTCTGTTTCATATCTAAAGAAGCTTCTATTGATAAATCAAAGTCATTCCTCACAGGATCAAGACAGCGTCCACACGGTATCATCAGAGAAAGTTTTGCCTTCCCTTCCAGAAACAATGTACGGTCGCCCAGATTCCTGACCTTTAAAGTCACCGGCTCTGCATCGACAATATCATACACACCATCCGGGGCATGAAACTGCTTCATCTCAATATCTTGTACGTAGATCTTCTCTTTTCCTTCACTGGTAAACAACTCAGACAAGTTAATAAGCATACAACTCTCCTTATAGGTTAATATCAGGAGCTATACGCACCTCTGCTATTATACACACGCGGTTTAAATTTGTCAACAGATTCTTTGATTATTTTACCAATTCCAATGTTTCTCTTGCAATGGCAAGTTCTTCGTTGGTTGGGATCAGCATAACTTTTACTTTGGAATCGGCTGCTGAGATCACTCTCTCTTTTCCGCGGACATCATTGGCTTCGTCATCAATCTTTACGCCAAGATATGCTAAAGAGCTGCAGATGTTCTTTCTTCCGGTTTTATCGTTCTCGCCAACTCCGGCTGTAAACGCGATTGCATCCACACCATTCATCGCTGCCGTATAAGCGCCGATGTATTTAATAACACGATAGATAAATGCGTCCAGGGCCACTTCTGCCAGATGGTTTCCTTCTGCTTTTGCTTTTTCAATATCACGGAAATCGCTGGAAATTCCTCCGCTCATTCCTAAAACACCTGATTTCTTATTCAGGATATTCAAAAGCTCGTTGACGTCTTTTCCCTCTTTGTTGCAGATGAACTGAACAACTGCCGGATCGATATCACCGCTTCTGGTTCCCATAATAAGTCCCTCAAGAGGTGTAAGTCCCATGCTGGTGTCCACACATTTGCCGCCAATGGATGCGGATACGCTGGCTCCGTTTCCGAGGTGGCATACGATAACTCTTGCTGTTTCAGGATCCAGGCCGCCAAACCGGATAGCTTCTTTTGAAACAAAGCTGTGGCTGGTTCCGTGGAAACCATATCTTCTGATGCCGTATTTCTCATAATATTCATGAGGAATTGCGTACATATAAGCTTTCTCAGGCATTGCCATACCGAATGCGGTATCAAATACTGCCACATTAGGAGTTCCCGGCATAGCTTCTTCACATGCTTCAATACCCATTAAGTTTGCAGGATTATGAAGAGGTCCTAAATCGAAGCATTCACGGATCACTCTCTTAACATCGTCGTTAACAATGATGGAATCGCTGTAAACAGTGCCGCCATGAAGAACACGGTGTCCAACGGCTGAAATCTCGCTGGTATCTTTGATAACGCCGTAAACCGGATCCTGAAGGGCGTCCATAACCATCTTAATTGCCGTCGTATGGGTTGGCATGGCGTTTTCCACCACGTATTTATCCTTACCAGCCGGTTCATGAGTTAATTTTGATCCTTCAATACCAATTCTTTCGCATAATCCCTTTGCGATTACGCTTTCATTGTCCATATCAATCAACTGATATTTTAAAGAAGAGCTTCCGCAGTTAAGTACTAAAATCTTCATAATTGATTACTTCTCCTTTTATTCTTATTCGTTTACCTGAGCCTGTACGGCAGTAATCGCCACAACGCCTACGATGTCTTCAGCAGAACATCCTCTGGACAAATCGTTAACAGGTTTTGCGATACCCTGGCACATCGGGCCGTAAGCTTCTGCCTTCGCAAGTCTCTGAACTAACTTATAGCCAATATTACCCGCATCCAGATCCGGGAATACGAGCACGTTAGCCTGTCCGGCAACTTTGCTTTCCGGAGCCTTGGAAGCGCCGATGCTTGGAACGATGGCTGCGTCTAACTGAAGTTCTCCGTCAAGAGCCAGTTCAGGAGCGGCCTCTTTTGCGATTCTGGTAGCTTCCACCACTTTTGTCACATCATCATGCTTAGCGCTTCCCATAGAGGAATGGGACAGCATAGCAACTTTTGGTTCTTTTTCAACTAACATCTTGAAGCTCTCTGCGGAGGAAACTGCGATTGCAGCCAGTTCTTCCGGATTCGGATTCTGGTTTAAGCCACAGTCAGCGAATACAAATGTTCCGTTCTCGCCGTATTCGCAGTTTGGAACTTCCATTAAGAAGAAAGCGGATACTAATTTTGTACCTGGTTTGGTTTTGATAATCTGCAGGCATGGTCTTAATGTATTGGCTGTTGAGTGGCATGCGCCGGATACCATACCATCAGCATCCCCGTTCTTAATCATCAGACAGCCATAGTAAGCGTAGTCCTTCATCATGGTTGCTCTTGCATCTTCCGGTGTAAGGCCTTTGGATTTTCTAAGTTCCACAAATAAATCAACGTATTCCTGTGTTTTTTCATATGTGAATGGGTTTACAATGGTTGCTTTAGAAATATCTAAGCCTTCGCTGTTGGCAGCCACTTCTTCCGGTGTACCGATAATAATCAGGTTTGCCAAATCTTCCTTTAAAATCTGTTCAGCCGCTACAAAAGTTCTTCTGTCCATGGACTCAGGAAGAACGATAGTTTTTTTGTCTTGTTTTGCTCTCGCTTTAATTACATCAATAAATCCCATGATATAATACCCCTTTCATCTTTTCGCATTTATCTATATTATATACCAGTTGTTTTTTGTATACAAGCCATATTTTTCTATTTTCATGTATTTTTTTCCGTCCAAACAATAATCCTTTACCATATAATAATTCTCTCGTATAATAAATTCATAACCGCTTTTCAAACTCACTTTAAGCCATGTTTGAACAACTGCGTTAAGAAAGGGAAAACACATGAAGGTTGTCGGTTTAATTGCAGAATATAATCCGTTTCATAACGGTCATTTATATCATATCCAAAAAGCCCGGGAATTAACCGGAGCTGAATACGTTATCGTCATTATGAGCGGAGATTTTGTCCAGCGCGGCGCTCCTGCCGTCTATGACAAATACACCCGTTCTTTAATGGCCCTTAAATCCGGGGCCGACCTGGTTCTGGAAATGCCGTCTGTTTTCGCCACCAGCAGCGCGGAGGATTTTGCCTCCTGCGGCGTCGCCCTGTTAGACCAGCTTGGGATCGTGGATTCCATCTGCTTTGGAAGCGAATGCGGAGAAGTCCAGCCGCTGTTTAAAATCGCCGCTGTATTGGCTGAGGAACACGGAGATTATCAGGAATTATTAAAAGATTATATCCGTTCCGGCCTGACTTATCCCGATGCACGGGCCAAAGCCCTCTCTTCCTGGCTTTCATTGAGCCCATTGGAAAGCAGTTTACTGCTCTCTCCCAACAATATTCTGGGCATCGAATACATCAAAGCTCTTTTGAGAAGAAAAAGCGGGATCACTCCCGTAACCGTCAAAAGAAACGGCCATGGCTACCACGACCTTTCCTTATCCGGGGAATTTGCATCCGCTACAGCTATCCGGAAACTGCTTGCCAGCCCGGATGGCCTTATTTCCATCGCTTCCCAGGTTCCGGAACAGGTTTTGGAGGCCATTTTACAGGGTATGCCGGTTTTTCCGGACGACCTGACATCCATCCTGAACTACACCCTTTTGACCCTGATCCGGGATGGAGGGGATTTGACCGAATATCTGGACATTTCAGAAGAATTGGCCGGCAGGATCAGGAACCTGTTTTTACAGTTCAAATCTTTTACGGAACGGACAGAGGATTTAAAAACAAAGCAGTACACCTACAGCCGTATCAGCCGATGCCTTCTCCATCTCATTTTGGGAAGCAGACAAGCCGACGCGGCCGCATACCGGGAAAAGGGTTACTGCGGCTATGCCAGGGTTCTCGGTTTTAAAAAGGAATCAGCGGATCTTCTGACCGGTATTAAAAAACACAGTTCTCTTCCGCTGATTACAAAACCCGCTGCAGCCGGCTCTTACATCGACGCTGTTTTCCTGCCCATGTTCAGTCAGGATCTGTATGCCTCTCATGTCTATAACTCCATCGTCTATACCAAATATGGAATCACAGTAAAAAATGAGTATACCAGGCCTTTTGTCATGATTTAGTCCTTCAAAAGCAGCCCGGCAAGTGTCGGTTTCACATGGAGAAAGTCGAGAACTGCCTGAATTTCTTTCCGGTTGTCCTTCCGTTCTCCCTGTTTGACCGCCCTTATCAGAATATTTTTGGGAGTGTGCTCCATATCGATAAACTCCAGTATCTGGGTACGGTAACCCTGGTTTTCCAGAATTTCAGCTCTCAAAGCATCTGTATAAAGAGCGGCCATCCGCTCTTTAATCAGCCCATATTGAAAAACAGGCTTCATCAGTTCATTCTCCATCTGCTTATTCCACTCATGCTGACAACAGGGAACGGAAAGAATGACGGAAGCCCCCCAGTCCACCGCTTTTGCCAGCGCATAATCCGTCGCCGTATCGCAGGCATGAAGGGTTACGACCATATCCACATGATCCACGCCCTCATAGGAAGCGATATCCCCATAATAGAAATTCAAATGATCAAATCCGTATTTTTCACTTAATCTGCTGCACCTGTCTATCACATCCCGTTTTAAATCCAGGCCGATGATGCGCACAGGATATCCCTTTAATTCCTTCAGATAATAATACATGGCAAAGGTCAGATACGATTTTCCACACCCGAAATCGATGATGGTGGTTTCTTTATTCTTGTCCAGACGCGGCAGAATATCTTCGATGAACTCCAAAAAGCGGTTGATCTGGCGGAACTTATCATATCTGGAACGGACCACCATGCCTTCCGGAGTCATAACTCCCAAGTCTTCCAAAAATGGTACAGGACGCCCCTCTTCCAAAACATAACGTTTCTTTCTGTTGTGATCCAAAACCGGCGGATTAGCCGTTATTTTAGGCTGGGCACTTTTTTTGCACTTAACCGTAAGCGTACCTTTTTTACCCACTAAAACCGTTCCGCTGCCCATCTGGGATGAAATCTCCGCCTGACGGAACCTGCCGTCCAGAAGACCGGTTATATAATCTCCCGCTTCCTCCTGAGTAAAATTCTTATGAAATGCCTGCTTTCCAACAAATTCCTCCGCCTGAAACGTCAGCGCTCCCCTCAGCATAAGGGGGCGGATCTTCACCTTCATACAACCATCTCTGTCCACAGGATTGCTGATGATAATCTGAATCAGGCGGTCATTTAAAAAATATTCCAATGCATCTTGTAATTTACGATCTGTTATCAATGTCTTCTTACTCCTGTTATCATTTTTCATCACAGGTGATTGGCCTGTTTTTATAATCTTAACATAAAAACCACCTGACAGCCAGGTGGTTTTCCTTTAGTTTTCTTTCTCTACCCAGCTGCTCCTGAGCAGTTCGGGATAATTTTCAAGATGGGCATAATCATTAAAGCGCTGCAGATTGAACCGTTTTTTACCGGGATGATATTCCAGTTCCGTAATGCTGCAGTTTTCCAGCCCATTTCCCAGCATCCTCATCTTTGCCAGATCCAGGCCGATCAGATAAGAGGTAAGGCTTCGTATCACGCCGCCATGGGTCACAACTGCCGCCCGGTCATATCCGCTCTGTGTGATTTCATAGAGGACGGGAAGGATGCGTTTTACCACATCGGCCCCGCACTCTCCCCCCGGATAGGGCAGGTCTTCTTCCATCCTGTCCTGCCGGAGTTTAAAATCGGCATACTTTATTTCAATATCCTCATCAGCCATGCCTTCCATGTCTCCGAATGAGATTTCCCTCAGCTCCGGCCGTATGAGATGTTCCACATTCCAATAGAGATTAGCCGCCTCAGCCGTCTGAACGGCACGCAAAAGATCACTGGAGTACACAACCTGGGGATTGGCCTTTACAAGACGTTCTCCCAGCAAAGCGGCCTGGCGGTATCCTTCTTCAGCCAAATCCACATTGACGTTGCACAGCTTACTGCATTGTCTTCCGTGACGAATCAAATAAATCTTCATATGCGCAGCTCCTAATTCTTGAAACTATGGATCGGAGCCGGAATCCTTCCGCCTCTTGTTACAAATTTCTCACAGGAATAGGGGTTGACCGGCATAACGGGAGCATAGCCTAAAAGTCCGCCGAATTCTACAGTATCTCCCACCGTCTTGCCGATAACAGGAATTAAACGGACTGCTGTTGTCTTCTGGTTGATCATTCCGATTGCCGCTTCGTCGGCGATGATGCCGGAAATCGTTGAAGCAGGCGTATTTCCAGGGATCGCGATCATATCCAGACCTACGGAGCAGACACAGGTCATGGCTTCCAGCTTTTCCAAAGTCAAAGCTCCCATAGAAACCGCGTCGATCATGCCCTGATCTTCGCTGACCGGGATAAATGCTCCGCTCAAACCGCCTACGTAAGAAGAAGCCATAACGCCGCCCTTCTTCACCTGGTCATTGAGCATCGCAAGGGCTGCCGTCGTACCGGGAGCGCCCACACGTTCCAGGCCGATCTCTTCCAGTATCTCCGCCACGCTGTCGCCCACAGCCGGTGTGGGAGCAAGAGAAAGATCGATGATGCCAAATGGTATGCCCAGCCGTTTGGAGGCTTCCTGGGCTACCAGCTGGCCTACGCGGGTGATCTTAAATGCAGTTCTTTTTATGGTTTCACAGAGGACTTCAAAATTCTCTCCCCTGGCCTTTTCCAAAGCTACTTTCACAACTCCCGGGCCGCTGACACCCACGTTGATAATGGCATCCGCCTCCGTCACACCGTGGAAAGCGCCTGCCATAAATGGGTTGTCATCCGGCGCATTGCAGAACACCACCAGCTTGGCGCAGCCCAGGGAATCATTTTCCCTGGTGGCTTCTGCCGTTTCCAGTACGATCTGCCCCATGAGCTGAACCGCATCCATATTGAGGCCGGTCTTGGTGGAACCCACATTTACAGAACTGCAGACACGTTCCGTAGCCGCAAGTGCTTTTGGAATGGAACGGATCAGGTTCTCTTCCGCAGGCGTCATCCCTTTGCTCACCAGAGCGGAATATCCGCCGATGAAGTTAACTCCCACAGTTTTGGCCGCCCGGTCCAGGGTCTGGGCCAAAGTCACAAAATCATCCGGTGTTTTGCACGCACAGCCGCCGATTAATGCGATAGGCGTAACAGAAATCCGTTTATTCACAATGGGCACGCCGAAGTCGCGGGCAATGGCTTCTCCGGTGGATACCAGGTCCTTGGCGTAAGTGGTGATTTTGTTGTATATCTTTTCATTTAACTTAGCCAGATCGTCATCACAGCAGTCCAACAGGCTGATTCCCATGGTGATCGTTCTCACATCCAGCTTTTCATGATCAATCATGTTGTTGGTTTCAATCACTTCAAACATATTTAACATAAGATTTTTCCATCCTTTTCGGTCGTATTTAATTAGATTCTGTGCATCTTTGTGAAGATTTCTTCTCTCTGGCATTTAATTTTAACGCCGATTTCATCTCCCACTTTTTCTAATTCTTCTGAGACCTGTTCAAATGGTTTCGTCGCCTTATCCATATCAACAATCATCATCATATTAAAATATTCCTGAACGATGGTCTGGGAAATGTCCAGAATATTAATCCGGGTGTCCGCCAGATAGTTACATACTTTTGCGATAATACCGACTGTGTCTTTTCCTACTACCGTAATGATTGTCTTGTTCATAATTTTTTCTCCTCTTAATATGGTTATTAATTTTAACGGTTCAGATCTGTCTGAACTGTTACTATTAATTACAGTGTGATAATCTCGGACATCTGATCCCGCTTTGCAACCGTAATGGAAAAATCAGACGCGTGGAACGGATTGTCCCCCTGGTTTATCTCAAGCTTTACCGTTTCATAGGCCAGTTCTTCATAGTTGTTTTCCTTGCTCAAATGGCCCAGCAGAATTTTCTTAATATTATCATGTAATATGTAGTTCAGAAGCCGTCCGGCATTTTCATTGGACAGATGTCCGTGATCGCTTAAAATCCTGCGTTTCAGATAATAAGGATAAGGACCGGTCTGAAGCATATTCACGTCGTGGTTGGATTCCAGCAAAATGGCGTCCAGCCCCTGAAGGTGCTCAATAATGTACTGGTCGTAATGGCCCATATCGGTAGCCACCGCCACCGACTTCTTGCCGCACTGAATGCGGTAAGCCACCGGATTGGCCGCGTCATGGTCAATGGAAAATGGCTTCAGCTTCAAATCACCGATTTCAAAATCCACATCCGGCTGTATGGGATGAAACAGTTCCGCCGGATATTCCCCAAGGGACTTCATATTGGAAATCTCCTCCAAAGTCTCTCTTGTACTGTAAATAGGCACTCCGTATTTTCTGGCCAGAACACCTAAACCTTTCGTATGGTCGGAATGCTCATGGGTGATTACGATCCCATTGATCTCATTCCCTTTTACACCGATCTCATTCAGCCCCTGTTCGATCCTTTTATTGCTGATTCCCGCATCTACGAGGATGTGGCTGTTATCTGAGCCAACATAGATGCAGTTCCCGCTGCTTCCACTGGCTATGCTCACTAATCTCATCTGCTCAATTCCTTCTATATTATGCTAATATCTCTTTCAACTGCTTTCTGACCTCATCCAGGCTTTTATTATTATCAATCACCTGGCTGGCGCAGGAAAAGAATTCCGTATCATCCGGCTGGTTATCCATAATGCTGATGCTTTTTTCCGCCGAATAGCCCCTGCTTTCAGCCAGCCGCCGGATGCGGTTGTCTCTTGATGTATAAACATACCATAATTCATCGTAAATGTCATCCACATTTTTTGCCAAAAGTGCTGCTTCCACAACAATTAAAGACGCCTCTGAGGATTTGATCTGTTCCTTTATGGACTGCCACACAAGGGGATGGATGATGGAATTAATCGTGTTCAAAGCCGACTTATCCTTAAAAATCAAATGTGACAATTTTCCTCTGTTAATGCTCTTATCCTCATCCAAAAATTCCGTTCCAAGCGCTTCTATAATCTTGTTGTATCCTTCGCAGCCCGGTTCTTCCAACTGCCTGGCCACTTCGTCTGCCTGGATAACTCTGGCCCCGTATTCTTCCCGCAGAATTTCCAAAATCCTGCTTTTTCCAGATCCGATTCCTCCTGTAAGACCGATTACCCGTTTCATATCTGAGATTCTCCTTTTACCTCTATTCCATGCTCTAACAAAAGTTCCGCCGTCATTCCATTTCCATCGGTAAGGCATCGGCTGAATGTTCCGTCATAGATGCGGCCGCAGCCGCAGGAGGGGCTTCTCTCTTTCAAAACCGCGCATCTGCATTGGTAAAGCTCTGCCAGTTTCAGTGTTTCCTCCGCCCCTCTTTTATAATTATCCGTCACATCGGCGCCATTTTGGGTTAAAACTCTGTCTCCTCTTCGTTCCGCAGGATCTCTCGGGGTTGCAAGCCCTCCCATAATTTCAGGGCATACGGGAATCAGAGTATGCTCCTCCATCAGCTTTTTTATTCCTTCTGATAATGCGCCGGTCCCATCATACCGGCACTGAACTCCTAATAAACAGGCACTGACTAAAATATTCATCCACTCACCCTTTTCATTTGTTATTACACACAGCTATTTTCGTAATTCTGTAATATTATTTCGCGTCAAACCAGGTTAATCCGTCATGGGCTTCCACTTCCAATGTCACCTTTAACTCGGCTGCGTGCTTCATTTTGTCTTCTAAAATGGAGATTACCGCATCCTTTTCATCCAAATACGTTTCAACCAACAGTTCATCATGAACCTGGAGCACGATTCTGGATTTCATATTTTGGGACCGAAGTTCTTTATCCACTGCGATCATGGCGATTTTCATAATATCCGCTGCCGTTCCCTGAATCGGGGAATTCATGGCAACCCGTTCTCCAAACGAACGCTGCATGAAGTTGGCGGATTTCAATTCCGGAATCGGGCGCCTTCTTCCAAAGAGGCTGGATACATACCCCTGCTCCTTCCCTTCAGATACCAATTTGTCCAGAAATTCTTTAACACCGGGGTAGGTTTCAAAATATTTATTGATATACTCCACCGCTTCTTTCCTGGAAATGCTCAAATCCTCGCTCAAGCCAAATGCGCTGATTCCATAGACGATTCCGAAGTTCACCGCCTTTGCATTTCTCCTCTGCAGAGGCGTCACTTCTTCAAGCGGAGTATGGAATACTTCCGACGCCGTAATCGCATGGATATCCTGGGCATCCCGGTAGGCGTTTATCAGCCTGTCATCCCCGGACATGTGGGCCAGAATACGAAGTTCAATCTGGGAGTAGTCGGCATCCACAAACACATAGCCCTCTTCCGGCACAAAGACTTTACGAATGGCACGTCCCAGTTCCATGCGGATCGGGATGTTCTGCAGATTGGGTTCCGTACTGCTGATCCGCCCGGTAGCCGTGATGGTCTGGTTAAATGTTCCGTGAATCCGGCCGTCTTCTCCAATATAATTGGCCAGCCCTTCCGCATACGTGGAATTCAGTTTTGTGAGCTGGCGGTAATCCAGGATCATTTGGACAACAGGATAGTCAACCGCCAGTTTTTCCAGCACATCGGCTGCCGTGGAATAACCGGTTTTCGTCTTTTTTCCATGGGGTAGTTTCATGTGGTCAAACAAAACCTCACCCAGTTGTTTGGGCGAATTGATGTTAAACTGCTCCCCTGCCAGATCGTAAATTTCCTGCTCCAATTTGGCAATCTTTACTTTCAGCTTATCCCCGTATTCCTTCAAAGCCTCTTTTTCCACCTTGACTCCGGCGGCTTCCATGTGGTAAAGGCTGTAAATCAACGGCATTTCAATATCTGTAAACAGTTCATACATCCCTGTTTCTTTTAACTTATCGATGAGAACCGGGGCGGCTTTCCATGCGATATATCCCATATAACAACAACAGGTCACCGCGCCTGCCTCCCCATCGGATAAGGCTTTGCCCAAATCATTTTTCCCCAGCAAGTCCATCTTGGAAGGCACCGTCATGCCCAGATAATCCCTTGCCAGATCATCGTAATCATAGGTGTCCTTTAATGGATTCAGCAGATATCCGGCCACACCTGCATCAAAGGCCGGGCTGTCATAATCCAGTTTTAAATACGGCAGTTGTTTTTTCAGATTCAGCACGCTGACAAGGGGGATCCGCCCGCATAACTCCCTGACCTTATCATATAAATAATCCATGCTGATGAAACCGGAAGCAGCGATCACATAACAGTCTTCCTCACCAAAACAAATGGCCAGCCCCGCGTTGCCGGACGCCCCCTGTACTAACTGCAGCCCTGCGCGCTCTGCTTTTACTGCCTTATTCCAAATCTGCTCCGCCTCTGAAAAATCATCGATCATTTTAAAATGATTTTCCTCATCATTGGTTTCTATGGCATCTTCCCCGAACCTGGCAATCATGGATTTAAATTCCAGCCGTTTCATGATCTGATAAGCTTCCGGGGTATACAGATTGCCGATTTTCGCGTCTTCCAATGAAAACTCCACCGGACAGTCAATGCAGATCGTTGCCAGTGTTTTGCTGAGCTGCGCCATATCGTAGTGCTCCTTCAGCGCCTTCTGGGCTCTGGGCGGCTTAATCTCGTCAATATGCTCATACGCATTTTCAATCGATCCATAGGCGGCAATCAGGCTGGTGGCCGTCTTTTCACCGATAGAAGGCACGCCAGGTATGTTGTCGGAACTGTCTCCCATCAGCGCCTTAACATCGATGAATTCCGTCGGCGTCACCAGATATTCCCGCTTCACGTCCTCGGGATAATAATCATGGATCTCTGTACCGGCCCGGTTGGTCTTGGGAATCCGGATTTTGATTCCGGTATCAGCTAGCTGCAGCAGATCCCGGTCTCCGGAAACTACGGAGACTTCCACGCCCATAGCCGCATTTTTCTTCGCCAGGGTTCCCAGAACATCATCCGCTTCATACCCCGGCAGGGATACCGTGGGAACTCCCATAGAAGTTAAAACTTCCTTTAAAACCGGAACCTGCTCCAAAAGCTCTTCCGGCATGGGTTTTCTGGTTCCTTTGTATTCCTCATACATTTCGTGGCGGAACGTGGGCTCTTTCAAATCAAAGGCGACTGCCAGATGGTCTGCCTTTTCTTCTTCCAGTATTTTGAACATGATGTTGAGGAATCCATAAACGGCGTTTGTATGGAGGCCTTCTGAATTCGTCAGCTCCGGAATGCCGTAAAAGGCACGGTTTAAGATGCTGAATCCGTCTATTAAGATCAATTTGCTCATAGGTGTTGTCTCCTGTTTTCTTGTGATTTTTAACATAATGATATATAACATGAGAGGGTGCATGAAGGGGTGTTACGTGAAGGGTGAAGGCATTTTCGAAAATGCCTTCGGGGTTAACATTAAAACGTGAAGGCATTTTTGAAAATGCCTTCACCCTTCATGTTAAATGAAAGCCTAAAATATCCCCTGCTGTATCCATATCCTGAACTGCAGCAAAAATATAACTATCAAGCTCATAACGCACAGCGTATTGACCGCATACTTCATGATCTTCACCAGCATCACACTGTACAGCCGCTGCTTCGATGCCGTAATTGCCGCTTCCAGCGCCCCTTTAATATTATAACTCCCGGTATCGGTGTCTAACTGCCGGATACCGACTTCTACTGTATAATATATCTCCAATTCTTCCCGGCAATTCGCACATTCTTCAATATGTTCCAAAAAGCCTTCCAATTCTTCATCCGTCAGCTGATTACGTATATATGGCATTACCAAAGCTTCCGCTTCCCTACAGGTCATCTGCTGCACCGCCTTTCAAAAGTCTGTACCTATCATACAATAATTTTCATTTTTTTTCAACGAAAAGACTTGCCAAATGGAAAATCCTGTGATAGAATAATGAACGTTGCACGAGAGCAATAAGCCGGCCTGTCGGAATGGCAGACGAGGTGGACTCAAAATCCATTGATGGCAACATCGTGCGGGTTCAAGTCCCGCGGCCGGCATTACACCCTTGGCAGGGAGAAAGTCTTGAAAGCCTTGATTTTACTAGGTTTTTGAGGCTTTTTTCTTTACACAAAGTTTATAATTGCCTTTGAAGCTGTTATCTGTCCAGCATATTTAAAAAGGTGTAAAGCCTTTTATCCCCATAGACTTTACACCTTTATGTATTAGTTATTATGAGATTTTCTTTTCTACGATTTCAAATTGTAATCTGAAATTGTAATCTAAGTTTGTCTCTTAGCTGCCATGCTGAGATTCATTTCCCTTAATCAATAATCAAGTCCACATACCCCATTATGATTCGCTCACACCCTTCCCCTTTAAAAAAATCCAGAATCGTTTCCAGATCCCTGCTTCTCGTACAGGACATGGTTGTCATATAGGCCGGATCAGAACACACTACCCCAACATTAACTTCAAATTTTCCTACTGACTTGATATGTTTAATCTGTACTAAACAGTCATTGCATCCATACTTAAAATCACAAACTAATTCATTAAAGTCCGTTCCCTCCGCCATCTGATCTTCGATCATACTTATTATTTTTTCTTTGTCAAAATTTGTTACCGGCCAGTTTTCTCCATGTTTGTTCATCTTCTCTTCCTCCATTTAATGAAAAGAAAGCCAGAGCCTGAAACAGCCTGAATATTTCAAAATGAGAATCCCACTGTCTTACCTACGGTTTACAAATACCACACGGAGAATATCCCTGGGATATCAGTTCATCCCGATTCCCCGTATAGCTCTCCTTATTCTCCTCTTTCATTTTAACAACACCTGAACAAGAAGGCTGGTGGAATTTATGGGAATTGGTATTCAATATGTAAGTATGCTCTGCGTTGTCAGCCGATCCGTTCCCTTCTTTCTGTTCTGCTGTATCCCCGGCCCCATGATCCGTTCCCTCTGTTCCTGCAGATTTTGTCTGTTCCCCATCAGAATCGGACAGCCGGCTTTCCCCTGTTTTATAGTCAATGGAAACTCCGGGCTGGACATTATAGACGAACACGTTAAAGAGAATCCCTTCCCCATCATCTTCCACCGACCGGGCCTCCATCAGCACGCCGGAAGCAACCAGATTTTCATCGGTAAAAATGGGGGTAACCCGGTAAAGTACATGGTTTTTCGTTTCTTTGATATAGTCGGCAGTCATATTTTCAAATGGCAGCATGCCCTCCACATTCATATAGCGGGTTCCTGTAATCAAATTCTCTTCATTGGCATTTTCTGCGGTTAATTGAAAACCAATTAAATGACATCTGTTATACAGATATTTTCCGTCCACAAAATCATATTTTACGGTCTGCCAGCCGCTGGGTTTCACCTGGCCGATATTCCCCCTTTTTTCAGTGGGCAATAAATCGGTCCCGATATTGGCAAATGCCGGCCCACACCTGCCCAGATCATCTAAATCGCTATATGATTCAAATGATTCCGTAGAAATGTCCTCTTCTGTGAAAAATGGGACATTGTCATGAATAACAACATAGGGCCTGCCTGTGTAAGCAGGAATATCATTCAAAGAAAATGTTTTTGTCTCAGAAGATATCTGATTGGCTGCCGCCATATTCTCTGTCCCGCATCCGGTCAACAGAATTCCTGCTGCCAAAACAATTGAAATAAAATAAGCTTTTAATTTTGTCATAATCATGTCGGTAAAATTTGCCGATCTCCTTTCAACATTTGCCCCGATCATAACCGGGTATAGACCTCTTCCGTAATCATTTCATGGGAATAGCCAGTAAAATCCTTCCGGCCGTTTTGTTTCCATCCCTCCAGCTCCACCGTAAAATAAAAATCAGCCGGATATTTGCGGTTCCACTTGTACAAAATGATCCGCTCTATCCGGTCCAGATACGGAATAATGTTCCTGTCCTCGATAAAACAATAATCATCTTCTCCCGCTTTTTCCAGAAATCCTTCATCTGCGATGATTCCTTCGGAGGAACAATCGGTAAATTGTTTATAAGAATATGCGTTCATCCATAATTTTTGCCCGGCGGCCCGCTCCATCACGCGCGCGCGCACCTCCCTGTCCTGGCTCTGGCGCCGGTGATTGAACATCATTCCATTGTCATCATCTAAACATATGATCGCAGTCATACTTTTATTTTCTCCTTCAATTTGTATTCTTCCCTTTACCCGTGCGACTCCTGGTTGCTGAAAACTACGGGTGGGGATTTTTTCTTCCCCTCCCATAAATTAATTTATTACAAAATCGGCAGAGACTGTCTGGGACCGGCCATTCTGCATATTCGTTATAACTTTTGAAAAACGGTAATATCCCGGTTCAAGAGGGCCATAGACCTGTTCTAAATTCACCTTGACCGCGGCGCTCTTTTTTCCCACCAGCGTATAGGCGATGTCGTTCCATCCGGTTCCTTCAAGAAATGGAATTTCTTTTAATTCAGGCCCCTCAAACCGCTGGAGCATGGGCTGTTCGCCATATGAAAAATCATCGGCGCTGTTGCTGTACATGGTAAAGATGAGCTCCAGCCCCTCACGGCCCTTTTGGGGTTTGCTTTCGGTGAATACATCAATTCCGGTGCCGCACATCAGCATCAAATATGCAGAGGAAGGCTCCATGCCCAGTCCAAAAGCAGCATCCGTCTTAAATGCAATCGCATATGTTTCCGTCCTCCCATCTTCAAACCTGCAGTCCGCCAAAAAACCTCGTATGATTCCGGCAGGCTGATAGGCTTCGGAATAACGGAAGTACATGACATTTAAATTTGTATCGATATAGGCGGAATATCCATCCGTGCCCGCCTGTAAACTGATGACTTTCTCTTCCGCATACGGAAATTGGGAATTTCCGCTTTCATCCAGTATCACATCAGACAGGCTGACAGAAACAGGCGTACTACCATCTGAAAAATCGAAGTTCAGCCAAGATCCTATGGGAATATACTGCAGTTTATCCTGCTGCACCAGCTCCTGAAATGCCCCCTTGCCTTTGCCCGAAGGAACTTTCACCATCGTGCCATCCTTGTCATAGGATACCGTGAGCATTGGAGAACGCCCTTCCGGGATCACTTTAAAGAAATACTGACAGCCGGTTTCCCCGCTTTCAGATTCCCAGGTAATATCCAATTCGACGTAATAGAGCATATCCTGGTGAGGAAAAATGATCTCATCCAGCCGCTCAGCCTCCTGCTTTCCTTCGCCATCCGGTTTAAAATTCTCATCATAAAATCCATATATAATCCGGGATATAGGGCAGTTGGCTTCCAGTTTCATATCCCCTGCATACGGTACCTGGGGCATTCCTATGACTTCCTCCGGCCGCAGCCATCTCCCGCAATCAAAAACCGTCTGCTCGCTGCCGGCTGCATCTGTCTGTATGGTTTCCGAAGAAGTGAAATTCTCTATCGGAATAAACGTTTCTCCGTCCGAATACACCTTAACCATAGGACGTTCTCCGTATTTTACCAGTTCTTTTATGGTTTCCGGTTCCGCGTCTCCCTTTTCTGTTTTTTCCTTCTCCGCGTTTCCCTTCTCTGTTTTTTCCTTCTCTGTTTTTTCCTTCCCTGATTTTTCCTTCCCAGCACTCTCCATCCCATCAGCCAGCTTTTTCGCGGCCCCGTCCGCTTCTGATACGCTATCCCCAGTTGTTTCTCCTCCTGTTTTTAAGCCTTCAAAGCAGCCAGACATAACCAGAATCCCTGCCAATGCCAGAATCATTAATATAAATTTTTTCTTCATAATATTCCTCCCCGCCGGAACAAATCAATGATCAAAGGCAAAGCTTTGTTATTATTTACCTGTTTAAAGATATTATAATAAAGGGGAGTGAATAATAAAAGTAGGCCATTTCTTAAAAATACTTACACTTCACTCAAGTTCACCAACTGTTTTCTGGCTAAAACGGACTGTAACCGCATAAACGGATTCATAGCCATATTCCTGGTATTTTTCAGGTTTAAAAAAATAATCCACATCAAGAGAATAAACAGAGCTATTGGAAGTAAAAATCTGCATGACTAAAGGAATCTCCTGTTCGTAAGTGATTTCCCTCAGATTGTTCAGCATTGACGTTGCGCGCCCCATTTCTGTAATCCCTTCCTTGGGATCTGTGGAATGTTCCATTGATCCGCTGTCATTCTCGCTTTGCACCGCTATTCTCAGCCCTTCTCCGATATTTTCAAAGCTGAGGGCCAGCCTGCCTTTTATGTCGGAAAACTGCCATCCCCCGCCACCTGAAATCAGCTCCCAGGTTCCATCTGATAATTGATACGTATTGACTTGAATACATTTCACCGTATCATCCAATACAAAATCATAAATACCAGCTCCGCTTTCGGCGCCAAGCAATTGAGCAATTTTCTCCTCCTGCTGTGATAACACCGCTTTTTCAATATACATGGCCGGTTTCCCGGGCTCTCTGCTGCATGAAGAAAGGGTAAAAAGCGCTGAGATGACAGCAATTAATGTGATACTGTTTATTATTTTTTTCATATTCTGTCCCCACGCAGTTTATAAAATATCATACCAATTAAATTTCCAATAAAAGCGATCACTCCATATCCGATGATATACACCCAGGCGCTGGAATTATAATATAGGAATATAGACGGTATAAAAAGCAACGCTGTAATAACGCCATACTGCCAATGAAACGAATGGTTTGCACCGTAAAATACGGAGCACAGAAAACACAAAAACGGTATCACCACCAGAAGTATTAAGACAGCAGTTCCCGTATCCCGAATCAATCCCGGAACCAGATAAAAATCCAACGCGATAAACAACAGATACATCCGCATACTCTTCAATATTTTCATAAATCAAGCCCTTTCTGTCTGTCCATAATTCTATTTTTTAATAATGACGCCATTACTCTAACCCCGTCATATATAATGGAATGACATTGATAACCGGTTCTTCATAGGGATGGACCTGTTTTACGGCAGCCATGGTATCCTTCAGGCGCTCAGTCCGGCAGGTGACCTCCACCTTTAATTCAGGTTCCGTACTGATAGAGCCGCAGCTTCCTATATATGGACTGCTGCCTTCTAAAGGCCTCCAGCATCCGGTCACCGGGCTGTAAGACATACAACTGTCATAATTGCCGATGTGGCCGGCATCCACTGTCTGAAGGGCTTTCTGCAGCTCCTTTAAATGAGACTCCGGAATAAAAATTTCTATCTTACAATTGGTAAATGGTTCCATACACAGTTTCACCTTTCTAACTTTCTCTTTGATCAATATTTTAAACCATAAATCCCGTCCTGCATATAGCCGGATCGTAAATATCAGCTTTTTTCAATGCCTCATCTTTTAATGGAACAAAATACTTTTCCTTTTAATTCCAACCGGTTTTTCATAGAAACATCATTTAAAACAGGCTGTCCATGAAATTCATTGTATCATAGACAGCCTGTTCAGTGTAAACACATCAAAACCTTATTTCGTAAAAACTCCGCAGATGGTTTCTCCAGTATCCGAAAATTCCTTTCCAGCCACATCACCATAAAAGCTAAAACTTTTAAAACCAAAAGTTTGAACCTCCGCCAGCAGCTTCTCTCTGGTAAAAAAATGATCCCATATATTGTAGCAGTTTATGGTCTCATCCGTCAGCACAACACATTGGCGGAGTTCAGTAGCATCCTCATCCTCATACTGATAAACCGCTTCAAAACAAATATGCGGCCTTTCACACCAAAAACCCCCCGTTTCACAGCACTGCCAAGAACGGCTTTCTTTTTGTCTCATACGCGGTGTAAATACATCAAAAATAAACCTGCCGTTTGGTTTTAATGCCCGATATACTTTTTTCAGCAAAAGAAGCCTGTCTGTAACCGGCAGCACAGCATAGTCACAATAGATCAATGTTATTACATCAAATTGCTCCGTGTAATCAATGGTCAGATAATTTTGATAATGATATTTAATTGGGTGGTTTTTCATTTTTGCCTGTTCTTTTGCATATTCAATAGAACGCTTGGAAAAATCCACTCCCGTTACCGAATACCCTGCATTATGGAACCGTTCTGCATATAAACCGGGACCGCAGCCCAAATCGAGCAGCATTTTATATTGGGACGGAGGCGCGATTTCAGAAATCCATTTTACTGATTGATCGATAAAATCATATCTGCGGGTCGCCCCATCCAAATCCGGATTCAGATGAGCGGCCAGCATTTCCTGTGATATATGCTCGTCATCCCAGAATTTGCCTGTGCCCGGGGCGTAAAGCTGCGGTTTCTTCAAAAATCTGCTTAATTCACTGATCATTATGTCTTCTCCTTGTTCATGAAGGCTAACTTATAGTCATTTTTTCTTATTATTTAATATTACGTTGTTTTTTATAATTATCATCTCCTGTAAGTTAATATTAAATGTCTATCCATCGTCACTCAGTCATCATCATCGTGGCCGGATTCGTCGTCTTCATCCGAATCTGAATCATCTGAGTCTGAATCATCTGAATCCGAATCGTCCGAATCCGAACCGTCTGACTTGGAATCTTCCCTATCATCGTCCCGGTCCGAATTGTCATATCTGCCGGAACCATTAACTGAGCCGTCAAAATCCCGGCCGTCTGAATCGCTGTCATCCGAATCGCTGTCATCCGAATGATCTGAGCCATTTGAATCATCCGAAGTATCTCCATACGGCTTATCTGATCTGCCGGAACCATCACCACGATTTTTATCATCATCCCAGTCTATATCGTCTTCATCCCAATGCTCATCGTCATCATCCCGGTCATCCTTCCTTCTCCTGGTTTTTCCATCCCAGTCTTCCTCATCCATATCTTCGTCTCCGGTATCTTCGTCCTCGTCATCCTCCCCATTTTTATCCCCATCGTCATCCTCTTCGTCATTTTCGTTATCGTCATCTTCGTCGTCAAACTTATCGTCATCACCCTGTTTCATGCTCGCCGGAGGCACAGTTTCCGGCGCGGCAGCCGGAGGTAAAGCCGTCCATACTTTTTGGCTCCCGGATTCCGTGTCCGGCGTTTTTTCCGTTTCAGATGCCCTAGTCCCCTGTTTAGACAGACCATCTTTCTCTTCCTGCCAAACTTCAATTCCGTCAAGGCGGATTCCATGTACTTCGGCCAATTCAACCAGTTCTTCAACCTTCAAACATGCAAGCTCCTCTTCTTTCAGCGAAGGATCCTGTTTCATCATGAGACTAATGAGCTGCTGCCTTCCCAAGGAGATATGATACTGTTCTGCCTGCTTCTCCATCTCTTTATCCACATCCAGTTTCTGCATAAAAAGTTTGGGAACAATCCCGTAATCAGCCAACACCCCGGAAACTGCTTGGGGCAGCGATGACTGCAGTCCACTGTATGTTCTTTGGCTCTTACTGTTGACCGACAGCAGGATAACATTTTTTGTATCGGTCAAATATCCCTGGAGCGCAAGATCATCCACAAGACTTTCAACCATTTCCGTAATATCCCATCCTCTGTAATTCCGTCCTTCCAAAAGCTCGGCAGCCTCCTTGTTTTTCGCCTTAACAGATAAAACCTTCTCTCTCCGGCTCACCATAATTTCCAGGCTGGGATTTACATCCACATCGACAATACTGTATATCATTCTGAAGTTTGCAAACCATCCGGTTCCAATCAGCAGAAGCAGACAGGCACAGGCCAATGCCAGCCCTCTTGGATACCAATACACCCTGTTTTTATCCTGTCGCGTTATCTCATCATGTTCCTGCATCCTGATAACTGGAATATCCGCAATTTTTTCAAAGGACGGATGGGGCAGCTGTTCCATAGAACGTTTTAATGAATCCTCTATTTCCCTGTTCATTTGCTCCCCTCCTGTCCTGATAAATACTTTCTTAATTTTTTAAGCGACCTCTGGTAGCGGGAAAGCACCGTTGACAGAGGCACTCCCATGCCTTTTGCGATTTCGTGATGCTTCATTCCTGATAAGGCATGAAGCAGGAGAATCTGGCGTTCTTCTTCCGACAACAGTTTAAATGCTGCTTCCAAAATCAGCTTGTCTGTCGGGTCGGTTATATAGGAAAAATCTTTACGGTTTTCCAACTCGCCGTCATCCAGGTATACAGACCTTCCACTTCTTTTCAAATGATTATGCGTCAAATTACGGGCTATCGTGAACATCCATGCCATAGGCTTTCCCTGTGGGCGGTACAGATGGGCAGCAGAGCGTATTTTTAAATAAGTATCCTGCACAATATCCTGGGTATCTTCCGGATTTTTCAGGATGGAAAAAACATAGGCGTAGACTGCCCGTTCCGTCAGGATATAGAGTTCTTCCAGAGCATTTCTATCACCCTGCCCTATCCTTTCAAACAGGCTTTCATCTATTTTTTTCCCATTTCCATATCCTGAAGGCGGTTCTTCCCCCACTACCATGAAGAATATCATACTTTAAAATTCCCCTCTCCTGCCCTTTTGGCTCTATCATAACGGGAAAAGCAGAAGTTTACAATCTTTTTTCAGCTCAATCAGCTATTTCTGCATTTTATAAAATCATTTTAGTTATTCAGATTAATCATCATCTCTATCATGATCGTCGTCGTAGCGGTCATCATCGTGATCGTCATCATCGTGGTCATCATCGCGGTCGTCATCGTAGCGGTCATCATCGTGGTCGTCATCATCGCGGTCATCATCATCGCGGTCATCATCATCGCGGTCGTCATCGTAGCGGTCATCATCATCGCGGTCGTCATCGTAGCGGTCATCATCGTAGCGGTCATCATCATCGCGGTCGTCATCGTAGCGGTCGTCATCGTAGCGGTCATCATCATCGCGGTCATCATCATCGCGGTCATCATCATCGCGGTCATCATCAAACCAGTCATCATCAAAATCATCATAAATATCATCCAACGCATCAAAATCAATGTCATTTTCATCCGCCAACCGCATCAGATCTTTCATATCCATAGATGCCATTTCTTTTTCGCTCAATCTGTCATTCTTATTTCTGATTTCGTGAATAACGTACATCTTCCCCGCAGATATCTTATATTCTTCCGCTTTTCTTTTCAGTTTATCTTCAACCGTAATTCTGTCTGCCGCAATTCTCGCGTCCAAATGGCGTTCATCAAGATAGGTTTCTATTAATTTAGCAGCCCGGTCCTTCTCTTCCTTCGTCAACCTGTCGTCTTTTACCGTAATGCGGATATTATTTCCCTGCTTTTTGCCCAAATAGCCTTCAGCAATCATCTTATCCGCCAGCTCCTCGATTACATCATCCAGATCGTCATCTTTGATCTTATAATCTGATAAAAACTTTTTAGCCGCTTCATTCAAAGGGGTAACCGATAACACATCATCCAGACGTTCGGTTGTAATCTCGATTTTCAGTGTTTCTTTACCCGTACCTTTTGGAGCGCCAAATGCCCCCGTAACCATCATCATTGAACTCATGCCGGCCGCCGCTGCGAATATAACGTATTTTTTCATCATAACAAACACTCCTCTTCTTAAAAATAATATTTTAATTGTTTCCTGGGCCCTTACACCTATATAACAAATGGGCTAACGGTTTTATCGCACCTGAAAATATATTTTTAAAATTTTTTTACGATGAATTTCTGCTTAAACAACCACTATTTCACTAAGAACAGTACCATTTGCCCATATCCCATCATATACTATCAAAAAAAGCCTTCTGAGGTATTAAAATGCCCGGATCATGGAGTTATCAGCCTTATCTTCAGCCTTACGATTACTATATATTTTACAGCGCCATCGGACAGCAGGACTATTATTCCTACCTGCCCATAGCGGCTGCCAGCCAGGTGGTCAATGGAATGAATTATAAATTCATAGCCATAGCCGAACCAATCACTGCCGATGGGAGCCCCCATTTTGCTGTAATAGAGACCAGCCAGAGTTCTGACGGAACCATTTCGCCCGCATCCATAGTTCCTGTCGAATAAAATCTTTCTTTTATTAAATGTATTAAAAAACAGCAGACAGGCAGGAGTTCTAACACTCCAGCATGTCTGCTGTTAATAAATCAATAGGATTATCAGGCGGTTCTCATCTCTTCCGCCGGTATCTCTTCCAATATCGCTTTTAAGTCATTCAAAGAAATTCCTTTTTCCGCCATCATGGCCTGAACCGCCTTAAACTCTTCCTGGCTGATCAGATTTTTCAAATTATTTTCCTTTTCTTTCATTGTCTTTAATGCATCCTGATACTGTCCGATTGCATTTTGAACCTCTGTGAGTTCATCCTGCAGCTTCTCCAGTTCAGATTTTCTAACTCCTCTTGGCATATCCCGTATCTCCTTCAATAAGTATTTTAATGTATCAGACCGTTACATATTAAAGGTAACTATGGTCCACCTGTTATTCTGCTGCATAAGAAAACAAGGGCAGTTGGTTTTTCTCCTATAATAGTATTCCGTGATCTTTTGGTAAAAACGGTATTTTAAAAGATTCGTACACACAGGATAGATGGTCATAGCTATCTCCTTTCAGGTCTTTATAATAAATCTTATGCCATTGAGAAGAAAAATATGACAAGTTTAGATGTCCTTCATTCTGCGCCCGCATTCCGGACAGTATTTTACCGTTCCGGACAATATGGTACCGTCCTTAAAACTCACAAAAATATCACCGTTCTCATTTATCTTAACAGCACATCCGTCCTTTTCCATCCATGCTTTTCTGCCCCCGCAGACCGCGCAGTGGCCGGATTCTTCCTCATCCACTATTTCATATTCCTCTCTGCAGAGGGAAACCGGTATGCCGGACAGGGATCTGACATGGACGCCGCCATACCAGGTATCCTCCACGGTAAATAGATCGCCTTCCTGGTAATCCTCTGAAAAATCATTTAATTTATGAACCACTTTAACGCGGCATCCCTTTCCTTCTTTCAAAACCATCGCCTCCTTATTAATGTACCATCAGTTTACGTGGTTTTCCCTTCAAATGCAATCCGTTCTTTGTAAACATTAAATATTTCGTAAGAAAAACATCAAACGAAATCCATAAATGTAAGCTATAATAAAAACAATCATTACAAATGAAAAGGAGGGGTTCCCTATGAAAAAAGCGGCTTTCATTCTTTTACTGGCCTTATCCTGCACCACCTTGCTGGCCGGCTGCAAAGCAAAACATGAAAAGATCGATCTTTCAACCATACATACAACAGCAGCTCCGGAAACCACCCGGGAAACCATGGCAGAGCCGACGATAGAAACAGAAGCGCCGGGAACAAAAGAATCAAACAGCACTTCAGAATCAGACAAAGAAGCAAAACCGGCCGTCAAAGCCGATATCAGCAAATATACTTCCGGTAAAGTCACCATCGAATATCCGGTGGTATCCAACATCGGGGATGCTGAAAAAGAAAAAAAGATCAATGAACTGCTCAAAACCAACGCAACCGCCCTAGTCAAAGAAAATGACATGGATGAGGCATCCACAGCAGTCAATATCAAATGCAAAATTATTTCTATCGACCGCAAACGCATGACCGCCACTTACACAGGTACTTATGCGGCTGAGAACGCAGCCTATCCGGTCAATGTTTTTTACACAAACACAGTGGATCTGTCCAAAGGTACCAATTTAGGATTCAACGATTATTCCGACGCCTATACCATGGCCGGATATGTGCTTTCCAGCGACTGCACGTTCTATAATGTGAGCGCAGAGCTGGAAAAATCACTGATGGAATACAAAAATACACAGACCATCGACTACTATACAGAACTGTTCAATAAAGCTGATTTTGGTAATTCTGATGCGTTTCCGGAATCCTTCAGCTATGAAAACCAGGGAGTTGTATATTTTTCCATCCCCGTACCTCATGCCCTTGGTGATTATGCTGTAATTAAATTCGTAACTGAGTCGAAATAGATTGATATTTGTCCCTTTTTTTGATAGAATGTCAAAGATGTATGCAAACTATTATTAAAAAGGGGTATTGAATATGAATGACTCAAAGAAATTGACTTCCAGGGACTATTTACTAAGTATTCAACATTTGTTCGCCATGTTCGGCGCAACTGTATTAGTTCCTCTTCTAACCGGTTTAAACCCATCGCTCGCATTATTTTCTGCCGGCGCCGGAACATTAATTTTCCACCTCTGTACTAAATTTAAGGTTCCTGTTTTCCTTGGATCTTCCTTCGCATTTCTGGCTGCAGTCAGTTCAGTGATCCGTCCCGAAGGCACCATCATCCCGGAAAATGTTCCTTTAGCACAGGGTGGAATT
Organism: Clostridium sp. MCC353; assembly: GCF_018785315.1. Taxonomy (GTDB): domain Bacteria; phylum Bacillota; class Clostridia; order Lachnospirales; family Lachnospiraceae; genus CHH4-2. The sequence continues at coordinate 1,849 of NZ_WQPN01000036.1, read as the reverse complement.
ATTTTTGCCGGTCTGGTCTATCTGCTCTTCTCAGCCATCGCCTATGGAATCGGCGCTGATAAAATCAAACGGATATTCCCTCCGGTAGTAACTGGACCTGTTATCGTGGTAATCGGTATTAACTTAGCAGGAACCGCCATCGGTGACGCTACAGGAAACTTAGGTTTAGCCGACGGTTTAACCCCTGAAGTCGGCCTGAATCTGGCAATTGCATTATTCACCCTGTTTGTGGTAATCCTCTGCTCGATCTGCGCAAAAGGGTTTTTCAGGCTGGTTCCAATACTGATCGGCATCGCCTGTGGATATCTTCTCTGCATCATTTTATCCTTTGCCGGAATTTTCCACATGGATTTCTCCGCTATCGTCAATGCGGCCTGGATCAACATTCCATTTCAAACTACGGACGTAAATGGGGTTCCGTTTATGAGCCTGCCCAAATTCGATATTGGAGCCATCCTCTCCATTGCGCCCATCGCGCTTGTAACATTTATGGAACACATTGGGGATATAACCACCAACAGCACCGTAGTTGGTAAAGATTTCTTAAAAGATCCGGGACTCCACAGAACTCTTTTAGGGGATGGTATGGCAACTCTTTTTGCAGGCTTCATCGGAGGACCTGCCAATACCACATATTCAGAGAATACCGGCGTTTTGGCAACTACCAAAAACTACAATCCACGTCTGCTGCGGTTGACCGCCGTATTCGCCATCATTCTGGGCTTGTTCGGCAAAGTGGGCGCCATACTTCAAACGATACCAGGGCCTGTTAAAGGCGGCGTTGAAGTCATGCTTTTCGGCATGATCGCTGCAGTGGGCATCCGTTCATTAGCAGAAGCCGACCTGGATTTCACCCACAGCCGTAATCTGACCATTGTCGGTTTAATACTGGTATTCGGCCTTGGATTTGCTCAGCTGGGCGGTCTGACCCTGCAATTTGATTCCTTCAGCCTGAACATTTCCGGTCTCTTTATCGCAGTTGTAATCGGAGTTCTTATGAACCTAATCCTTCCAAAAGGATCGGATAAGATAAAAAATGTATAACATGAAAAACTATTAAAGGAGAAACAGCACTATGGAAAACGTAACAATCATCAATCACCCGCTGATCCAGCACAAAATTTCAATCCTGAGAAATAAGGCAACCGGAACCAATGAATTCCGTTCTTTAACAGAAGAAATTGCCATGTTGATGGGCTATGAAGCATTAAGGGATCTTCCGTTAAAAGATGTAGAGGTGGAAACTCCTCTTGAAACCTGCATGACTCCAATGATTGCAGGCAAAAAACTGGCCGTTGTTCCGATTCTCAGAGCAGGTCTTGGCATGGTAAACGGCATCTTGGCTCTGGTTCCTTCTGCAAAAGTAGGCCATATCGGTCTGTACCGTGACGAAGTAACACATGAACCCCACGAATACTACTGCAAACTTCCAAACCCCATCGAACAACGCACAATCGTAGTCACGGACCCCATGCTGGCAACCGGCGGTTCTGCTGTTTCAGCCGTAGATTTCATAAAGCAGCATGGCGGCAGACATATTAAATTCATGTGTATTATCGCTGCTCCCGAAGGCGTTGCCCGCCTGCAGGAAGCTCATCCCGACATCCAGATTTATATTGGACATGTGGACCGTGAGTTAAATGAAAATGCTTATATCTGCCCGGGACTTGGAGACGCGGGGGATAGGATTTTTGGAACTAAATAGGAAAAATCTTTATTTAACGAATTGACAGAAGTTACGCCATGAAGACGGGGAATCTGGGGCAGGGGGCCGTGGATGAGAGGAATTGGGGGGCGGATTCCGACCCTAAGAAATACTAAGGCCTTCAAGGACGAAAAAAGACAGTGC
>NZ_WQPN01000003.1 GCF_018785315.1 Clostridium sp. MCC353 | reverse complement strand
TTTCATCCCCGACGGATGCCCCTCGGCCTGGCCCCTTCCAAAAATCCGGCCGTCTGTCCGCCGCCTCCTCCCGCTTTTCTGCGTATCTTTCTCACTTAAATCCCAATTATTCTGTCGTAATACTGGTAATTCCCAATTTCCCATTGATTTCATTGATAAAAACCGTCTGGCTGTCACCCAATGCGGCCCCTGCGCCGAAGATCTCCAGGGATGAAGGATCGGCCTCTGAGATTGATTTTTGCAGTTCCTGGGAAAAGAATTTGTCTGCATCCAGTTTTAAGAAAGCTTCTTTGTCCGCTATTTCTTCTCCATTTAAGAAAAGCGGGTAATCACAGAGATCAGCCAGAGCACTGAGATCCTTTTTGGATATAATGTCCTGTACGTTTTCAGCGAATTTCTGTAGTTCAGCAGCGTCCAGATTCTCATTATGTGATTCGGATTCTTCTGACGGTGAAACCGCGACTTCTTTTTGAGAATCTGTTTCGGGTGAGAAACTTGTTGTTACAGCAGCAGCAGTCGTATCCACGGCTTTTTTCTGACTGCATCCGGATACCAGAACTGAGATTGTGAATACCATAGCAGTGATTAATACAATTTGTTTTTTCATAAATAAAAATCCTCCAGTCTTTTGTTTTACAACTATTAGTCGTGACTGGAGGATAAAAAGTTTCAAAGTTTATGAAATTTAATCTTTGAACAGCATAGGCGCGCCGTTCCAGGTTAATTCCGGCATTTCCGGCAGTTCATTCAGGTAGATGTAGATGATTTGATTATCACCCCATCTCCCGGATACGGGCTTTTTCGTAAGGGCCGTAATATGATAATAGCCGTCAGCGATGTCCAAGGTCTGCTCCTGGGGGCATTGGGGATCAAAATCCATGAGCCAGAATAAATCAATTATATGAATCTTTCCGCCGCTTACCTGGATTCCTAACCGTATGGCTATGGGATAGTCTTCCGACATTTGGAGGCCGGGATAACCATCCCGGAATTTTAAACAATATCTTCCCGGTGAGCCGGTACAAAAAGCTGTGACATCCCCTTTTCGGATATGTTTTCCGATATCTTCCGGCCGGTTAAACTCCTGCATCAAAAAATTATAGGAAATGGGAATGTCTTTTACTGCTCCGGGTGAATAGAGCACGATCCCCATTCCGTCAATATCAAGGGTTATGTCCTGATTTATAGTATTCATCACTGTCTCCCATGTCTGTTAATCGTTAAAGAATCATTCCATTCTATTTATTGTATCCAGACACCCCGGTCGTCCAAATGGTATCCGTCAGGGGTTACTGTATTTTTCATCATAACGCCGTCGGCCCCCAAATAAAACCACAAATCACCGTCTTTCTGCCAATAGCTGGATGCCATTGCGCCGCTGGGTTTAAAATAATACCAGGCGCCGTTGTTGTACTGACGCCACCCTGTGGCCATATACTGGTTGGAATCAAACCAGTATGTAATATTTTCGAGCGTCAGCCATTCATTTGCTGCCTTGCTGCCATCTTCTTTGATATAGTACCATCCCGTGTGGTCCTGCTGCCATCCAATTTTAATTTCAGATTGACCCGTTTCAGGCTGCTGGCCGGGAGCGGAGGGAGACTGGGCTGTTGTAATGGTCTGCCCCGGTCCGTTGGATGTTATGCTGACTGAGGATCCGGACTGGTCTGATCCTGGCTGGCCTGATCCAGACTGGCTTGTACCCGGCTGGTTTGATCCTGGCTGGCTTGTACCCGGCTGGTTTGATCCGGACTGGCTTGTACCCGGCTGGTTTGATCCTGGCTGGTTTGATCCGGACTGGCTTGTACCTGGCTGGTTCGATCCGGACTGGCTTGTACCCGGCTGGTTTACCCCCGGCTGCCCGGCTGTTCCGGTTTTCACCTTTGCAAATCCGTATTCTAAAAGAGCCTTCGTATCCGCATAATGGGTGGATTTGCTCTTCATAATGACTACAATCAGGCGGACGCCGTTTTGTTCTACACAAGTGACTAAGGTATTGCCTGCCAGGGAGGTATAACCGGTTTTTCCACCGACAATCCCCGGATAATACCTGGAATCGCTTTCATAAACCATCTTATGTCCCATGGAGATCGTGCGTTCTCCGGCCAGCTTAGTCGCCGGGAATTTGTACGTCGTCGTGGTGGTGATCTGGCAGAGCGTAGGATTTTTAAATGCTTCCCTGGCGATCAGCGCCATATCATAAGGTGTGGTATAGTGATTGGAATTGTTAAGGCCATGTGGATTGGCAAAATTGGTATTGGTACAGCCCAGGGCTTTGGCCCTGCTGTTCATCATATCTGCAAAATTCTTGTTGCTTCCGGCAATGTGCTCGGCCAGGCCGTTTCCAATTTCATTTGCCGACTTTAAAAGAAGGCCGTAAAGGCAGTCTTTCACAGAAAGCTTGTCCCCTTCTGTAATTTTCAGGGAAACGCTTCCGGCTTCCATATTGGTGGTTGCCGTGGAAGAAAATGTTACCGTGTCGGTCAGTCCGCAGTTTTCCAGTGTAAGAAGAGCGGTCATCAGTTTCGTGATGCTGGCAGGATAAAATCTGGTATTGCCGTTTTTTTCAAATAATACCTCCCCTGTGCCGGCATTTAACAGGACCGCGCCTTCTGCGGCGACTACAGGTTCCGTGACTGCAGGTTCGTCCGCGTAGGCAGCAGAATTGCAGATCAATGTAAAACTCATGCATATAATAAGAAAAGACTTCCATTTTTTCATTGGTTCAATCTCCTGATCAATCGAAATTCATATCCGTTTTTTATTATATCATGAGATTACGAGGTTTGGTCATTCATTTCTTTACAGATTTCTTACGTTGATTTTTGGAGAATTCAGTATTACCTATTTGCAGCGGCTGCTGTGTGTCCAACTGTGTATTCAGCAGTGGTTCTGGCTGTGTATCCAGTAATGGGTCTAACTGCGTATTCAGCCGTGGGGCCAGCTTTGTATCCAGCAATTGATCCGTCGGTGTGTCCAGCGGTGTGTCCGTCGGTGTATCCAGTTGTGTGTCCAGCGGTGTGTCCGTCGGTGTATCCAGTTGTGTGTCCGTCGGTGTGTCCAGCGGTGTGTCCGTCGGTGTATCCAGTTGTGTGTCCGTCGGTGTATCCAGTTGTGTGTCCGGCGGTGTATCCAGTTGTGCGTCCAGCGGTGTATCCAGTTGTGCGTCCAGCGATGTATCCAGCGGTGTATCCGGCCGTGTATCCAGCAGTTGATCCGGTTGTGTATCCGGCTGAAGGTCCGGCTGTGGATCCGGGCGGTATTCCATAACTTCACGTACCGAGCAGTGCAGGATTGCGCACAAAACCTCAACCGTATGAGTTGATATGTACTTGTTCTTTTTCAGCCGCCCGATCTGTCCGGCGCTGATTCCGTAGTACCGGATCAGCCGGTATTGCGTGATGCGTTTGATCTTCATTGTTGTCCATAAGTTGTCGTAAGTGATCATGATGTCCTCCATTTTAAAACATTCCCATGTCAAAGGAATGAACGCTGTCAATATTGGGGTTTGCTGCTGTGCCGGAGTGTGCCTGACGGAAAGCATTTTTCAAGTATGATATAAGTTCATTAAAGCGATATTATCCAAAAATGTATATTATCCATAAATGGATAATATTGGTAATTACGGAAAAATGGGGCGAAATACCGATTGATTATTTGGGATAAGTTATACTTGACGGGGGCTTCGGTTAGCGGGTATGATGGAAAATATGAGCAAGAAGTTGGGAGATAAGCGGAATGAAAGAGAAATTATATACAATTGAATTGATGGACGCTGTAAAATCAGGAGACGAATGCCCGTTCTGTTACCTGGAGCGGAAGCTGGAGCAGGAGGCGGTGGAGTTTGTGCTGGGCTCCTCTTATATGGAAAGCGATATCCGTGATTTGACGGACAAGCAGGGCTTTTGCAGGAAACATACGAAGATTATGTTTGACTATGGCAATTCCCTGGGAAATGCATGGATTTTAAAGAGCAGGATGGAATATCTGAGAAAACATCTGAAAAAGGAGATGGACGGATTTGCGCCTTCAAAACCTTCATTTTTCGGAAAAATTAAGAAAAATGAGGGCACAGGCAATGGAATTACTTCCTGGATCAGGGGCCAGGAAGATCACTGCTATGTGTGCGGGCGGGTAAATGATACATACCGGCGCATGCTGGATACCTTCGTTTATCTGGCAAAAAAGGACGAGGAATTTTTGGATCTGATCAGACAGTCAAAGGGATTCTGCATCCATCATTTTGCGGATCTGATTGAAGTTTGTGAAGAAGGGCTGGGGGAAAAGGAGAAGGAGCGTTGGTATCCGGTGCTCTTTGAACTGACGGAAAAGAATCTGGCCCGGGTACAGGGAGATATTGACTGGTTCATCGAAAAATTTGATTACAGGAACCAGGATGCGGACTGGAAGGAATCCAAGGATGCGGTTCAGAGAACCATGCAGAAGATCGTGGGAGGATATCCGGCGGACCCTGTATTTAAAAATCAAAAGTAAGACGGGAAGAGCGTTTATTTTTGTTCATTATTCTGATGCGGAAATAAGGAAAAACTGGTATAATTTTCAACATGCCGGGGATAGTATATAGAAAATCATAATCAATAACAGGAGGATTTTCTATGGCAGATTTGAGAAACAGCGAGACGGTTAAAAATCTAATGAGGGCCTTCGCGGGCGAGAGCCAGGCGAGAAACCGTTATACCTTTGCGGCATCGGCAGCGAAAAAGGAAGGGCTTCCGGTCATCGAAGCTGTGTTCCAGTTTACGGCGGGCCAGGAAAAAGAACATGCGGAGATCTATTATAATTATCTGAAGGAAGTGGCCGGGGATACCATTCATGTGGATGGGGGATATCCGGTGGATTTATTCGATAAGACAGTGGATTTGTTAAAGGCCGCAAGACACAATGAATATGAAGAATACGATCCCGTTTACCGGATGTTCGGCGATATTGCGAAAGATGAGGGATTCTCTCAGATAGCCAATACATTTTATATGATCGCAGAGATAGAGAAAACTCATGGCGACCGGTTTAACCTGTTTGCAGACCTGATGGAAAAGAACCAGCTTTTTGTGTCGGATGTTTCAACCGGCTGGATGTGTTTAAACTGCGGTTATGTTTATCAGGGGCCGAAAGCGCCGGCCGCATGTCCGGTATGCAGACATGAACAGGGATATTTTATCCGCTTGGAACTGGCTCCTTATACAAAATTGGCAAAATAGAAGGTCTAAAGTGAATCGTTGTGGTTCCGCCACAGGCGTAACCCGGATAAGGCGTAACCCGGATAAGGCGTAACCCCGGATAAAAGGTAACCCTGGTTAAAACGCAACCCGGATAAAACGTAACCTGGATAAGGTGTAACTCAACAAAACAGTACAGACGGCTCGTCTTCTTGACCGGAAAAACCGGCCAGGAAGCATCGGATGTTCCTTCGATGGGAAAATTGATAAAGAAAGCTGCTTGCAAGCGGGCTTGACGCTGCTTTCTTTATCAATTTTCCCGCCGTTTGCATTGCTGCATTCAAACAGGGGACTAATAATTTCAGGAAAGGAAAAGGATTGACAGCGTGGGCATAATCATCGCGGGCATAGTATGTGCTGTCGGCGGGGCGGCGTTTTTAGCGCGGTCCGCCTATGAACGGAAACATTTTGTAACGGAAGAATTTACCATTCATTCAGATAAAATTACATCCGGCAAAACCTTTGTATTCCTTTCGGATTTACATAGCAATTCATTTGGAAAAGGAAATGAGGATCTGATCCGGGCGATTGATGGGATAAGGCCGGATGGGATTTTAGTCGGCGGGGATATGATGGTGTGCAAAGGCAGGCGGGAGGTGGAGACAGCTCTTCACCTGATCTGCGCCCTGGCCGCACGGTATCCGGTTTACTGCGGCAATGGCAACCATGAGTGCAGGATGAACCGGGAGAGGAAAATCTACGGAAACCAGTATGATGAATATAAGAACAGGCTTATAAAGGCGGGAGTTCATTATCTGGAGGATGAAACTGTGCTGGTGGGAGATGATATTGCGGTCAGCGCCGTGGAAATCGGGGAGGAATTTTATAAGAAATTCTATGTCAGGAAGATGAAGAAAGAATATCTGACAAAACGCCTGGGCCGGGCTTCCAAAGACCGGTTTCAAATCCTTTTGGCCCATTCCCCGCTGTACCATAAGACCTATTGTGCGTGGGGGGCAGACCTTTCGCTGGCCGGCCATTTTCACGGAGGAACCATACGGATCCCGCTCCTTGGCGGAGTTATGACGCCCCAGTACCAGTTTTTCCTGCCCTGCTGCGCAGGCTTTTTTGAAAGGAACGGCCGCTATATGATTGTAAGCCGCGGACTGGGAACTCATTCCATTAATATTAGAATTAATAATAAACCACAAGTGGTAGTGGTTAAACTTACTAATAAATCCATATTTTGATGGGAATCATATTTACAGAAAAGGGAAACTCTGCTATACTAGCCCTATGCGAAATGACTGAAAATGGTAACAGTTCAGATCTGTCTGAACTGTTATTGAAAATGACATACCAGATTAGACCGACGGTGCCGGAAGATGACACCGTCGATTTTTTCGGGAATTGAGGAAGAAATGAGTATATCTTATAAGCTGGAAAAGTTCGAGGGGCCGTTGGATCTGCTTCTTCATCTGATTGAAAAGAATAAAGTGAGCATTTACGATATTCCGATTGTGGAGATCACAGAGCAGTACCTGGATTATGTGAGCCATATGGAGAAGGAAGATCTAAATCTGGTCAGCGAATTTCTGGTGATGGCCGCAACCCTGATCGATATCAAATCCCGGATGCTGCTGCCTCTTGAGGTGGATGAGGAAGGGGAAGAGGAAGACCCCAGGGCGGAACTGGTGGCGCGGCTTTTGGAATATAAGATGTACAAGATGATGGCCCTGGAACTTCAGGAGATGGAGGAGGGGGCCCAGCATATGCTGTTCAAACAGCCTACCATTCCCAAAGAGGTTGCCAAGTACGAGCCGCCGGTGGATTTGGACCAGCTTTTGGGCGATCTGACCCTGGCCCGTTTGAAAGCCATTTTCGAGTCAGTGATGAAACGGCAGGAAGACAAGATCGATCCGGTGCGAAGCAAGTTCGGAAACATTAAAAAAGAGCCTGTGAGCCTGGAACAGAAGATCAAGTCCGTGATGAGCTATGCCAGGCAGCACCGGAAGTTCAGTTTCCGGCAGATGCTGGAGCGGCAGACGGACAAGCTGGAAGTGGTGGTGTCTTTTCTGGCGGTGCTGGAGCTGATGAAGATCGGCAAGATCCATTTGGTTCAGGAACACATTTTTGACGATATGTACATAGAGACACTGGAACCTGAGGGTGAAGAGGCAGAGCTTGATTTGGACGGCCTGGATGATTTTGAAGGATAGGATCGTGTTATGGATGATAATGTAAAAAAAGAGGGCATTTACCGGGAATCGGACTGGGAGGCGATCATAGAAGCCGTTTTGTTTACCATGGGCCGTTCCGTGGAGATAAAACAGCTTGCTGTGGCCATAGACCAGGATGAGAAGACGGCCAGGGCGGCGGTGGAGAAGCTGGCGGCCAGGTACGATAAGCAAAAGGGCGGGATGAAGATTATCGAGCTGGAAGACGCCTTTCAGATGTGTACCAGGGCTGAATTTTATGAAAACCTGATCCGGGTGGCATCGGCTCCTAAGAAACAGGTGCTGACGGAAGTGGTGCTGGAAACCCTGTCCATCATTGCGTACAAGCAGCCGGTGACCAAGATGGAGATATCCAAGATCAGAGGCGTTACCTCCGACCATGCGGTTAACCGTCTGGTGGAATACGGCTTGGTATATGAAGTCGGAAGGCTGGATGCGCCCGGCAGACCGGCTTTATTTGCGACCACTGAGGAATTTTTAAGGCGGTTTGGAGTGGGATCCAAAACGGATCTGCCCACCATGAACCCGGAACAGGAAGAGGAGATCAAAGCGGAGGTCCAGGAAGAACTGCAGCTCAGGCTGGGGGATAGCCAGTCCGTGGAAGGAGAGGAAGCAGCACCCGAAGCGGCAGAAGGAGAGGAAGCGGCACCTGAGGCGGCAGAAGGAGAGGAAGCGGCACCTGAGGCGGCAGAAGGAGAGGATGCAGCATCTGAGACGGCAGAAGGAGAGGACGCTGCACCCGAGACGTCAGAATGGCCGCTGGATGCCCCGGAGCCCTAAGGAATTAAATCAGAAGCAATGGCTCCGGATATCAGCAGATCAGCGGAAGGGAACAACCCGGCAGAATGGCCGGAAAATGGGCCCCGGCCGGGGATGGATGACGAAAGAAAAATTTAAACGAAAAACTGCCTTGACTACATAGACGGTAAGTGTTACCATTTAAGGGTAGCTCATACACCATATAGAGATAAAAAGATAATAAAAACACAATATATGGTATTTTGATAATTGGAATTTTAGGAGGAATGGGATTGGACTGCAGTGATATTAAAGTGGTGAAAAAGGACGGCACCAGGGAGGATTTCAATGTCCAGAAGGTCGTCGTTGCGGTGAATAAGTCGGCAAACCGCGCTATGATAACATTTACCCAGGCGGAGATCAACTTCATCTGCCAGTTTGTGGAAGAGAAGGCGGCTGCCCTGAATGAGAGATACATCCCCATCGCACAGATGCACAATCTGGTGGAGGGGGCGTTAGAAAAGGTGAATCCGCAGGTGGCAAAAAGCTACCGGGACTACCGCAATTACAAGCAGGATTTTGTACAGATGCTGGATGAAGTTTATAAGAAGAGCCAGTCCATCATGTATATCGGCGATAAGGAAAACAGCAATACGGACAGCGCGCTGGTATCCACCAAGAGAAGCCTTATTTTTAATGAATTAAATAAATCATTATATCAGAAATTTTTTATGACGGTTGAGGAACTGCAGGCATGCAGGGAGGGATATATCTATATCCACGATATGTCTGCAAGGCGGGATACCATGAACTGCTGCCTGTTCGATGTGAAGAATGTGCTGACAGGCGGATTCGAGATGGGTAATTTATGGTATAACGAGCCCAAGACCCTGGACGTGGCATTTGATGTGATCGGAGATATTGTACTTAGCGCCGCCAGCCAGCAGTATGGCGGTTTTACTGTTCCCAACGTAGAAGAAATCCTGGCTCCTTACGCGGAGATTTCCTATGAAAAATATATCGATAAGTACCAGAGCCTGGGCCTAAGCCAGGAAAAAGCCGAGCAGGTGGCCTGGGACGACGTGCAGAGGGATATGGAACAGGGCTTCCAGGGATGGGAATACAAGTTCAATTCCGTGTCCTCCAGCCGCGGCGATTATCCGTTTATCACCATGACGGCGGGAACGGGAACCAGCCGGTTCGCCAAGATGGCAACCATAACCATGCTGAACGTCAGACGGAAGGGACAGGGAAAGAAAGGCTGCAAAAAACCGGTACTCTTCCCGAAACTGGTATTCCTCTATGATGAAAAGCTTCACGGCCCGGGAGGCGAGCTGGAAGATGTGTTTGAGGCGGGAATTGAATGTTCGTCCAAAACCATGTATCCTGACTGGCTGTCCCTGACAGGCAAGGGCTATATCGCCAGCATGTATAAACAGTATGGCAAGATCATTTCTCCCATGGGATGCAGGGCGTTCCTCTCTCCCTGGTATGAAAGGGGAGGGATGTACCCGGCGGATGATAAAGACGTACCTGTATTCGTAGGGCGTTTCAACATCGGCGCGGTCAGCCTCCATTTGCCGATGATACTGGCAAAGGCGAGACAGGAGAGCAGGGATTTCTACGAAGTTCTGGATTATTATCTGGAGCTGATCAGAAAGATCCATATCAGGACCTATGCTTATCTGGGTGAGATGAGGGCGTCCACCAATCCGCTGGCTTACTGTGAAGGCGGTTTTTACGGCGGTCATTTGGGGCTCCATGACAAGATCAAGCCTCTCCTTAAAACGGCCACCGCATCCTTTGGGATCACGGCATTTAACGAGCTTCAGAGGCTGTACAACGGAAAGTCCCTGGCGGAAGACGGGCAGTTTGCGCTGGAAACCCTGGAACACATTAATAAGAAAATAAACGAGTTTAAAGAGGCGGACGGCAACCTGTACGCGATTTACGCCACTCCGGCGGAAAACCTGTGCGGCCTTCAGGTGAAACAGTTCCGCAAGAAATACGGCATCATCGAGAATGTTTCCGACCGGGAGTACGTGAGCAACGGATTCCACTGCCATGTGACGGAGGACATCACCCCGATCCAGAAACAGGATTTGGAGTACCGGTTCTGGGAGCTGAGCAACGGCGGAAAGATCCAGTATGTCAAATACCCCATCGATTATAATAAGGAAGCCATCAAAACCCTGGTCCGCAGGGCCATGGATTACGGTTTCTATGAGGGAGTGAACCTCTCCCTGGCGTATTGTGACGACTGTGGCCATCAGGAGCTGGATATGGATGTGTGCCCCAAGTGCGGAAGCAGGAATTTAACCAAAATCGACCGTATGAACGGATACCTTTCCTACTCCCGTGTAAAAGGAGATACAAGGCTGAATGACGCCAAGATGGCAGAGATAGCAGAGAGGAAATCAATGTAATTATGCGTTACCATAATATAACGAAAGACGACATGCTCAACGGGGACGGCCTTCGGGTGGTCCTGTGGACGGCGGGATGCAATCATAACTGCAAAGAATGCCATAATCCGGTGACCTGGGATATCAGAGGGGGAATCCCCTTTGACCAGGCGGCCAGGGATGAGCTGTTTGAAGAACTGGAAAAATCATATGTGTCGGGAATTACCCTGAGCGGAGGCGATCCGCTCCATCCCGACAACCGGGAAGATATAAACGTCCTGATTGATGAGATATGCGAACGGTTTCCCAATAAGACCATCTGGCTCTATACCGGTTATGAATGGGAAAGTATCTGCCGCCTGCCATGTATCCGCAAAGTGGACGTGGTGGTGGACGGCGAATTTGTGGCAGCGTTAAAGGATGCGAAGCTGCACTGGAAGGGAAGCTCCAACCAAAGAGTGATCGATGTACAGAGATCCCTGTTAACAGGAGAAGTTGTTCTCCACGAAAGCTGAAAGGAAAACTGGATTATGCCTGACATTAAGATTAAATATTTTACTGACAAGATTGAGAGACTGAGATACATTGACGGGAAGTCCGACTGGATTGATCTGCGGGCGGCTGAAGACATTGAGATGAAGGCAGGGGATTTTAAGCTGATTCCCCTTGGAGTCGCCATGGAACTGCCAAAGGGCTATGAGGCCCATATCGTTCCGAGAAGCAGCACATTTAAGAATTTCGGAGTGATTCAGACCAATCATATGGGCGTTGTGGATGAATCCTACTGCGGCGACGGGGACCAGTGGTTTTTCCCGGCTTATGCGCTCCGGGATACGGAAATTCATGTAAATGACCGCATCTGCCAGTTCCGCATTATGGAACATCAGCCTGCGATCTCATTTATCGAAACGGACCGTCTGGGCCATGAGGACAGAGGCGGACACGGAAGCACCGGCAAAGAATAGCAAGCTGCCGACGGCGGCGGAATTGAGGGGATATGAGACGGTTTGTAATTTGGGCGGGGGCAGCGTTACTGAGCATGTCACTGATTACAGGGTGTCAGAACAAGAGTAAAGAACGTTATACATTCAGGGATACGGGAATCGAGCAGCTGAATTCCCAGGATTATGAAGGAGCCATCGCTTCTTTCGGCCAGGCGCTGGAACTTTCCAAGGGCATGGTGGATGATTTTGAACTGGATGTATTAAAATACAGGGCTGAGGCAGAATATAAAGCAGAAGATTACGAGGCTGCGGCCCACAGCTATGGAATACTGATTGAAGTGGACGGCGAGAAGCCGGAATATTTGAATTACCGCTGTCTGAGCCTGGTTTCGGCCGGGAAGCCGGATCAGGCGCTGGAGGATTTTACCAAATCCTACGCGCTGGATAAGCAGGCGGCCGGTTCGGAGGAGGCCCTTTTGGCGCTCGGAGCCGCATTAGACCAGGCGGGACGCCATGACGAGGCCGTTACCTTATACAACCTGGCTGTTGCGGACGGGGCTGATAATCCGGTCGTTTATAACCGGATGGGGCTCTCTATGATGGACAGTGAGGACTACGACCAGGCGATTTCCTATTTTGAGAAGGGGATCAGGGCCGGCGAAGGGGATGGCCTGGCGGAATTGTATTTTAACCAGGCTGCAGCCTATGAATACAAGGGTGAGTTTTCAAAGGCGCTGGAATTATTTGAAACATACAACCGTACATACGGTCCGGATGAACAGGCGGACCGGGAAATAGCATTTTTGAAAACACGATAATCAGACTGGTATTGAGAGGCGAAGATGGCGGAATTATATGATTTAAAGGAAGTGGAAGAGAGGGTGATCCTGATCGCGGCCAGCGTCAGCGATGAGGATGACACGGCTGCGTCGGTGGATGAACTGGAAGAACTGGTGAAGACGGCGGGGGCCGTGACTGTGGATAAGATCATCCAGAACAGGGAACGGGTTCATCCCGGCACCTATCTTGGAAAAGGCAAATTGGACGAAGTGAGAGAGCGCATATGGGAACTGAACGCCACCGGCGTGGTGTGTGACGATGAACTGTCGCCGGCCCAATTGCGCAATCTGGAAAATATACTGGATACAAAGGTGATGGACAGGACCATGGTGATCCTGGACATCTTCGCGTCCAGGGCGACCACCAGCGAAGGAAAGATCCAGGTGGAGCTGGCCCAGTTAAAGTACCGGGCGGCCAGGCTGGTTGGCCTTCGCAATTCCCTTTCCCGTCTGGGCGGGGGAATCGGTACCAGGGGGCCGGGAGAAAAGAAACTGGAGATGGACCGCCGTCTGATCCATGAGAGGATCAGCCAGTTAAAGGCGGAATTAAAGGATGTGGAGCGGCACCGGGAGGTGACCAGGCAGCAGAGGAGCAGAGCCCATACTCCGGTAGCGGCCATTGTGGGCTACACCAATGCGGGGAAATCCACGCTGTTGAATTACCTGACAGGGGCTGGGATTCTGGCGGAGGACAAATTATTTGCCACCCTGGACCCAACCACCAGGAATCTGGAGCTGCCCAGCGGCCAGCAGATGCTTTTGACCGATACGGTAGGGTTTATCAGAAAGCTGCCCCACCATTTGATCGAAGCATTTAAGAGCACCCTGGAAGAAGCCAAATACAGCGACATCATTCTCCATGTGGTGGACTGTTCCAACCCGCAGATGGACATACAGATGTATGTTGTTTACGACACATTGAAGGAACTGGGAATTCATGATAAGATAATGGTTACCGTCTTTAATAAGATAGATGAGGAACCGTCAGACGTCATTTTAAGAGATTTAAAGGCCGATTATCAGGTGAAGATATCGGCGAAAACGGGGCAGGGAGTGGATGGCCTTTTAACGGTTCTGGACGATATTTTGAGGAACCAGAAGGTGTATCTGGAAAAGGTATATCCTTACCAGGAAGCAGGTAAAATCCAGATGATCAGAAAATACGGGCAGCTTCTTTCGGAAGAATACCGGGAAGACGGGATCGAAGTGAAAGCATATGTGCCTTCTGAATTATTTGGACAGCTGATATAACAAAAAGCGGCAGGTGAGAAAGGAGTTTGTGTCATGATTAACGTAATAAAACGAGATGGGGAAGAAGCCGAATTTAGTTTGGTGAAGATTACGGAGGCCATAAAAAAGGCATTTAAGGCGACGGGAAAGGATTATAACAACGAGATTCTGGAACTGTTGTCTCTGCGGGTAACCGCTGATTTCCAGGATAAGATGCATAACGGGACTGTTTCTGTGGAACAGATTCAGGACAGCGTGGAGCATGTGCTGGAACAGACCGGATATACGGATGTGGCCAAAGCATATATCTTATACAGAAAACAGCGTGAGAAAATCCGCAACATGAAAAATACCATTCTGGATTATAAAGATGTGGTGAACAGCTATGTTAAGGTTGAGGACTGGCGTGTGAAGGAGAACTCCACAGTGACTTATTCTGTGGGAGGGCTGATTTTAAGCAACTCCGGCGCGGTTACGGCAAACTACTGGCTGTCTGAAATCTATGACCAGGAAATCGCGGAAGCCCACCGCAACGCGGACATCCATATCCATGACCTGTCCATGCTGACCGGATACTGTGCCGGATGGTCGTTAAAGCAGCTTCTGATGGAAGGGCTTGGCGGAATTACGGGAAAGATCACTTCCTCACCGGCAAAACACCTTTCCGTACTCTGCAACCAGATGGTCAACTTTTTGGGCATTATGCAGAATGAATGGGCGGGCGCCCAGGCATTTTCCTCCTTTGACACTTACCTGGCTCCTTTTGTGAAAGCAGATAACCTTACCTACCCGGAAGTTAAAAAATGCATTGAATCCTTTATTTACGGTGTGAACACCCCCAGCCGCTGGGGAACCCAGGCGCCGTTTTCCAACATCACCCTGGACTGGACCGTTCCTGACGATATGGCGGAGCTTCCTGCAATTATCGGCGGAAAGGAAGCTGATTTTAAATATAAAGACTGCAAAAAAGAGATGGATATGATCAACCGGGCCTTTATCGAGACCATGATCGAAGGCGACGCCAATGGCCGCGGCTTCCAGTATCCCATCCCTACATATTCCATTACCAGAGATTTTGACTGGTCTGATACGGAGAACAACCGTCTCTTATTCGAGATGACATCCAAATACGGAACTCCTTATTTTTCAAACTATATCAACAGCGATATGGAGCCAAGCGACGTGAGAAGCATGTGCTGCAGGCTTCGTCTGGATCTGCGTGAACTCCGCAAAAAGACAGGCGGTTTCTTCGGTTCCGGTGAGAGCACAGGTTCTGTAGGAGTTGTTACCATCAATATGCCGAGAATCGCTTTCCTGGCAAAGGATGAAAGAGATTTCTACACCAGGCTGGACCGGATGATGGATATTTCAGCCCGTTCCTTAAAAGCTAAGAGAGAAGTTATCACAAAGCTGCTGGACAGCGGACTGTATCCCTATACCAAACGGTATCTGGGAACATTTGAGAACCATTTCTCAACCATCGGCCTGATCGGCATGAACGAAGTGGGACTCAATGCCAAGTGGCTGGGCGAAGATTTGACCCATCCTAAGACACAGGAATTTACCAAGGACGTATTAAACCACATGAGGGAACGCCTGGTGGTTTACCAGGAGGAATACGGCGACCTCTACAACCTGGAGGCAACTCCTGCGGAATCCACCACCTACCGTCTGGCAAAACATGACGTGGACCGTTATCCGGGAATCAAGACGGCAGGCCACAACGGGGATACCCCTTACTATACCAACAGCTCCCATCTGCCGGTTGACTATACGGCCGATGTGTTTGAAGCCCTGGACGTTCAGGATGAACTTCAGACCTTATACACCTCGGGAACCGTATTCCATGCGTTCCTGGGAGAGAAGCTGCCTGACTGGCAGGCGGCTGCCAAGCTGGTGCATACCATTGCTGAAAACTACAAGCTGCCTTATTATACCCTGTCACCGACCTATTCCATCTGTAAAGACCATGGATATCTGTCAGGAGAGCATTTTACCTGTCCGATCTGTGGAAAAGAGGCGGAGGTTTACAGCCGCATCACCGGTTATTACCGCCCGGTTAAGAACTGGAACGAAGGAAAGACCCAGGAATACAAGAACCGCACCACCTATGATGTGCCTAATTCCGCGCTGAAAAAGGGGCCGGAAACGGCTGCGAAGATCACAGAGGCGGCGGCCCGGACTGACAAGGATGTGCCGGTGGGAACCTTTTTATTCACCACCAAGACCTGCCCCAACTGTAAGATCGCCAAGGAATTCTTAAAGGGAGTTGACTATCAGGTGGTGGATGCGGAGGAAAATCCGGATCTGACCGGAAAATTCGGCATCATGCAGGCGCCTACCCTGGTAGTGGTAAAGGACGGCCAGGTTAAGAAGTACGTCAATGCCAGCAATATCAGAAAATTTACGGAGACGAAATAGAGGAGGGGCTTATGTTATCTGAGTTAGTTAAGCGGTGCCGCACCTACCGCCGCTTCTATGAGGATGTGCGGATCACGGATGAAGAGTTGATGGAACTTGTGGATCTGGCCCGTTTGACCGCTTCAACGGCCAATTCCCAGGCTTTAAAATTCAAGATAATCAACACCCCGGAAGAGAACGAAAAGGTATTTGCCACGCTGGGATGGGCGGGAGCCCTTCCCGACTGGGACGGACCGGAACCGGGAGAGCGGCCCAGCGCCTATATCCTGATCTGCTGTGACCTGGATTTGGCGAAGAATAAACCGGTGGACGACGGCATCGCGGCCCAGACCATCATGCTTGGAGCGGTGGAAAAGGGCTACGGCGGATGTATGCTGGCCAATGTCCAGCGCAGCCAGTTAGCGGAGGCGTTAGCCATAGATACGGAGCGTTACAGCATCGATCTGGTGCTGGCTCTTGGAAAACCCAAGGAAGAAGTGGTGATCGTGCCCGTAGGGGAAGATGGAGACGTGAAGTACTACCGGGATGAAAACCAGGTGCATTATGTGCCCAAGCGGGGGCTGGATGAGATATTGATGAAATAATGGGATTATGAAAAAGGCTGGTTCAGGCGGCAATCCAAAAGAAAGCGCCGGGAATCAAGCCTTTTTCTTTCTTGACATATATAGATTATCGATATATAGTATATATAGATAATCTATATATGGAGGTAAGTTATGGCGTCAGAGAAGAACCCGGCATCGGGAAGCACATCCATGCTGCTTTTGCAGCTTTTGTCAGAACGGGATATGTACGGCTATGAGATGATTGAAACCCTGGGAAAACGGTCGGAGAACCTTTTTGAACTCAAGGCGGGCACGTTATACCCGCTTCTTCATACCATGGAATCCCAGAATTTCCTGATTTCCTATGAGGCGGAGGTGATGGGGAAGACGAGGAAATATTATGGGATCACCAAGGAAGGCAGAAAAGCGCTGGAGAGAAAAAAGAAGGAGTGGCAGTCCTACAACAGAGCCATTTCCCGTGTAATAGGGGGTGAGCTTTGTGGAATTGAATAATTATCTGGAACAGCTTCAGGAGCAGATCAGGAATAAAAAGGCCAAGGCAGCGGTGGCGGAGGAGATCAGGCACCATATAGAAGACCAGGCCGGAGTTTATGAAGCCGGGGGGATGGCTGCCGAAGAAGCTGTGAAGAAGGCGGTGAGCCAGATGGGGGATCCGGTGGAAGTGGGGATCGAGATGGACCGGATCCACAGGCCCAAGCCCGCCTGGCCCCTGCTTCTCATGGTGGTTGTGATCAGCCTGGCCGGGCTTTGGGCACAGTATTTCAGTTTCTACCGGCTGGAAGATGAACTGATGTTATACCAGAGAGTGATTGACAATGCATTTGAACGGCAGTGCATTTATGTGCTGATCGGAATCCTGATTATGGCGGCGGTTTTTTATCTGGACTACAGTCTGGTGGGCAGGCACGGAAAGAGAGCGGCAGTTCTTTTGCTGGGGGCTTTGTTTGTGATCTGCCTCTATGCGCCTATTTATAATGGGGGCCATTCCTATATGAAGAGCCTGATCTATCTGTTCGTTCCATTTTACGGGGGCGTGCTCTATCAAAACCGGAAGCGCGGTTATTATGGAATCTTTTCCAGCCTCTGCTGGCTGACGGCCGCATTTTGGATTGGAGCGGCACAGATCGGCGGAGGACTGGGAATTACAATCGACATGGTCTGCGTCTGTTATCTGATGCTGACGGCAGCCGTGTTTAACGGATGGTTTCAGATCAACCGGAAAGCAGGCATGGCGCTGGTGGCCGGTGTCATACCTGGGGCGGCAGTTTTAGGAGCCCTTACCCGCTTGAAGCCCTACCAGTTAAAACGGCTGGAAATTATATTTCATCCGGAGAGATATGCCCAGGAAGCGGGGTATCAGGCAGCGAAGGTCAGGGAGGTGATACAGGGGCTGACCCTGTTCGGAAGCGGGGACGTGAATGTAGAACAGCTTCCCAGCCGTGTGCTTCCCGGTGTCCAGTATGATTACATCATGCTCCAGGTGGCTTCTGTCTATGGGATTCTGACCGCCTGTCTGCTGACATGCCTTTTGGCAGTTTTCCTCTTTTATCTGTTTTGCATGATCCGCAGGCAGAAAAACCAGCTTGGCAAGATGGTGGGATACGGATGCGTGATGGTGCTGGCGGTGGAGATGGTGCGGAGCCTGCTGAACACCTTCGGATTTTATACAATCTCCTCAGGCGGAATGCCTTTTTTTTCCTTTGGAAGATGCCATACCATTACGATTTATGCGCTGCTGGGAGTGATATTCAGCATTTACCGATATCAGGAACTGGTTTGGGAGAAGAAAGAGGATGGGAACGTTCAGGAGAAAGGGGTTTTAGCCAGACTGGGGAAATACAGGATACGGATTGAACGGTGCAGATGATGAAACGCAGGAGACAGGTTCCCGCATGAAAGCAGTATTTTCGGAATACTTTAACGGAGAATCTTTCGTGCAACAGTTCAGACAGCGGGAAAATGCCCATAGTTGACAAGCAAACGCCTGGTAACTACAATGTAGTTACCGGGCGTTTCGTCTGTCCGGAAGCGGATTAAAACTATAGGGGGATGAGCATGGACAAGAACAGAGAAGAGAAAAGGCAGTTCAAAAAAGATGAAATAAAAGAAGCTGTCAGGAAATACGAAGCTGAGTTAATTGAGTACCGGAGGCATTTTCACCGCAGGCCGGAACTCTCTTTTCAGGAGAAGGAAACCTCTGCCCTGATCTGTAAAAAACTGTCAGAAATGGGGATTTCGCTGATGGAAGGGGTCAGGGCCAATAGTTGTGTGGGAGTGATAGAAGGGGATGAACCGGGGCCGGTTCTTCTATTCCGCGCGGACATGGATGCATTGCCGGTGACTGAGGAAACCGGTTTGCCTTACGCGTCTGAGAAGCCGGGGATCATGCATGCCTGCGGCCATGATGCCCACACGGCGGTGCTTTTGTGTTTCGCGGATTTTCTGTCCCATCACAGGGATCTGGTGAAAGGGACTGTGAAGTTTGTGTTTCAGCAGGGGGAGGAAAAGAAGCCAAACGGTGGAAGCTGGATTGTGGAAGACGGGGTTCTGGACGATGTGGACGCGGTACTGGCGTGGCATTGTTCCCCGGAACTTGAATTGGGGGTTGTTTCTGCCACGGAAGGCCCCAGAACCGCATCCACCGGCAGTTTTGAGATACGGATTCAAGGGGTGGGAGGCCACTCGGGATTTCCTTATAAGTCGGTAGATCCGGTTTCTACAGGGGCATTGATTGTAAATGCGGTTAACCAACTGATTGGATGGACTGTGGATCCCATGAGCGCGGCGGCCTTGTCTGTAACTTATTTTGAGGCCGGAAAAAAGGGCGCTTATAATATAATTCCCGATACTGCGGCCATTGGCGGCAACCTGCGGAGTTTGACCAACGAGACGGCCGACAAATTGTTCTGCCGGATTCAGGAACTGGCGGAAAATATCTGCAGGGCCAAAGGCTGTACCTGTGAGTTCATGAGGGAAGACGGGCCGCCTGCTATGGAGAACAACCGGGAACTCAGCCTCCGGGTTAAAAATGCTCTGCGGGAAAATGGCATAAACGCCATGAATACGCCGCCGATTATGGCATCGGAGGATTTCGCGTTCTACACCCGGAAAAAACCTGGGGTTTATTTTAACGTGGGCACCCATAATCCGCTGAAACCGGAAACCGCCTGTATGCCTCACAATCCCCGTTTCTGCATAGACGAGGAGGCCATGTCCATAGCGCTGGAAGTTTTTATTGTTTCCTATCTGGAATTGACGTAACAGTTCAGACCTGTCTGAATTGTTATATATGATAAAATGAGGTTGTCAGAGAAACTAAATTAACTCTTTCCCTTTTCCCTGTTCTGTTGTAAAATAGAGAACAGCATGTACTAGGAGGGAAAGTTTTGATATGAAGAGAGAAAAGTTTTCGTCAAGACTGGGATTTATCCTGATCTCGGCGGGCTGTGCCATTGGCTTGGGAAATGTATGGCGTTTTCCCTATATTGTAGGGCAGTATGGCGGCGCAGCATTTGTGGTGATTTACTTGTTGTTTTTATTGATTTTGGGGCTTCCGATCGTGATTATGGAGTTCTCTGTGGGCAGGGCCAGTCAGAAAAGTGTTGCCCTGTCATTTGACGTTCTGGAACCCAAAGGAAGCAAATGGCATTTGGCTAAATATCTCGGAATGGCGGGCAACTATATCCTGATGATGTTTTATACCACGGTTGCAGGGTGGATGATCCTCTATTTCTTTAAGATGATGACCGGCGATTTTACGGGGATGTCCCCGGATCAGGTGGCCGGTGAATTCGGCGGTGTGCTGGGCAATGCGCCTTTGATGTTCGGCATGATGGTTGTTTCCGTATTGATTGGCTTTGGCGTATGCGCTATGGGACTTCAGAACGGCGTGGAAAAGATCACCAAGATCATGATGGTATGTCTGCTGATTCTGATGGTGGTGCTGGCAATCAATTCCGCCATCATGCCGGGAAGCGAAGTAGGGCTCACCTTCTATCTGAAGCCGGATTTTGGCAATATGGTGGAATCGGGTCTGGGTGAGGCGGTATTCGCCGCCTTGGGACAAGCCTTTTTCACCCTCAGCATCGGCATCGGCGCCCTGGCGATTTTCGGCAGTTATATAGGAAAAGAGAGAAGTTTGACCGGTGAAGCCATCAGCGTTACGCTCTTGGATACCTTGGTTGCATTTATGGCAGGAATGATCATTTTCCCGGCCTGTTTTGCATATGATATCCAGCCTGACGCCGGTCCGTCGCTTATTTTCATCACCCTGCCTAATGTATTTAACCATATGGCGGGTGGAAGATTCTGGGGAACGCTGTTTTTCCTGTTCATGTCGTTTGCGGCCATTTCAACGGTCATTGCGGTATTCCAGAATATCGTGTCATTTGCCACGGACCTTACGGGCTGCAGCGTGAAGAAAGCGGTTGTCTGCAATATTATAGCGGTGATCATTTTATCCACACCTTGTGTGCTGGGATTCAATCTGTGGAGCGGTTTTATGCCGTTTGGAGAGGGCACAAATGTGCTGGATCTGGAAGATTTCATTGTCAGCAACAATCTGCTTCCCATCGGAAGCCTGATCTATCTGGTATTCTGTACCTGCCGCTATGGATGGGGATTCGATAATTTCATGAAGGAAACCAACACGGGGAAAGGGATTAAATTCCCCCGCTGGGTCAGATTTTATGTGTCTTATCTGCTTCCGGTCATCGTGCTGGCTATATTTATCCAGGGGTACTGGGCTAAGTTTTTTAGCTGATGAGAAGAGGAAACAATGGAAGAAAAGGTCAGACCATTCGTATGGATGGTTTGGCCTTTTTTGTGTGGGAAATGGGTGGTATGCTTATTTTTTGTTGTCATATGACGTCTTTAGATGGTACAATAAACAGATAATAATCAGACAGATAATGTTCCATCGGGGGCCGGATTCCGTTACAGGCCCGGTGGACGGGAGAGGGCGGATATATATGAAAATATTGGTAATCAACAGCGGCAGCTCTTCTTTAAAATTCCAGGTGATCAATTCCGGGACAGAGCAGGTGCTTGCGAAAGGGGTCTGCGAGAGGATTGGCATAGACGGGGTGTTCAATTATAAGACCGGATCCGGCGTTTCGATCCGGCAGGAAGTTCCCATGCAGACCCATAAGGAAGCGGTCAACACCCTGCTGGACATGCTGGTAGATCCGGAGCGGGGCGTGATAAAGGATTATACGGAGATCGACGTGGTGGGTCACCGGCTGGTTCATGGGGGAGAAAAATTTTCCGGTTCCGTGGTCATCACAGAGGAAGTCATCCAGGCCATGAAAGAGTGCAATGATCTGGCGCCTCTCCATAATCCGGCCAACCTGATCGGAGTTTATGCCTGCCGGGAGCTGATGCCGGATCTGCTCATGGTAGGGATCTTTGACACGGCTTTCAACCAGACCATGGAGCCTAAGGCATTTCTCTACGGCCTTCCCTACCGGTATTATGAGAAATACAAGATCCGCCGCTACGGGTTCCATGGAATCAGCCATAAGTATGTGTCTCAAAGGGCGGCGGAATTCATGAGGCAGGATCCGTCTGCTGTGAAGACCATTGTCTGCCATTTGGGAAATGGAGCCAGCATCTGTGCGGTCAAGTACGGCAGGGTGGTGGACAATTCCATGGGATTTACGCCTTTAGAAGGGCTGGTGATGGGAACCAGGTGCGGGGATGTGGACGCCGGAGCCCTGGAATATCTGGCGAAGAAAGAAAATCTGGACTTCCGGCAGATTATGACCATTTTAAACCAGGAATCAGGGGTTCTGGGCATTTCAAGCAACTTTTCCAGCGATTTCAGGGAACTGAAGGACGCGGAGATCAAGTACAATGACAAGGCCGCTCTGGCAAGGGAAATATTTGTATACCGGGTTGCCAAATACATCGGCAGTTATGCGGCGGCTATGAACGGTGTGGACAACATCGTATTCACCGCCGGTGTGGGTGAAAATGATTCCGATATCCGGGAGCAGATCTGTGAATACCTGGAATTTCTGGGCATTACCATCGACGAGGTTAAAAACCGGGAGCAGGCGGAGGCAGTCCGGATATCCGATGGAACTTCCCGGATCAATGTGCTGGTGATCAAGACCAATGAGGAACTGGAGATTGCCAGGGAAGCCGCTGCGGTGGCCATGGAGATCAAATCTAAGAACCGGGAACCGTAGAAGACTTTGCTGCTTCGCATTTACTGCGCGGACCGTACGAAAACATTGGGGTTGCAGGCATCCAGTCCCTCGCCGCAAGCGACTTTAATGGGCTGGATGCGTAACAGTTCAGACCTGTCTGAACTGTCACTGCCGCCTTGCGCCGTTGGAATTCATCGTTCCGTCCAGGCTGGAAATCATGAAAATGATAAAATAGATCAGAAAAAGTGCTTGCATTTTTAGTTAGCATATGCTAATCTATATTTAGTTAGCAAACGCTAACTGACGTGTGAATATTCTATACATTTTAAACCTGTAAAGGTTTTCCTCTATCTGACCCGTAGAGGTTCGTGACTCCTACGAAAAACACCCTTATACCCGCATAATAAGGGTGTTTTTTCGTACTGTTTTAGATAAATAAAATTGATCCTAATAATATTTCTCAACAAGGGGATAATGATAATTATAGAGCAGTAAACAGCTTGATGGAAACTGAAAGACAGGATATGATTACAATATGGTTAGCAACAGCTAACTATATAGGCAAAGGAGGTATTATTTTGTCGGCCGATATGATTTTAAACTATTTAGGACAGTGTGACAAGGAAAGAAAGCTGGAATTTCATATTGTGTGCCAATGTGCGCCGGTGTTAAAAGGGGTTAAGATTTCCAATATCGTCACCGTCGCCGCAGGCGCCTGGAAAACGGTGAAGCGGACATTGGCGGAGAGCAGGATCATCTGTGTGCCTTTGTTTGTGGGAAAGGAAAAGGATGTGATATTTCTCTACCGTTATGAGGAGATGGCAGAACATTTGAAAAATGAAAATGTCCGCAGGTTTATGGAAGAATACGGTTATATAAAACCCACCGTGGAGTCGGTGATATTCAGGCTCCGCAGGAGATATCAGGATTATTCGGAGGGCAAAGCGGGCTTCCCCCATGAACTGGGCGTTCTTTTGGAATATCCGTTGGAGGACGTGCTGGGCTTTATTCAAAATCAGGGAAAGAACTGCCTGCTCTGCCGGTATTGGAAAGTTTATCACAACAAAGAGCGGGCCAAGGAGATTTTCCGCCAGTATGATGAGGCCCGGGAATGCGCTATGAAAGAAATGATTGCAGGATGTCCCCTGAAGCAGGTGGCCAGTTCCTGATCATGGATTCATATAAAAAGAATCCCCTTGGCGGGATTCTCCGCCTGCGGCGGATCGTTTCAGCGGCAGAATTTCTTACTGCCGCATTATAAGCGGTGCGCAGCAGGATGCCGCGGTTTGCAACATCTTAAATCCGCGGCAAAAATAAAAAAAGGAGGATAGGCAGATAAGGAACTGTCTGAAAAAAAGGATGAAAGAAGTATATGTGGTTTATTGGAGTGGAACGGGAAACACCGCAGCCATGGCAGAAGCGGTGGGAGAAGGAATCGAGGCAGGAGGAGCGGCGGCAAAAGTGGTATCCGTCGGCGAAGTGAGCCCGGAAGTATTGAAAGAAGCAGAATGTTTTGCACTGGGATGCCCCTCCATGGGCGCTGAACAGTTGGAGGAAGGAGAAATGGAACCGTTCGTATCCGGGGTGGAAGGTTTTGCTTCCGGGAAAAAGATCGGTCTATTCGGCTCTTACGGATGGGGAGACGGAGAATGGATGAGGGAATGGGCTTCCCGGATGGAGGGCGCGGGAGCCCAAATTGCAGGAGGAGAAGGCGTCATTGCCAATGAGGCGCCGGATGAAGAAGCGTTGGATGCGCTCAGGAAACTTGGGATGGAACTGGCTCAGTGATCTTTTAAGTCTGCAATTTCCCCCATGTGTGGAATCCATACGGAGGAGGCGTCCACTAAACTGCTCTTGTCCTCCATCTGTCCCCTGATGGTGGAAGGAATGGTTCCCGTCAGTTGTCCGCGGATGCTTTCAGCTCTCAAAAGACAGAAGTTTGTGATGGTGTCAACGGCCAGCAGATAATCTTCGTATGAACAGAAAGCAGTGGGATCTTTTTTTACATAAGGCGCGATCATTTCATCCGTCTGCCGGACAAAATCACGGAAATATCCGCTTTCAAAATATAGGGAAACCAGTTGGCCTAAATTTTCGTGGTATCGGGCAAAGTATGCATTGTTTTTCATCAAATTATGGTAAAGAGGGCGGCGGCGCATGATGTCGCCGGAAGCCGGGGTGTTGATCGGGCTGTTTACATAGAGGGTGGAATTGTTAACCGGATCAGGCATTCCCAGGGAGTAGGTGGCAAAAGCCAGATTATAATCCCAGGGCAGGATGCTGATAATCCCGTCTTCCTCATAGAGGAAATAATTATGGCCGGTTCTGCCCAGATAACTGTCCATATTCACCACGAACACCTGCACGGCGAAATAGCGGAGCACTTCTTCCACATTCACCGCATTTTCCAAATTTTCGCCGGTGGAAAGGGTTTTCAGGGATTGGATCAGCCGCATTTTATCCGAATCGGTTATATCAAATTTAGCGTGGCGGAAGATGTTGTCATAGTTTCCGAAATCATCGCCGGTGTAGCAAAGGGCTACATCGGCATTTTCGTCGTTCAGTGACTTGTAGTCCGGCTTGTAGAGCAGTCCGAAATCATTGCCGAAGTTTCGCTTTGCAAATGCTTCTTCCGGTTCTTCGATGGCCAGGAACAGCCCCCAGTCTTCCCCGTTGACGGTTACCCAGGTATAACTGCGAAGAGGCGTTGGTACTTCCATGGATTCCATCATATCGTAAGTGATCCAGGTTTTCATATAGCTGTTGTCCTGGAAGGAGGAGTCCAACGAAAATTTATCCAGGCCGTAATAGCTGTTAAAGGTGTAATGGTCAAATTCAACTTTCAGGCTGTAGCGGTCCAAGCCGTATTTTTTAGTCAGACGACGGGAGTTATTGCCCTTGATCCTCAGCCCGATATTGGAAAATGCTTCGCCGTCAATCACAACCGTACAGGGGCTGTAGGTCTCTTCATCAGCGGTTTCCAGAAAGCTTTCCCAATCTTCAATTACGATATCCACAGTATGAACCCTGGATTTATCAAACAGCCGCGTCTCATAGCCCGGTGCGGCTGAGGCGGGAACCAGGCCAAATGACTGTCCGTTGATGAATAAAATGGTCAGAATCAGGGCCACTGCCGCCGCCGCAATGCAGATGCGGTCAATGTATTGGTGTTTCAGCATGGGATCAGCTCATGTAATCGCCGTTATAGGATACCATGACCGTATGGCTGACACCGGGCAGTTCAGCCAGAACGTTGATGAAACCGGTATCGGCATCCTTCAGGCGCACTTCATAATTCAGTTCAATACAGTGAGGGGCCACGCTTTTGCTCTTTAAACAGAGCCCGGCTACCCGGCCGGATATGAATTCTCTTGCATTCTCTTCATTTTCCGCAGTTTTGCAGTGAACCACAAGAATATATGGTTTTTCAAACCCTTTGTACCGGGAGAACATCAGCAGAACCAGGCCGATCAGCAGGCTTCCGAACACGGCGAGAGGGATGAAGCCGGCCGCCAGTACGATTCCCGCCGCAATGGCCCAGAACAGGAATGCAATATCCGACGGGTCTTTGATGGCAGTGCGGAACCGGACAATGGACAGGGCGCCCACCATACCCAGGGACAGGATGACATTGCTGGTGACAGCCAGGATGAGCAGGGCCGTAATCATGGTCAGTGCGATCAGGGTGACGCCGAAGCTGGCGGAATACATGACCCCGGCATAGGATTTTTTATAAATAAAGAAGATAAACAGGCCGGTTAAAAAGGCCAGAACCAGGGCTAATACCATGTCCAGCACGGAGATGGCGGATACATTTTCCAGGAAGCTGGATTTGAAAATGTCTTGAAAATTGAAGGGCATAATCGTTCTCCTATGTGTTTAATCGTATTGCCGGCATACGGCGTATTTGGAAAAAGCGGCCGCGCGGCGGTTGGGGGTCTGTACAGCCATACGGACGATTTCCGGCAGAAATGCATCGTATTTTACTTCCAGAACCGAGAGGGTTTGGGATACATCAGCATAATGGAGGCTGGGGGAAAGGAAACAGGTGCTGGTGAGGCCGGTTCTCAGCCTGCGGTCAATGGTGACGCGCACATTTCCCGGCTCATACAAAAATGCCTCCCGGTCATAGCAGACTATGGTTTTTGGTGAAAGGAGCTGCCCTTTCATCTTGCTGTATAATTCTATCAATAAAGGTTCGCCGCTTTCCAACAGAAATCCGGTATGGCCTTCGAGAAGCCGCTGGGTCTGTTCTTTCGTGATCCTTGCGCTGTATTTGCCGCAGAGACCGTTGATTTTTATCTTTTTTTCCAGACGGATGAAAGAGGTGTCATCATTATAATATCTGAGGCGGAATTTCTCCCGGCAGTTGACACCGTCGATTTTCTGGCGCAGGGCCTTGTCGTAAGGGGTGTCAAAATACAGGCTGTTCACACGGTAGATACCGTGTGAATCAGCATTTCCATCATGCCGGAACAATTTTCCCAGCCGTTTACAGGTTTCATAATCATCCAGGGCATTGATGCTGTATTTCAGTTCGTGCCGCAGCTTCTGGGGACGTTTCTCTTTAATCGTCATAGTCGCTGCCGCCGTCATAATTGCTGCCGCCGTCGTCGTATCCGCTGTTTCCGTCATTGTAATTGCTGTTTCCTCCGTAGTTGCTGGAACCGTTATCATAACTGCTGTTTCCGTCGTTATAGTCGGTGACGCCGTCGTTATTAGGGCCGTAGTCGGTGTCGTTGTAGTCAGTGACGCCATCGTTGCTGGGGCCGTAGTCGGTGTCGTTGTAGTCAGTTATGCCGTCGTTGTTGGGGCCGTAGTCGGTGTCGTTGTAGTCAGTTATGCCGTCGTTGTTGGGGCCGTAGTCAGTGTCGTTGTAGTCGGTAACACCATCGTTGTTAGGGCCGTAGTTGGTGTCGTTGTAATCGGTGACACCATCGTTGTTAGGGCCGTAGTCAGTGTCGTTGTAATCGGTGACACCATCATTGTTAGAGCCATAGTCGGTGTCGTTGTAATCGGTGACACCATCGTTGTTAGGGCCGTAGTCGGTGTTGTTGTAGTCGGTGACGCCGTCATTGTTGGAGCCGTAGTCAGTGTCGTTGTAGTCGGTGACGCCGTCATTGTTGGGGCCGTAATCGGTGTCGTTGTAGTCGGTAACGCCGTCATTGTTAGGGCCGTAGTCAGTGTCGTTGTAGTCTGTGATGCCGTCATTGTTAGGGCCGTAGTCGGTGTCGTTGTAGTCGGTGACGCCGTCGTTGTCAGGGCCGTAATCGGTGTCGGCATAATCCGTAATTCCGTAGTCGCTTTCCCCTTTAACATCAACGGGGCTGTGCCAATTATTGCTGTTTACGCAGTAGCGGACTTCGGAGACAACTTCATCCAGAAATTCGTTGTGGGGCAGTTTAGAGCCGGATTCGATTTCAATCGTGATCTGCCTTTTTTGTCCATCAATTTCTTCCACAAAATAACCCGCTTCACCAATGGCTGTTACCAGTTCGGCGACAACCTGGCGGCAGGCTTTGCCCTCATATCCGGAATAGTCGTTCAGAAGTTTGCTTCCGTCGTCATTACGGCCTTCCACCCGGGTTACATTACCGTCCTTATCATAGGCCACCGTAATTTCAGGGTTAACGCTGAGGTGGAGGACACCGCCGGAAGCCAGTTCCGTACCGGTGGAAACAGGTACATTAGTCCGGCTGTTGCAGCCGGTCAGGCCGGCCACGCTCATCATCAGAGACAGGGAAAAAGCTAAAATAGATTTGGATTTAATCATGTTCATTCTCCTTCAATATTATTTATCATTTGTTGAATTTCATCTTACATTTATAGATTACGGATGTGTTTTGGATAAAATGGGGTCGAAAGGAAAATTTTTCAATTAATTTTTATTTTTCTCGATTTTCTCCACATTTCAATCGTAATCCGATTGGCCGTCGTAACCGGAATCCTGATCGTCCGGTTCCTCATAATCCGACCAAGCGTCATCACAAATACCTGCGCTGCCGGGATGGTAACCAGGCTGGACGCTGTTATCAGGCTGGCTGTTATAGCCGCTGTCTCCTATATCAGGGTCAGCCGCAGGAGGCTGGTAATCTGATAGGCCATTTTCGTTGTTATCCGGTTCGCCATATGGAATATCCTGAGTACCGTAATCCGTCTCTCCGTCGTCAAAGTCCTCGTTTTCATAGCCGCTGTCGCCGGAACCGCCGCTGTCATAGCCGTTGCCGCCGGAACCGCCGCTGTCATAGCCGCTGTCGCCGGAACCGCCGCTGTCATAGCCGCTGTCGCCGGAACCGCCGCTGTCATAGCCGCTGTCGCCGGAACCGCTGCCATCATAGCCGCTGTCACCGGAACCGCCGCTGTCTCCAAAACTGCCGCCGTCATATCCGGTTCCCCCGGCCGCTTTGCTGCCGGAAGAATCGGTATCTCCATAATCGGATTCTTCATAGATGTTTTCACTGGGGGAAACCGGGATGGTGACTTTACGGTTCTCTGAATGTGTGTCGGTAATTTCTACTGTTACGGTCAGTTTTTCAGCCAAATGACCATTTAGATGACTGGTCAGTGAATCGCTGCGGCTGACCACCCACTGATCATCCTTTGAATCCAGGGTCAGGGTAATTTGTCCCCCTTCATGGAGATACCCCATATCAATGGATCTGTCCACCAACTGATCCATGACCATATCAAGATCCTTTTTCCGGTAAGTGTAACCGGCGATCAATTCTTTGCCGTCATCATTGACGCCTTCCAGCCCCACTACCACATCTTTCCGGTTCACATCGATGCGGACTTCCGGGTTGATGGACATAAAGAGGGACGCGTGCGTCATGTGATCCATATGGAACATGGAGCCGGCCGCAATAGTCAGGCAAGCCGCTGCCGCGGCCAGAGAACGCATCCATTTATGGGATCGTTTCTTCACCTGTCCGGCCTGTTGTTCCGGGACGTTCATTTCTATAACATCCGTTACGGTCTGGCCGACTTCATAGTTTAAATTTGCCACTTTCAGGAATCGGCCGTTTTCATCCAGAACTACGGCATAACTTAAATGGCATTCCATTACCATGCATTTCATACAGGTCCGCCTCCTTTCCTATTCAGAATGTGCATTAGATGCCCGCGTATGATCTCAAATCCATTTGTCTGGATGAGAAGCATGGCTAATATGTACTTTCTGTGGCGTTCCAAAGTTTTCCGCTCACAGCCGGATCCCAAAGCCAGCCGGGCCATGGGAAGTTTTTTTGTTCTCAGCAGTTCCTCCAGCAATGACCGGTTCCCGGCGGCGTAACGAATTGCGGCAGAGCAGGTTTCCAAGGTGCGTTCCTGACGGGGGGAATTGTCAGCCACATCGGAAAAGCTGATGCCAAAGGCGGACATGACGGACGCCAGTTCTGCAATTTCCTGCTTCGTCGCCTCCAAATTGGCTGATTCTTCAAAATGATCCTTTTCGTCCGCCAGTTCCTCCAGCAGAGGCCGGTCTTCTTCAACGCCTTCAGCATTGAGCGAGATATGGCCCTGATGCCGGGATTCTTTGCGCTGATAGTCGATGAGACGGCTGCGGATTGTCATGGAAGCATAGTTCAGAAAAGAACCTCTGTCTTTGGCATACCCTAAAACCGCCTCGTGAAAAGCGATCATGGCAATGCTGTATTCATCATTTTGATCTGTACAGGGGCGGGAAAGGAACTTGGATGCTTCGCTGCGGATGAAGGGGATATATGCCCGGATCAAATCATCGGCCTTTTGCATATCCCTTTTGGCTGCATAGACCGCTTTTATGATCTGATGCTCTTTTTGCATGTTTTTTCTCCTTTTCATATATAGATTACGGATGATAATTTATAAAACCGGGGTCGTATGGGAAATATTAAAAAAAAATTGAACGGCTGAACCGGGATTAAAATTGCGTTAAGCCGGATTTTTTAAAGAACCACGATTCTGAACAACCCATTTACTGCATAAAATTCCAATTTTAATCCTACAGGAAAAGACCGGATGCTGAAATCAGAGTTCCATTAAATCTTTGTTAAAACCATGTTAAATCTATACTATCCTATTGAATGACAGGCAGCAGCCGGTTGTAGTCTCGTGGCTATCCCAATGGGCGTGGTTCATAATTTTCGTGGATATCCTGATTTAACTTGTAACCGTTCAGGCGGCCCATTTTCCAGCCGTCTGAACGGTTAGTTCAAATTCCATATTAGTCATTCCATTCTTTACATGCTATTTTTTGTGAGATATAATAAAAATCAATAGAAAAACAGATCATTTTCTGAAATAGCAGGAGGAATATCGGTTGAATGCAGTATGGATGACTGCTTTTTACCAACGAGTTTATGACGGAGCATAAGCTTGTATATGCGGGGCATAAGTTGAAATTACGTCCGCATTCTACGTAAAAAACTCCGTGATGGAGGAAGGTATGAGAAAATTTAAAATTGCCGTTGCTGTGGGATTGGCTGTATCCCTGATTTTAAGCGGGTGCAGCGGCGGGAGTGGGAAAATACAGGATAAGGAAGATCAGAAGAAGGAATCCACCGAAGAACGGGAAATGGATACAAGCCGAGAAAGCGTCCAACCGTCCGACGAAAAAGACCCGAAAGGGTTAAAGGATGTTCTGCAGGGGGCATTTGGAAAAGCTGAGAAAGATACTCCCGGAAAAATAGAGGTGATTCAGTATGATACAAGCTGGTATTCTCTGGATTTGGACAGTAAGACCGCAGCGCTGATCCATATGGAAAAACCGGTAATTCCCCGGACGGTGGAGTATGAAGGGACAGAATATCCGGTGACGGAGATCGGTGATTACGGTGCGTGCTATGAGCAGATGAATGCGATAACGGGAGCGGTTAATCCTTATGGAATTTTAGGAAGCATTGAAGGCGTTTTAGAGATACCGGATACGGTTGAGAGAATAGGAGATCATGCATTTGAATACCAGGGTGCAATGACTGGAGTAATAATTCCCGAAAGTGTAAAGAGTATTGGAAATTTTGCGTTTTTTTCATGCAGCCAGTTGAAAACCATAGAGCTGCCGGATGCGGTGGAAACCATTGGCGGCGCGGCTTTTATAGATACCTTGTGGGAACAGGAGCAGGAAGGGGATGTGTTTATCTGGAAAGATACGCTGGTTCAGTGTCTGCCTGCTTTTGACAGAACCAGTTATGAGATTCCGCCCGAGGCGGCAGTCATCGGCCAGTATGCTTTTTTCTATGGGGATTCCCTGGAACAGGTGACAATCCCGGATACGGTAAAGGAGATTGGAGCCATGGCATTTGCAGGATGCGGTAATCTGGCTGATATCCAAATTTCCGATCAGGTGGAACGGATCGGAGGCCAGGCTTTTGCTTTGACAGAATGGGCAGGAAACCAGGATCAGAGTGAATTTGTGTGGAAAGGGCAGTTTGTACAATTGGACCAGCCCTCTTATCTATCCGGCGGAAACCTCCTGGACTACTATAAGATCCCGGATGGGGTGACGGAAATCAGCAG
This sequence comes from Clostridium sp. MCC353, assembly GCF_018785315.1. Classification (GTDB taxonomy): domain Bacteria; phylum Bacillota; class Clostridia; order Lachnospirales; family Lachnospiraceae; genus CHH4-2. The sequence goes on along the minus strand of NZ_WQPN01000003.1, from coordinate 46,718 downwards.
TTATGCGTTTGCTCCTCTGATATATGAAGGGATTTCTTCTCATTTGCTGGAGACCATCGAGATTTCGGAGAGCGTAACCACAATTGGGGATTATGCATTTTACGGCTGTGGCTGCAAGGACATGAAACTTCCTGATTCACTGAGGCGCATAGGAGATTATGCCTTTGCCCGGATGGTTCCGGGATTAAGGGCAGGCCCCGGGAATTTAAGAACTGAGAACTGGAAACTGCCGGATGGAGTCAGGGAGATTGGAAGATATGCATTTTCTGAAGACTACTGGCTGAACTCCATTAAGCTGCCGGAAAGTCTGGAATCCATCAGCCCGGATGCATTTTCCTGTTATCCCTTGGGGAATCTGGGGTATGGGGAAACGGTGAGGAGCAGGAATATCGTAATGAATAATGAGGTTACTTTTCCAAGCAGTGATTATGAGGCCATGCGTGAAATGCTGTTTGAGGAATATTTAGACCGGTTTCCCAATGAATTGTCTGTAAGGGTTCCGGAAAGCAGAAAAGAGTATTATGAGAAGCTGTTTGAAGGAAGAAGCAGGCTGGATGTGGAGATCGAAATTGAATCATATTGAGCCTTTTTTAATCAAGGGGGGCGGTAATGGGTGACAGTAAAGGGTGAAGGCATTTTCGAAAATGCCTTCACCCTTTATGTTAAAATTCCGCCACTGCATTACCGCCCCCAGTTGCCACATTCCAATAGATATACTATAATTGATATTAAAGTAACAATTTTTTATGCTAAATAATCAAGAGTAGAAAGAGTTCAGAAAGAGTTCAGAAAGCGCTCAGGAAGAACTCAGAAAGTGGGGGCGGCATGAAAGAAAGCGGGCCAAGGCAGGACCGGGAAGAGGTCTGGAAGGAAATACTGAAGTACAAAAAGGATTATATCGATTTCGTGGGAGAAAGGAATGAATGGGACGCCACGCCACGGTATACGGTTAAGGAACTGGCGAAACTTATTGAAATATCAGAGCACACCGTAAGATATTACGACAAGGAACACATTTTTCCATTTGTGTCCCGGGACGCCAATAACATCAGGCATTTTTCCATGGCCGACGCCTTTTTTGGGCGGGCGGTGAAATGTTTAAGGAGCGTGGGCCTTCCCATAGAAGAATGCCGGGAATTCGTTTTACTCACCCTGATGGGGGATATCACCGTGTCACAGAGGGCAAAACTGATGCGGGAGCAGGAAGAAAAGCTGATTCACCAGATTGAGGAATTAAAAAAGGAATTGAGGGATATCCAGTATAAAAAGATGTTCTTTGATTCTGTGGAAGTCCCCATTATGGAAGAAATCGAAGCGGGTACGTTCCGTGAGAAGGGGAGAACCACCCTGAAGGAATCCAGGATTTTCATCCAGAAGAAAATGTACGAAGACGGGCTGATCCCGGAAATTAAAATTGATATTGTTTAGATTTGGTGTTTCGTTTGACTATTTCGAACTTTTATTTCGATTAATGCAGTTTAACTGTCTGCGGGCGTTTTTTGTGCATCGGCTGTGGGAATTTGACAGTTCCCGGCCAATGTACAAAATCCGCCTTTTTGTTTTCCCATTTTTTGTGCGAGTATAATTTCGAAAATAAAAAATAAACCCCTTGACTGAGAGTAACTCTCAAGTGTTTTAATGAGGTTAGATTGATAATTATTTTACAAAAAAGAAGGAGGGAAATCTGCTCAGGCAGAGAAACAGTATGAACAATTTTGAATTTCAACTGGCAACAAGAATCCATTTTGGAAAAGGCGGGGTGAAAAACTCCCTGGCTAAAGAAATACTTCCATACGGGAAGAAAATTTTGTTTGTGTTCGATGAGATTCCGGCGAAGGCTTCCGGTCTCTACGAGGAAGTGCATGAGGTGTGCAGGGAAAATGGAATCGAAGTTACGGAATTTACGGGAATTGAACCCAATCCCCGCCATACCACGGTCAACAGAGGGGCGGAGCTGTTGAGAAAATGCGGCGCGGACTGCATCGTGGCGGCCGGCGGCGGCAGCACCATTGACTGCGCCAAGGCCATCAGTTTTGCGGTTTATCACGATGGGGATGTCTGGGATTTTTATGAGCACAAGGTGGAGATCGGGCAGGTAAAACCTGTAATTGCCATTCCAACCCTGGCGGCTTCCGGGGCGGAGGTATCTTTCAGCTCTGTGGTCAGCAATATGGAAAAGAAGAAAAAGATCGGGCTGAGAAATGATAAGGAACGGCCGGTGGCGGCTATTTTAGACCCATCTTATACATTTTCGGTGCCGAAATTCCATACGGCCTGCGGGATTGTGGATATTATGAGCCATACATATGAAAGTTATTTCGACAATTACCCGCTGTGCATGCAGGATGGATTTTCCGAGGGAATCCAGAAGACATGCGTGGATAACGGACGGAAAGTGATGATGTTTCCCGAAGATTACGACGCCAGGGCCCAGCTCATGTGGGCGGCGGTGATGTCCATTTCCCATCTGACCTCTTATGGCAGAGGGCCTCTGTACTCACCGATCCATATGCTGGATCACATGGTGGGCGCCTATTACGACATCGTGCATGGAGCCGGAATTGCCATCTTATCGATTGCCTGGTTTAAATACTGTCTGAGCGATAAGACCGCGTCCAGGTTCGCCCGCTGGGGGAAACATGTCTGGGATATAGACGGAAACCAGAGCGACTATGCCATCGCTTCCCAGGCCATCCAGGCATTTGAGGACTTCTGTGAAGAGCTGGGCCTGCCCACCAGGTTATCCCAGGTGAATGTGCCGAAAGAAGCGGTGAAAGACATCGCCCATGATCTCTACGGTACAGTGCCCTGTGATAAATGGTACAGGCCGGTGGAGAGCGAACAGGAACTGGCGGCAGTATTGAGCCTGGCATTTTAAATGAGATTAATCAAAAAGGGGATTGTTACGATGAAAAATCAATGGAATAGCGCTTATGTGAAAAAATGGATCATTGCTGTGGGACTGCCCGTTTTAATTCTGCTGATTCCGGCTACGGAGACATTTACACCGGTGCTGCGCATGTATCTGGCCATTACGCTTTGGAGTATTATGGCCTTTGCATTTGAACTGTTAAATAATATGGCAACTTCGCTGCTGCTGCTGTTTGGCTATGGATTTACGGGCGTTTGCAGCATGGCTGTGCCGCTGTCCGTGTTTTCCACGGAAAGCGTATGGATTACCCTGTGCGCCCTGGCTCTGGTGACCTTGATCCAGAAGACCCATATTCTGGAACGTTTGGCTTATACTTTGAGTGAGAAAGTAGGGGGTTCCTACGCGGGCATCGTGTATGCAGTGGCCGTATTTTCACTGTTGGCCCGTCTCCTTCTGCAGGGGGCTTTGGCCGGAGTGGCGGCCCTGGCGGTGGCCTACGGGATCAGCAATGCTTTGGGATACGGAAAGAGCAAGGCTTCAGCGGGCATCCTGCTGACCAGCGCATTTGTGTATCTGGACAGCAATTATTTCCTCTATTCACCGGACTATATCGCGGTGGCCTATAACGGGGCAAATGAAGTGACTGAGATTTCCACCAACTATATGAACTTTTTCCTAGACAATGCGGTCCATATCATACCGCTGGTGCTGTCTGTGGCAGCGACTGCCTGGATCTGCAAACCGGAAGGAAAGCTGGGAGAAGTCAGCTTTTTTAAAGAGAGATTGAAAGAACTGGGAAAATGGGAAGCCGCCGAAAAGAGAATGCTCTGTATTCTCCTGGCTCTCACAGTCTATCTGTTCACCAGCCGCTGGCATGGGCTGGGAATGGTATACGGGTTTGTGGCCGCGCTGGCGTTAGCATTTGTTCCCGGCATGGAATTGGGGGATAAAAGCGACCTGGGGAAAATCAACTGGGGAGCCTGGCTGTTCGTGGGGGCCTGCATGAGTATTGGAGTTGTGGGCGCAAAGGCTGGTTTCGGCACATTTATTTCCGGCCTGGCCCTGCCGTATATGAAGGGCATGACCAATATTCCGTTTATGGCCGTAAGCTATCTGCTGGCAGTTGTGCTGAATTTCATCATGACTCCGGCGGCAATTTTAAGTTTATTAGGGGCCCCGCTGGCTCAAATCTGCGTGGATTACGGCCTGAGCGTGCAGGCGGCCATTCACATGATCTACCAGGGAGGATCCCAGTTGATCTTCTGCTATGAAGCCAGCCTTTATATGATCGCATTTTCTTTTGGGTTGATGAAGACCAAGGATGTGGCGAAGGTTATGTCTTTAAAGTTTGTGATTCAGACCATAGGGACATTTACGATTGGGCTTTTGTGGTGGAAGCTGCGAGGGGTGATTTGATTTTTTGTTATCACTGTACGGCTGGTTAAAAAGAATAGGAAAGAATAAAGCCGTCGCTTGTAATAAGCGGCGGTTTTTTGTGCATTGTTTAGCTGGAGCGGCTTGGATGGCTGATTTTAACATGGCATATTTTCCGCGAATAAAAAGCCAAGTTATCAGATAAAATAGCTAAAAGTACAATATAAACCATAAATATCTACAAAAATATACAAATTATCTAAAAATACCCTTGACATGGCATGGCACAAATGGTATATTTTAGCTATTCAAATACATAAAAGGGGCCATGTTATGAAAGAGGACAAAAAATTTGTAGCATCCTATAAGCTGATCAAAGATGACATCGTTGCGGACATTCTCAGCGGTATCTATGAAAAGGGTTCCCGCATTCAGAGCCAGAACTATTACTCCAATAAATTCCAGGTGAGCCGCACCACGGTGCGCAATGCATTTTACCAGTTGGAGGAGCGGGGGGTTTTAGAAAGCGTAAAAGGCAAGGGAACCTTTGTGAAGAACGTGGATTTTTTAGAAAAGAAGGAAGTGAATAAGCTCTATGATCCGGAGGCGGAACGGACCAGGCTGAAACCGTCGCCCACCTTCCATGTGGTCAGGATCGGAGAAGAGCGGGCGGACCACAGGCTGGCCCGGCAGCTTGGCATCAGTGAAGGCGATCCGGTGGTCTGCCTGGAGAGGGTCAGAATGGTGGATCAGATCGCGGGAAATTATCAGATCAGCTATATCAATAAAAAGCTGGTGGAGAACATTGACTTCCAGAGTGAGGACATGGAAAAGGGATCCCTTTACCAGGTGTTAATCAATAAGGCGGGGCTGATTCCCCAGTATTCCGATGAGATGATCCGGGCGGTCGCCTGCCCCGGACACATTTCCCAGTATTTTTATATCAAGAAGGATGATCCGATCCTTTTAATTTCCAGGACTACCTACACCCTGGAAGGAATCGTGATGGAATTCTGCCTGGATTATGAATGCACGGATGTGAATGGATTGAAGATACGGAGGTAATAATCGTGGGGATTCAGTTAATCGTATGTGATGTGGACGGAACCCTGATCGGGACAGACCGCAGGGAGCCCAAGGAACTGGAGATACTGGCGGAGTGGATTGACCGGTACAGGATACCGTTTACCATCGCCAGCGGAAGGATACCGGCCAGAATCGAGGGGCTGGTGAAGAAACTTCATCTTAAACTTCCTGTGATCGGCTGCAATGGGGCCTGCGCCGTACAGGGGGACACGTATTTGTGGAATGATTTCCTGCCGGTTACCCATCTGAGAGAAGCGGTGGAGACAGCAGATGAACTGGGCATGTCCGTAGTATATACGGATGGAAAAATGGAATGGGCATACAGAAAGACCCCCTGGGTGCAGGATTTGATGGACAACTACGGGCGGTACGACGGCATTTGGAAACCTTCGGAAATGGAGTGGAAATCCATTCAGATGCAGAAAGTGCTGATCGCGGGAGCGGAACGAAAAGAAGACGCCGAGCTGGTATTTGAAAAACTTCTGCCCTATCAGGAAGAGCTGAACCTGGTCAGATATGAAGACGGGGTTCTGGATATCACGACGAAAAGCAGTGATAAGGGGAAGGGCGTAAAGCGTCTGGCTGAGCTTCTTCACATACCCGCCCGGGATATTTTAGCCATTGGGGATCACCAGAACGATATGGGCATGATCAGATTCGCAGGAATTGGGGCTGCGGTAGGAAATGGAACGGAAGAACTGAAACAATGGGCGGATTACGTCTGTGAAAATGAATTGGCTGCAGGAGTTCTGGAAGCGGTCCGGGCCTTCTGCCTATCGGAGGAATCAGAAGATGAAAGCTAAAAAACATACCATTGAACCCTATCTTTGGCTGGCTCCAACCATAATTTTATTCGCCGTATTCACCTTTTACCCGTTTCTTAAAACGGCCTATATGAGTTTGTTCATTGTAAATTCCATGGGGGAGACGAAGCGGTTTGTGGGGCTGGGAAATTATCTGTACATATTCCAGGATGATAAATTTGTCAAATCCATCATCAATACCTTTGTTTACGTGCTCATTTCCGTTCCGGCCTCCAAGGTGATCGGGCTTTTGCTGGCACTGCTGGCCAACCGGAAGAGGAAGACGTCCTCCATCTATGAAGTGCTGTTTTCCCTGCCCATGGCCATGTCCATGTCCGTGTCGGCCATCATTTTCCAGCTGCTCTACAATCCGTCATTTGGAGCCATTAATTATATTTTCCATCTGAACATCAACTGGCTGAACGATGAGAGATACGCCATGCTGGCAATCGGAATCATATCGATCTGGATGTCCAGCGGATATGCATTTTTATTCATGCTGGCGGCGGTCCGCAATGTGCCGGAGGACATATTGGAAAGCACTGATTTGGAAGGGGCTTCCTGGTGGCAGAAGGTGCGCTATATTTACCTGCCCCTGACCTCGCCCACCATGTTTTTCCTCATATGCACCAGCTTAGCCAGTTCCATGATGATGACCGCCTTAGTCAATGTGCTGACAGACGGCGGGCCGTTCCACTCCACACAGACCATCATTCACTATATGTACAGCCAGTTTGCCGTGGCGGGGAATTATACCAACGCATTTCCGGCGGCCATCGTGGCATTTATCCTGGCGGCGGCTGTTACATGGCTGAGTTTTCTTTATGAGAAAAAGGGGGTACATTACCAATGAAAAAGCATGGAAAGAAGGAGCGGCAGGATGTTTTGTGCCAGATGTGCCTGATCATTTTGGGCCTTATCATGGCATCACCGATTTTATATGCCCTGTCGTTGTCCCTGATGCGGCCTCAGTCCATTTTGTCCCAGCCGCCTAAATTGGTGACCGCGGATTTCTTTGTGGAGAATTATAAAATAGCCCTGGAGAGCACCATGCTGGCTAGGTATTCGGTGAATTCCTTTATCATTGCCACGGTGTCCAGCCTGTTTCGGGTGCTGTTCGCGTCCATGGCGGCATTTGCATTCGCATTTTTTGAGTTTCCCCTCAAAAAGCTGCTGTTTGGAATGACCCTGGCGACCATGATGATTCCGCCGGATGTGCTGGTGGTCACCAATTATATTACGGTTTCGAAAATGGGGCTTTTGAACACCTATGCGGGAATGTGCATTGTGTTTTTAGTGGCGGCCGTGAACATTTTCCTGTTCCGCCAGCAGTTTATGAGTTTTTCCAAAGAACTGAAAGAGGCGTCCCACATGGATGGGTGCAGCAATTTATGGTTCTTTATAAAGATATTGATACCGACGAATAAACCAGTTATAGTCACTGTTTTTATATCTTCCTTTATCAGCGTTTGGAACCAGTACCTCTGGCCCATGGTGATCACCAGTGAGGACGCCATGCGGACCGTGCAGGTGGGGGTGGGAATGCTGAAATTCCCGGAGGGGACTGCTTACGGGCCGTTGATGGCCGGCGCGGTGATCGCTCTGCTGCCCACGGTGGTGCTGTTTGTCCTGTTCCAAAAAAGGATTGTGGGCGGTATGATGAACGGGTCTGTGAAAGGTTAAAAATAGTTTTATTTAAGGAAAGAGGAGAAAGAGATGAAAAAAAGAGCAATTGCCATGGGAATGGCGGCAGTTATGGGCATTTCCTGCCTGACCGGATGTGGAAATGGAGCTAAGAGCGAAGCGCCCGCACAGAATGCGGAAAGCCAGGGAGAGGCCAAAGCGCAGAATGATTCGGATCCACAGGCGGAAGACGGCGTGACTGAAATCGAATTCTGGCATTCCATCAGCGGAGAACTGGCGGAAAAACTGGGAGAAATGACGGAAAACTTCAACAATACGGTGGGAAAGGAAAAGAATATCAAGGTCACCACCGTATACCAGAACTGGCCCGGCACCGATAAACTGGTGACGGTAATGCAGGCAAAGGACATAAAAAACCACCCGGATCTGATCCAGATCTATGGGGAAAATATGAACATTGTCCGGGATTACGAGCGCATGGTCTGGGTGGAAGACTATATAAACCGGGAGGATTCCGCGGTGAAAAAGGAAGACCTGGTCCCCAATGCGGCGGAAGCGTTTTCCATCGATGGAAAGATGCTGGGAGCACCTCTCACCTTGTCCACCCTGCTTCTCTACTATAACCAGGATATGTTCGACGCGGCAGGAATCACCGCACCCCCGGCAACCATCGCGGAAATGGCAGAGGACATGGAAAAGCTGACGAAAAAGGAAGGGGATACGACCCAGGTATACGGTTTAAACCTGTGCCCCAACAGCTATGAGCTGAACAGCTGGATCGCCGGACAGGGAGAGGTTTCCTATTTTGGAGACAATGAGAGCGGACGCAAAGCCCCCATGACAAAGGTTATAATCGATGAAAATGGAACCTTGGACAACTTTTTGACCGAGTGGGACAAGGTGATTCAGACCGGCGGCCTGAAATACCAGGTGGACAACATGAACGAAGAATTTGCAAACCAGCAGCACGCCATGGTCATCATGTCCAGCGCCAGAATCCAAATCATGAAAGGCCTGATCGGCGATACCTTTAAATGGAGCGTGGCGGACCTTCCAAAGGTGAAGGAAAGCGACAACGGCGGATCTTCTGTCAGCGGGGGCGGCCTGTTCATGATCGATAAAGACGACCCGAAGAAACTGGAAGCTTCCTGGGAATTCGTGCAGTACTGCCTCTCCCCGGAAACCCAGCTCTTCTGGAGCCAGAATACGGGATATGTGCCGGTGAACCAGAAAACATATGATCTGCCTGAAATGACGGAATTTTTGAAAAATGAACCGGAGCTGGGAACAGCCATTGCCCAGATCCAACATTCCAGCCCCAAACTCCAGGAACCTTATTATCCCAATGCAGGGGAGATCAAAACTGTGGTGAAAGAGGCGCTGATTTTGTTTGCAAAAGGGGAAATGTCGAAGGAAGAGACTTTGAAAACCATTGTTGAGGATTGTAACGCGGCGATAAACGATTATTATAGGGCGAATCCGCTGGACTGACAGATAGAATAATATGGTAAGCGGATGAGGTTTATAAACAAAAGGAGATAATAAAATCTTGATACAAAAGATTGTTTATGTAAGAAATTATAATGAGACTATGGATGTGAAAGGACCGGTTATATGGAGAAAAAACACGTAATAATAGACTGCGATCCGGGAGCGGATGACGCCCTGGCTCTGATGCTGGCGTTAAATTCAGAAGAACTGACCGTCCATGGGGTCACGGTGGTGGCGGGAAACCGGGATGTGGACCGCTGCGGGGAAAATGCCATGAAGGTGATGGAACACTATGGAAGAACGGATATACCAGTTGCCAAAGGCGCGGATAAACCGTTGAAACGCACCCTGTGCCTGGACGATATCTATTCCGGCCGGGATGGAATGGCGGAGACATTTCTCCCATATAAGGGCACGCCCTGCTGTGATAAAAATGGTGTGGATCTGATGATAGAAACCGCAAAGCAGTATCCGGGAGAATTGACAGTCATTTCCACGGCGCCCATGACCAACCTGGCCCTTGCCATTGAAAAAGATCCTGATTTCACGAAAAACCTGGCCTCCATCGTTACCATCAACGGTTCCTACGGCGTCAGCCGGAAAGAGGGCTGGTACAACGCCAGAAAAGAATGGAATGTGTGCGTGGACCCGGAGGCGGCTAAGATTGTGATGGAATCCGGCATCCCCGTCTGGGCCATGGGAGTGGATGTGACAGGGCAGCTGACCAACGAAATCCATGAGAAGCTGGTGAATTCCGGGACACCGGGAACCATGCCTTACGGGTTCCTGACCGATGCCAAGCGTTTCCTGGCCACCAGGGGCCTGGAACCGTCTGGACTTTTCGTGGACGCCATGGCGGTGGCCTGTGCCGTTAAGCCTGAGATTGCCCGGTTTGTCAGGGGAAAGGCGGCGGTGGAGACAGCGGGAGAGCTGACCACAGGGATGACGCTGTTTGACAATGTGGGGAATTTTAATAATGCTTCAGACCTTTATGCGGCTTACAGCTTTGATTTTGAAATGCTGACAGAACTTCTGGCCCGCCGTGTGATGGGAAATGAGAAAATTAGGCCAGAGAAGTAAGAATGAAAAACGCTCCGGCATGGAGGAATTTTATGAGATTATCGACATCAACGAATATACTGTTTTCCCGGCCGGGCGGCCGGACGGTGCCGCTGAAGGAAACGCTTAGCATGGCAAAAGAAGCGGGATTTGACCGATTTGACATGTGCTTTTACGACTGGGTTCTTCCGGGCTCGCCCTTTCTGACGGAAGGATGGAGGGACTGGATCGAGGATACGGCCATGGAGATGAGACGGCTCGGGGTGTCCTTCGGGCAGTGCCACGCTCATTTTTACGACTTTTTATCGTCCGGATTATCGGAAGAAGAGAAGAGGTATCAGCAGGAGCTGGTGCTCCGTTCCATTGAGTGCTGCGCGGTTTTGGGGGCTGAGGTGTGCGTCACCCACCCGGAGACGGTCAGGGAGACGGCCTGCCTTGTGGGCAATTCCCGGCGGGCCAATTATGAGTACTTTTCCAGGCTCATAGAGGACGCAGGGCGGTTTGGAATCAAACTGGCTATTGAGAACATGTGTGATTATTCCATGGCTCCCATAAGGAAATACTGTTCCAGCCCCGAGGAGCTGGTGGATCTGATCGACGCTTTACATACGCCGGAAATCGGCATATGCTGGGATTTCGAACACGGGGAGATCATGAAACAGGATCAGAGAGAAGCCCTCCTGCACATCGGAAGGCGGCTGATGGCAACCCATGTGTCGGATACCCACAGCAGCACGGACGCGTCCCTGATGCATATCATGCCTTACTTTGGCGATATGAAATGGGAGATCATCATGAAGACGCTGAAGGAGATCGGGTATCAGGGGGATTTTTCCTTTGAAGCCCATAATTTTGCCAACCGGCTGCCGGATGAGGTGCTGCCCACGGCTTTGCGGCTGAGTTATGAGATTGGGCGGTATTTGCTGACCATTGGAGAGGCGGACGCAGGATAAATTCTCTTTCTGCTGCTGTCAGAGGTTGGTTACATCCATAGGAAAGCCGTTCCTGGTTTGCGCCAGGGACGGCTTTTTCTGTATTATCTATAAAAAATTAATATCCTACAGCTGCTGCACCATATTCTGCCTGTGCATTAGTAAAACCATCATATTCAAGCTGCTCAATCAAGCCTGAACGTGAGAATGATAAAACGCTAATATATTCTTGTGCTTTCTTGGCAGCCTGCGCATTCCAATCTGCACCGCAATTATCTGCTGCATAAGTTGCTTCTTCTATGGAATATCCCTCATACTCCAACTGCTCGATCAATCCGCTGTAGGAAAAAGAAAGAACGTTTAAATAAGAAAGAGCAGAATTTAATGCATTCTTTTTTCCCAATGATATATTGTTAGAGGAGGCTTTATTTCCAGTGGATTTTTTGGTTGATGAGGATGAAGAAGATGATTCTGTATCGCTAATCCAAAAATGAGAAAGTAAAGCATTAGTATCTTTTTCATACCGGACAGTAAATATTGGATCATAATTGTTGCAACGTGTCCACAATACATAGTCATAATCAAACCAGTCTTTTAGTAATAATTCACCTACCCGGTCAGATACATCCTCGGAATCCGATGTGGTGGTTATGTACAGTAATTTATTTGTACCAATCTGTGCCTCAGCAACTGTAGTTCCTTTAATTTTCGAATCTGTAAAATCTGAAACTTTATTTAATAACTTACTTGATTTACCAGAAGACTTCGAACTGTTATCCTCGAGTTTTTCCAAAGCCTCTTCATATTTGCCCTTTAGATTTTCGTAGTCTGCCTTCAGGCTGTCATAATCACTTTGTGACACTCCATTACTGCATGCGGTTAAAGATAAAACAAGTAAAGATAAAATAATAAAATGCTTTTTCATAAGATCCTCCTTAGTATTAGCGTGCCATATTATTTAAAATCCAAGTTTTTTTGATACAGGGAAGAGTACCCCATTATTTGTAACTCAGCATATGTGTCAATGTCAAAAAAAACTTGGCGGGAGCCTGCTAGCATAGCCACGATAATGAAGCTATGGTATTTTTTAACTCATAATCAGTTCAGTCATTAATGAATCAGGATCAACAGGCTCACCATCATATCCAATTCCATCCATCTTTGGCATATGTAGAATCCCCATTATCATACCACCATCCGGTTTCATCCTGTTTCCACTCCCCCGCAAATGAGGAAAAGGAAGCAGCCATGCTTATTGATGCTGCAGTTAATAAAATTAATGATTTTCTCATATTATACACCCTCTCCCGGCTTTTATTTTAGTATATCATAGTTTTACGAGCACTGGTAGTAGAATACTGCCATTAGATTAACATAATTGACAAACACAGGTGCGGGCATTAAAATGATAACGTAAGACAAAACAGACAGGGGGATCTATCACATTGGAAAAAGCGAATATGATGCAGATTGCAGAGAAATGCGGGGTATCCTTAAAAACGGTATCCAGAGTGATTAACCATCCGGAGCAGGTCAGCCCTAAGACGCTGAAGCTTGTAAGGGATTACATGGATCAGTGCGGGTTTCAGATTAACCTTCTCGCGAAGGGGTTAAAACAGAACCGGACCAATATCATCATCATTTTTCTGGATAAAAACAACGGGGAGTATATGAATGCCTGGCGCAGCAATATGTTAAAGCATCTTTTCCGGTATGCCAACGGCATTGGCCTGAAAGTAATCGTATCCCCTTCTGACAGCCAGGGATATAAAGGGGATGAAACCGACGGTTTTTATCTGCTGTCAAGCGGCATAGCCGACGGGGCTATCCTTTTCGAGTATGTGGAGAATGACCAGAGACTGGGGTATCTTGAGAGAACCAACACGCCATATGTGCTGTTGGGCCAGCCAAAAGAAGAGGGGATTCCCGCGGTCAGCCTGGATAACTACAATCTGGGACATATGGGCGGAACGTATTTAAAGGAGAAAGAGTATAAAAATATCTATTATTTCGCGGCTGAAAAAGGGTATTACTCAACAGAGCTGCGGGTGAAAGGTTTTTTGGACGCGGTTCCAAAGGGAACCGTAATCTATGGGGTCAACACGCCTCAAATTGCCTGTGAGAGAGCGAAGGAGCTGCTGGAAGCAGACAGGGCGGATTGTATTTTTGTAAACGGCGACTGTTTTCTGGGAGTATACCGGGCTGCGGCGGAGTGCCATAAAAGGATTCCGGAAGATACGGCGGTTTTTGCCACAAACAGCCTTCCGATCAATGATCAGATCTATCCGTCGCTTTCATCGCTGAAACAGGATTTCGATAATCTGGCAGAGCAGTGTATTTCCCTTTTGCAGGAGCTGCTTTCCAGCAGCCAGGAGGGAAGCCCATGGGACAGAAAACAGATTTTTCTGCCTTCTTCTGTAGTTGAGAGGGAATCCACCAAAACAGATAAAGGGCAATTTTAATAAATTCGTAATCCTGATATTATGCAAAATGACTAAAACAAAAGAATTTACAGAAAATCATTGACATATATTATAAAATATTCTATTATGACAACGTAGGACAAAACAAAAAAACACAAGAGGATGATGATGAGAAAAACAACGATCGTCGATATAGCAGAATCCTGCGGCGTCTCTATGAAAACGGTATCCAGAGTGATTAATAACAGCCCAATGGTCAGTGAAGAAACCAGGGAAAAAGTTTATCTCGCGATAAAGGAACAGGGGTATCAGATCAATATTCTCGCAAAAGGCCTGAAGGAAAACCGCACCAATATCATCGTAGTTTTTGCCGACCGTCATAAAGAAGAACATTTGAGCACCTGGCACAGTTTAATGCTGAAGTATTTATTTTCCTACGCAAAAGAATGTTCCATGAAGATGATTTTGTCTCCCTCCAACAGCGAACGGTTTGAAAAAGATGAAACCGACGGGTTTTATCTGATTGCCAGCGGCATTGCCGACGGGGCCATCCTGTTGGAAAATACGTTAAATGATCCCAGGGTAGAGTATTTTGAAAAACATCATGTCCCCTTTGTGGTATTCGGGGAATCGGAAGATCCGGAAATCCCTTCGGTCAGCCTGGATAACTTTGATATCGGATATCAGGGGGCGGTTTACCTCACTGAAAAAGGATATGACAGAATTGCGTTATTTATTGGAGAGGAGAGATTCCGGTCCACACAGCTTCGTATCCTTGGATTTGAAACAGCCATGAAGGAGAAACAGGCAAAGTACTATATATTTACAGGAGTTGATACCGTAGAAAAAGCGTATCAAAAAGCTGTACAAGTTCTGAAAGAATGTGATATCCGCGTATTTTTTGTTTCCGGAGATGAGAGGGCAGTTGGCGTATACCGTGGGATTTATGAACATGGATACAGAATACCGGAAGACATAGCGGTGCTTGGGATCGACAATATTCCATTGGGAGAGTTTCTCAGCCCCCCCATATCCACGGTGGAGCAGGATTTTAAGACGCTGGCCCGGTGCTGCATGGATTTTGTGGTGGGTGAAATCACGGAAGGACGAAAAGAGGGGCGGCAGAAGGTATTTAAATTTCCATCCAGGATTATGGAACGGAAATCAACGTAGCGCGTTAATGACAACGTTGTCATAACCATAGAAACAAGATTATTTTAACAAGCTGCAGGACAAACTGGTAAAGAAGAAAAGGAGAAGATGGGATGAAGAAAAAATTAGTGAGCAGAGGATTATCGCTTGTTTTAGCAGGGGCTCTATTGACAGGATGCGCCCAGGGGGCGGCGCCTTCTGAGACAGGAAGCAAATCGGAAGCGGCAGAAACCGCCGGTGCAGAGGAGACAGTCACCATAGAACTGATGCATGATGAGGCTGAGGAGGACCGTATCAAGGCTCTTCAGGAGATTATTGACGCATTTATGGCAGAGAACCCGGATATTACGGTGAAGCAGCTTCCCGTATCGGAAGACGGTTTTGAAACGAAAGTTAAAACCCTGATTTCCGGCGGAGAGATGCCGGCTTTGGTGGCCTCCTCCGCTTCCCTGATGCAGATGCTGGATGAAGAAGAGATGATTAATACCGCTGCCAATAAAGAAGTGGTGGAGGAATTCGGGCGGGATAAATTCTATGACCAGATTTTACAGATGCTTAATTCCACCGACGGGGAGGGGATGATCGGCGTTCCCATTACCGCCTGGGTTTCAGGAATCTGGTACAGAAAAGACTTGTTTGAGGAAAAAGGGCTGAAGGCCCCTGAAACATGGGAAGATATACTGACAGCAGCCAAGGCATTTCATGATCCGGCGGGCAAGATGTACGGCATTTTGTTTGGAACGGAGGAATCGGCGGTATCACAGCAGAATTTCCAGATGATTGCCGGTTCCAACGGAGCGGAATTATTTGATGCTGATGGAAAACCGCAGTTTAATTCTCCGGAGATGAAAGAGGCCATGGCGTTTTATAAAGACCTGTACCAGTACACGCTTCCGGGATCCAATGGAGTAACACAGATCCGTGATGCCATGGTGGGAGGAAATACAGCCATGTGCACCTTCTCCTCTTACATCATGGGACCTTTATACCGGGCCGGAATGGCTGATAAAATCGGCTACTGCGTTCCTAAGAATAAAAATGGGGCCGTATTCGGTTCCCCAAGCACTTATACGATTTCCAATACGATTACGCCCCAGGAGACGGAGGCGGCTAAAAAATTCATCACCTGGCTTCTGAACGATGACATGAACATTAAACTGCTGCATATCGCTCCGGGAGGACCGAATCCGGTTCTGAAATCAGTGGCGGAAAATCCTGAATATACATCTGCGGATGTTTTAAAAGCGTATGGTGAGGAGGCAAAAAAGGTGCCGGCGGCTTTTGACAGCCTGAAAGTATTCGGCACACAAAACGGAGTGACCAATCCTTCGGCCGGTTCCATTATCAATGCGATGATTATAGGAAAAACGATCAACCAGATCCTGGTGCAGGGTCAGGACTTGGATGAGGCGATGGACAAGGCTCAGGCTGATATGGAAAAAATCGTGAACAGATAATGGTATGGAATAAAGGGCAGAAGGTGCTGTGAATGATGAGAAGATGGAACGAGAGAAAGCCGTTAACAATGGGGCAGAAGGACAGTATCCTGGGATTTGTGCTGATCCTGCCGGTGGTTTTGCTGATTGCGCTGGTTATTTTATATCCTATTTTGTACAATATACGGCTGAGTTTTTTTGATGTGGCTTTAAATCCCAAAAAGCCGGATGTTTTTGTAGGGCTGGATAATTATATGCGGCTGCTCACGGACAAGGAATTTTATAAAGTGCTGATAACAACCGTCCTTTTTGTAGCTGTCAGCGTTACCTTGTCTACTGGCATTGGTTTAGGCGTGGCAATTTTGTTTAACAGGCAGTTCCCCGGCAGGGGAATTGCCAGGTCGCTGATCCTGTTATCCTATGTTACGCCCATGATATCCCTGGTATATGTTTGGAAATACATGTTCAACGCCATGTATGGAGTTGTCAATTATATTCTGATTGACGTCCTGCATCTTCTGGAGACTGCGCCGGCATGGTTTGACAATATCTGGTTCGCCTTCGCTTCTGTGGTGGTATTTGATACCTGGCGGCTGTTCCCATATGCCTTTATGATGATACTGGCGGCGCTTCAGGCAGTGGATACTTCCATGTATGAAGCGGCGGAAATTGACGGGGCCGGAGCCTGGGGGAAATTCCGTTATATCACCCTGCCGGAAATCCTGCCAGTGGTTTCATCCGTGGCAACCCTCCGTATGATATGGAATTTCTATAAGTTTGACGATATCTACCTTTTGACACAGCAGCTGCCTGTGATCGGAATCTATTTGTATAAAACTTCGTTCGCGGCAAATGATTTTGGCTCAGCAGCCGCTATAACGGTAGTGTTGTTTGTAATTGTTATGACATTGGTATTTTTGATGAGGAAGGTGGTGTTCAGACGGAATGCGGCGTAAAAAAATCATAAATGGTTTTCTGAATTTTTTCGTTATTTTAATTTTGCTCGTAAGCCTGTTTCCATTTTTTATCATGCTCACCACAGCATTGAAAACCGACGCAGCCTCGGTTGCCTATCCGCCGGAACTATGGCCGAAAGAGATCACGCTGAAACATTTCAGGGATATTGTGGATCCCATGATTTTCCCCTTTTTCCGGTATTTTTGGAACAGCTTTTTTGTCTCTTTTACAACGGCCGTGCTGTCCGTACTGGTCTGCTGCCTGGGCGCTTACAGCCTGGCGCGCCTTGAGTTTTTTGGAAAGCGGGTCATCCATAATTCTACCCTGGTAGTGTACATGTTTTCAGGAATTTTGCTGATTGTACCGCTGTTTCGCATCATGAACTCAATTGGTTTGATCGATAACCGGTTCGCGGTGATTTTAGCTTGTCTGGTCTCCAGTATGCCGGCCGGATTGTCCATGCTGACCTCTTATTTTCAGACGCTGCCGGATTCCATAGAGGAAGCGGCGCTGATTGACGGGCTGAACCGGGTTCAGGTAATTTTTAAAGTGGTGGTGCCGCTGTCGGTTCCGGCCATTATGTCCGTATTTGCCTATGTATTTATGCAGGCATGGAATAACTTTTTGTTTGCCAACACATTCATTTCATCCATGGAAAAGCAGACGCTGATTATCGGAATGCGGAATTTGTTCAGTTCACAGGATTATGTCTGGGGACGGATGATGGTGGCTTCTCTGCTGACGGCTATCCCGGTGGTGATTATTTTTGCCTGTGTGGAGCGTTTTATCTCAGGCGGAAGGTTAGAAGGAGGTGTCAAAGGTTAGATGAGAGTGCTATTATTGGATATCGATACGCTGAGGCCGGATCATCTGGGATGTTATGGCTACAGGAGGAATACCTCTCCCAATATTGATTCCGTGGCCCGGGAGGGGGTCCGGTTTGAAGAATATTACTGTTCAGACGCCCCCTGCCTGCCGTCCAGGTCGGCGCTTGTCACCGGCCAGTGTGGAATCCGTACCGGAGTGGTGGGACATGGCGGTACGGCCGCGGATATGCGCCCTATGGGGGAAATACGGGAATTCCGGGATGCGCGGAGCATGGGAAGCCTGTTCACCCAGATGCGGCTGGCCGGTTTTCACACGGTTTCCTTCAGTTCATTTCCGGAACGCCATACGGCATGGTGGTTCAATGCCGGTTTAAATGAATGGCATAACTGCGGAGGCGTTGGGCATGAATCGGCGGAGGCGGTGACTCCCCTTGTCCTTGAGTGGCTGAAGCATAATGGGCAGCAGGAAAACTGGTTCATGCATGTCCACTATTGGGATCCCCATGGGCCCTACCGGGCGCCAAAGGAGTTTGGAAATCCTTTTGAGAATGAAGAGCTGCCGGATAAATGGATCGGCCAGGAGATATTTGAAGAACATTTGAAGCACGCAGGCCCTCACGGGGCCAATGAAATTTACATGTGGAACGATATTCCAGACCCTCATTATCCCAGATATCCGGGAAGGCTGGAAAACAGGGCGGATGTGAAGAATTTTATCGACCAGTATGACTGCGGCGTCCGTTATGCAGACCAGCATGTGGGGCAGATTTTGAACACGTTGAAACATATGGGCATTTACGGGGAAGATCTGGCGGTTATCATCACTTCCGATCATGGAGAAAATCTGGGAGAACTGGGGATTTACGGGGAACATGCCACAGCGGACAGGGCTACCGGCAGGATTCCCCTGATTATCAAATGGCCCGGAGGCTTAAAGGGGGCTGGGGATCATGAGCTGCGCAGCAACATTGATTTGCTTCCAACTCTGAGGGAGCTTCTGCAAATAGAAGGCAGGGAGCCGATCTTTAAGCATATGGAACTTCCAAAAGACCATTACGATGGAAAAAGCTTTGCAAAAACAGTGCTCACCGGAGACGGTTATGGGAAAAACAGCCTGGTGATCAGCCAATGCGCCCATGTGTGCCAGAGAAGCGTCCGGTTTGACAAATATTTATATATCCGTACCTATCATGGCGGATACCACCTGTTTGATGAAGAAATGCTCTTCGATGTTGAGGCGGATCCCCATGAAACCATCAATCTGGCGGATCAATATCCCTGGTTATGTGAAAAAGGGGCAGGGCTTTTGCTCAAATGGCAGGATGAGATGATGAAAAAATCTCTGTATCAGACGGACCCTTTGTGGACAGTTATGAAAGAGGGCGGCCCTTACCATGTACATGGACAGTTGGAGGGATTTTTGAAACGGCTGGAGGACACATCCAGGAACGGGCAGGCGGAAAAACTGAAAGAGATGTATGAAAAGGATCTTATAAAATAGGAAAAGGCAGGAGTGGAAAATGAAAAAATTAGTGGCTGCGGCTCCGAGATCAGCTGCATTGAAAGAATATGAAGACCGCTGTATAACCAGCAGAGAAGTTAAGGTAAACGTGGAATTCGCGTCTCCCAAACACGGCACAGAGCTGGCGGATTTCAGAGGAACCACGCCGTTTATCAATGGAAAATTTGATGAGGAGTGGCGGGTATTTACGGAACGGACATCCGAAGAACCACGGGGGATCGAATTTGGCGACCTGCCCCTGGGCAATATGTTTGTGGGAACGATTGTGGAAAAGGGAGAGGATGTCACAGATTACGAAGTGGGCGACCGGGTATGCTCTTACGGCCCAATCAAGGAAACCCAGATTGTGAGTGGGGTGGACAATTATAAGCTGCGCAAAATGAGCGCGGACGCATCGGCTAAAAATGCCGTTTGTTATGACCCTGCCCAGTTTGCGCTGAGCGGTATCCGTGACGGGAATGTGCGGCCTGGGGACCGGGTGGTGGTAATCGGCCTGGGAGCCATTGGCTTGATCGCATTACAGCTGGCTGTGAAAATCGGCGCTTCTGTGGTGATCGGGATTGATCCTATTGAAAAGAGAAGGGTGATCGCGAAAAAATATGGGGCGCACCATACCTTTGATTCCATCTCCTGCGATGCCGGAATGGAAATCAAACGAGTGACCGGGAAAAAAGGGGCGGATGTGATTATAGAGACAAGCGGCAGCGTCCATGCGCTGCAGTCCGCTTTAAAAGGGCTGGCCTATGGCGGAACCATAGCCTATGTGGCGTTTCCGAAGCCGTTTCCGGAAGGCTTATGGCTGGGGCAGGAGGCCCATTATAACTATGGAAAAATTGTATTTTCCAGAGCATGCAGTGAACCCAACCCTGAATATCCCCGTTGGGACAGGCACCGGATTGAGGATGTGGTGTGGGAAATGTTGATGAACGGATATTTGGATTGTGAAGATTTGATCGATCCGGTCATTCCTTTTGAAGAAAGCGCGGAAGGTTTCTGCCATTACGTTGACCAGCATCCGGAAGAGAGTATCAAATTGGGAATTAATTTTAGAGGGACAGGAGGAAATACATCATGTTATTAGGCACTCAGGACAGAGACTTTTTCCCTAAGAACCTGACGGAAAAGTTCAAATTTGTAAAAGAGATGGGATTCCAATGCTTTGAAATAGACGGCAGGGCGCTGATGGAGCAGCCTGATGAAATTAACCGGGCCATCCAGGCATCCGGCCTGCCGGTTTCCAGCGCCTGCGGCGGTTACCGCGGCTGGATCGGCGATTTTATTGAAGAAAAAAGGCTGAACGGAATTGAAGACCTGAAAGTGATCATCCGCCGGTTAAAAGAGGTTGGAGGAACCGGCGTGGTGGTTCCGGCGGCCTGGGGCATGTTTACATACCGGCTTCCGCCCATGGTGTCTCCAAGAAGCAAAGAAGGAGACAGAAAGGCAATTCTGGATTCCCTGAGGCAGTTGGAAGAAACCGCCCAGGAATGCGGGATTTACATCTATCTGGAACCTTTAAACCGCTATCAGGACCATATGCTGAATACAACCGCCGATGCGGCGTCCATCATCGATGAAGGGAAATTCTCCATGGTGAAGATCACCTGCGATTTCTATCATATGGCCATTGAAGAGGATGATATATCAGAAACTCTTTTACAATACAAGGACTACATCGGTCATATCCATATTGCGGAAAACCACAGGTATCAGCCGGGAAGCGGCAGCATCGATTTCAAGCGCCATATGGAAACTTTAAAAAAGATCGGTTATGACGGCGCGGTTGTTAACGAGGGGAGAATCCGCGGGGAAGATCCGCTGAGAGCTTACGCGGATTCTGTGGCATATATGAAGCAGTTCCTATAAAAGATCAGGAGTGATACCATGGACAAACTAAATGTAGCGGTGATCGGAGCCGGTCAGGTGGCCCAAACTTCCCATATCAATCATTACCAGAGTATGGAAGGAGTGGAGGTGACGGCTGTCTGTGATGTAAATCTTAAAGCGGCTCAAAATGCGGCGGAGAAATTCGGCATTCCCGTATGGTACGATGATCCCCTTGAAATGCTGAAAGCCGTACACCCTGACGCGGTGAGCATCTGTGTGCCCAATAAGTTCCATTGTGAGCTGACCTGTCTCTGTCTGGAGCACGGATGTCATGTGCTGTGCGAAAAACCGCCGGCCCTCACACCAGAAGAGGCGGAACTGATGCGGGATACGGCTAAACGGTGCAGAAAGATTTTGACATTCGGATTTCATTTCCGGCATGCAGGGAGAGTGGCATTTCTAAAGGATAAGATTGTAAATGGGGAGCTGGGGTCGATTTATGCCGGTGAAGTGATCTGGACGCGGAGACGGGGGATACCCGGATGGGGAAATTTCATCAGCAGTAAGATGCAGGGCGGAGGCCCGTTGATCGATATCGGAGCCCACATGCTGGATCTGGCCGCTTATCTTATGGATTACCCCCCGGTTGACTACGTCTGCGCCGCCTCATCGGACAGAATTGGAAAACAGGGCGGCACAGGATTTATGGGCGGATGGGACGGCACAAAATTCAGCGTGGAGGACGGATTGTTCGGATTCATTAAGTTTACAGACGGAAGCTGCCTCCAGGTAAAAACCTCCTTTGCCCTTCACATGGCTGAAAAAGAAGAACGCAATGTATGTCTGTACGGTGATAAAAAAGGGCTCAGTGTCTTTCCGGCAGAACTCTATGGAGATGAGGGCGGAAGGCAGTTCAACACGGTTTATCCCTTTGAGGAATCAAGGGACTGGCATTATGACTGCATCAGGAATTTTGTGGAAAGCTGTATGGGCAGAGCGGAGGTTTTGGTAAAGCCGGAGCAGGCCGTGTATGTGCAGAAGCTGATTAACGGGCTTTACCGTTCGGCAAAAACCGGCGAACCAGTATTCTACAGGAACAAGGGCTTATGATATATTACAGGATTGAAGAGGGAAAGGACGGATTCCGTTTCTGCGAACCGGAACGGAATCCCGATTATAACAGGAAGACAGAATCTGTGTTTGCCCAGTGCAATGGGTATCTGGGCGTAAGAGCTTCCTTTGAGACAAAGCAGCTGGAGGAATCCAGAGGAACTTTTATAGGAGGGCTTTACCACAGGGCCGGCGCCCACGAGGTGACGGAACTGGTAAATTGTCCTGATGTGACGGAGTTTCGAATCAGGTTGAATGGAAAAAGCCTGTATTTGGACACCAGCAGGCTCATTTCCTATGAACGCTCTCTGCATACACGCTATGGGGAATTGGAGAGCAGAATTGAGTGCAGCATGGATTCCAATCAAGATGCGGGAAAAATCTGCATCCGCTCTAAACGGTTCGCCTCGATGCAAAACAAAAACCTGTTCTGCCATCAGTTCTCCATCTCTTGTGAAAAAGGCGGGATTCTGGAGCTGTCCACAGGGATTAACGGACAGGCTGTCAACAGTGGGGTTTCCCATTTTGACAGGGTGGAGGCCAGGGTATTTGAAAACAGCAGGATGTTTATGGAATGCGGCTGTGAGGACGGGCAGATTCTTTCTGTGATGTCCCGGTGTACGCAGAAAGGCAAAAATCAGGCTGTGTCCTTTCATCTGGAACGGCGAAGCGTCTGGCAGGATTTTAAAGGAAAGCTGGAGCCGGGGGAGACGTGTACCATCTGCAAATATACGCTGTTTGACACATCCGGCGCCGGGCGGGATTTGGCTCATGTATTGAATGAGGCGTCGTCGGCAGGATATGAAGAACTGTATCAGCGTCACAGGGAGAGCTTTGACCGGTTCTGGGATATGGCGTCTATAAAGATCGGGGGAGCTTCTAAAGAAGAGCGGGCGGCTGTGGAATTCGCGGAATATCACCTGGCGGGAATGGCGCCGTGGGAAAGCTGTGACTACAGCGTGGCAGCCAAAGGCCTGACCGGAGAAGGTTATAAAGGCCATGTGTTCTGGGATACGGAAATCTATATCATGCCGTTTTTTACCATGATGTTTCCTGAGGTGACCAGAAACCTGCTGCTTTACCGGTATAAGGGGCTGACGGGAGCCCGGGAGAAAGCCCGGGAATACGGATATTTGGGCGCCATGTATCCATGGGAAACAGCGGTGACCGGATTGGAAGAAACGCCGCTTTACGCGGCCATGGATATTCATACCGGAAAAGCCGCAAAGGTATGGTCAGGAATCAAAGAGCATCATGTGACGGCTGATATCATCTATGGACTTTTGGAATATTTCCGTATGACAGGGGATAAGGGGTTCATGGAGGACTATGGATATGAAATGATATTGGAAACCGCCATGTTCTGGTGCAGCCGGGCCCTGTGGAATGAGAACAGAAACCGTATGGAAATCAGAGACGTGATCGGCCCTGATGAATATACGGAACATGTGGACAACAATGCCTATACCAATTATATGGCATATGAGAATGTGAAAGCAGCCCGTCAGGTATTGGAAACCTGGAACAGCGGCCGGGCCGATGCCTGCAGAAAGCAGGGATGGGAGACGGCGTTTGACAATTTCCTGAAACACATCTACCTGCCGGGACCCAATGAGGATCATATCATCCCTCAGGACGATACGTTTCTCAGCAAGAAGAAACTTCCCGATATCCAGATATACAGGGAGGGGGACGTCCGCCAGTTGATTTTGAAAGATTACAGCAGAAGCCAGGTGGTGGACATGCAGGTGCTGAAACAGGCTGATGTGGTGATGCTGTTGGAACTGCTGCCTGATTATTTTGACAGTGAAACCATAAAGAAGAATGTGGAATTTTATGAAGCCCTGACTACCCATGATTCTTCTCTGAGCCAATGTGCCCACGCGGAAGCGGAGGCTTTGGCCGGGGAGCTGGATTTGGCGGCAGGGTTCTTTGAAAAGGCGATGGAAATCGATCTGCGTGAAGGTTATAAAGATTCAGCCGACGGCATCCATGCCGCATCCCTGGGCGGAATTCTAAACTGCGTCCTCAGAGGGTTTGCGGGCCTGCGCTCTTCGGATACAGGCGTAAACGCCTGTGCCCACCTCCCGGAACATTGGAAATCTATAGAATGTTCTGTTATGGATCATGGGGTGAGAAAACGGATCAGGGTGACGAAAGATGGAGCAGAAATTACTGCGGGAGACAGGGATGAAACAGGCATTTATATTTGATTTGGACGGAGTGGTGACAGATACAGCCATATATCATTACCAGGCGTGGCGGGAACTGGGCCGGTCTCTGGGATTCGAGTTCCCGGAATGGGAAGGGGAGAAGCTGAAAGGCATAAGCCGCATGGCGTCGCTGGAAATCGTGCTGGAAGCCGGGAAAATCACTGGTCTGAAAGAAGGTGATAAACGATCCCTGGCAGACCGGAAAAACAGGATTTATCTGGGTTACATACAAAATCTGGACAGCCGCCATATTCTTCCGGGGATCACGGAATTCCTGGACAAGATTAAAGGGGAAGGGTACAAAACTGCCTTGGGATCAGCCAGCAGAAGCGGAGACAGGATTCTTAAAAATCTGGGAATCCGTGATTTGTTTGACGTGGTGGTGGACGGCTGTTCCATAACCAGGGCAAAACCGGACCCGGAGGTGTTTTTAACAGCGGCAATGGAGCTGGGGGTAGAACCCGCTGACTGCATTGTGATAGAAGATGCCGCGGCCGGAGTGGAGGCAGCGGTAAAGGGCGGGATGCATTGCATCGGGATAGGAAAAAAAGAATCGCTTCGAGGAGCAGACCTTGTTCTGGAACATACAGGGCTTTTGATGCAGGCAGATTATAAGTCACTTTTTGACAGGAGACAGATATGGGGACAATAAAAGATCATTTACAGTATTTATATCCGGATTGTTATGAGATTCTGGAAAAGCAAATCGGTTCACTGATGGAGTTTTGGAAAAATAAAGCAAATGCTTCCTATCCCCAGGTGGATCAGACGGATGTGATGCTGATCACTTATGGAGATGGGATCAAAAGAAAGGGAGAGGCTCCGCTTCACACCCTGCGGGAATTTTTGGATCAGGAATTAAGGGGAACCGTGAGCGCGGTCCATCTGCTCCCCATGTTTCCCTATACCTCGGATGACGGTTTTTCCGTGGTGGATTTCAGGCAGATTAATCCGGAACTGGGCGGCTGGGAGGATGTGGAGCGGTTGGGCGGACGTTATGACCTGATGTTTGATGCGGTCATCAATCATGTGTCCGCTTCCAGCAGTTATTATAAAAAATACGCATCCGGCGATGAAGGGTACAGGGACTTTTTCATAGAATCCGACCCGGATGGGGATTACAGTCAAGTCATACGGCCCCGCACTCTGCCGCTGCTCACAAGATTTGAGACTTCTATGGGCATAAAATATCTTTGGACCACCTTCAGCGAAGATCAGATTGATCTCAATTATAAATCACCTCAGGTGCTTTTGGAAGTTCTGGACGTCCTTCTCTTTTATGCTTCAAAAGGAGCCAGGTTCCTCCGTTTCGACGCCATTGGTTTTGCGTGGAAAGAACAGGGAACCACATGCATGCATCTGCCACAGACCCACGAGCTGATTAAGCTGATGCGTTGTGTGATAGAATCCTGTTTCAAAGGCTGTACCATCATCACGGAAACCAATGTGCCCCATGAAGAAAACATCAGCTATTTTGGCAGCGGTTATGATGAAGCCGGAATGGTCTATCAGTTTCCCCTTCCGCCCCTCACTCTCTATGCTTACCTGAGCGGAAATGCAGCCCATTTAACCTATTGGGCCATGGGAATCCAGCCAGTCACCGAAACAGCCACTTATTTTAATTTCCTGGCATCCCATGACGGCATCGGCCTGCGGCCGGTGGAAGACCTGCTGAGCGGTGAAGAACGCCGGTTTATGGTGGATGAAGTGTTAAAAAGAGGGGGCCAGATCGGATACCGGTCCCTGGCTGATAAAAACATGGTTCCATATGAGCTGAACATCAATTATCTGGACGCCATAGCCGGAGATGAAACGGATACCGGCATGATGGCCCGTAAATTCCTTGGTTCCCAGTGTGTCCTTCTGTCCCTCATGGGTGTGCCCGGCATATATTATCACAGCCTGCTGGGCTCCAGAAACTGTTATAAGGATTTTGAAGAGTCGGGGATTAAACGGCGGATCAACCGTGAGAAACTGGATGCGGATCAGTTGAAAGAGGAATTGTCCGATCCGGGCTCCCTCCGCGCCAGAGTCCTTACCGGGTTTCAGGCAATGCTCCGGGTGCGCAGGGGGGAAGAGGCATTTTCACCCAACCGTTTACAGGAGGTGGTGAAACTGGATGATAGGGTTTTTGCGCTGCTTCGGGGAGAAGGGGAGGGCCGTATTCTGGCGCTTATCAATGTATCCCGGCAGCAGGTGGAGTGCAGGACCGGAGTGGCAGGGGAGGATCTTCTTAGCGGCAGAAAGATAAAAGATACCGTTTTATTGGAACCATATGAATATATGTGGATAAAACAAGGTTCAGGGCAGATTTGACAGCAGTATTGAGAGGGGCGGAGGCCCCTCTTTTTTAGGAAAAGGGGAAATATGGAAAATAAAGGAAAAAGTGACGAATATTTGTCGAAAAATGAGTTGACATTTGTGCAGAATAATGATATAAAAGAAACATAAGTAAAAGTTTTAGTTTTGATGGACGCTTACTTGTATGACATCTGTCATTACTCAGGCTATTTTTGACCAATAAGCTGTATGACAACTAACAACTGATATCATTCAGAGTAAGTGTTCGTCAACAGGAAACTGCAAACAAAAAGTGAGAGAAGGAGAAAAGGTATGAAGTTGAAAAAAGTTATGGCTATGACATTGAGTTTGATGATGGGGTTATCCATGGCCGGGTGCCAAAGCAAAACGGAAACAGTTACAACCGCGGCGCAGACCAGCGCTTCTCAGGCAGAGACGGCAAAATCCGATACGGCGGCAGCGGATACCACAGCCGGGGGGGAATATGAGCCTATGAATTTAATCATAGCCAATGCAGGCCAGGATGGGGACAGCCTTGACAGCGCCCAGGATTATCTGTTGGAAGAGCTGGGAAAAGCCACCAATGGGGCGGTGACAGGTGAGGTCCATCCGAACTCACAGCTGGGATCCCACAGTGATTACATAGGCAGCCTGCAGATGCAGAGCATACAGATCGCGGAGGCGACGGCGGCAGTCCTGTCAACGGTAGCTCCCAAATTCGCCATTTTTGATCTGCCTTATGTGGCTCCAAACAGCGCCCAGTCCGTATTTGACCTTCTGGAAGGGGAGGCCGGCGAGATACTGAACCAGGATCTGATCGACAATGCGAATGTCAGGGTGATCGGCTGGATGTGCAGAACACCCCGCCATGTTTACAGCGCCAAAGGGCCGATTAACACTTTGGAAGACTGGAAAGGCTTAAAGATCAGAACCATGGAGAGCAGCGCCATGATATCAGCCATGGAATTGCTGAACGCAAAAGCTACTCCCATTGCAACCGCAGAACGTTATCTGGCATTGCAGACCGGAGTTGTGGATGCGGCGGAGAACAATGTGGCGGAGATTTATAACTGCAAAGAGTTTGAAGTTACCAAATATCTTTCCAAAACAGGCCATCTCTGCGCGCCCAATGTACTGATCGTGAGCAATTCCTGGTTTGAAAGCCTGACACCGGAATATCAGGAGCTGGTTTTAAGGATTGGCAGGGAAGCCGGAAAAGTGGCTACCGACATCGAGATCAGCAAGGAAGCCGATTTTGAAGAGAAACTCGTGGCCGAAGGCGGAATGACGGTTAATGAGATCACAGACACATCCGACGTTCAGGCAGCCCTGGCGCCGTTATATGAGGAGTACAAGGATATTGTAGGGGAAGATCTTTTGAAATTGTTCCAGGAAGGTTAATAACAGGAGGGGAATGCATTGGAGAAAGTCGAAAAATTTGTGATCGATGTGATTCTGACTTCTTTGCTCAAAGTGATTGGTTCAGCATTGGTATTGGACATCCTGCTGCAGATTGCGGCGCGGTATCTCCCGATCCGGGTCACCTGGACGGATGAAATCGGCCGTCTGCTGTTTGTATGGTTTGCAATGCTTTCAACTGCCATGGCCTATGCGAAGAACCAGCATCTGTGCATTGACTATATTTATTTAAAGTTCAACAAAAAGGTACAAAAGCTGCTGGATTATTTTTCAATCATTCTGGTGCTGGCTACATCCTCTGTCCTTTTCTATACGGGAATCCAGGTTATGAAGATTGTGGCGGCTCAGAAATCACCGATTCTAAAAATATCGATGTCATATTTTTACGCATCGGTTCCGGTTGGTTTTGCGTTTATCCTGATTTTCAATATTGTCACTCTGATCGATAAACTGATCATACAGAAGAAGTAAGCGGGGAGAAGAGGATATGGTTAGTAATGTACTGATGTTAGCGGCTTATACATTTATAATTCTGATTGTGCTCATGGCGTTAAAAGTCCCTATTTCATTTGCGCTCTGCATATCGACCCTGGTGGGGGTGATCCTGACGGCCAGGCTTCCGGTAATGGTGGTTGCACAGAGGATGTTTTACGGGCTGGATTCCTTTACCCTCATCGCAATCCCTCTGTTCATGCTGGCCGGGCACATCATGGCTATCGGAGGGGTTACCAAGGATTTGATTGATTTGTCCAATGTATTCGTAGGCTGGATGAGCGGAGGGCTTGCATACATAAACGTTGTGTCCAGCATGATCTTTGCGGGAATTACGGGCACTGCTTCTTCCGACAGTTCCTCCATTGGCGGAATCCTGATTCCGACCATGATCAATAAAGGATACGATAAAGATTTTACCGTTGCGGTAACGGCTACCTCGTCCACCATTGGAATCATGATTCCTCCCAGCATACCGCTGGTGCTTTATGGGATTGCCGCCGGAGTGTCAATCGGGGATTTGTTCATGGCAGGCATTGTCCCAGGTGTTTTGACAGGGGTTGTCTTAATCGGGATCAGCGCCGTGATATCAAAGAAGAGAAAGTATCCGGCTGAAGAGAAATATCCCCTGAAAAAGAGCCTGATGATCTGTTTAAAAAGCATACCTGCCCTTATGACAGTGGTTATTATTATCGGCGGGATTACCACAGGCTTTTTCACTCCCACTGAGGCGGCGGGAATTGCATGCGCTTATACGGCGCTGCTGGCGGTCTATTATTATAAGGAATTGAGATGGAGGGATTTTCCGGAACTGATCTACAAGGCATCTTTGACAATGGGCATTGTGGCGCTTATGATTTCAGCCGCAACTGCTCTGGGGTGGTTTTTTACCAGCCAGGGGATTCCGATGCAGATCGCAAAGGCCCTGATGTCTGTGACCAATAATAAATATGTGATTTTACTTTTAGTTAATCTGCTGCTCCTTTTTGTGGGAATGTGGATGGACCTGGCTCCGGCGGTCACATTATTTACTCCCATTCTGCTTCCGATTGTGACGGCTATCGGCATAAGCCCTCTGCATTTTGGAATCATCATGGTGGTAAATCTGGCCATTGGCTTGTTCACGCCTCCGGTGGGGGTCTGCCTGTTCATTGGATGCAGTATTGCGGAGATATCGATTGCTGATGTAATAAAGGCGTTTATTCCATTTTTTATCGGAATGATATTTGTATTGGTGGTGATAGTGCTGGTTCCGCAGGTATGCACGCTTTTACCGGCATTGTTAAAATAAATGAAAAGGAGAATAGATCTATGAAATTAAGTGTTTTGCCTGTTTCTTTGTTTTCGCAGTTATCTTCAGGAGAGATGCCGGTTGCCGCTTGGGCGGAATATGCGCAGGAGCTGGGGGCGGATGGATTTGATACCAGCATCTTGTTTTACCCGAACCATACGCCCACGACCTTAAATAAGATTAAGGAGGAATTAAAGGGGATTCAGATTCAGCCTGTTATGGTCTGCTGCTATCCGGATTTCACCAATCCTGACGCCATGGAACGGGAACGGCAGATTGATTACTTAAAACGTGATCTGGCCCTGATTTCAGACTTGGGATTCCAATATGTCAGGATCACCGCAGGGCAGAACCATCCGGGGCTGGATATTGAAGAGGGGGCGAAAGTCTGCGCCGGCTGTTTTGAACAGATGATCAGTACGGCGGAAAAATACGGCGTAAAGATGGTATTTGAAAACCATTCCAAACCGGGGGCATGGCCCTTAATCGACTTTTCATTCCGGCAGGAGGCATTTTTGGCGGTATTTGATAAGATGAAGGATCTGCCTGTGGGGATTAATTTTGATACGGCCAATGCGGTGGCCTGCGGAGCCGATCCCATCAAACTTCTGGATCAGGTGATTGATAAAGTCTGGACTGTACATTTGAATGATACGGCCACAGTGGGAAAATGGACTCCGGCAGCAGTGGGAGAAGGGCTGGTTGATTTTGACCGGATCTTCGAAAAACTTAACGCCCATGGATTTGACAACTGGGTCTGCATAGAAGAGGCCAGCGGAAATGGGATGGAAGGAATCAAAAACGCCGTTCATTTTGCAAGAAAATACGTGAAATAAGGGGGAAATCAGGTGAGCAGTGAAACTTCCAGAGAACGTGTACTAAAGACAATCAACCATCAGCAGCCGGACGGGCTGGCGATTGATTTCGGCTCCTCAACGTCAACCGGAATCAGCGTATTTTCCTATGCCAAATTACAGGAATATCTGGATATCGATAAAGGGGAACTGCCTAAGCTTTACGAATTGTTTTTGATGATGGCCGACCCGTCGGATGGGATGATCGGCCGGATGGCAGGCGATATCATACAGTTAAAACGCTATGCGCCTCATTTCGGCGTGGCGCTGGAGGACTGGAAAGAATGGGAACTCCACGACGGAACCAGATGCCTGGTGCCCGGCGGATTCTGCCCGGATGAAACCGCCAAAGGATACGAAATCAGAGACGATGACGGGAATGTCGTTGCGAGGATGCCGAAAGACGGCTATTATTTCGACCAGACCTATTTCCCATATAAAGGCATGGAGGAAATAGAGGAAATTGACAGCATTGAGATGAAGGGAATCAGCGACAGGGAGTTGTCCTATCTTCAAAAAGAGAGCGAACGGCTGCACCGGGAAACGGATAAAGCGGTGATGTTCCCCATTTACGGCCGGATCTTTGAAGCGGGAATGCAGGCATTTGGCTTTGAAGACTGGCTGGTACAGATCATGACCAATGAAGAGATGGTGCATCACTATCTGAATAAGCTGACAAACCTCCATATCCAGGACATTGACCGGGTGCTTTCAACCTGTAACGAGTATATTGATATCGTCAGATTTTGTGATGATCTGGGAACCCAGTCATCTCTGATCATGTCACAGGAAGTCTACAGGAATATGATCAAACCCTACCATACCAGAATGTTTCAGCATATTAAAAAGAATTATCCCAAACAGAAGATCGCCCTGCACTGCTGCGGAGCCATTGAGCCTCTGATTCCTGATCTAATTGAATCAGGAGTGGATATATTGAACCCGGTACAGATTTCGGCAGACAATATGGACCCTAAATCTTTGAAGGAAAAATACGGGGATCAGATTGTGTTCTGGGGCGGCGGCGTGGACATGCAGTTTGAGGCTGTGAACGCATCCATTGAGGATCTGAAAAAACATGTGGATGGACTGATTCAGACATTTATGCCCGGGGGAGGATTTATATTTGCCCCTACCCATAATATCCAGTCAGATATATCACCGGAAAGAATTCTGGCAATTTACGAAACCGCAAAGAAATACCGGTGATAAGGCTTTTATGGCTGATACGCGTGAACATGCGTACCAGCCATAAAACACCGCAGATAAATTAGTTTGACAGATTAATAAATGTCCTGTAAGATTCTGTATAGATAGGTGTCATACAACTAACATCATATAGGATGGTTGGATATGGCGGACTAAATTTAATTTGAGGTGAAACGGATGAGCATAAAACCAATTAAAAAAGTGAATGTGAGTGAAGAAGTATTTAACCAGATGACAGAGCTTTTGTCAAAGGGAGAGTGGAAACAAGGGGAGAAGATCCCATCGGAAAATGTGCTGGCAGAGATGTTCTGCGTCAGCCGCGTAACTGTGCGCCAGGCCCTTCAGAAGTTAAATGTTCTTGGCTTGATCGAAACGAGATTGGGGGAAGGCTCATTTGTGAAGGTGATTGAACCGGGAGACAGCATGAACGGTATCATTCCCACCATGTATCTCAGTGAGAATGCCATCAGCCAGATTTTTGAATTCCGTGAGATCATAGAAGTCCAGGCGGCAAAGCTGGCCACAAGACGGGCTACGAAACAGGATCTTGCGGAGTTAAAGGATATTGTGGAACATATGAAATCGGTCAGCGGAAACCTTCAGGAATTTGCCAAGGCGGATATGGATTTTCATATAAAGATCGGACAGATGACCCACAATGACCTGATTGTAAAAACTTATGAGATACTGCGTGTTGCATTGCAGGAGCCAATGTCTGATATTGTCTTAAAAACAGGATATGGGACGGGAATTCACTATCATTCGAACCTGTTAAAAACGATTGAAAGCGGTGATGAGCAGGCATCAATGGATTTAATGCATGAACACATGAATAATAATGTAAAGGTGTACAGGCTTATTAAGGAGGAGAAAAAGAATGCCTTATAGCAGTGAATTAATAGAGTATCTGGAGGAAAAGGGGAATACGCTGAGGAAAAATACCATCTACAGCATAGGCGTGGGTGTTGCAGGCCATGTTGGCGGATCCTGCTCCGCGGCCGATATTGTGGCGGCGCTGTATTTTTATAAGATGAAGTATGACCCTGAAAATCCCCGGATGAAAGACCGTGACCGCTTTTTATTGAGCAAGGGCCATGTAGCCATTCTCCAGTATGCTGCATTGGCCGAGGCCGGATTCTTTCCGGTCAGCGAATTAAAGACCACAAAAGAGCTGGGATCCCGGCTTCAGGGCCATCCTGACCGGCTGAAAACCCCGGGAGTTGAGGTGGGAACCGGATCGTTAGGCCAGGGCTTGTCCATCGGGTTGGGCATGGCCCTGGGCTTAAAGGCCGATAACATTGACCGTAAAGTATATGTGCTCTGCGGGGACGGAGAGATGGCGGAAGGCCAGATCTGGGAAGCAGCCATGGCTGCGGGCGCATTTAAAGCCGACAACCTGACTGCAATCGTGGACAGGAACCGGATGCAGGCCACGGGAAAGATCAGCGACCGGATGGATATGAAATCCCTCCGTGACAAATGGGCCAGTTTTGGCTGGCATGTAATTGAAATTGACGGCCATAACATGAATGAGATTTTAGGGGCCCTTGATGCGGCAGATGAAATTAAGGGGATGCCCACGGTGATTATCGCGAACACGATAAAAGGAAAAGGGGTCAGCTTTGCTGAAAATGTACCTGGTTTTCATAATGGGGTCTTAACCCAGGAATTATACCAGAAAGCCATGGATGAACTGACAGAATACAGGCGGGAGGCGGTTTAAATGGGATATTCAAATCAACGGATTGCATACGGCAGAACCTTAGTTGAACTGGGGAAGACAGATGACAGGATTGTAGTTTTAGATGCGGATTTAAGCGGTTCCACAATGGGCAAATTCTTTGAAGAAGCCTATCCTGACCGCCATTTTGAGATGAGCATTGCCGAAGCCAATATGACCTCTGTTGCAGCAGGCCTTTCCCTGACCGGAAAAATACCATTTACCAATTCTTTTGCGGTATTTTCCGCCGGCAGGGCCTATGACCAGATCCGTCAGACCATTGCAATTGGAAAGCTGAATGTGAAGATCGTGGGATCTTCTGCCGGTTTATCGGATTTCGGCGACGGCGCTACCCATCAGTCGGTAGAAGACCTGGCATATATGAGGGCAATCCCCAATATGACCGTAATCTGCCCGGCAGATGCCAATGAAACGGTACAGGCAGTAAAGGCCATAGCAGAATATGACGGCCCCTGCTACCTCCGTCTTAACCGCAATGATTATAATAACGTCACAGCGGAAAACAAAGAATTCGTCATCGGCAGGCCCGATGTTTTAAGGGACGGAAAGGACATCGTGGTGTTCGCCTGCGGATACATGGTGGGGCTTGCGCTGGAGGCAGCGGAGCGGCTAAAGGATAAGATATCGGTTAAGGTAGTCAATATGAGCACCATTAAACCTGTGAAAAAGGAACTCATCAGTGAACTGGCAGAAGGATGCCGGGGCGTTGTGACTGCGGAAGAGCACAGTGTAGTCGGCGGGCTGGGCAGCATGATCGCCGAGGCGCTGTGCAGATCCTGCAAGCCCATCGAGTTTGTGGGGCTGGATGACACCTTCGGCTGCAGCGCCCATAATTATGAAGAGATTTTGGAATATCATGATCTGACGGCGGAACATATTGTGAGGGCTGTGGAAGAGTTGATGGGATAATACGGGATTTTTATATGAAGTTTTTTGCATAAAGGGTGACATGAAGGGTGAAGGCATTTACATAAAGGGGCTGTCGCACTAAAAATGCATTTAAACGCATTTTTCTGTAAAAAAATCACATCAAATTATATAAAGAAAAAGAGCCGGATACTTGAAAAATCCGGCTCTTTTTGTAAAATAATAGTATGCAAAACTTATTTACTTTACATAAGGATTATACACGTTTTAATGATAATTATCAACTGGTTCTTCCATTGGATATTGGATACTTGATTCCGGCTGATGATTCGGTCCGTCTGCTCAGTCAATTTATAGATAATATGAAGTGACCTCACGATTGTAGATTCGTGGATTTACCTGTAAACTATTAATTGATGAAGATTAATGGTAACAGGGATTACCGCATACAAAAGGAGGCCACCTATGAATAGTATAGTTTATGTTGGAATGGATGTCCATAAGGAAAGTTACACAGTTTGCTGCTACAGCTTTGACACAGATAAGGTGATGTATCAACAAAAGATGCCATCTGATTATAAGATGATTCTGAAATATTTGGGGCAATTAAGAAAAAAGTTTTCAGACGATACAGAGTTTGTCTGCGGATATGAAGCAGGCTGCCTTGGCTACTCACTTTACCACCAGCTTACAGAGCATGGTGTAAAATGCATTATCCTGGCCCCTTCCACTATGGCTATAACGAATACCAGCCGGGTAAAGACGGATAAAAGAGATGCAGGGAATATAGCGAGATGTCTGGCCTTTCACACATACAGTGAAGTACATGTGCCGACAGATATGGATCATTCAATTAAAGAATATATCCGGATGAGGGATGATCAGAAAATCAATCTAAAGAAAACAAAGCAGCAGATTCTGGCCCTGGTATTACGTCTTGGAAAGAAATTTGAGGGAGGAAAGACTTACTGGACAATTGCCCACATGAAATGGCTGAAATCCTTAAAGCTTGGCGGAGTATTTCAGGAAACACTGGAAGAATACCTTATCACTTATGAATATTTCACAGAGAAAATAGAACGTCTGGATCAGAGAATTGAGGAGCTGGCGTCTGGAGAGGAATATGAGGAAAAAGTAAAGAAACTGTGCGTTACATCTGACAGACAAAAAATGACTGGAACATATGGATAGGGCCTTAGAAGACATTTAAGGTTCGAACTATCTGCGCCCTTTCTATGTTGACATTGTAAAAAAATACTTTGATTCACGCTTGTAGATTGCAGAGTTCACGGCGGACCATTGACCTGTCGGCAGGGCAACCTGATCCACGTATAACAGAGTGGCCAAGGCCGGGAACTGTTAAATCTGAGGCTCTATCCATGTGCTCCAGGCATTGGACCAACAAAAATTAAAAAAAGAGTGATTTCTCAAAATTAACACTTGACAAGAGGTCACTTCATATCAGAAAGGATGTTTTTAGGGGATTTATATCGGACTTACTGTCGGGAAGGACAGGAAAATGAGCCAACACCGCGTCAGATGCTGAAAATCATAATCTATGCTTACATGAATCAGATTTATTCCAGCAG
Source organism: Clostridium sp. MCC353 (assembly GCF_018785315.1). GTDB lineage: Bacteria > Bacillota > Clostridia > Lachnospirales > Lachnospiraceae > CHH4-2. The sequence continues at coordinate 10,230 of NZ_WQPN01000003.1, read as the reverse complement.
GCAGATCGAAACTGCCTGCCGCCGGGATATTAATTTCATGTGGCTCCTGTCAGGAAAAAAGATACCCGACCACGCCACGATCGCCCGGTTCCGTTCCCTGCATTTTGCTCCGTGTGCCGAGCGGATCATAGCAGAGGTTTCTGAATTTTTATATCAAATGGGAGAACTGTCTGGAACAGTCATTTTTATAGATGGTACAAAGATAGAAGCCTGCGCAAATAAATATACGTTTGTATGGAAGAAAGCCGTCAGCAGAAACATGGAAAACCTGCTTTCGAAACTGGCCGTATTTGTAGAAGAATGTGAGAATCTTTACGGTCTGAAACTGGTTCATCATAAGCAGGTAAAAATGAAGCATATCAAAAAGCTGTATGCAGTCAGGGAATCAGAGGAGATTGTCTTTGTCCATGGTACTGGAAAGCGCAAAAGCCAGTTGCAAAAAAGCATCGAAAGGTTGGAGGCGTATCTGGATAAATTAAAAGAATATACACAGAAGCGCCATATCTGCGGAACCCGAAACAGCTATTCTAAAACGGACCATGATGCAACGTTCATGCGTATGAAAGAAGATGCCATGAAAAACGGCCAGTGGAAGGCGGGATATAATGTACAGCACGGAGTAGACAGTGAATATATCGTCTGGGTGACGGTAGGGCCGGAGCCAACCGATCCCAATACCCTGATTCCATTTATAAAAGGGATGGAGGAGAACCTGCGGTTTAAATATGAAAAAATCGTAACAGATGCAGGATATGAAAGTGAAGAGAATTACAGTTATCTGGAGAAAAACGGCCAGATGGCATTTATTAAGCCATCGAATTATGAGATCTCGAAAAGCGGGAAGTATCAAAAGGACATAGGGCGGATGGAGAATATGAAATATGAGGAAGTCCAGGATACTTACACCTGCCGGAATGGAAAAAAGCTGCAGCTAAGCCATGTAAAAAAAGAGCGGACCAAAACAGGATATGAACGGGAAATAAGTGTCTATAACAGTCAGGAGTGCGAAGGGTGTCCGTACAAAAAGGAATGCATCAAAGGGAACCATAGCAAGAAGCCCCTGGAGGAACGGAGCAAGACCCTGTATGTATCAAAAAAGTTTGTGGAGTACCGGAAAGAAGATTTAAAACGGATCACAAGCGAAGAAGGATGTGAACTGCGAATGAACCGCAGTATCCAGGCAGAAGGAACATTTGGGGACATAAAGCAGGCCAGTGGATTCCGAAGATTTCTGTGCAGGGGCAGAAAAAATGTAAAGGCAGAAGCGATCCTGCTGGCCCTGGCACATAACATGAGGAAACTGCATCATAAGATACAGTCAGAGCGGACGGGGACCCATTTATTTTCCATGAAGAAATGCGCATAAAAATAGGATAGTGAAAAGAAGAAGACGTTGCTGCAGGCAGGGTCTGTGTAAGTGCGTCAAAAATCTTATAAAAAGGGGAAAAGGCTGATTTCAACATGAAAAAGCAAGAAAAAAAGCTGTCGCACTAACGATTTTTCAATCGTTAGTGCGACAGCCCCTTTTTGTGTTTGCGCGCCATGGGCGCGCTCTAACGGGTGCAAGTCCCGAATTCGTGTTGAACGGAACTTTATCTGGTGCCTCGTGTGTCAAATTAAAATGTGCCGTTTTTTTCTATCACAGACGGCACCCAATGTCAATGGCAAGGGCTACGCCGGCATAAATGCCCCATTGACATTGGCTTTGTCTATAATTAGTGTCAGTCAAGCATAACATGAGGATGTTCTGCTACACTCACGTTTAATTTGCGGATTTCTGCTAATTATAGCATCAAATAAAATGTTTCTCTACAAATACGCCTAGGTAATAAGGAAGTATATAGCTGAACAGCAAGGGTGTTTGGCGTGAGGCAAAATCTGAAGGAAGTTGTAGGCAAACCTCTGGTCTGACGAACAGAAATCACATAAAAGGCTAGGCTCAGCTTGGTAAGTCCGAACAAAAGGATGAAGCCGTAAAGCTGCTATCAGTAGAAGCAAAATAGATGTGGCAGATAGATGGAGGGAAAGAGCACGCACATTAAGCGCGGAGGTCTCACAGCGGTCTCATTAGCCGAGTAACAACGAACTGTGAGAGGTCAGCCGAGCCCATAGTAGATACACCTTCCTTGTCCTATAATATACCACTGCAAGCGATATTATATTGAAAAGTAGTATTAAAATATGATAAAGTAGTATTTGAAAAGGTAACAAAAGAGAAATGGAGAAGAACGAATTTAAAGGCAGGTTATTTGATGTGTTGAATGATACGGATAATTTACCCATACAAGACATTATGATAAATGATTCAGAGGATAGAATAACGGTATATTTATCTGATGGAACTTTATTTACTATCAAGTGTGAATTTTGTGGAAAATGGTGGCTTGTAGGCGTATAATTAAAGAAAATATTTATGAAGGGCTGGTAAAAAACATGAAGAAAAAGCAGTTTGGGATAGTGATATTGGGCTGTATTATGGTACTTGGAATGATTGCATGTACTAATAATTCTGGTTCAAGTAGTGAAGATAGTGCAACAAGCAGTTATGTGGCTGAAAGTAATGATAACGAAGAAAATAAATCGGTAACAACAACTTCAAAAGTCATAGAACATTATTGTGAAGCAGATGGATGTCTTAACGAGGGAACAAAGTCCATTATGGGGTTGAATAATATTTTAGAATATTATTGTGCTACTCATTATAAAGAAATGGAAGATATAGTTGATTCTATGATAGAAGATACATACACGTCATCTTTTACCAATAAATATGGGACAAGCACTACAAAATGTGCCCATCCAGGATGCAATAATTATATTGCTTCGTCTGGTGATACAAATTGCTGTACGACACATTCTAAGAACTGTGGAGAATGCGGATGTTATATTGATGAAGATGCAATGTTTTGTATAAGTTGTATTGAAAAAGCAATTAATGATTTAAAGTAAAATATTATGAAAAGAGGTAATTAATATGGGAAAAGCACCAGATAAATGCCCTATGTGTGGGGAAAGAACACAGTGGAAACTTGTTGATACAAGCAAAAAAGGTTTTAGTGTAGGAAAAGCAGCCGTAGGAGCAGTATTATTGGGGCCAATAGGACTTGTAGGCGGTGCATTAGGCAAGAAGAAACAGGCATATTACTGTGGAAAGTGTGGATTTAACCATGAATACTAAGAAGCGTATCTTTGCTTTAATAATAATGATGTTGTTGTCTGTGTTTTCGTTTACTGCTTGTGCATCAGAAGGGGATAAAAATGCGGCTCAATTAGTATCACAACAAATAGAACAGATTGGAAACCTTACACTGGATAAAGCCAATACTATATATGATGTTCAGAAAGCATATGCAAACCTAACTGAAACTCAAAAGAAGTTGGTAAAGAATTATGAAGTCCTTAATGATTACATAACAGAACTTGAAGAGATTATTATAGAAGAGGAAATTAAGAATGATCCAACCAACTCTATAAAAAGGGAAGAGATGATTGGAATATGGCAGGAAGATGATTCATCAGATGTTCATAGAGGATATTTTTATTTTAGCAAGGAAGATTACATATATTATATAGCAAGCAAAAGCCAGGCAACTCAAACAGATTTTACGGGTGATTATATTTTAGCAACATCTTTTTCGTTAGAGGAGTATAATCGAGAAACAAAAATGAAAGATGGAAGTTTCTTTTGCATACCGATAAACAGGGATATTAATTTTGCAGTAAGTAAAGTGGCTGGTGGAGAAATGACCTTAGATGTATCTGATAGTACATGTGGTGGTACATATCATAAAACAGGTGAAAAGATTGATATATTGCCAAAACAATGTCTGCACTCAGATTGTAGTAAGTTGGCAGTAACAACAGGTGATTCTCGGTACTGCGATGTGCATTCTAATAAATGTGGAGAATGTAGTTGCTATATTGATGAAGATGCGATGTTTTGTTTAAATTGTATTGTTAAGGCATTACGAGAAATAAATTAGATTTAGACGATTAGCTAATAAAAAGGATTGCTTGAAAAATAGCAGTCCTTTTTTTAGGCATATTTATAAAACAAAAGGAGTTCACAATGCAAACATTAGACAGATTAAAAAAGGAGTTATCCAATCAGCAGTATTTTACAGACGAGCAATATATCCAGTTCCTCGCAGAGAACACATATACTAAGGAAGAAATGCAAAAACAATTACTGCTTACCGTATTGGATGTACACGGAAGCAGTTACCAATGATATAGACCTGATGACTTCCATATCTACGGAGTTCAGCACTTGCAGCATAAACCAAAGCAATTGATCACACAACAAAATCCAGACCCTTGCCGGGTTCCAGATGCTTCTGGAATCGAGCCGGGTTCTGGAAAGGAACCCGATAACGATGGAGTCTAACATGTACTGCATCAGCACCAAGACTAACTGAGGGGAGCAAGGTAAAGCGTTCACGGAATATCCGTACCTTGTGAAACAAAGAGGTCAGTAAAATTTAAAATACAAATAAGAGCAGTAGCTGGCAGTAGTTCTCTCCGTAGGGCATGACCCTGTTTGAAAGCTTAGCTGTCACTCGGTGTATGAACAGGTGGGACGAAGGAAGTTGGGACACAATTCCTTTATGTAAATGCCTTCATGTAAATGATGCGCCGAACTACAGCAGGATGCAATGTACCGGCATGAATTAAAATAAGCCGTTTGACATTTCCATAGTCTGATATTAAAATGAAAAAAAGGTTATGCATTTCCCCGCCTTAGACCCAAAAGGCATTCTAAAAACAATTTATCTCATTGGAGGAATCGGCGTATGAATCACTTTTGTGAATCACTGATAGTTGAAGGAAAACATGAAGCCCTTCCGGAAGAATATGATTATTTCGGAAAACTGATCGGAAGCTGGAACATAGACTATGTGGACACCAGCAATTCCAGCGTGTTAAAAGGCGAATGGCATTTTTCACGGGTTCTTGAGGGAATGGCTATACAGGATGTGATCGTCCTGCCCGGATTCGAATACGGAACAACGCTCCGTGTCTACAACCCGGGGACAAATGCATGGGATGTGGCATATTGCTATACAGGCAATATCATGCGGTTTGAAGCACGAAAGCAGGACGATAAGATCGTTCTCACAAATATTGAGGATGAAAGCAGAAAATGGGTCTTTGTTAAAATTGAAGACAATCATTTTCATTGGCAGGACGTTACCGTAATGGAAGACGGCAAGTGGCATGTTAAGTTTGATTTATATGCCGAGCGGGTCTAAAAAAACTAGTTCCGCAAAATCTTCTCCAAAGCCTTCCCTTTAGCCAGTTCATCAATAAGCTTATCCAGATAACGGATATCCTGCATCAGGGGTTCCTCTATTTCTTCAACTTTTATCCCGCAGACGGATCCCCTGATCAGATGTCTGTTTTCATTCATCTCCGGCGCATTTTGGAAAAAGGCGGAATAAGTGACCGGAGTTTTGAGAAATTCTTCCAGTTCCTTTTGACCGTACCCGGTGAGCCAGCGGATAATGATATCCACCTCCATTTTGGTACGGCCCTTTTTTTCCGCTTTGGCCACCAGGAGCGGATAGATTTTTGCAAATTGCATCTGATAAATCTTGTTGTCAGCCATCGGCGCATTCCTCCCAACCGTTAAATGGTGTTTTGCTGTTTCGTTAATCTATGTTTATAATCTGCCTCAGATTCTATCTCTTATACCTGTTAATATACCAATCCCGGTTAATCCTCTCCATCAGCCGTTCCCGGACCGTTTCCCGCGGCAGATCGGGACTGAACAGGATCTCAATTTCATACTTTCTGCTGGAATTTCTGGAATCATTGTGGTGGATATAAGCATCAAAATCATATTCAATATCATCCACCATGAGAATCATGTCATGATCTGTAAACTCAACTTTTTCAGGTTTCTTAAATTTCATAATTTTGTGGCTCGTTCTCCGGATCAGATGAAAATAATCGTCCACAATGGTATCGATATCCTCTTCGCTTCCTCCGTGTTCCAATTTGTATATAGCCTGCTCCAAACGTTCTTCTATATCCGGAACAAAAAAGTACAGTAGCTTTTCCAAAACTCCCATGGCGTATCTCCTCCTGACAATACCTGAAATTATATATATATTAACATAAATCAGCCTTTACGGCAAAGAATCCGCAATAAAATAAAAACCGCAGCCCCTTATTTCTGCCCGCCGTTTAACAGTTTTATTTTGCTGAAAATATATACCGTCAGGGATTGCAGACGGAACTGGAACGTAGTAAAATAGGTGAAAATTCTATATAGATGAGAGGACAAAGAAGATGAGGCAAAAAGTAAAAGTTTTGATTCCCGAAACCGCATGGCTGGAGAACCCGGAAGTATTTGAGGTAAACCGCCTGCCCGCCCATTCTGACCATAGATATTATGAAAGCATGAAGGAAATGGAGCAGGGGGAAATGAACCTGCGCCAGTCATTGAACGGCCTGTGGAAATTTTCATATGCAGAAAATCCTTCTCTGCGGAAAGTGGACTTCTACCGGGAAGACTATGATCTGTCAGGATTTGATGAGATTCAGGTGCCGGGCCACATCCAGCTTCAGGGCTATGATAAATGCCAGTACATCAACACCATGTATCCTTGGGACGGCCATTCGGAACTCCGCCCCCCTCATATCGATAAGGAATACAATCCGGTGGGAAGCTATGTCCGGGAGTTCGATTTAAAGAGCAGTTTGGAGGGAAAGGAGGTATTTCTCTCCCTGCAGGGAGTGGAAACCGCTTGTTATGTCTGGCTGAACGGCCATTTTATCGGTTACGGCGAAGATTCCTTCACCCCATCGGAATTTGAAATGACGCCGTATTTGAAGAAAACGGGGAACCGCCTGGCTGTGGAAGTCTATAAACGCAGCAGCGCAAGCTGGCTGGAAGACCAGGATTTCTTCCGGTTTTCCGGAATATTCAGGGAGGTTTACCTCTATGGAGTGCCTGAAATCCATATCCGGGATCTGTTTGTAAAGGCGGATTTGATTAACGGATACAAAGACGGGGCCTTCCGGGCGGAGTTAAAGCTGACCGGCAAAACGGATCAATATAGAATATCAGCCGTCCTCAAAGATGAATCGGGAGCGCCGGTTCTCAATTTAGAACAGGAAGGCAGACATGAAACCGCTGTGCTGGAGGGCATGATCCCGGCAGTACGTCCATGGAGCGGCGAACAGCCCTATCTCTACACCCTTTACATAACAGTCATGGACAAACATGGAAACACAGTGGAAATTGTCCCCCTGAAAACAGGATTCCGCCGGTTTGAAATGATTGACAACATCATGTGCCTGAACGGAAAACGCCTTGTATTCCGCGGCATCAACCGTCATGAATTCAACGTCCGCCGGGGCCGGGCCGTCACAGAGGAAGACATGCTGTGGGATATCCGTTTTATGAAACAGCATAATATCAATGCGGTGAGAACCTGCCATTATCCGAACCAGAGCCTGTGGTACCAACTCTGCGACCAATACGGCATTTACCTGATTGACGAAGCCAACCTGGAAAGCCACGGCTCCTGGCAGAAGATGGGAGCCTGCGAGCCCTCCTGGAATGTGCCGGGTTCCCTGGCAGAGTGGAAGGAAGCGGTGGTGGACCGGGCGGCTTCCATGTTCCAGAGGGATAAAAACCACCCGTCAGTGCTCATCTGGTCATGCGGCAATGAATCCTATGCGGGAGAGGACATTTTAGCCATGTCCCGGTACTTCAAAGAACACGATGATACCAGGCTGGTGCATTATGAAGGGGTGTTCTGGAACCGGGAATTTGACGAGATCAGCGACATGGAAAGCCGCATGTACGCAAAGCCGGCCGAAGTGGAAGCATATCTTCAGAATGAACCTCAAAAGCCGTTCATCCTTTGTGAATACATGCACGCCATGGGCAATTCTCTGGGCGGGATGAAAAAATATACGGATCTGGAAGACCGGTATCCCATGTATCAGGGCGGCTTTATCTGGGATTACATCGACCAGGCGCTGGTGAGGACAGATAAAGACGGCCGTGATGTCCTGGGATACGGCGGGGATTTTACAGACCGGCCTACGGATTATAATTTCTGCGGCAATGGGATCGTCTATGGAGACAGGACTATTTCTCCAAAGGCCCAGGAAGTGAAGTTTCTGTATCAGCCTCTGAACCTCAAACCGGAGCAGGGCCGGGTATGGATTGACAACCGGAACCTGTTTTTGTCAACAGAAGGATATGAGTTCCTCTATAGGGTTTTAAAGGACGGCATAGCGGTTTGGACGGCCCGGTTTGAAGCCTGTGTGCCGCCGCTGACCCGGAAAGAGGCAGAGATAGAAATGCCTGATTTTACAGAACCGGGTGAGTACGCATATCAGGTGTCGGCAGTGCTGAAGGAATCTGCCCTATGGGCGGAGGCCGGATTTGAAATGGCATTTGGAGAGACCATTTTCAGCATTCCGGCGGCGCAGGATCAAACCGGTAAAAGAGAGGCAGTCCGGCCCGCTGACGGAGAAAAAAACGGAATGAAGATCATTCACGGCGATGTGAATACCGGCGTCAAAGGCAGTGGTTTCTTCGTGCTGTTTTCAAAAACGGAAGGCGGCATTGTTTCCCTCCGCTATGGCAAAAAAGAGTGGATCACAAAGCCTCCGATGCCCATTTACTGGAGGGCTGTAACGGATAACGACAGAGGAAACCAGTTCTGCACAGACAGCGCGGTCTGGCTGGGCGCCGGAATGTTTTCCCGGTTTTTAAAAATGGAACTGGACATCACCGAACAGGAAGACCGCATTACATTTGTATACAAATACGAACTGCCTGTGGTTCCAAAGACCGTGACCCAGGTTGCCTACATAGTGACCGGAGATGGAAAAATCAGGGTTAACGCCCACTATTTTGGAAAACAGGGACTTCCTCAACTGCCCCTCTTTGGAATGCGGTTCCGTTTTACGGACGATGCGGATACCTTCCGCTGGTACGGCATGGGGCCAAAAGAGAATTACTGTGACCGGGCAGAAGGGGCAAGGCTGGGAATCTACAGCAGTACGCCAACAGAAAACCTGTCCCATTACCTGGTTCCCCAGGAATGCGGCAGCCGCACCGGCGTCAGATGGCTGGAAGTGAGAATGAAGGATGGAAACGGAATCAAGTTTACCGCAGCGAAGACCCCCTTTGACATGAGCGTTCTTCCATATACGGCGGAAGAGTTGGAATCCGCGCTGCATGAAGAAGAACTCCCCATCCCCCATTACACCGTTGTCAATATCTTAGGCAGACAGCGCGGCGTAGGCGGAGACGACAGTTGGGGCGCGCCGGTGTATCCGGAGTATTGCGTCAGCGGGGAAGAGGATATTGAGTTTGAATTTATAGTTGAAGTGTGTGATTGAGGATAGATGAGGCAGAAAGGCCCCTCTTTGGAGATGGATATTAGATGTGGTTCATCTCCAAAGGGGGTCGTAAATCTTTATGTCAGAATAAATCGCTGTGTGTACCTGTTCTTGTAAGATACAAAAGTAGTTCAACATCTGATAATTCGTATACAAGTAGCCAATCCGGAGTAATGTGGCATTCTCTGCATCCGGCAAAATTTCCGCTTAGTGTATGATCACGATATTTTTCAGAAAGTGTCTCACCATTTGCAAGAATTTCAATTACAGTATTTAGTAATGAGATATCATAACCCCTTTTAATAGCGAGCTTTAGATCCTTTTTAAACTTAGTCGAAGGTACAATTCTATATTTCATTTTCTACTTCCTCTAAGAGCTCTGAGAAGCTGGAATATGTTTTTTTATTTGGCTCCTTTTTAAGCTTCTGAATTTCTTCTATTGCCTGCATGGTTTCCTGATTCGGCACATTCCTGGAAATGATAAAGGGAATACGCTGTTCTCTGACAGCCTGTTTTACAAAGGCTGTCAGAGCAGTAGTCATATTAAAACCTAAATCAGCAAATAATTCATCCGCCTGTTTTTTTAATTCTTCATCTATGCGAATTGTAATATTGGAAGTTGCCATGATAGATTCCTCCTATTTTTAGATTTTTAAATAGTATATAACACAAGTATTATTCTTTTTCTTCTTTTATATTATTATACTCAAATATAAGTACATTGTCAATACATGGCACTTATATTTGAGTACAACTAACGTAGGAACTAACGTAGAACGCTGAGTTGTAGCCCGAGAATCCCGTTTGTACTACAAAAGTCCCGTGTTGTAAATAACAGCCCATTTTTGTAACCAAAAG
>NZ_WQPN01000035.1 GCF_018785315.1 Clostridium sp. MCC353 | reverse complement strand
TCAGAAACTGATTTGGTTTTCAGTTTCTGCCCGTCTCGTATAATAAGTTTATAGCCAAGTAAAACAGGCTATAAACTTATTTTTTTTGGTATAGATGTAAGGAGATTCTATGATGTCATATCAGGAGGAAGCTCCTCCAGGAGTGCTGGTTCCTCCTTATTCCATCTATACCGCTTACGAGTTACTTTATACCAGAGCTTCCCGATGCTATAATGATTTCCAGTGGAATCTTAGCTAAGGTCACTGCTGCTGCCCGTCGTCAAAGCCTATGGCTATTGCTCAAAAAGCTTGCAGCCCAGACGGTGTGCCCCTGACTGCTTACACAAATGCTGCATCTCCAGTTCTAGCCTCCAGCAGGGTATTTCTACTGGGGCAATGCTGATAACGCGAGACTTCAGCGGGTACATCGAATCGGGATAAGCTTTGGCTCTGCTTCCCTATCCTTACCTGAAAGGTGGTGATTACACATGAAGAAAATCGATTACCTGTCAACGCTTTTCGTTGGGATCGACATTGGGTCCCGCTTAAACGTTGTCTCTGCTTTAAACTTCGATCAGGAGTTCCTCATCCGGATGGTTTCCGTTCCTAACGCCCAGTACGGCGCAGAGCAGATGGAGACGATGATCGCCGGGGTTCTGGAGCAGCATCACGAGTTCCATTTCGTTATCATCGGCTTGGAGTCCACCGGCTTTTACGGCGTACATATCGCCAATTATCTTTCCACTTGTGAAAAGCTGGCTCCTTTCTCCACGAAGGTTTACTGTCTCAACCCCAAGGAAGTGGCAAAATATAAGGAATCCTTCAATTCTCTTGATAAGAATGATGGCATTGATTCCTTTGTCATTGCCGATTTCGCCAGGGTTGGGCGCATTCAAATCCAGCCGTGGCGCGGGGCCCAGTA
>NZ_WQPN01000178.1:6422-121387 GCF_018785315.1 Clostridium sp. MCC353 | reverse complement strand
GGATACAAGCGCAAAAGAGGCGACCAAAAATAAATCGCCCCGCCTTTAAAAATGTCCTTGACAAGGGGTACAGTTCAAACAGACCGGGCGGCGCGGAATCCAGCGGTGATGAAAACCGGCTTCCAACCGTAAGTGAAACTAAGACCACAGGGGTGGAAAAAGACGGTCCGATGCCCATTCACGGTGAACTCTTTATGGACTTCACCGTTCAGGGGCATCTCAGAAACCGATTTGGATTTCAGTTTCTGCCCGTCTTTTTCCACCCCTGCGGCCTAAGTTTCACTAACGATTTCCAGACGGCTTTCATCACCGCTGGATTCCGCGCCGCCCGCTCTGTTCCGGTCCCCCTGTCCACCAGCCGCCGCCTCTCCCCGCTTTCCCGCTGGTTTTCTCAGGTTTAATAAATTATATATAATTTTTCGCTAGGATAGTAGCGGCTGGGAGGAAATATTTTACACAAAATTTTGTTTGTACTTCAGGAAAACCAGTTCCCTACTCAGAACTTTGGAAATCTTCTCCCCACAACCAGCCAATACACAGCCGGGAAGGAAGGGGGCGCCGGGCGGGAGACGGAACAGGGATCGGGGATCGTATGGAACCCCTTAGAAATACTTGGACCCCAGGGGCGGAAAGAGGCAGGTACAAACTGACAACCGAATCAGTTTGTAAGGCGTCCCCTGAGCAGTAAAGTCATGAGGAGTTTACTGCGAATGGGCGCCGGCCTGCCTCTTTCCGCCCCTGGGGTCCTAGTATTTCTTAGGGGCGAATCCCGAATTCCCGATCCCTGTTCCGTCTCCCGCCCGGCGGCCCCTTCCTTCCCGGCGTTACTTACTCGCTTAAAAAGAATTTATCCTTCCTTTCTCTTAAAAAGCGGATAATTCCTCACCAAATTCATAAAATCCACCTCCGCCTCACTGAACGCCAGCGTTTTGCTGTGGATCATCGCATTGATCCGCTCCAGCCGCGGAGTTATGGAATAGTAGCAGATTTCCAGGCCTAAGGTGGTGTCCGCGCAGGAGGATGGGATGAAGGCCACGCCTAAGTTGTGGGAAACCATGTTCCTTACCGTGTTCATATTGCTGATTTCACATATGATGCTGGGCGTAAAATTGCAGGCAGCCAGGTTCCGGTCGATCATTCCGCGGAAACTGGAGGTCTGTTTGGTTAATATAAAGTTTTCTTTTTCAAACTGACGGACCAGGTCGATCAGGTCCATGTGCCCGATTCCCTCCGGTTTGGGGTGTGTTTCAAAATAGGCATTCTGTTGGGAAATGGCGAAATACAGTTCTTCATACCTGAGAATCTCACCATATCCCTGGAGCGCATCGATGGAATCAGTGGTTATGATGGCGATATCGATCTCCCCGTCCGTGACCAGCTTTTTGAGAAGCCGGTGGTTTTCTTCAAATATCTCGATTGTGATCTCAGGATGTTTTTCCCGGAACTGTGTTGTGAGAGTTGTCATCAAGGTATTGCCCCAAATGGAGTTGATCCCCACTTTTATATGGGTGGGGCTGGAAAGTCCGGCAATATCCCGGATCAGGTTATTTTTCAGAGAGATGACCTTCTGGGCGCACTCAAGGTAAAGCTGTCCCGCCGGGGTCAGGGTCATATTGCCCTTTTGGCGGTAAAACAAAGGGGTTCCCATCTCTTCCTCCAGTCTCGATAAATACTGGCTTAGGGAGGACTGGGATACAAAAAGCTGCTCTGCCGCTTTATTCATATTCCGCTGTTTGGCGATCTCTATAAAATAGGTAAGTTGTTTTGTATTCATTGTATTTATCCTTTTAATAAGTTTTTTAAAGATTGGTACATAAGAAAAAGTGATCAAAACATCAATTTTAAATATTTGTGTAAAAGATATACGAGCCCTATAATGGGTATAAGATATTTGTGCAAAACGACACAAAGATGTTAAGGAGGAGTGGATAGCAGTTATAAAAATCTATAATAATATGCGGATTACATACCATTATTTATTCTGATTATTATAGCAGAAATCAAAAGCATTGAGAAGTATTGTTAAGCAAGAAAGAAAAAATGCAGTAACAGTTCAGATAGGTCTGAACTGTTACAAAATGCAGACAGAAGAGAGGAGAAACGTTTATGGGGTCTTATATAGCGAAGCGGACAGGACAGATGATTTTAATCATTTTCCTGATATCCATTTTTATCTTTATGCTGGTTTCCCTGATTCCCGGCGATCCGGTGTACGCCATGCTGGGAGAAGAGGTGTCACCGGAGGAATACCAGAGAGTGTATCTGGAACTGGGGCTGGATAAACCGATTATCGTCAGGTATTTCAGCTGGCTGTTCAATGCCCTTCAGGGAAACCTGGGCATGTCCACACAGTTCCATAAAAATACCGCCGAAGTGCTGGCAGAACGGATTCCGATCACATTGTTTTTATCGTTTGCCGCATTTTTAATCAGCATCCCGCTGGGTGTATTTTTCGGAGTTGTGAGTGCGGTAAAAAGAGGAAAAACAGCGGATATGGTAGTTACCCTTCTGGCCAACATCACCGCATGCCTTCCTCAGTTCTGGATCGGCCTTTTAGTGATGTTTGTATTTTCCATGAAACTGGGCTGGCTTCCCTCTTATGGTTTTACATGGCCCTGGGATGATTTTGCCACCAGCATGAAACAGCTTGTGATGCCGCTGTTCTGTCTGGCCCTTGGCGGAATTGCCACGGTAACAAGGCAGACCCGTTCCAGTATGCTGGAAGTAATCCGTCAGGACTATGTGAGGACGGCCCGTTCCAAAGGTTTGACAGAGAAAAAGGTCATTTTCATCCATGCGCTGAAAAATGGTCTGATACCCGTTATTACCATCCTGGGAATGAGGCTGGGAGCCATGCTTGGCGGTTCCATGTTCGTGGAATCCGTATTCTCGATTCCGGGAATGGGATCTCTGTTTGTTAAGGCCATCACCTCCCGTGACATTCCGGTAGTACAGGCCTGTGTACTGGTAACAGCGCTGGTTGCATGTACGGTCAATCTGATCACCGATATCCTTTATGCAGTGGTTGACCCGCGGATCCGTTTGGAATAAGCGGCAGAGCAGAATAGGAGGAAGATGATGAAGAATATAAAACTCAAGAAATTTTTTGGAGCCATGTTCTCCAGAAAGATAGTTGTTTTTGCATTTGTGGTGGTGGTGCTGTTTATCTTTACCGCGGTATTCGCCCCTCTCATTACACCTTATGACCCCAATTACGCGGACTTTGCGGCTTATCTTGCGAAACCGTCGGGGGCTCACTGGCTGGGAACCGATTCTTACGGCCGTGATGTTCTGAGCCGGATTATATTCGGCGCAAGGGTCAGCCTGATTATCGGTGTGCTGGCGGTGGTGATCGCCTGCGCCATCGGAACATTTTTAGGCATGGTGGCCGGTTATTTCGGAGGAATCGTGGATGACGTGATCAACCGTATGACAGAAGCGATCCGGGCCATTCCTCAGGTTGTGCTGGCAATGGCGCTGACGGCGGTGTTCGGCAGCGGAATCCGCAACCTGGCAATTATCCTCGGAATCTCATCCATGGCCGGTTATGTGCGTATGATGAGAGGACAGGTAATGTCCATCAAACAGTCGGATTACATTATGGCTGGAAAACTTCAGGGAAACAGCAACTTTCAGCTGATGTTCAAACACATCCTGCCCAACAGCATTTCCCCGATCATCGTTATGATGACCCAGCAGGTGGGCACAACCATCCTTTCGGAGGCAGGTTTAAGCTTCCTGGGGCTTGGAATCAGCGCGCCGACAGCTTCCTGGGGAAGCATGGTGAGCGAGGGACGTTTGTTCCTGCTCCAGAGCCCGGCATTTGCGCTGGCGCCTGGAATCTGTGTGGCGATACTGGTTATCTGTCTGAACATGCTGGGAGACGGAGTGCGTGACGCTTTGGATCCAAGGCTCAGAGGCGAGATCTAAAAGGAGGAAGAGGGAATGACGAAACATTTGCTGGAATTAAAAGGAATCCGCACCAGCTTCCGTACAGACGGGAAACAGGTTCAGGCAGTGGACGGGGTGTCCATGTATCTGAATCCCGGAGAGATCATCGGAATCGTTGGGGAATCGGGCAGCGGCAAGTCGGTGACAATGATGAGCATGCTTCAGCTTATCAGCCCGCCGGGCAAGGTCAACGGCGGAGAAGTTTACATAGACGGAAGCGACAAAAATATGCTGGACTATGACGCCCAGAGTGAAGAAATGCGCCATATGAGAGGCGGGAAGGTCAGCATGATCTTCCAGGAGCCCATGACATCGCTGAATCCGGTGCTGACCATCGGATACCAGATTCAGGAAAACATCATGCTTCATTTGAAATTGAACAAGGAAGAGGCAAAAGCCAGAACCATAGAGATGCTGAAAATGGTAAATATCCCGGATGCGGAACAGCGGTTCCACTATTATCCGCAGCAGTTTTCCGGCGGTATGAGGCAGAGGATCATGATCGCCATGGCCATGTCTTCACAGCCCCAGGTTCTGGTGGCGGATGAGGCCACAACCGCCCTGGATGTAACCACCCAGGCCCAGTTATTGGAAATGATCCGCGATATCGCGAAAAAGACCAATACAGCCGTAGTGATCGTTACCCATAACCTGGGAATTGTAGCAAGGTTTGCGGAACGGATTTACGTTATGTATTCCGGCAGCGTGGTGGAGACCACCGCGGCAGGAGAATTGTTTGCGAAGCCGGAACATCCATATACAAGGGCGCTGTTAAGAGCGATTCCACGGCTGGACGATCCCAAGGACCGTATCCTGATCCCCATTGACGGACTTCCGCCAAACCCGGCTTCCCGGCCTGAGTACTGTCCTTTCTATGACAGATGTGAATACCGGGCAGACCGCTGTAAAGAGAGTAAAAAACCGGAACTGGCTGAGATTTCCCCGGGACATTTCTGCGCCTGCCTGCTGACGGAAGAAGAAAAAGTTCAGAAAGCAGAGGAAATTGCGAAGAAAGAGATTAAAAAGGCGCCGAAATCCGTGATCCAGCCCGTCAACTGTCTGGAAGTGAAGAATGTAAGGAAGTATTTCCCGGTTTACAAAGGGCTGATGAGGAAAAAGGTGGGCGAAGTCAAAGCCATCGAAGAGATCACCTTCCACGCCAGAAAAGGGGAGACCCTGGGAATCGTAGGCGAGAGCGGATGCGGCAAAACAACCCTGGCCCGCTGTATCATGAGGGTTTACCAGCCGGAGGAAGGGGAAATCCTGTTTAACGGCACGGATATCGCCAACTTTACGGATAAGCAGATGGCTCCATACCGTTCCAAGATCGCTATGATCTTCCAGGATCCATTTTCTTCCCTGGACCCGAGGCAGACGGCAGAGGCCATTGTAGGGGAATCTCTGAAGCTTCATAAACTGGTTAAGAGCAAAGAAGAGTATGACCAGCGTGTGGACGAACTGTTCCGAATTGTAGGCCTGGACCCGGAATTAAAAGGGCGTGTACCCCATGAGTTCTCCGGCGGCCAGAGACAGAGGATCGGAATTGCCCGGGCTTTGTCTTCCAACCCGGATATGATTATCTGTGACGAGCCCATATCCGCCCTGGATGTGTCAATCCAGGCGCAGATCATCAACCTGCTGGAGGAACTGCAGGCGAAATTGGGCCTGACTTATCTGTTCATCGCCCATGACCTTGCGGTGGTAAAACACATCAGCGACCGGATTCTGGTTATGTATCTGGGACGGGTTGTGGAGATTGCGGAGTGTGAGGAATTGTATGAAAATACCCTTCACCCATATACAAAGGCCCTGTTATCCGCTGTGCCGGTAGCCGATCCGGCGGTGGAGGCTGTCAGAGAACGGGTTGAAATCCGCGGCGAGGTGCCAAGCCTTACCAAACGTCCGTCCGGATGTCCGTTCCACGACAGATGCGACCGGGCGACAGAACGCTGCAAGCAGGAAGTTCCTAAGCTGATGGATGCGGGAAATGGGCATCAGGTGGCATGTTTCTTATATGAAAAATAGAGATAATAATGAACTTATAACGGCAGAAGCTGTTATAAAAATATAAGGAGGTTTACTATGAAAAAAACAAAGAAAGCATTAGCGTTATTGATGGCAGCGGCTATGGCAGTTACCGGGCTGGCAGGATGTTCAAAATCTGAACCGGCGTCTTCAGCAGGAACGCCTGCGGCAACTACGGCAGCAGCAGGCGGGACAACGGCAGCAGGGGAGACATCAGCGGCAGGAGGCGAATCCTCAGCCGCCCAGGCAGCGCCGGAAGCTGCCGGAAAACAGGCCGGCGGCAGCATTAAGATTTCTACGCCTCAGCCCCTGACCACATTCTTCATGCCTCAGTCTTCTTCCACCGGCGACCGTTTTACAGCGGCCCCTGTTCTGGAATCCCTGGGACGTGTGGATAAAGACGGTAATTATTACCCATGGCTGGCGGAAGAATTCGTGACTGATCCGGATGCGCTTACCTTTACAATCAAACTTCGTGACGGCGTGAAATTCCACGATGGTTCCGTATGTGACGCGGAAGCGGTTGCGTGGAACATCCAGCAGTATATCGACAATGGGAAAGCCAGTGAGATCGGAAGCCCCGAAAAAGTGGAAGTGGTGGACAATCTTACAGTTAAGATCCAGTATAAAGAATGGGCCAATAACTGGGATAATGTAATCAGCGACATTTTCATCTGCTCCAAAGAGGCTTATGATAAAAATGGAGAAGAGTGGTGCAAGATCAACTGCGTGGGTACAGGTCCTTTCGAATTCGTGTCCTATGTAGCCGATAACTCAGTAAAATACAAAAAGAATGAGAATTACCGTATTGAAGGACAGCCTTATGTAGATGAGCTAGAAATCGACATCATCACAGACCTTAATACACGTGTATCTTCTCTTATGAACAAAGAAGTAGACGTTGCCATGAAGTTTGAGAACAGCGAAATCATCAATACCATCAAAATGGCAGGATTTGAAAGCATCGGCCAGAGAAATGCCAACGTAGCGGATATTAAGCACATCATCTGGAACAGCAAGAGCGACAAACATCCTATGGGAGACTTAAAAGTCCGTCAGGCAATTATGCACTGTATTGACTGGGACAACGTGGCTCTCACATTATCAGGCGGTTTAGGCGAGGCAACCCCTCTGTTCTGTACCAAAGATTCCTGGGCTTACAGTCCGGATGCCGAATTCTATGAATTCAATGTGGAATTAGGAAAACAGATGCTGGCAGAAGCCGGATATCCTGATGGATTCAGCACCAAAATCTATACAAACTCACAGAATACCGATACGGCAACCGCATTCCAGGCATGTTTAAAATTACTCAATATCGATGCGGCAGTGGAAACTCTGGACAGCTCCGCCCTGGCAGCTATGCAGAAAGAAGATGACATCGACGGATTTATCGCAAACCGTGGAGCCAGCAAAATGGATTTCACCAACAACTATATCCGTCTGTATTCCTCAGAAGGTATTAAGAACCATGGAATCATGCTCCGCCCTGCAGAATTTGAAGAACCGTTATTCGCGGCAAGAGCGGCAAAGACCATTGAAGAGAAGAAAGAAAATCTGCAGAAAGCATCAAAAGCCCTGGTTCAGGATTATGTAATGATCACCCCAATGAGCGTTGTATATTATCAGACATTTGCACAGCCAAATGTGAAAGATATCGGTATTTACAGTGTGAACCTGGAGCAGTGGACACCGGAAGCAATGTATATTGCAGAATAAAAAACAATAAGATTGGAGAACAGGAACATGTTAGGAACTAAAATTCGTGTACAGCATAAGGTTATATCAGACTATACGGATGAACAGCTTTTATTTTTAACACAAATGGGCGTGAAATATGTCTACGTTATGTTTAAAGATGAGCATACGGACTATGATTCAGTGATGCGTTTTATGGAAAGGCTTGATAAATTCGGCCTGGTGGCAACCGATGCGGGAAATACTGCCATTTATAAAAATGCGGCCATGCATCTGGCTCTTCCTGGGCGGGATGAAGCGATTCAGCGCTATAATGACTTTAACAGGGTTCTTGGAAAAGCGGGCATCCGTATCGTCTATATGACATGGGAACCAAACCAGGTGCTTACCACGCGTTTTGGCGTAGGGGAACATACAAGAGGCGCAATCGGCAGAATTGTGGACATCAAAGAGCTGGAAACACATCCATACAGCCATGGAAGACTGTTTACAAAGGAAGAGATGTGGGATAATTTCAAATATTTCTTAGACCGTGTTCTGCCGGTCTGCGAAGAAGCCAATGTAAAGATTGCCCTTCATCCTAACGATCCTCCAGTGGCCTGCCTGAAGGGAATCAGCAACCTGATCACTTCGGCGGAAGATTATAAACATGCCTTCGAACTGGCAGGAAACAGCCCTTATCTGGGCATGAAAATGTGTATCGGATGCTGGCTGGAAGGCGGAGATGCATTTGGAAATGTTCTGGAAGACATTAAGTATTTTGTGGAACAGAAGAAAGTCCTGATCGTGCATTTCCGCAATGTCAGCGGTACTGTGCCATATTTTGAGGAGACGCTGTTAGAAGACGGCTATATGGATATGTACAAGGTGATGAAACAGTTTGTTTCCTGCGATTATGACGGAATGATGCATGTGGACCATGTTCCGATTTATGCTCAGTCCTGCGGCGGGGAAGATTCTTCTGTGGCCTACAGCCTGGGTTATATGAAAGCATTGCTGAACTGTGCAATTGCAGAAGTTAATAAATAAAAGGTATAAAAAGAGGGCGCCGCTCAATCATCAGATCAGATGATTGGGCGGCGCCCTTTTTACGGCATTGATTCCGCCGTTTCGTTACCTATCGTCTTCCAAATTGTCTGCCCAATTACTGGTTTTTCTTTTTGCTTTCCGCAAACTCTTCCTTAACTTTATCCATAAGTCCATCCGTCATGATCAGATCATAAGCCGCTCCGGCAATCGCCTTAGCGCCATGGATCACGCAGTTATGAGCCGCTTCCGTCTTGCCTGCGTCCACATATTCCTGGGAGTGAGAAGGCGTTCCTTCCGGCACAAAGGCCACGCGGATACAGGAACCCGGGATTTCGTACATGACATTGCCGAAGTCTGTGGAGCCTGTTTTTTCCCTTGGAGGCGCTAATTGGACAGCGCCAGCCAGCTTCGCGTTCTCCATCAGCAGGTCATTTAAGAGAAGTACCGGAATCTTGTTGAAGAACGTGGTGCCTTTTACCATCTCGTATTCAACTCCGCCGATCAGAGCCGCCCCTTTGATAATATCCTGGAAACGGACTGTCACTTCCTCTAATGTTTTTTTGGAAAATGAACGGATTGAGAAATCGCCCACCGCCTTTACCGGAACCACATTGGCAGGCCCCGGAAGTTCGCCTATGGTGTAATGCATTCTCACATCATCGGGCACATGTTCCCTCAAAAACTCCACTCCCTGAAATGCGATCAAAAGCGCATCCAGGGCGCTTCTCCCTTTTTCAGGAGCTAAAGCCGCATGGGCTCTCTTGCCTGTAAATGTAACTGTGAAGCTGTTTTGAGCCAGGCATTTGATATCAGTGCATGTGTTAGGAGCGCCATGCATCATAAACGCCACGTCCAGTTCTCTAAAACAGCCGTTTTCTATCATGGCGCATTTGGAACCGAAAGTTTCTTCCGCAGGCGTGCCGTAAACGATCAGTTGGAACGGCCGCTCCGTTTCCATGTTTTTTAACGCAATGGCGGCGCCCAGACAGGAAGGCCCCTGCATATGATGGCCGCAGCCATGGCCTAAACCTTTCAGCCCGTCATACTCGCAGAGGATGCCGATCACCGGTCCGCCCTCTCCGTGGCTGTAAGAGGCGCGGAAGGCTGTTTTAAATCCGCCAACTCCCATTTCAACAGAAAAGCCCTGTTCTTTCAGATAATCGGTCAGAAGACCGGCGGCCATCACTTCTTCGCCGTCGTATTCCGGATTGTCGAAAATGGTATCCGACATGGAAATCAACCGCTCTTTCTGAACATCAACCGCATTAAATAATTGTTCTTTCACTAATTTCTCTCCCTTCAGACTTTACATTTACATTGGGCCGAATTTCATCGCCTGGGCTATCATCAGAAGTACGGCTCCGATTGCCAGCCAGATTAAGAACATCTTCCACATGAATTTCATCCAGCGGTCATATGGAATATTAGACGCGCTGATAATGCCCATAAGAGCTGTGGAAGTAGGAAGAATGTAGTTACAGAAACCGTCGCCAAAGTTGAACGCCAGGATAGCGGTCTGACGGGTCATGCCGATTAAGTCCGCCAAAGGCGTCATGATGGGCATAACAGCGGCCGCCTGTCCGGAACCTGAGGTCAGGAACACATTGATAATCGTGTTGGCAATCAGCATGGCCGGAGCCTGAAGCACGGCCGGAACCACATTTAATCCGCTTGCAAGAGCGTGCACAACCGTATCGATGATCTTACCGTCTGTCATGATTCCGCTGATGGCCTGTGCAAGACCGATGATGATTGCCGCGGAAAGCATCTTTTTACATCCTTCCAAGAAGTATTTGGAGATAGTATTGGGGTCAAATCCTGCAATCGCGCCAACCACAATGGCCATTCCGATAAAGATAGCCGCTGTTTCCGGCATATCCCAGCCTTTATTCACGCTGCCGTATACAATCGCTACCAGGGATGCGATTAAGGTCAGGATGATGAGGATCTTTCTGAGATCAATGGTTCCAAATGAATCCAGGTCCCCGCCTGTATTCAGCTCATTCTCCTTGTCCAGGTCATACATAGGGCTGACGGTTGGATCTTTCTTAACCTTTAAAGCATATTTAATCAGATAAATATTCGTTATTATGTAGTAAACAGCAAAGCAGACCGCCCGGTAGCCGATGCCGGAATACAGCGGAAGTTCTGCGATCTTCTGTGCAACAACTGTGGTGCTGGGGTTTAATGTACCGGTTGAGAAACCGATTGCCCCGCCGAGCAGAATGATGGCCGCGCCGGTGATGGAATCCAGCCCCATGGCCAGAGACATCATGACCATAACCGGTGCAAAAGCGATGAAAATATTAACGCCCTGTGTAGTACAAACAAGGCCGAAAATCAATGTGAGAATCGGGATAAATACATAAAGATTGTTTGAGAATTTCTTTGCCGCCTTGGCGATAACTGCCTGCAGTGCGCCTGATTCAGTCAGCATATGGAACGCGCCGCCTGAGAACAGGATCACCAGCAGCAAATCCACTCTCTTGATAAATGCTTTGACGATATAAAGAGGAATCAGAAAAATATTAACCGCGCTTCTGGGTAAATAATTAAATTGTGTTGGGTCAATGACTTTGATCCCCTGGGCATTTTCCACGCGCACGTACTCGCCCGCAGGAATAATCCATGTCATTAATACCGCAGCAACAATGATCGAGAATACGATGACAAAGCTGTGCGGCATTTTAAATCCTTTTTTCTTTGGTTTCATAGAACACCCTCCTAAAATAGTTTGATGTTCTAAGTATACATAAGAATTAATTCCAGCACCATTAGATAAATTTTAATGTTTGATTAGGTTTTCTTTATACAATTTATGCATATTTAATAATCACACCTGCAGTATTCCTTCAGGAGCTCAACCAAACGCTCTGCATAGGGCTGAAATACGAATCCCTTTTTGTATGCTATTACCAACCTGGAACAGTAGGGCTCTTTTCCGATCAGATAATAATTGATATGTTCAAACCGGTCCATGTTGCCGATATAACCAAGGCGGTTAAAACCCACCCCAAGGCCTTTTTCCACCATTGACATCACCGTTTCAAAATTGCTGATCTCTATGATGCGTCCCGGCTTGATCTGAACCTGTTCCATCAGCCGTTCCGCCGTTGTCCTCAGACTCTGCCCCTTTTGGGGAAGGATAAATGTCTCCCTGTCCAGACAGGCCACATCCAGGTGCTTATAACGGCTGCCCGGCATCTCAAATGCATATTGGTTCGCGCTGTGTCCGGCAGGAAGGGCAACCAGCACCTGCTCTTTTCCAATCTCAATATAATCGGATCCCGGCAGCTCGTCCTTATAAATGCAGACCATCAGATCAACCTGATTGTCCATATACATCTTAATCAGTTCGGAGTGGGTGCCTTCCCGGAATGTGAGTTCAATGTCCGGATATTCCTTTATAAACTGCTGCAGAATAAAGGGGGCTGTAGTGATCGCCCTGCGCATCTGGATTCCCACCCGGATATGTCCGTCCATCTTTCCCGACGCCATTTCTACCAGCTCGTCAAATTCTGCTTTCATCTCAAGCATCTTTTCCGCCCGCTTTACATACTCTTCACCGATGGGGGTGAGTATAAAACATTTGCCGGTCCGCTCAAACAGTTTCATCCCCAGATATTTTTCCAAATTGCTGATATACACGCTGAGAGCGGGCTGGGAAATATAAAGTTCCTCTGAAGCTTTTGAAATCGTCTGACACCGCGCTAATGTGCAGACGTATAACTGTTCTTTTAAATTCATGGAGATACCTCCTTTTGGTTATTTTACCACAAATGAAGGAAGAAGGGTTACGAATATGAAAGGCATTTATAATTTTACTATTGAATTTTTCATTTACAGTGCTATAATCTAACTATGGAAGTATAGCTCAGCTGGGATGAGCGTTCGCCTCACACGCGAGAGGTCATGGGTTCGAGCCCCATTACTTCCATTTTTTACTGCCCAAATTCAAAAGCAGCAGAAATAAGCAAAATGTCCTTTTGCGCTTTACGTTTTATTATAGTGTATTTGGGAACTGATTTGAATTAAAACTACAAACATTTGATTGTTTGTGCAAAAATGATCCCCGCCCGGAAAGGCGGGGCCTATGAAAATAGATATGATAGATTTAAAGCATCAGATTGTACTTATTGAGCATCTCTTTCCGGTAATCCGCATCCGCTGTCAGGCGTTCCAACGGATTTTCGATACCATCCGCCATCATTTTGGCGATCAGCGTGAGCATAATATTTGCGCCTTCTTCTAATATCTCCTTACGGCGTTCTTCCATCTCATCTTCCATATATTCCGCCAGGGTCATATACTTCACCTCCAAATTCCGGTCTGCCTTTAACCGGCTGATTTTATCATGGATTCTTGTGACGGTTTCATCCTTGATGTCATTGACATAAGTATCAGTGGTTTCTTCTATATAATGAAGAAAATGGATCAGCTCCTGGGGAACACCGGCCGGGTCTTTTCCTTTGGTATTAAGGAAAATCTTCCAAGTCTCATCGCCAAGCGCCTCCCCGGTTTCTACGCATCGGTTTTCAAATGTATACCGGTATTTTCCGGCAGAAAAAGGATCAAATGTGCAGATGAAAATCACATAACACGGTTTTAAATCCGAAAAATCCTCTCCCGGCTTTAATGAAACGATGTCCATCTCCGCCTGATGATAGCGGCTGCGCTTTGCCAAGTTTCCCCTGTTTTGATTCTGCATCTCTATATTATAGGATACTTCCGCCTCATCTAAGGCATATACGTCCATCCGTATGCATCTGAAATCCGAGCTGAACAGCATTGTCCTCTCTGTCTTTACAACGACCTCTGAAATTGCCGTCCCGAGAATTAACTCTAAAATCATACGGCAGATTTCCGGATCCTCTAAAGCGGTTGCAAAGAGAAAGGAATTATTTAAATCCAACTCCTGAAATGTCTTTTTTTGAGCCATAACTCCTCCTGGTTTCTGTATGGCGCTCAAGACATTCTGCTTATAGTTAAATTATACGTTTTGATAGGGGGATTTGCAATATTTTAAATTAAAAATATCGTATTTTTATGATAAAAGTGGAAACACCGGATGGTGATATGCCTGTATTGAAACATTTACAGAGCTATTCTGAAAAAACAGGAGGAAAAGATTGTGCAAGAATTAAATAAAAAAGCTTCCGAAAACATCGGAAACTTCATAAGTTCTATAAAATAAAGAAGAGCGCGAGACGGGACTCGAACCCGCGACCCCGACCTTGGCAAGGTCGTACTCCACCAACTGAGCCACTCGCGCATAAGCAAAATATAATATAGCACAGATTCAAAAATCTGTCAAGCGGGTGATGGGAATCGAACCCACGTATCTAGCTTGGAAGGCTAGTGTTCTACCATTGAACTACACCCGCGAGGAACTCTTAAAGTATTCAATGCACTCCAAAGAGTACAATGCCTTGGACCGGAATCGAACCAGTGACACGAGGATTTTCAGTCCTCTGCTCTACCAACTGAGCTACCAAGGCATAACCACCGCGACTTGCGACATCGATAATTTTACTTTATAATGCTGGCTTTGTCAAGATCAAATTTAATATTTTTTAGAAAAAATGTGGCTGTTCACAGTCCCTCATTGGAAAATCCGGCAGGCCGGAGGGACTGGGAACAATAACGAAAGACTGCGATAGTTTAGAGATCCCACGTTTTAACCGAAAAAGCAGGCCAGGAAGCATTGGAGAAAAATTCTATGTAGTCTCATGTGAAATACTGTCACATCTTGTCTTTATTTGCTATAATGTTCCATATGAATTGAATGATTGTATAAAACAATCATCTCCAGAAAGGATATATAACTATGTATTGCTCAAATTGTGGAAAAGAATTACCGGATGGCACCAGATTTTGCCGTTATTGCGGATTTCAGCAGGAGGATGTTCCGGCTTCACCGCCTCCGGGCCCCCAGCCTGCCGCCCCGCCCGAACCGCCCAAACCGCCTAAAAAAACTTTGAAAATAGTTTTGCTCACAACTACATTTTTTCTCGTAATCGCCGCCGCGGTCATTTTGACCCCATTTCTTATGCAGAAAGTCAGCCAAAAACGCTATGAAATGAAGATGGCTGCCGGGCAGCGCTATCTGGATGAGATGGATTATGAACAGGCTGTTATCGCTTATAAGGCCGCTATTAAAATCGATCCCAGGAATCTGGACGCGTACATAGAACTTTCCGATGTCTATCTGGCTCAGGACGATCCGGAAGCTGCAGCCGATATATTGGAACGTGCAGTGGACATTGTCACTTCAGGCTATGAAAACCAGGAAGATATCACAGGCGACAGCCGGGCTGTTTTGACGAAACTGGCGGATATCCGCACAGAAGAAAATGACTTTTCCCGGGCCCGTGATATTTACGAAATCGGGAAAAAATATCTTCCGAAACACGATTGGGATTCTGAAGAAGAGCACCTGACGGAAAGTGAACGGGAACTCTATCAGAATTATATTGTAAATACCCTGGTTCCGGCTTATGGCTTGGCAAAACTGGATGAGAGCATTTACAATTCCTATGTGTGGCAGGATAATTTCTGGGATCCGGCTCCATTTACAGGACTTGTCAGCGTTGTAATCAATGATCTGGATGGGGATTCCTCTCTCGATATGGCTGCTGTTGTCAGCCGGGCTGATGAACAGACGGGCGGAGACGGCAGTTATACTTACAGCAATAAGTCATTTGACCTGTACCTGTATCAATTGGAAAATGGAGCAGTTGCAGAAAAGCACAGCGTAAAAGATGCAGGCGTTCTGGAGGACCAGTGCTTCGGTTTTATCACTGCGGCCAACTATGAGAGCGGTTCGAAACCCTATCTGTGCATCAGAACCAGCGCCGGAACCTATATGGAATATTCCTATGACGAGATCCGCATTTATCAGGTTGTGGACAGCCAATTCCAGCTTCAGACCGGATTCCGATACGTTTTCAGCGAAAGTGAAAGCCTGACTGAACTGAAAAATTCCGGAGAACCGGTGAATCTCCGCTATATTACCCATTGGGGCACTGTAGATGAAGATGGCCGTGATGTGGGTACGGATACAGGCAATTCCGGCGAATACGATTCCATGACAGAAGCTATGGATTATGTAGAACAGACTTTGCATAAATATGATGCATCTAAATACTGGGATCTTTACAGCGATACGGTGATAGATACCCTGAAAAATGAAGGTTCACTGGCAGGGGCCTATACGGTCAGAGACGTCATGAATAACTCCGACACCAATTATATTGTAAGAGTTTACGACAACAGCGAACTTCGCGCAGTAGTTGAAAAAGGCCGGGTGGATCTTCTGAAATCCATTTCAGCAAAGCCCGCACTCATCAATGAAAAGAAAATAACAAATGTCCTTAAAAACAGCGCCGGCATTGAAATCTGCAATATTGACCTCTCCTATCCGGAAGTCATGCCGGTTAAAGGTTTGGAGGGAATCGATAAGATTAATACATATTTCAGATCGATGAACCAGGAACTTCACGACAGCATGGTTGAAACTGTTAGACAAGACAGTGATGAATACGCTATCCCTTACCCATACGAGCAGTTGGGCACCTATTCCATCGGCCTGAATACGGGAAAAGTGCTGGGAATCATTGTTAACAGCTATGATTATTATGGAGGCGCCCACGGATATGATGCGCTCACATATTACAATTTTGATATGTACTCGGGCTTAATGCTGACCCTTTCCGACATTTCCACCGATCCGGTTCAGTTCCAGTCATTTTTGAAGCAGGAAATCCTCAATCAGATATGGGCAAACAATGATACCGAAGGAATGTTCCCGGAATACCGGACCACGCTTCAGAACTATGATCTGAATACAAACTGGCTTTTGGACGAAACTGGCTTCACATTTGTATTCAATGCTTATGAACTGGGCAGCTATGCTGCGGGGCGGTTTACCTATACAGTTCCTTATGAAAGCTGTGGGGCTTACCTGAATGGGTATGGGAAGGCTGTTGTAAAATAGGGATTTGATTATCAGGGGTTACGCAGAAAAGCGGGGAGGGAGGAAGGCCGGGGCGCGGACGCGGGGAAACAAGCGATACAGGGATCTGATTCCAACCGTTAAGTGGAACTAAGGCTTTCAGCAGAAAAGAAGGCGGTCCGATGCCCATTCACGGTAAACTCCTGATGACTTTACCGTTCAGGGGCATCTCAGACACTGATTCGGAATTCAGTGTCTGCCCGCCTTCTTTTCTGCTGAAAACCTAAGTTCCACTAAACGGTTTCCACAGGATCCCTGTATCGCTTGTTTCCCCGCGCCCGCGCCCCGGCCTTCCTCCCTCCCCGCTTTTCTGCTGGTTTTCTCTGGAGCTGGGGATTTAAAAACTATTTTAAAATTGTATATTTATTTTAACTAAAACGTTAAGGGGTTTTTGAAAATGTTTTAAAAAGGTTGTCAAATAATTTCTGGGATGTTGTTTTAAAGCTGTTTTTAATTGGTGGTGTTGATTCCCAGCTTATTAGACGGATATGATATTTTTTTAAGGCTTCATCTGCTTTTATTCCTCCGTGACGGATTTCTCCATTCTCATGTTGATACGTATAATACACTTCTGAGAAATCTTGAGGGGGATGGGCGCGCCGGCCTAGTTCATCATCCATATAATAATGGCCGTTTCCGCCATAGAAATAGAATTTCAATATTTTATGGCCGGCATCATCTGTAATCTCTTCATTTTTTAAGTCTAATAATGGTATCTGTTCAACTTCTGTTATATGTCCGGTTTCTTCTGTGGTGTCTGAAGATTCGATTTCACTTTTAAGGTATGTGATCCATTTGCGGGACTGACCTGCTTCTGTTCGTTCGTAATATCCGTCAAACTTACATACCGCCGTATCTTCGATGGTTTTCACTTCGCCATTTAGTTCATATGTCAGAGTAAATGGAAATTCCCCATAGCAGATGGTTGGTTTTGGCGGGGTTGGCATGAGCGTAAGGCCCAGCCAGAGGCAAAGCCAGGGATATATAAAGATATAGAAAAAGACCGAAGCAGCAGCCATAAGCGCGATTCCAAAAACAATTAGAATTTTTTTGGGTTTAGTCATGTCTGACCTCCTGTTTCTATCCTGAAAGCCTTAGTTCCACTTAATGGCCGGAATCAGGTTACTGCCGCTGTTGGTCCGCCTCTTCCGCTGTGATGCAGGTTCCTCCGCCCCGGGGTCTCTTTCTTACAGGCGTTATCCCCGCTAATTACTTAAATAAAGATTTTCATAATTTATTTTACCGAAAACCGGTATCCAAGTCCGCGGACAGTTACGATATAGGCTGGTTTAGCAGGATTGTCTTCGATTTTATTCCGTATGCGGTTTACATAAACCATAATTGTGTTGTCGTCCACCGCAATGGTATCGCCCCATACGTGTTCATAGATGGCTTCTTTGGTAAATATCTGGTTTGGGTTCTGGAGAAACAGAAGGAGCAGGCTGCTTTCCTTTGAAGAAAGTACCAGTTCTTCGCCATTTTTATAGAAGCGCATGGTTGTGGTGTCGTAGGTAAATGGGCCGCAGGTCACGGTGTTCATCATCTGGCCTTTATCCCGCCTGATTAGGGCCTTTACCTTAGCCCCTACGATCAGAGGGCGGAAAGGCTTGGTGATGTAGTCGTCGGCGCCCAGAGAAAGACCGTATAAGGCGTCATAGTCCTCGTCCCGTCCGCTGATTATGATGACAGGGGTCTGAATGCCCTGTTTGCGGATGAGCTTGATCACCTCGAAACCTTCCATATCACCCAGCATAATGTCCATCAGTATCACATCATAGGTATTCTTTTTCAGCAGTTCCAGTGCCTCCTGCCCGCTGGACGCGCTGGCTGTTTCCAAATCATTGCTTTTCATCACCTTTTCCAAAAGGGTTCTGATCGCCGAATCATCATCTACAATTAAAACTTTATCCGCCATATTATAATATCCCTTGCATTATATGAATTTCGTTTCTACAATAGTAATTACATTATAATAGTTACCGGTAGACAAGTCAAATAAATGGACGGCCGGTTCCGGCGGAAAACAGGGAAATCGAAAAACGAGGCGGGTGAGGGATGAAATCAGATCAGAATAAAAGTATACTGAATAAAGAAATACAGAATAAAGAAACACAGAATATAGAAACACAGAATAAAGATATACGCAGCAAAGCGATACAGAATAAAGCGACACAGAAAACAGCCCGGAATGAACCAAACTGGACTTCTGAAAAAAATAATAAAATAAAAAGAAAAGCAACGTTCCTGGCAAAGAAAAAGGCGATCTGGGTTCTGGCTTTATTTTTGGTTCTGTTCAATGCCGGATTAGCGGCCATTGGGATCAGCATTTGGAATGATTATAAAATGACGGTAATCAGCCAGCAGAAAAACCAGATGCTTCTGACCGCGGAATCCGTGGCCAAGACCATGGAAATTTCCCTGGAGAGAAATGCCGCTGATTTAAAGCAGCTCTGCATGGTGGCGGAAGAGACGTCCAAACATCCGGATATGAAGGGATTTAAGGATCAGATTTTCCAGAGATATATCGATGAACAGGAAAATTTCGTAACGGGCATCATTATCAGCAGAAAGGGAGAAATCACCAGGAACACTCTGGGGATCGAAATCGAGAAGAAATACGCCATTACGGATATGGGAAATGGAATCCAGATGACCCAGTGCAGGGCTGACGACGGGAAAATCTATTTTCTGCTGGGAAAAGAGCTGGAATCCGGCGAGAGGATCAGCCAGGTGATCGATGCGGACAGGTATTTTAATACATTGATTTCCGATATTAAGATCGGAACCAACGGCTATATCATGGTTAAAAATTCAGCGGGAATCATATTGATGCATCCGGTGCCGGAACAGAGAGGGATCGATGCGGTGGGGGACAGGAAGGAGATGTACAATCTCCAGGATTTGAAGAGCCTGGAACACATGCTTCAGAACCAGTATCAGGGAAAGAGCGGGGTTTCCGAGTACATTTCTTATTGGTGGGCTGACAGCAGTCTGCCGAGAGTGAAGAAGATTTCCGCCTATACGCCGGCGAAAATCGGAAGTGATTTTCTGATTATCAGCGCGGTTATGGATTATAATGACATTTATATCCCTATTGCCAACGGGTATATCAGGATTATCGGCCTGCTTCTGGTGATGTTTCTGGCCATTATGGGGGCGGCCGGGTATTTTGTCAGGCTGTTGTTCCAGAGGCAGAAGGATTCAGAAGAGATCGCATACCTGAAGGAACTGAACGGTATTTTGGAACAGACCCAGAGGAGCGAAGAGATAATCGCCCACCAGCAGCGGCTTCAGATCATGGGAACCATGACGGGAGGAATCGCCCATGAATTCAATAATCTTCTTACCCCTATTATGGGATATGCGGATTTGATGCTGGCTGAAATGCCGGAGGACTCCGAGTATTTTGAGGATGTGGCGGAAATTTATGACGCGGCGGTGAAGGCCAAAGAGATCATCCGCCAAATCTCTTCCCTGAGCAGAAAAAATATGGAAACCGCATATAAAGCTATTTCTGTTAAACAGATGATGAAGCGGGCCCTCAAAATGGTTCACTCCGTATGCCCGTCCAATGTGCGGCTGTCAGACGAGACGGACTTTGATTCAGAATGGATTTTAGGCAATGAAACCCAGTTAAACCAGGTGGTGTTAAATATCTGCGTAAATGCCATTCACGCCATCGGTCATGAAGAAGGCCGGATCACAGTGACCGGGAAAATGGTGGAAAGGGCTGAGCTGGCGGATCTGCCTCTGGGCAGCAAAGTCTCCGATATGTGGAAATATTTTGTCAGAATTGATTTTGAGGATACGGGCTGCGGCATGAATCAGGATGTGCTGGAACAGATTTTCGACCCATTTTTTACCACTAAGAAAAATGGAAAGGGCACCGGGTTAGGGCTGGCTCTGGTGGAGCAGATCATCCATTCCCACAAAGGCTATATTTATGCGGAAAGTGAACTGGGGAAGGGGAGCATTTTCCATATCTTCCTTCCGGTCAATGACAATGCGCTGAATGAGACTGAGCAGGATATCCCGGCAGCCCAGAGCCGGAAAAAGATACTGATCGTGGATGATAACGCGAAAGTGCTGAAACTGCTGGAAAAGAATTTTAAAAAGATTAATCTGTCCATGACAGGCGCGGTGAACAGCCGGGAGGCACTGGAGGCGCTGGAAAAAGGGCATTACGACGTGATGGTTATCGATGATTTTCTGGCCGACACCAGCGCCATCGACTTCTGCATGTCCATCCGCATGAAATATCCCTATATCATAAAGCTGGTTATGACCGATAAAATCAGAAAAGAGATCCTGGAGGCCAGGCAAAAAGGAATTATTGAGGGTTATGTGGAAAAACCGGTGTCTGTTGCTTCTATATTAGAGATGCTGAGAACCCTTAATGTATTTTAAGATGAACCTTAATAAATATTAAGATGACCCAAGGGCTGGTTTAAGATTCCCCTGTTATACTTCAATCAAGAAAATAACAAAGGGGAGAGAACAAGAAATGAATGAAACAATGCTTGCGCTTTTAGGGTTTGCAACAATTATTATGATCATCATTTTGTTACTCAAAAATGTCACCGTACCGTCATTGGCATTTATCGGCGTAACGACTGTTACGGGAATTGTGCTGGTTTTAACCGGAACATACAGTATAAAAGAAGTGGGGGACTTCATTGCGTCAGGAGTTAAGGGCGTGCATTCGACTGCATCGCTGTTTATCTTCTCCGTACTGTTCTTCGGCATTATGACCGATGTGGGAATGTTTGACAGAATCATCAATGCGCTGATGAAGCGGGTTGGGAGCAATGTAATTGGAGTTGCGGTCATGACATGCTTAATCGCCATGATTGGACACTTGGACGGCGGCGGAGCTTCCACCTTCCTGATCACAATCCCGGCAATGCTTCCTATTTACAAGAAGTTAAAGATGAAACCTACTACCCTGATGATGATCTGCGTTACAGCCATGGGCGTTATGAACCTGCTTCCATGGGGCGGACCTACCATGAGAACCGCATCCGTTCTGGGCATTGAAGCTAATGCGCTTTGGGTATCTTTGATCCCAATGCAGATTATGGGAATCGTAATTTCTTTTGCAACCGCAGTTTTCTGGGGCATCGCGGAGAAAAAAGCCGGAGCTGGTTTAAACAGCACCCGAGTGGTTGATTATGGCGAAGGCGACGAAGAGAGCCTCAGCGAAGCGCAGAAGAACGAACTGGCAAGACCGAAATTGTTCGCATTCAACGTTATTTTGACATTAGCAATTGTTGTTACATTGATCTTTGTTCCAATGCCTGCGTATTACATTTTCATGATCGGCTGCGTGCTGGCATTACTGATCAATTATCCTGGTTCCAAAATGCAGAAAAAGATTATCAACGCACATGCGGCTCCGGCCCTTATGATGGCGTCCACAATCCTTGCTGCCGGCGTATTCCTGGGTATCCTGGAAGACAGCGGAATTATGGATCAGATGGCAATTGTGCTGGCTTCATTTATTCCTCATTCACTGGGAAGATTCCTGCCAATTATCATCGGCGTGCTTTCCGTACCATGCGCTTTGATCTTCAACACGGATTCTTACTTCTACGGCCTTCTGCCGATCCTGATTGAAGTAGGCAGCCAGTTTGGCGTTGACCCGCTTCAGACAGGTATTGCAATGGTAGTATGTAAAAACTTCGCAACCTTCATCAGCCCGGTTGTACCGGCAACGTTCCTGGGCGTGGGCCTTGCGGGAGTTGAGATTAAGGATCATATTAAGAACTGCTTCTTCTGGATTTGGGGCGTCAGCATTATCTGTTTAATCTTTGGAATTATGGTTGGAATTATTAATATTTAACATCAAATAGGACTGACATCAAGTAGGACTGACATCAAGTGGTTTTAACATTAAGGGTGAAGGCATTTCTGAAAATGCCTTCACCCTTAATGTTAAAACCACTTGATGTTAAAACCGCTTGATGTAAAATCCCCTACGATATTAATCCCTGCGCCTCCCATGTTCAACCCCTATTTTATTTTTTCAGCAGCCGCCACATCGTAGTCCTGCTGATCCCCAGCCGCTTGGCCGCCGCGCTCTGGTTTCCGCCCATTTCTCTCAGAACCATTTGAATCACATCCTGGTTGATCTCGTCCAATGTCTTTTCTATATCAATTCTGCTGTTGAACGGCAGCAGCCCGTCCGTTCCGGAAAATGTCCGTTCTCTGTCTAAAACTTCCTCCACATCAGATGTCTGGATATAAGGTTTGACGGTAATCATAGCCAGTTCCCTCAACACGCGCTTAAACTGGGAATAGTTGGAGGGCCAGCTGTAAGCTTTCAAAAGTTCCAGCGCCCCGTCTTCCAGGCCGATTACCTGTTTGCCCATCTCCATATTCAAGGCGCCCAGATAGAGGCTTATCATGTCCGGCAGGTCGGACAGCCGTTTGCGGAGGGGCAGAAGGGCGAGGCTTAAACAGGACAAGGCTTTGATGTATTCCATGGCCTGAACCGGCATCGAATCGTCCGGTCGGCAGACGCAGGTGAGGAACAGGCGGTTCCTTTTACACAGGTTAGTGTCTTTTACTGCGTTTAAAAGCTGCTTTTGGCGCGCTTCGGATAAAATCCCGATATTTTTTAAA
Source organism: Clostridium sp. MCC353 (assembly GCF_018785315.1). GTDB lineage: Bacteria > Bacillota > Clostridia > Lachnospirales > Lachnospiraceae > CHH4-2. The sequence goes on along the minus strand of NZ_WQPN01000178.1, from coordinate 98,046 downwards.
ACGATGGTATTATTGCTGTCAGTAAATGGCGAATTGTGATGATTCATTAAAAACTCCCAGCTTTTATCATCACAGGAAGAAAAATCAACGGTTATAACCGGGTTGTTTTTAAGCGGGCTTTGATAGTATAATTCGCGGATCACCTGGTCTTTTCCAGTGCCCTCTTCCCCGAGGATTAAAACGGGCTGGCTGCTTTGGCTCATCTGCTGGATCCTCAGTTTCAATTCATCCCCGATTCCGGTGATGCCGTAAAAACTGCCCAGAAGTTTCTCCTCTTCCTCCCGTTTGTCCGAAATTGAGATTCCCCGTCTCCCTGAAAGCGGCGGAACAACGCTTTCCCGGATATAAAAAACGATATATTTGTTGGGGGCGACATGGAGCGTCTGATTAATGATGGCATAGGAAGAACTGTTTAACGTCCGTATGACTTTTCTGCCCTCCATGGATTTGGCGGCGGGCAGTTCTTTTTTTAACAAATGGAACAGCTTTTCACTGTCCTCCGTGTTCAGGCCGCTTTTTTCAAAAGTAGAAAAATGCAGCCTTCCATTTTCATCAAAAACTGCGGTTATGGTGTCGGAACCCTGAATGACTGCGTTGAGAAAGCCGTTCTGTTCCCTCATGTCCGCATAACTGCGGCTCAGCTTTACGGCCATGTCGAAAGCAGTTTGAATGCTTTCCGCTCCGGATGTGATCAAAATGGCATTGAGCCCCAGCTTCTTTGCGGTTGTGTTGGTGATCATGTCGCAGACCACCATCCGGCATCCCTTTTTCTTCAGGGACTTTAAGACGGCCTGTACATCGTCTCCGCTGTGCAGGGTGATGATATCCATATCGTATTGCAGCAGGTCGCACAGAAGACGGGCGCTGTCGGTGATGGCGGAAAATCCTACAACCGCATACCGGTCCGAATAATTTTCCGCTAATTTCATAGCCCTCAATATATCATAAACAGAGAGGGAAATCTCAATCACCGGTATGGAAGTGGCTTTCCCGATCATTTCCGCTGTCCCTCCTCTGGAAATGATCACATCGTAATTGCTGTTAAAGTTCTGCCTTGCAATTTCAACCCCTTTGTTCAAATCTCCTGTATACACATCCAGTTCCAGATCCTCACGCTCCGCCGCCAGTTTCTGCATGGCAGTTTTCATGCCCTCGTAGGGGGCAATTCCCAACACCCTAATACTTCTGCTATTCATAAATGATCCCCTTTTTATCAGTTGACATGTTGCATTATGAAACTATTTTACTATATCTGTGACAAAAAATAAAGAGATAAATAAAATATGTTGCAAAATAAAACAAATATGCCCTTCCAATCTGTTGAGGGAACCCAGGTTATCTAGTAAAATAATGCCATACAAGGGGGGATGTGAAAAATAATCCGGATAGCTCATTTTTTACATCCAAATTTGTGACGGAGCCACAAATTTGAATCGCAGCCGGGAATCTGAAATTCTCAGCGCGTGCCTGCCCAGCGCAGTGGATGCGCCAAAAATGCTCCGGCATGGAGGATTAACATGGTAAGATTGTTGATTATAGCAGATGATTTTACCGGCGCTCTGGATACCGGGGTGAAGTTTGCAGAAGAAGGGGCTGTCACCAAAGTTGTGGCAGGGACCGGATGGGACTTCAGCCATATGGGAGATGAAGCGCCGGAGGTGCTGGTTGTAAATGCGGAAACCAGGCACCTGACCGCCGGGGAGGCATATCAGGTTGTCTACCGGATAATAAAAAAAGCAAAAGATGCAGGTGTGGAATGTATTTTTAAAAAGACGGATTCCGGTCTGCGGGGGAATATAGGAAGCGAATTAGCGGCAGCTTTGGAGGCGTCGGGAGAACCGGTTCTGCATTTCATACCCGCATTCCCAAAGATGAAAAGGATCACCAAAGACGGAATCCATTATATAGACGGAGTTCCGGTACATAAAAGCGTTTTTGGAAAAGATCCGTTTGAACCTGTGATTAATTCAGATGTGGCGGAGATAATTGGAGAGCAAAGCGACGTTCCTGTGATTCGGGCCGATGCGTATCACATTCCGCAGTCCGCAGAAGCCCCTTCCGTCATATTGTACGACGTGGAAAGGGAAGAGGAACTGGTGATGATAGGAAAGAATCTGGCAGAGCAGAACCGGCTTCGTGTCTTCGCCGGCTGTGCCGGGCTGGCCGCCGTACTTCCTTCCATTTTAAATATGAGAGGGAAAGAATCCCCAGCGCCCCGTCTGAGTGAAAATATTCTGATAATATGCGGAAGTATCAACCCGGTAACGAAGAAACAACTGGATTACGCGCAAAGCCGTGGATTTTCCAGAATACGGATGACACCGGAGCAAAAACTGAAAGAGGGTTATTTAAAATCGCCAGAAGGCGAAGCCGCTATTCAAAGCTGGATCAGGAAATTAAGAGATACCGGACGGTGCATCATCGATACCAACGATCCCAATGAGGACGGTGAAACCGTAAAATACGCGGAGACGGAAAATATGGGAACAGAGGTGATGAGAGAAAAAATTGCCTGGAATCTGGGATATGTATTAAAACGGTTTATGGAATGTGGAGCGGAGTGCACGACAATGGTAACCGGAGGCGATACCCTGATGGGCTTTATGAAGCAGATCCGCGTAGATGAGATCACGCCCATCTGTGAAATGGCTCCCGGAATTGTCCTCTCTTCCTACAAAAAGGGTGGCGGTTCCTACAAAATCATCACGAAATCCGGGGGATTTGGCGGTGAAACCCTGTTGACCGATTTAGCGGAACAGATTGTCCGTAAAAGATAAAAGGAGGATATTATGCTGGCTGACTATAATTTAAAGATGCCCGGCGCCGTTTACAGCGGCGAACATGCCCTGGAGCAGATGACAAAGATACTGAAGGGAAAAGTCAAACGGGCCGCTGTCTTCACAGATCCCGGAATAAAAAAAGCGGGACTTTTGGATCTGCCCCTTTCCTGTATCGCCGAAGCAGGAACGGAGCCTGTCATTATCGACCGGATACCGGCTGAACCTTCCTGCGAACAGGTGCAGGAGGCGGTTAATGAATTTTGGGCATCGGGAGCGGATTTTATCATCGCCGTCGGCGGCGGAAGCGTGATGGACACGGCGAAGCTGGCTTCTGTGCTGGATCAATCGCCTGATGGGGTGAGAAAACTTCTGGATAACCCGGTGGGAGCCCGGAAAATAGTGAAGACCATGATGATCCCCACAACTGCCGGAACCGGTTCAGAGGCCACGCCCAACAGCATTGCAGCCGTGCCGGAAAAGGAATTAAAAGTTGGAATTGTAAATGAAGAAATGATCGCGGACTATGTAATATTGGACGCCCGTATGGTTAAAAGCCTGCCCAGAAAACTGGCGGCTGCCACCGGAGTGGACGCCCTGGCCCATGCCATAGAGTGCTTCACATCAAATAAAGCCAATCCATTCAGTGATTTATTCGCATTGGAAGCGCTGGAACTGATTTTTAACAATATTGAAGCCGCCTGTGATGATCCGGAAAATGACAAGGCTAAAAATGCCATGCAGACTGCCGCATTTTACGCAGGCGCAGCCATCACCGCATCCGGAACCACTGCGGTACACGCCCTGTCTTATCCGTTAGGCGGAAAGTACCACATTCCACACGGAGTATCCAACGCCATGCTGTTAACTCCTGTTATGAAATTCAATGAACCGGCATGCAGGAACCGGCTGGCCCGCGCGTTTGACCGCATAGCGGCATCGGGCCGGGCAGAGAGCGGTTTGAAGACGGAGGAAGAAAAGTCGGCCTGGATCATCAGCCGCCTGGAACACATTGTAAAGCACCTGGATATACCGGTCAGCCTCAAAGAGTACGGAGTGGGAAAAGAGGATTTGGAAGACCTTGTGGCTTCCGGCATGGAAGTAAAACGGCTGCTTAACAACAATATGAGAGAAGTGAAACCAGAAGATGCGAGAGCATTATATCTGCAGATTTTAGAATAGAGGGGGAAATAAATATGACAGAGATTAAAGGAATCATACCACCGATCCTGACACCCATGAATGAGGATGAAAGCATTAACATAGAAGAACTCAAAAACCAGGTTAACCGGCAGATCGAAGCCGGCGTCCACGGATTATTTCCATTTGGAACCAATGGAGAGGGTTATATTCTGGATGCGGAAGAAAAAGAGCTGGTTTTAAAAACCGTTGTGGAAGAAACAGATGGAAGGGTGCCGGTATATGCTGGAACCGGCTGCATCAGCACCAAAGAAACCATCCGCCAGTCGTTGATGGCAAAGAGCGTGGGCGCTGATATCCTGTCCGTCATCACACCGTCATTTGCGGCGGCTTCACAGGAAGAATTATATGTGCATTATAAAACCGTAGCCGAAGCCGTGGACCTGCCCATCGTGCTCTATAACATTCCGGCCAGAACAGGCAATAAACTGGCTCCTGAAACCGTGGCAAGACTTAGTAAAATCCCCAATATCGTCGGAGTGAAGGACAGCAGCGGGGACTTTGACAACATGCTGAAATATTTGGAACTGACAAAAGGAGAAGATTTCATCGTATTATCCGGCAACGATTCCCTGATCCTGCCCTGTCTCAAATCCGGCGGCGTGGGAGGAATTGCGGGATGCGCCAATGTCTATCCTAAGGTCATGGTTTCCATCTATGAAAAATATATGGCAGGAGACTTGGAAGGAGCCGAAAAAGTCCAGGAGAGCATTGCCTCCTTCCGTGCCTGTTTCAAATACGGCAATCCCAATACCATTGTTAAGACGGCAGTAAGCATGCTGGGATATCCGGTTGGAAAATGCCGCGCGCCATTTAACCAGGTGCCGGAAGAGGGAATAGAAGCGCTGAAGCGGGTTTTGGAAGAAAACAAGGAAAAGGGAATGTGCTGATCCTAAGCTAAATGAACATAGAAGGAGCGGTATGAGAATGGAGGTACATATGGACAACAGACCGGTTATCGGGATAACAATGGGAGATCCGGCAGGTATCGGCCCAGAAATTACGGTAAAGGCCCTGGCGGACCCTAAGATATATGAGACATGCAGGCCGGTAGTGATCGGTGATGCGTCAGTAATGGAACAGGCAGCAGCCATAGTCCGAAAAGAAGGGATAACAATCCACCCGGTTCAGGAATTGTCAGAAGCGGTTTATGAATATGGGATTATTGATGTATATGATAAAAAACTTACAGATTTAAAGGGACTGAAACTGGGTGAGGTATCGGCTGTGGCAGGCGAATCCGCGTTCCAGTACGTAAAAGAAGTGATCCGCCTGGCGATGGAAGGCAAAGTGGACGCCACCGTAACCAACGCTCTGAACAAAGAAGCCATAAATCTGGCAGGCCACAACTATTCCGGCCACACGGAAATCTATGCGGATTTTACTGGAACCAAGAAATACACCATGATGCTGGCTCATGAAAATATTCGGGTGGTACACGTTTCCACCCACGTTTCCCTGAGAGAGGCCTGCGACCGGGTGAAAAAAGACCGGGTGCTGGAAGTGATCAGGATTGCAGACCAGGCAGTAAAAGAGCTGGGAATTGAAAATCCTAAAATCGGAGTTTCCGGCTTAAATCCCCACAGCGGGGAAAATGGACTGTTCGGCAGAGAAGAGATTGAGGAAATCATTCCCGCCATAGAAGCGGCAAAGGAAGAAGGAATCTGCGCCGAAGGCCCGGTTCCTCCGGATACTATATTTTCCAAAGCCAGAGGCGGCTGGTATGATATCGTGGTGGCCATGTACCACGACCAGGGCCACATCCCCCTTAAACTGGTGGGATTCGTCTATGACCGGGAAAAAGGTAAATGGGAGGCGGTGGCAGGCGTAAACATCACCCTGGGACTTCCCATCATACGAACTTCCGTGGATCACGGAACCGCATTCGACCAGGCAGGGAAGGGAACTGCTAACGAACTCAGCCTGGTAAATGCAATTGATTACGCGGTGAAGCTTTCAGCGTCTAAGAAAGCAGAAGGGAGGCAGTTATGAAATTCGTGATGACCCAGGCCGTTTGTCCCGAAGGCATGGAACTTCTGAAAGACAAAGCCGAAATCTATGTGGCTGACAACCAAGACCCTAATAATTACCTGGACGAGATGCGGGACGCGGACGCCCTGATTGTCAGAATCGCCAAATGTGACGGAAACGCCATCCAAAATTCACCAAACTTAAAGGTGATCGGCCGCACAGGAGTAGGTTATGACAGCGTGGACGTTAAGACTGCAACGGAGCTGGGCATACCGGTTGTGATCACTCCGGGAGCCAATAACCATTCCGTGGCGGAACATGCTGTAGGCATGATGTTCGCAATCGCGAAAAATTTTGTGGAAGGCCAGCTTGAGACGGCGAAAGGAAATTTCAGCCAGGTCAGAGGAAATAAAAAGGCATTTGAACTTTTGGGAAAGAAAGCCGGATTCATCGGCCTTGGCGCTATCGGCCAGGACGCGGAAAAACTCTGCCGGGCCATCGGCATGAAAACCGCCGGCTATGATCCGTTCCTGACAAAAGAGCAGATTGAAGGAATGGGATGCGAGTATTTTTCCAATTATATGGATCTTCTGAGAAACTGCGATGTGGTATCCGTCCATGTCCCGCTGACAGAAGAAACGAGAGGGATGATCGGGGAAGAACAGCTTAGAATCATGAAGAAAACGGCGATTCTGATTAACTGCGCCCGGGGAGGCATCGTGGATGAATTGGCACTGGCGGACGCTCTGAACCAAGGCATTATAGCCGGGGCGGGGGTGGATGTATTCGAAGAAGAACCGCCCAGTCCGGAAAATCCGCTGTTAACCGCGAAAAACATCCTCTACAGCCCTCACAGCGCCGCCCAGACCAGAGAAGCGGTGATCAATATGGCTAAGATGTGTGTGGAAGGATGCATGGCCGTGTGCCGGGGGGAACGGTGGCCTTATGTAGCGGATAAGACTGTATATGAACATGAGAAGTGGAGAAACAAGTAAAGATAAAATATAAAAAATTGGGGGAATTTACATGATGAAAAAAATGATCAGCATTTTATTGGCAGGAGTTATGGCAGTTGGATTAACAGCGTGTTCAAGCGGAGGGAAAGCCGATTCCGGCACGGCGGCTAAGGGGACAGAGACGAAAACAGAAGCTGCGGCCAAAGGAGAAGCGGCCGCTCAGACAGAGGGTAAATCCGAAGTCAGCTGGCCCGGCAAACAAGTTACGTTATATGTGCCTGCAGCAGCCGGCGGCGGAACTGATATTTTCGCCAGAATTGTTGCAACGTATCTACAGGAAAAAATAGGCGCTACGGTAACCGTGGTCAATCAGGATGCGGGAAGCGGCATGGTAGCTTATGAATCGGTCAGAAAAGCGGAACCGGACGGAAATACGCTTTTGTTCTGGCACACCGGTTTTTATGTGAATTATTATTCGGGGACTTATGATTATAATCCAAATACGGATTTCACTCCGATAGAGATGTTCCAGAGTGGGAATGGCCAGGTTTATGTGGTGAATGGAAAATCCGAGTGGAATGATCTCAATGATTTGGTAGAAGCAGCAAAAGCCAATCCGGGACAGATCACATATGGATGCCAGACCGGCGGTTCCGCCCAGTTGGTAGCCGAAATTTTGATGAAAGCCACGGATACAGAACTCAGATTAGTGGATGCAGCTTCCCAGACCGATAAAATAACCGGGGTTATGGGAGGAAATATTGACCTTTCCGCAATTACGGCGGCATCCGCAAGACAGTATGTAGATAATGGTGATTTGAAGGTGCTTGGTATTGTGGACGCCATACCGGATCCATTGTTTCCGGAGACAAAAACCGGGGTTGAACAGGGCTATGAGAACTTATACTGGACACAAAATCTGTGTATTTACGGACCGGCAGGCATGGATGAAACTGTAGCAAAAGCCATCAACGAAGCAGTTCAGGGATTATCCGAAGATCCTAAGGCAAAAGAGCAGATGGAATCCGCCAACCTTGTGATGACACCATTAAACTATGAAGATTCAATGGCTCAGTTTAAAGATTATGATGAGCTGGTTAAAAATGCATCTGAAGGAGTGGACTGGGGAAAATAGACGGAGGTATTTATGAAGAAAAAAGACAGGCTTGTTGGCTGTATCGTAGTTATACTGGGAATTATAATCAGCTTGGCGGCTCTTCAAATTCCGGATAAGAGCAGCGCTACAGATCCGGGATCCAGACTGTTTCCATTGATTGGGAGTTTTGGAATGATTATTTTTGGAACAGGCATATTCCTGACAGCTAAGGATAAAGAAGATTTTAAACCTGCTGTTAAAAAAGGAGGCTGGGCCCGTCTGGCTAAAATTGTGATTGTTTTTATTCTTTACACCATTGCGCTGAAGCTGATCGGTTTCCTGATATCAACGCCATTTATGATGTATGCGCTGGTAGCATTGTTTTCCTATGAAAAGAAGATTCCTATATGGAAAAATGCATTGTTTTCCATTGCTGTGTCAGGCGTGATCTGGTTTGTATTCGTAAAACTGCTTACGGTCATGCTGCCCACGGGAACATTGTTATAGCAGATCAATGAATTAGAATGCCGCCAGAGCGGCGGCATGGAGGATTAAAATGAATATTGCTGTTACTGTTTTACAAAATCTGTTCAGTCCTGTCTGCCTGATTTTCATGTTTTTGGGAAGTTTAATGGGAATTATTTTTGGGGCGCTGCCTGGGCTCAGCGGGACAATTGGCGTTACGCTTCTCCTTCCGATGACATTCGGCATGTCACCGGAACTGGGGATTGCTTTATTAATCAGTATTTGGATCGGCGGAGTATCAGGCGGATTCATATCAGCCACTCTTCTCGGTATACCTGGTACATCTTCCTGTATCGCAACCTGTTTTGATGCATATCCGCTCAGCAAAAAAGGGCAGACGACAAAGGCGCTGGCGGTGGGAATTACCGCCTCCTTTATCGGCACATTTTTCAGTTGTATTATCGCCATGTTTTTAAGTCCGGTGATATCGAAAATAGCGGTAAAACTGGGGCCTTGGGAGTATTTTTCCCTTTGTTTGTGCGCTATTGTACTGGTAGTGTCCCTGGCAAAGGATAATATCTGGAAAGGTATGGCTGCTGCATCCATCGGTTTTGTGCTTCAATGTGTCGGTGCGGCGCCGATTGATGCGGTTGAGCGGTTTACGTTCGGTGATTATAATCTGTATGGAGGCTTTGACAGCTCCGCAGTTATGCTGGGGGCGTTTGCAGTTTTTCTGGTTGTAAGCAATTATGTCAATAGGGATAACGACTATGTATTAGAAGAAAAAGGGTGTATTAAAGGATTTGGCCTTACCTTAAAAGAATTTAAGGATAACATTGTGAATATGATCCGGTCATTTGCCATCGGTTTGTGGATTGGTTTTCTTCCCGGAATGGGCGCGGGTTTGTCAAACCTGGTAGCATACGGACAGGCAAAGGCTTCGTCAAAGCATCCGGAAGAGTTTGGAAAAGGGACGATAGAAGGGGTATTTGCCACTGAAACCTCTAATAATGCATCCGTAGGCGGCGCGATGATCCCTATGGCGTCCTTAGGCATTCCCGGAGATGCGACCACTGCAGTTTTGCTGGGAGGCCTGACAATTCATGGGCTGGAGCCGGGGCCCCTTTTGTTCCAGAATAAACCGGTATTTGTATATGTCATGTTTGGGGCGGCTATTCTGGCGGCAGTTATGGTATTGGTGATGCAGTTATTTGGAATGAGGCTTTTCCCGAAAATTTTGAAGATTCCATATCACTATTTATACTCGGTTGTACTGGCACTCTGTTTTGTAGGGGCTTTTTCCAGCACCAATACGATTTTTAATGTGGGTATTATGCTTTTCTTTGGTGCGGTTGCATTTTTAATGTCAATAGCCGGGCTTCCCAGCACGCCGTTTATTCTGGCTTTTATCCTGGGCGGAATGATCGAAAAGAATCTGAGAAGGGGATTCAGCTACAGTACAAAGGGGTTCATAACGTTTCTTACCCGTCCTGTTTCGCTTCTGTTTCTGATAATTGCTGTTCTCAGCCTGGTGATACCAGTTATCAAGGATTTGAAGAAAATGAAGGTGCAGAAGGAGGAGTAAATGGGAGCGTTATTAAGCGTAAATATGGCTGATATCTGTGAACGGCCGTGGGAGTATGCCGTAGAGCCTTTCCATATCGCCGGAGGGCTGTATTATGTTGGAAATTCCTGGGTATCGGTTTATCTGATAGACACCGGGGATGGTTTGATACTGATCGATACGGCGATGCCTCAAACCGCATATCTGATATTGGAAGGAATTCGTAAGCTGGGTTTTGATCCCAAAGAAATTAAAATGATTTTGTTGTCCCATGCCCATTATGACCACTGCGGCAGCGCAAAAATGCTGGCGGAATATACCGGTGCTAAAATTTATATGGGAAAAGAAGACCTGTTTTTTCTGACCGAAAGGCCGGAATTGGTGCACGCTGTCCAAAACTGGTTTGTGCCTTTCAAGGTGGATGAATGTTATGAAGAAGGGAAAGCAATTGAACTTGGTTCGGTGAAAATAGAAGCCAAACACTGCCCCGGGCACACGCCGGGGACATACTCCTTCTTTTTTGACATACAGGAGGACGGAAAAACCTACCGGTGCGGCATGCATGGAGGGATCGGGGTAAATACCCTGGTAGATGCATATTTTGAGGAAACCGGCCTTCCGGTTAAGCTGAGAGATGATTTCGAGGAAAATTTATTCAGAATGAGAAGAGAGCGCGTGGATATTCCGTTGGGATCCCATACCAACCACTGTGATATGCTGGGCAAGGCAGCCCGTATAGGGATGGGAACTAATCCTTTTATCGAGCCGGAAGGGTTTGGGAATTTGATAGATGCCAGATATGAAGATTTTCTTCATTACTGCCGCCGGGAGAGAAAAACAAGTTAAATTTATTTATCTGTGTTACATGAAAGTATAAAAAAGGAAATTCAACGGAAAATAATACCGTCGGATTTCCTTTTTCCATCCCGGATTGTATTTTTACCCGCTGCTTTGTTATAATTTTAACGCGAAAATAATAGACAAAAAAACCAGAATTGTACACCTTTCCTAAAAGAATATGGAAATTATCATGAATAATGGACAAATTGAAAAACATTGGTTATAATAAGACGTATATGCGCGGAAGTATAGAAAGAGGAGGAGTTTTGATGTATAAAAAGAGTGTGTTCCGAAGCCTGGCTATGGTAACCCAGTTGGGGCTGAGCGTGCTCACTCCTATCTTTTTGTGTACTTTGGCGGGTTACTATATTGATTCCTGGTTTGGCATTAAGTCCATGGTATTTTGGATTATTATTGGAGCCATGGCAGGCGGCAGATGCGCTTATGTGCTTGCGGTCAAAACTTTAGAGGCGGAGAAGCGGGATGACGAAAGGGAACGTCAGAACCGGCCTCAGAGAGAAGACCGGGTGCAGGTGAGTAAACCAAAGCAGCCAAGCCGTGTCAGAAGGGGAACACAGGTGACGGAAAAGACAGACAGGGAGGAAGAGGATGAGCAGGGAAACTAAGAATCTGATCCTGGAGATGTCGGTTGGAATTGTGATATTTGAGGTGGTACTGGGAATTGGAGCGGCAGTGATTGGTTCCGGATTGGGCGCACCGTTATCCACGGTGATTCTGGGGCTGTTCTGCGGCTTGATTGCTGATATCGCCATGCTGATTCACATGGCCGTCATCACAGAGCGTGTTCTGGATACGGGAGACGAGAGTTATGCCAACAAGACTACGGTTGTGCACTCCATGCTGAGAAAGCTGGTAATCGTAGTTCTGGTTATTGTGCTTTGGCGGGTCCCCCAGGTCAATATAGTGGCATTCATCATCGGGGCTTTGGGCCTCAAAGCTGGAGCCTATCTTCAGCCGTTCATTCATAAAGCCTTTAATAAGCGTTGAGGGCACAATTAAAAGAAAGGAGGACGGTGTATGGGAATGATGATCTCCAATGAAGCAGATTTCATGATTCATGGAGTAGTCCAGTATGAATTGTTTGGACAGGAATTATGGCTGTCTACGACAACTGTAGGGTTGACAATAATTACGATCACATTGTTGGTATTTGCATTAATTGCAAAACGGACGATGAAAAATGCTGCCGACGTTCCGGGTGTGTTTCAGAATATGCTGGAATATGCGGTAGAGATGCTGGAAGGCATGGCAAAAGGAATTCTGGGAACGAATGCGAGACGGTTTGTGAATTATATAGGTACTATTTTCTTGTTCATACTGTTTTGCAACCTGAGCGGCCTGTTCGGGCTGCGCGCGCCGACTGGAGACTTTGGCGTAACATTTCTGTTAGGTATGTTCACATTCCTGATTGTAAACTATCAGGGCATTAAAAACAGGAAAATGCGGCATTTCACCAGTTTGTTTGAACCGATACCGATTTTATTCCCGATTAACCTGATCGGAGAATTTGCGAACCCCATATCGATTTCACTGCGTTTGTTCGCAAACCTTTTGTCGGGTATTATCATTATGGGACTGTGGTACGGTATGATGCCGATTTTTGTTAAGATCGGTATTCCCGCGGCGCTTCATGTATACTGTGATTTATTCTCAGGATGTATTCAGACATACGTATTCTGTATGCTGACTATGGTTTATATCAATGATAAGATGGAATAAGGAACATCTTACAGAGAAAACAACTTTAAAAAATTATTATTCAGGAGGAAATTAATATGAATGGTATCTCAGGACAGGATTTTATCTTTGGATGTTCAGCAATTGGCGCAGGCTTAGCTATGATCGCCGGTATCGGACCTGGTGTTGGACAGGGTATCGCAGCCGGACAGGGCGCTGCAGCAGTAGGACGCAACCCGGGAGCAAAATCTGATATCACATCTACCATGCTTCTTGGCCAGGCCGTTGCCGAGACAACCGGTCTGTATGGTCTTGTCGTTGCTATTATTTTAATGTTCGTAAAGCCTTTCGGCGCATAATCGGACAATAATATAACCAGCAAAAGGAGGCGAGACCTTGGATAGATTAATAGGATTTGATCCGCAGTTGTTGGCCGATGCGGTCATCACAGGAATAAATATCTTTATCCTGTTTTTTGCGTTGTCCTATTTACTGTTTAATCCGGTACGTGACGTGCTGGAAAAACGTAGACAGAAGATTGCCGGCGAGCTGGCAGACGCTGCTACGGATAAGAAAACAGCAGCCGCTATGAAGGCTGAGTATGAGGCGAAGTTAAAAGACATCAATAAAGAAGCAGAGGCAATCCTGGAAGAGGCGCGGAAAAAAGCGAAGAAACGGGAAGCTGAGATCATTGATGAAGCCAAGGGTGAAGCTGTCAGAATCATTGAACGGGCAAACCGTGAGATCGAGATGGAAAGAAAGAAAGCAGTGGACGATCTGAAACAGGAAGTAATTGACCTTGCTTCCCTGATTGCGGGCAAAGTGGTTGCCGCATCAATCGATACTGCTGTTCAGGATGCTTTAGTGGAAGAGACATTAAAGGAGATGGGTGAGACTACATGGCAAAGCTAGTATCAAAAGTATACGGCGATGCATTGTTTGAAGCAGCCATGGAAAAGCAGATGCTGGATAACGTTTATGAGGAAGTATCCGCGCTGCAGGTCATTTTTCAGGAAAATCCGGATCTTGTACGGACTTTGAATCATCCTAAGATTGTCAAGGAAGAGAAGATATCCATCCTGGAGAACATATTTTCCGGTAAAGTATCAAATGAACTCATGGGCTTCTTAACAATCATTGTTGAAAAAGGAAGACAGAATGACATTTCTGCTATTTTCCAGTATTTTATCGGCAGAGTGAAGGAATATAAAAAGATCGGTACGGCTTATATCACCAGTGCCGTGGAGCTGAAGGAAAGCCAGAAAGCTCAGATTAAAGAAAAGCTGTTAGCAACCACCGAATATACGGAATTTGAGATGATCTACGACGTAGATCCGGCCCTGATCGGCGGACTTGTGATCCGCATTGGCGACCGGGTGGTGGACAGCAGCGTTAAAACCCAGCTTTACGAGCTGAAGAGGGATTTATCAAAACTTCAGCTTGCCTAATTAAAACAGAAAGAAGGTGCGAACCTTAATATGAATTTAAGACCAGAAGAAATCAGTTCTGTTATTAAAGAACAAATCGGTAAGTATTCTACGAAGCTGGAAGTGTCAGACGTAGGCACCGTAATCCAGGTTTCTGATGGTATCGCCCGTATTCATGGTCTGGAGAAAGCTATGCAGGGTGAACTTCTGGAGTTTCCTGGAGAAGTTTACGGCATGGTGCTCAACCTGGAGGAAGACAACGTTGGTGTCGTTCTCTTAGGTGATACAGCCAGCATCAGTGAAGGTGATATCGTTAAAACTACCGGCCGTGTAGTTGAGGTTCCTGTAGGCGACGCTCTGACAGGACGAGTTGTAAATGCTTTGGGACAGCCGATTGACGGCAAGGGACCGATCCAGACGGACAAGTTCCGCCGTATCGAACGTGTTGCCCACGGCGTAATTGACAGAAAATCCGTTGACACCCCGCTGCAGACAGGTATCAAGGCCATTGACGCCATGATCCCCATCGGAAGAGGACAGCGTGAGCTCATTATCGGTGACCGCCAGACAGGTAAAACTGCCATTGCCATTGATACCATCATCAATCAGAAAGGCGAAGGCGTTCACTGTATTTATGTGGCAATCGGCCAGAAGGCGTCTACGGTTGCACAGATTGTTAAAACATTGGAAGAATTCGGCGCTATGGACTATACAACCGTTGTTGTTTCCACAGCATCCGATCTGGCTCCCCTTCAGTACATTGCGCCTTATTCAGGATGCGCAATCGGTGAAGAGTGGATGGAGAACGGCGGAGACGTTTTGGTAGTTTACGATGACCTGAGTAAACATGCGGCCGCTTACCGTACCCTGTCCCTGCTTCTGAAGAGACCGCCGGGCCGTGAAGCTTATCCTGGTGATGTTTTCTACTTACATTCCAGACTTCTGGAGCGTGCTTCCAAATTATCAGACGCACTTGGCGGCGGTTCCTTAACAGCCCTGCCGATCATCGAAACCCAGGCAGGCGACGTATCAGCTTATATTCCGACCAACGTAATTTCCATTACGGACGGCCAGATTTACCTGGAAACAGAGATGTTCAACTCCGGTTTCCGTCCTGCTATCAACGCAGGTCTTTCCGTATCCCGAGTTGGAGGCGCTGCACAGATCAAGGCGATTAAGAAAATCGCAGCTCCGATCCGTGTGGAACTGGCGCAGTACCGCGAGCTGGCTTCTTTTGCCCAGTTTGGTTCTGAACTGGACGCCAGCACCACGGAGCAGCTGGCACAGGGCGAACGTATCAAAGAAGTCCTGAAGCAGCCCCAGTATCAGCCAATGCCGGTTGAATACCAGGTAATCATCATCTACGCAGTGACTAAGAAATTCCTGTTAGATATTCCTACCACGGACATTCAGGCATTTGAGAAAGATCTGTTCCGTTTTATCGACACCAAATATCCGGAAATTCCGGAGAAGATCCGCGCGAGCAAACAGCTTGAGGCAGATGTGGAAGAGTTATTAGTTAAAGCGATCAATGAGTGTAAAGCACAGCGCTAGAACCTAGACAAGGCAGGTGACAATCATGGCATCCATGAGAGATATAAAACGTAGACGGGCGAGTATTCAGAGCACGCAGCAGATTACGAAAGCGATGAAACTGGTATCTACGGTTAAACTGCAAAAGTCCAGGACAAAAGCCGAAAGTTCAAAACCATATTTTGAGCTGATGTATCAGACGATCAGTTCAATGCTGGCCAAATCCGGCAACATTGAACATAAATATTTAAAGGCGGGAAATTCACCGAAAAAAGCGGTTATTGCCATCACCTCCAACAGGGGTCTGGCAGGAGGCTATAACAACAACATTGTTAAGCTGATAACCGGAAGCGGCGAGCTTACGGCTGAGAATACCCTTGTTTACGCCATCGGGCGCAAGGGAAAAGACGGTTTGGCACGCAGGGGATATGGAATAAAGGCCGACTATTCAGATGTGATCAATGAACCGATCTACCGCGATGCGGCGGACATCACATTGGAACTTCTGGATGCGTTCGGACAGAACCAGATCGGCGAGATCTATCTGGCATATACTTCATTTAAGAATACGGTAACTCATATTCCCAAGCTGATTAAGCTCCTTCCCATTGAGATGGAAGAAGAGGATGCTGAGAAAGGGCCTCAGGCGCTCATGAATTATGAGCCCAATGAGGATGAGGTGCTGAATTCCATTATTCCAAAGTATATGAGCAGTTTAATCTATGGTGCTCTGCTCGAAGCAGTTGCCAGTGAGAACGGCGCCCGTATGACGGCTATGGACTCGGCAACAAATAACGCAGAAGAGATGATAGAAAATTTAGGATTGCAGTACAACCGCGCCCGTCAGGGTTCCATTACACAGGAATTGACGGAGATCATTGCAGGCGCCAACGCAATCTCATAGTGACAGCGGCATAATTGAGTGCCCAAAAAATTTAAGACAAGGAGAAACAAGATGGCAGAACAAAACATTGGTAAAATCACGCAGATCATCGGTGCGGTTCTTGATATCAAGTTCTCCCAGGGTAAGATTCCGGAAATCAACGAAGCGATTAAAGTTCCGACTGATGACGGGACCACTCTGGTGGTGGAAGTTGCACAGGATCTGGGTGACGATACGGTAAGATGTATCGCCATGGGATCGACCGATGGTTTAAGACGTGATATGGATGCAATCGCAACCGGCGCGCCAATTACTGTACCTGTCGGTGAGAACACTCTTGGACGTATCTTTAACGTTCTGGGTGAGCCGATCGATAATAAACCGGCTCCGGAGGTACAGGAATATCTTCCGATTCATAGAAAAGCTCCGACCTTTGAAGAACAGTCCACCGAAGCAGAGATCCTGGAGACAGGTATCAAAGTCGTTGACCTTCTCTGCCCCTATCAGAAGGGTGGTAAAATCGGTCTGTTCGGCGGCGCGGGAGTTGGAAAAACAGTGCTCATTCAGGAGCTGATCCGAAACATCGCGACCGAGCATGGCGGATACTCCGTATTTACAGGCGTTGGCGAGCGTACACGTGAAGGCAACGACCTTTACTACGAGATGACGGAATCAGGGGTTATCAATAAGACAACCATGGTATTCGGTCAGATGAACGAGCCGCCGGGAGCCCGTATGAGAGTTGGTTTAACAGGACTTACCATGGCAGAATATTTCCGTGATAAGGGCGGTAAGGACGTGCTGTTGTTCATCGATAACATTTTCCGTTTCACCCAGGCCGGATCTGAGGTTTCCGCTCTGCTTGGACGTATGCCTTCAGCCGTTGGTTACCAGCCGACCCTGCAGACCGAGATGGGCGCTCTCCAGGAGCGTATTACATCCACAAAGGACGGTTCCATCACATCCGTACAGGCTGTTTATGTGCCGGCCGATGACTTAACCGACCCGGCTCCTGCGAATACATTCGCCCACTTGGACGCGACAACGGTTCTCAGCCGTTCCATCGTTGAGTTAGGTATCTACCCTGCGGTAGACCCGCTGGAGTCAACTTCACGTATTCTGGACCCGCGTATCGTTGGTGAAGAGCATTATAAAGTAGCCCGCGGAGTGCAGGAAGTGCTGCAGAAATATAAAGAGTTACAGGATATTATCGCCATGTTAGGTATGGACGAACTTTCAGAAGAAGATAAACTGACCGTATCCCGCGCAAGAAAGATCCAGAGATTCTTATCTCAGCCGTTCTTCGTAGCAGGACAGTTTACAGGCCTGGAAGGACGTTACGTTCCTCTCAGCGAGACAGTACAGGGCTTTAAGGAGATTCTGGACGGCAAACACGATGATGTGCCGGAAGCATATTTCCTTAATGCAGGTAATATTGATGACGTTCTTGCCCGTGTGAAATAGGGGGTAAGTATATGGCTGATATGTTTAAATTACAGGTTATTACGCCTGATAAGAAGTTTTATGAAGGCGAAGTCAGCATGGTGGAACTGACCACTACCGAGGGACAGATCGGTGTGTATAAGAATCACATTCCGATGACCGCGATCGTGGCCCCGGGAGTTCTGTCCATTCATGAGGCAGACGGTGTGAAAAGGGCTGCTCTGCATGCCGGATTCATCCAGATCCTGCCGGAACAGATCACCATTATGGCTGAGACTGTGGAATGGCCGGATGAAATTGATATAAACCGTGCAGAAGAAGCGCGTGTCAGGGCAGAACGCCGCATTAAGGAGACCAATGGAGAGGTTGACGTTATGCGTGCGGAACTGGCTTATAAACGTGCGCTTGTCCGCCTGACGGTCGCTAAATGAAGAGAACAGTAGTATAAAACAAATATCCATAGATTTTGCCCGTTTGCCGGGATGACCGGCAGGATGGGCGGAGTTTGTGGGTATTTTTGTTTCAGGTATGGACGCTTTGAAATGGGGCGGGGGATTGCCTGAATCAGGAACGGGGACAACGTTTTTGATGTGCCGGAACCGGCACGGAATAGGAGGAAGAGATGAAGCAGGAGATAATTGATTACATAGACCAGCACAAACAGGAGGCATACGACCTTTTGCTCACCATGGCAAAGATCCCCTCACCGTCCAATCACGAGGAAAAACGGGCGGAGTTCTGCAAAAAATGGCTGGAAGACCATGGTGCGGAGCATGTATTTATGGACGAGGCCCTGAATGTGATATATCCGGTGGGATGTGAAGAAGGGAAACCTCTGGTTGTCTTTATGGCGCATACGGATGTGGTGTTCCCGGATACGGAGGAACTGCCGTTAAAAGTGGAGGATGGAAAGATATTCGCGCCTGGAATCGGGGATGATACGGCCAATTTAGCCGCCCTCATGATGACGGCTGAGTTTGTGGCGAAGAACAAATTAGTCCCGAAAGACGCGGGCATATTATTCGTTGCGAACTCGGGGGAAGAAGGTCTTGGAAATTTAAAAGGTTCCAGAAAGATCTGTGAAACCTATGGAGACAGGATTCTGGAATTCTATTCCTTTGACGGCACCATCAAAAATATCACCGACAAAGCGGTTGGATCAAAGCGCTATAAAGTGGAGGTGCTGACAGAAGGCGGCCATTCTTACGGTGCGTTCGGAAACCGCAACGCCATCGCTTATCTGGCTTCCATGATCTCTGATTTCTACTGCATGAAGGCGCCGGACAAGGGAAAAACCACCTACAATGTAGGTCAAATTTCCGGCGGAACATCAGTCAACACCATTGCCCAGCAGGCTGAAATGCTTTACGAATTCCGTTCCGATGAGGCGGAAGACCTGGCTTTTATGGAACGCCATTTTAACGCGGTGATCGAGGCGTACCGGGCAAAAGGGGTGGCTGTGAATGTAGAACTGCTGGGAGAACGTCCGTGTATGGGAGACGTTGACCGCGAGAAACACGAAAATCTTCTCCAAAAAGCCAGGAATGTGGTTCTGGAACACACGGGAATTGATCCTGAATTCGGCTCTGGCTCCACAGACTGCAATATTCCCCTGTCTTTGGGAATTCCCAGCGTGTGCCTGGGAA
Organism: Clostridium sp. MCC353; assembly: GCF_018785315.1. Classification (GTDB taxonomy): domain Bacteria; phylum Bacillota; class Clostridia; order Lachnospirales; family Lachnospiraceae; genus CHH4-2. The sequence goes on along the minus strand of NZ_WQPN01000178.1, from coordinate 78,547 downwards.
CCTATATTGGGGGGAAGGCTCATACGAGGGAGGAATGGGTGGCTGTCGACAGCCTTTATTCGGGATATAAGATTGCTTTTGATTTGATTCTCAGTTACTTTAATAATTAAGGTGTGAAAAGTGTTTTTAGGCAAAAAGATTCCGGGCTGGATTTGTATGCTGTGTTAAAACTGTAACAATTTATTGAGTTTCTGCATAGGACTGGCTGTATGAATGGCCTTCCGGTTTGCCAGTAGGGATTGTCTCTATTTGAAAAAATTGCTGGTGCATTCTCGTGACTTCAGTTGTGAGAACAAGTTCACATGTACTTCTTTTGGGGGATATGGTAAAATAGGTCTATATATCCGGATAATATTTTATAATATGGATATTAGAATGAATTTTCCGGAATAAGCGCCGGGATTTTACGGGTGAGCGTATGTGTATAGAAACAATTATAGTGGATAGTGACAGGAAGGCGGCAGAGGAGCTGGAAAATGAATGCAGGCAGATGAGAGAACTGCGTCTGGCTGGTAATTTCGAAGATCCGAAGAAGGCGATGGAATATGCGCTTTATCACAGGGTGGAATTCGCATTGCTGGAAGTGGATTTTGACCAAATGAGCGGGATTGAACTGGCCCGCAGGCTGAGGGAAATTGACCGGGATATGATCATCATTTTTGTCAGCGCCAACAGCCAAATGACATTGGAAGCGCTGCGGATGAAGGCGGATTATTATGTGATCAAGCCTTATACAAAAGAGGATATAAAAGATGCCCTGTATCGGGCAAAGCTGTTGGCCAAGAGGCAGTATAAGAGGATGTTTATCCGCACATTTGGACGATTTGATGTGTTTATTGATGGTAAACTGGTGAAATTCCCCAATGCCAAGAGCAAAGAACTTCTGGCCCTCTGCGTGGAGCATATGGGCGGGGAAGTGAGGATGGAGGAAGCGGTTGACAAGCTGTGGCCGGACCGGAATTATGATGACAAGGTTAAGGCGCTGTACCGGAAAGCAGTGATCGGAGTGCGGAGCGTATTGGAGGAATACGGGATGCCGGAGGCATTTTACAGCGGGAGAGGCGTCTGCTGTCTTGTTACAGAGGAAGTGACCTGCGATTTTTATATCTATTTACGGGATCAGGATAATAAAAAGTTTATTTACATGAATAAATATATGTTTGAATACAGTTGGGCGGAGGAAACCAATGCCTGGCTGCAGAAAAGGAGCAAACTGACGGGACAGTCTGATCCGTCATAGGGTATAGTGAAAGGCGTTCACCATGGAGAGATGGCGGCGCCTTTCATTTTACCCTATGACGGATTTCTATTTGTCAGAAAATACGTATTTTTACGATGGAATTATATGAAAAGACGTATAAATACGATGAAATTTAGCGAAAAAGTTGCGGAACGGTCGCACTTGAAACGATACACTAAAGCTATGTTAATTACATATTTGGCAAAGCTGATGAAAGTCAGTGACGCAAAGCTAAAGGGTCTAAATCAGAGATGATATGGCAGCCAGTTGCTCGTTTATGAATGCTTCCAAGGAAGGGTTCGTATTCGGTTCGTAAATGAAACGCAGTGCATTTATATGCATCAAATGCGTTTGTTTGCCGACGCTGCAGGCAGTTCTGATTTGATCAGAACTGCTTTTTTGCGTGCCATAGAAAGGAGAATGAGGTATGAAAGAGAAGGGCGCCCTGTTTCAGAAGATTATCACAGCTTTCAGCATACTGCTGTGTGTGATATTTATTCCTCTGCTATTTGTCAATGTGACGCTGATTGCCAAGTCTTACATTCATCCGGATCAGGTGCCGGACTTCATGGGGTATAAACCATTTATTGTGCTGTCCGGTTCCATGGAACCCGGAATTATGACAGGCGATATGGTGTTTGTTAAAAATACGGACACCGGGAACCTGCAGAAAGGAGATGTGATAGCCTATAAAAGCGGAGAAGCGGTCATCACCCACCGCATCATTGACGTGACATCGGAAAATGGGGAGATCCGCTACATCACCCAGGGCGACGCCAATGACAGCCCGGACCAGACTTCGGTAAAGCCATCTGAAGTAGAAGGAATTTACCAGGGCAGAATCGCCGGGGCAGGCAAGGCGGCAATGTTCATGCAGACCACTTCGGGGATGATCATCTTTGTGGTATGTCCGCTGATATTGTTCATCCTTTGGGATATCGTCCGCAGGAAGATGCTGGACCGCAAAGAAGTGTCCAGGACCAGGGAACTGGAACAGGAGTTGGAGCGACTTAGGGCTGAGAAGAGTTGAGAGATGAAAGTTGAAAAGTAGCGAGAGTAAGAGCTGAGAAATGGTTTGACAGTTAGTTAAAGAGGTTTGTGAAGATGTAAGTTTTAAGAGTTTCAATTAAATAAATATAATAAAAGAAAGAAGGATATGGATTATGAAGAAGAGTATTTTTGGGAAAGTTGGAGCGGCTGCAGTAGTGTTGACGTTGGTGACGACTAGTTTGGTTGGGGGGACGTTTGCGAAGTATACCAGCACGGTAAGTGGAACAGCAGAAGTATCGGTTGCAAAGTGGGCGATTGTTATGAAAGAAAATAGTGAAGCATTGGCTGATAATTTCCAACTTAAGTTAAAGAATGAAAACACAAATGTAGAAATGGCCGCTGATAAAATTGCACCAGAGACCTATGGTGAAATTAAACTTGCGGTCAATGGCGATGGATCAGAAGTTGGGTATACATATACAGTTAAACTTGATAATAAAAATTTAGGAGGCGCTCCAATAAAATTTTATAAAACAAAGGTAGCGGGAGCTAATGGTGCAGCCCCTACTTTTAGTGATGAAGTTACGTTTACTGGAACTGAGGCAACAATGACACCTGTACATGTAGAACTCTCTAAAGTAAAGGAAGAACAAACAACATCTATTTACTGGAAATGGGAAGCTACAGATGATACAACAGAAGGTATAACACCTAAAACAGGTACAATTGGTGTTTCCATTACGGCAGAACAGTATATTGGAACACCTACACCGTAATTATAAATATTTCCAAGGGATCTCCTGAACCGCATTCCATGCGGTTCAGCCCCCGGCAGAGCACAGCCACAGCCCATCATCACCCTGGCTGTTCCCTGCCGGAGGCTGAACAAAACCACATCGCAACAGCGCAGCCAATCCAAACCAACAGGGGGGGGCAGAATCACATGTCGGAGGACAAAAAAAGGCCAAACGGCGCCAAGCAAAGTGAAGGCCGCCGAAATAATAAATTGTGGGTATATCTGCCGATTCTTCTGGTATTCGTCTCCATCACATCATTTATTGCAGGAACCCGGATCGGCCGGGACAGCGGAAACCGGCGGGGAATGATGCTGGATACCATCGTGCTGTCGCCGGATGGGGAAACGGCGGAGGAAAAGGTTGATGAAACCCATATTAAATTCAGCGGTAGGATTTTACTTGCGGATGGCACACCATGCGCCAACCAACTGCTGGAACTGCACAGTGACCCCATGCGAACTAAAACAGATTCGGATGGATTTTTTCATTTTCAGGGTATCGAGGTGGGAGACCACAAGCTGATGATGCTGGATGAATCGGAACAGGTTCTCAGCCAGATTTCCATCAGCGTGAACCGGGATAATACGGTTTCTTACGGACAGGTAAATGATGCGTCCGGTTCCGTCCATTTGGCTGTTTCAGAACAAGCTGTGGAACTTCATATTCAAATTCAATTAAATGATCAAAATAACATGGAAGTCCAGCCGGCGGTATATACCAGAAAACCGGGCGAATCCTTCCGTGATATGTCAGGCGAAGAGACCGATATCATTTCTCCGGAAAGAACCGGGAATGAGCCTCCAGCGCCGGAATCAGGTGAAAATCTGGTCAGCCAGGAAAATGTACCCGGCAAAACGCCGCAGGAAAAATCCCAGCCCCAGGAATCCAGCTCCCGGGAAACGCCGCCAAATGAATCTCCGATGAATCAGCCGCTGCCGCCGGAATCTCCGCCTGTTCCCAATAATTTGAAACCGTCTGAATCAGCGCCTACGGAGCCGTCGGTATCATTGCCATCGGAAAGCCTGACAGCGGAATCTACAGAGAACAAAAAAAGTACGGAGGGCAGCCGTGAAAATAATTCCGGTGATTCCTCCGACACGCACCGGCCTCAGCCGGATCAAAACAAGCCAACGGAACCGGAAACAACTGCACCGACCGAACCGGAAACGCCCACCGAGCCGGAACCTACCGCTCCCGATCCGACCAATCCTCAGCCCACGGAACCAGAACCAACGGAACCTACCGAGCCGGAACCAACCGAACCGGAGCCGACAAATCCGGAGGCCCCTTTAGATGTGAGTGTACAGGAAAAAGGCGGTCCGGTATGGGCTCAGAATACGACCATCAGCCTGTTTGCGGACAGAACCGGCTCAGGCGAGGACAAAAAACTGATGCCTGGATCGAAAGGAAGCTACGAATTTCTGGTAAGCAATAAAAATACCTACGGCATCATTTATAAGATGAAGATAGCGGCTCCTCAGGAACAGCTTCTGCTTCCGCTGCTTTACCGCCTGAAATCCGGCGGGAAATATTTGTGCGGAGACAGCAAGACATGGCTGTCGGCAGAGCAGCTTGCCGCGGCTTCCGTAAAACTGGATTCAGGAATGCAAAAAGAATACCTTTTAGAATGGTATTGGCCCTTTGAAGGCGGCGACGACGCCTATGATACGTTAATTGGAACGGCGGACAATCTGGAATACCGCCTGATCGTAAATATTGTCATCGAACAGGTGATATCGTAAGGAGATATTTTAAAATGAAACGAGTTGGAAGTATTCTGCGGGGAATTGTGCTTTGTTTTCTCGTGGCTGTAATAACTATGAACGGAATATTGCTGATCAAACGATTGGTTTATAAAGAAGAACTTCCATCCCTGTTTGGCCATTCCATTGTCACCGTTTTATCCGGCAGTATGGAACCTGCATTTTCGCCGGGGGATATGCTGGTGATTCGAAAGCAGCAGGAATATGGCGTGGGAGAGGTGGTGACCTATGCGGAACAGGGATCATTTATTACTCACCGCATCATTGAGGCAGAGGGCGATTCTTATCTGACCCAAGGGGATGCGAATAATGGGCCGGACAGCAGCAGAATCCATAAAGAAGATGTATATGGGGCTGTTTGGCTGGTAATACCAGCGGCAGGAAATGTGGTGCTGTTTTTGAAATCGCCATTTGGACTGTTTGTTATGATTGCGTTATTTTTAGTTTTGACCGAAATGTCTTTCTGGTGGGAAAAGAGGAAGGCGAAAGAATAAAGACACAGGGAAAGAGGGTATGGCATGTTGAGCTTATTTAAGAAAAAATGCAAAAAAACAAGCCATCAGCCGCAGAAGATGCGGCTGCCTCTTACCCTGTGGCTTTTTTATCTTGGAATATTGAGTATGAGCCTGACGGGCGTAACATTTTCCAAATACTCTACGATTATACATGGAACGATCAGCGTGCAGGTGGCCCAGGCATTTACGGTTACTTTCTATGATGATGACGGGACGCCGGTATTGGCCTCCCCTCTAGTGGTATATGAAGGTCAGAGTATAGCTATAGAAAATGTTCCTGTTATGGGCGGCAGTAGTTTAGGCGGAAGTGGTGATATTATCCAAGATGCGGATCGTGACTTTTTGGGTTGGAAATTATGGGATCAGGCAACTGGTGCAGAGTTATCGGATGTTTATACCATAGATAAGGTGGCTCTTATTCCTGTGGAATATGATATGGATTTTATTGCAGTATATGAGGACACAATAGCAGAAGCAACCCCTTCCAATGCTTTAGAAAAAATACCAACGGCTGAATCCAAAGCCGCCGGAAGCCAGAATGGGACAACAGGCCAGATAACGAACCCGGTTCAAACGACAGAAGGAGCCCAGAATACAGGGAATACCCAGTCCGGAGCAACGGATCAGACACCGGCTGAAAGCCAGCCGGATACTGGAAATCAGCCAGTTGCGCCGGATCAGGCAGGAACGGATAGTTCCGGCCAATCCGGGAATACGGACCAGAACGGATCAGGCGGCCAGATAACAGGAACCGATCAGACGGCAGGAACCGACCAGACGACAGGGACAGATCAGGCAACGGGAACAGATCAAACATCAGGATCGGATCAAACGTCGGGAACAGATCAAACAGCAGGAGCAGATCAGACCACTGGAACCGATCAAACAGCAGGAACCGATCAGACTATCGGAACCGATCAAACAGCAGGAGCCGATCAGACAACGGGAACGGACCAGACGACAGGTGCAGATCAGACGACAGGAACGAACCAATCGTCAGGAACGGACCAATCGTCAGGAACCGACCAATCGTCAGGAACCGATCAATCGTCAGGAACCAACCAGTCGTCAGGAACCGATCAGTCGTCAGGCGCGGATCAGTCAACTGGCTCAGACCAGTCGGCCGGGGGAGATCAGACATCAGGAACGGACCAGACAACTGGTACTGACCAGACATCAGGAAGCGATCAGACAACGGGAACAGATCAGTCGTCAGGTACCGATCAGACAACAAATTCGGAACAAACGTCAGAAAGCGACCAGACTTCAGGTTCCAACCAGTCGGGTTCAGCAGATCAATCCGGCGGAACCGATCAAGGAAGTACTTCCGGCCAGAGCGAAGGAACCATTTAGGAAATTACCACAGATCAATACGGATTGACCGGTCTGGCAGATACGGCAGGTCAGATATATCAACCGATCAAATTTTAATAGGTTCTTTCTCATAGAAGGGTATATGTAATGATCAAGCTATAAAAAGACATCCGGAAAACCTTAAAATATAAGATTTTTCCGGATGTCTTTTTATAGGTATGATGTATTGATACTCTACTATAAGAAAGAGCTTTTTAATAATACATATCATTCAATCTCAGCCCTTATTTGGCTGTCTCATTATATTTCCGTCCGCAATCATAACCTTGTCGTAAGTATAAACATATTAGAACTTCACTTTCATAAATACCAATTATTACCAACCACATAATTCTACATTTATCTTCCCATCATGATATACTCATCATATTATCCGCGCCCATTTGCACCTCAACATGTAAGCAGTTCTGAAAGAACTTTCAGAAACGCTCATTTTTAAGTGAATATAATATTGAAATTCTATAAAAATCAAAACTGCTATTATACATAGTGCATAAATAAAATTTAAAAATAAGCTATATATTGACAATAGTGCACAAAAGAAATAAGATTAAATTAATAAAAGCGCTTTTATAATGGACATGTGACAGTTTCAGATGGCATCGAAAACAGATAAAAATCCACCATTTACATGTAAATAAGATGTCTTTTGACAGAAAAGGGGAGTTGAATATGACAATCTACGATATTGCAGAACAGGCGCAGGTTTCCATTTCAACGGTCTCACGTGTCCTGAATAACAAAGGAAACGTAAAAGAAGAGACGCAGAAACGCGTGGAGGAGGCTATAAGGAAGAATGATTTTGCGCCCAATTCGCTGGCCAGAGGATTGGTTGTGAAGAGAACAAAGACAGTGGGAGTGATGGCCATCGATCTGCGGGATGTTCATTACGCGAACACAGCTTATACCATTGAACGTGAGCTGAGCCGGTGCGGTTACAGTGCGCTCATATGCAATACCGGTGCGGAGCCGGAAGAAAAGATACGGTACCTGAAACTTCTTGCGGAAAAAGGGGTGGATGGGCTGATTCTGATCGGATCTGTATTTAACGATAAAGCAGTGGAACCGATTTTGTTTAATCTGCTGAAAAACATTCCGGTTGTTATAGCTAATGGTATTTTTAATTTTCAAAATGTACATTCTGTGGTGGTGGATGTGGCGTATGGAACAGAGTTGTGCGTGGATTATCTGTTTGAAAGGGGCCACCGCCATATTGCCTTTGTGGAAGACAGCTTGAACCGGTTTTCCTCCAATGGAAAGCTTAACGGTTACAGAAGAGGACTGGAAAAACACGATGTTTTATTCCGGGAAAATCTTGTGGTCAGCTGCGAACCCACGGTTGAAGCCGGATTTGATGTGGTGGATAAAATTTTGAAAACTGGAGAGAAGGTAACAGCGGTTGTGACTTGTATTGACCAGGTGGCGTATGGAATCACCCATAAACTTTTGGAAAAAGGATACCGCATTCCTCAGGATATGGCGGTCACCGGGTTTAATAATTCGTTTTTTTCCAAGTATACGTCGCCTACAATCACCACGGTGGACAATCATTTTGAAATGATGGGAATTATGACAACACAGCTTCTGATCGGGCTGCTGGAAGGGCGCGATGTGAACACGGATTTGTATATCAAACCCAATCTTGTAGTAAGGGAAAGCACCTGATCTGGTAAGTTCCATATGAATACGGGACTGACGGTTGCATGGCGGAATAAGCCGGAATATGACAAAAAAATATGAGCCAGAATATGAGGCACAATATGAGACAGAATACGAGGCACAATAGCTGTTCTGCCGGTAGGGTAAAATAGAAAGGGTGACTTTAATGCGCAATAAAATATTCATCACCAGAGACTTCATAAGCGGAGTATTTATGCTGTTTTTTTCATTGGTTTTGTTCTTGCAGACAATCGGAGGAGATGAAAGCGTCATGCTTTTTGCCCGGTTGGTTTCCCTGATTTCGTTTCTGTGCGGGGCATTTACCTGTGTCACGGCTTTAAGAGGCGCGGAAGGAATCAAGGTTTTCAACCTGGCGCTTCTGTTTGATGCCGGTTTTGCAGCGCTGTTATTTCTGATTTGTATGCTGGGCGTCCGGCTGGGGTTTTATACCAGTATGTTCGCCGTAGGCGTTGTGACAAATGGGGCCTTGCTGCGGACAGGAAAGAAATGCCTGATCCGGGTCTTTAGCGCGTCATTTTTGATTACAGCAGGTATGTATCTGATATTTCATATAATTCTGGGTGTAATAACACCGGCCGGTTTACTTATTTAGGAGGTAAATAAATGGATCAATACAGGGTTAAAAAAATTATTTTCAGTTTCATGATACTGATAACCATATCCATAGGGATGACTGCCTGTCAAAAAAGCGGGGCTTCCAAAAGTGAAAGCGGAGGACAACAGAAAGGCGCTTCCACGGACTATCCGTCAAAATCCGTACAAGTGATCATTAATAAAAAGCCCGGAGGCGGCAGTGACGTAGTAGGACGGATGGTTGCGGCGGCTTTGGAGAAAAAACTGGGCCAGCCATTTGTTGTTCTTAATAAAGAAGGCGGGGACGGCATAATCGGAACCAACGAAGCGGCGAAGGCGGAGCCGGACGGGTATACGCTGAATATAACGGCCGGACCGGAAATTGCCTATTCCATCGTAAACGGTGAAAATGTGGAGTTTGATGAGAACAGTTTTGACTATGTTGCAGGGGTGAATGTGCGAGGCAATATTCTGGCTATGAAAAAAGACAGTCAATTCAAGTCCCTGGACGAACTGATCGCCTATGCAAAAGAAAACCCGGGAAAGATAACAATCGGCTTCCCCGGTGGAGGCGGAAAAGCTGTGGCAGTTGAATTCATGGAATCCCTTGGGGTGGAATTTACAATCATCAATGCGGGAAATGGCAATGACCTTTACAGCAAGCTTTTGGGAAATCATATTGACTGCGGCCTGATCGGCTCCCAGTTCTATCAGAAGTTTATGGATGAAGGATGCGGCGTATTTGTACAGACCGTAGAGGACCCGTCAGAAGGGATTGAAGGTCTGCCTACCATGAAGGAGAAGGGATATGATATGGTCTATGATGTCCGTGTACTTTTGGCAGTGCCTAAAGGGACGCCTCAGGAAATCATAGGGATTCTGGATGATGCTTTGAAAGAGAGTTTTGAAGAAAGCCTGAAAGATGAGTTGATAAAAAGCGGAGAAAACGCTAAGTACATCGATGGCCAGGAACTGACTGATTATATGAAAGCTTACTATGAAAAGGCAATTCCTACCATGAAACGGATTAAGGAACAGTACAAATAAGTGAGGGGGAAAACAGGTGGAAACCATGACAATAGTTCTGCGCAATGTACTTCAGATACAGACCATAGCAATTGTCGCGGGCGGCTGTTTTGCGGGAATAATTCTGGGAGCAATTCCGGGATTGAACGGCAGCATCGGCGTTTCCCTGATGCTTCCGTTCACCTTTGGAATAAGCCCGGTTCATGGGCTGCTTCTGCTCGGAGGCATTTATATGGGGGCTACCTATGGAGGTTCGATTTCCGCGATACTGATCAATGTTCCCGGCACCCCGGAATCCTACTGCACAGGGCTTGAGGGCTACCCTATGGCAAAGAACGGCAGGGGAAAAGAGGCCCTTTATATGGCGGCCATTTCTTCTGTCATAGGCGGTACAGTGGGGGTTATTGCACTGATCTATTTTACTCCTCCTCTGGCTGCGGCGGCACTGACTTTTGGTCCGCCGGAAATGTTTTTGGTAGGAATTGTTGGACTGACCGTGGTTGGCAGTCTGGCGGGAAAAGATATGACTAAGGGGATATTCGCGGCGGCTTTCGGCATTTTCCTCGGTATGATGGGCTATGATAATGTGACAGGCGCAAAAAGGCTGGATTTTGGAATCCCCAATATGATTATGGGCATTGATCTGATATCCGTTGTTCTGGGATTTTTCTCCTTATCAGAGATGTTTCTTCAGATTGAAAATATGATTTTTAACGAACGGGGCAAAGAAAGGCATATTAAGAGGGAAACGGCAGAACTGGGGAATATCAGCCCTATGGAAGCCTTGAAAAATGTTTTGGGCAAGCCATTTTTACTCATCAAATCCTGTCTCCTGGGAACCGTTATCGGCATTCTGCCAGGCACCGGCGGGGCGATTGCCTCATTTGTTGCGTATGGGGAAGCGAAAAGAACCGCAAAAGGGCCTGAATTCGGTAAAGGTAATCCGGACGGAATTATAGCCGCAGAATCAGCCAACAATGCTGCTGTTGGGGGATCGCTGGTTCCCCTTTTGGCATTGGGAATACCAGGGTCTTCCACATCGGCGGTGATGTACGGTGCAATGATGATTCATGGGCTTTCGGCAGGCCCCCGTTTGTTTACGGAAAACAGGGAAATTGCCTACAGTTTTGTCTATGGAATGCTGCTGACGGTAGTGGTGATGGGGCTGGTTGGCATTCTGTGTGTGCCGCTCTTTTCTAAGGTATTAAAAGTGGATATGAAGGTTCTCATTCCTATTGTGATCCTGTGTTCTCTCATCGGAGCGTACAGCGTTAGAAACAGCATGTTTGATGTGCTGGCTGCCGTGGTTTTCGGTTTCCTGGGAGTATGGTTTCATAAATTGGGAATACCTGCGTCACCGGTGGTGCTGGGACTGATCCTGTGCCCCCTTATTGAATCCAACTTCAGAATGTCTCTTACCATTGCCGGAGCGGAGGGGGTATCTGTGGCAGGTTATATGGCGGCGCGTCCGCTGTCCTGGGTCATTCTGGCTATCGGAATTCTCCTTATTCTGGCTAATTTGAAGACCATGTCGCTGGAAATGAAGGGGAAAAACAATAAATAGGTGCAGAAGCGGTGGAGGGATAACCGGGAGTTAAAACAGTTCCGGTCTCATTTTCCAGGATTTAAACGCTTCAGATTGGAGGAATGTATGCAAAAGGCCGAAAAGCCTAATATTATATATCTGTTGTCGGACCAGCATAATTATTCGGTAGCTGGTTTTATGGGGGATCCTTATGTGAAAACCCCTAATCTGGACCGTTTGGCCCAAAAGGGGGTAATATTACAGAATGGTTACTGCAATTCTCCGCTCTGTGTGCCCAGCAGAAGTTCTATGCTGACTGGCCGTCTTCCGACCCATACAGGAATCTTTAACAACATGCAGATGCTGCCTTCCGACCAGGTCACTGTGGCCCACGGGATGACAAATGCAGGTTATGAGACGGTTTTGGCTGGAAGGATGCATTTTTTGGGATATGATCAGAAACATGGGTTTGAGAAACGTCTGGTGGGGGACATTACCACCAGTTATCCGGGGGTGGATAATGAACAGCGCATGTACGGCCCTCTGAAGGGGGCTTCCTATCAGGCGAGAGTGGCCATTGAACAAGCGGGGAAAGGGTGTTCCTCGGTCCTGAAATTCGATGCCGGAGTGACGGACGCGGCTTGTGAATTTCTGGCAGGCAGGAAGGATAAAAGGCCGCTTTTCATGGTTGTCGGTTTTTACGCCCCCCATTGCCCATATGTGGCATATGAGAACTGGTATGACTATTATTATGAGATTCTTCCTGTGGCGGACCCGTCCTCATTCCATATCCGGGAACTCCATCCGGCGCTTCAGAAATGGATTGAACTCCGGAATGTAGGCGATGTGACTGTAGAGGAGCTCAGAAAGGTCAGGGCGGCGTATTATGCCATGGTTTCGATTATGGACGAAAACGTCGGCAGAATACTGGATGCCATAGACAGTACCATAGGAACCGGCAATACGGTAATCATCTACGGATCGGATCATGGAGACTGCCTGGGGGATCACGGGATTTACTGGAAAACCAATTTCTACGAAGGTTCTGCCAGGATTCCCATGATATTCTCTTATCCGGGGCATTTTCAGGAAAACCGCAGGTTAAAAACCCCTGTGGGGCTGGTGGATTTAGCGCCAACTCTGCTGGAACTGGGAGGAGCCAAACCATTGCCGGAGATGGACGGAATGAGCCTTTTAAACAGTCTGAAAACAGGAGAGGAACCGATGGCGCGTCCCATACTCTCGTTTTTGGAGGACAATAAGGGGGATAATCCATCGGCCATGCTGCGGATGGGGGCTTATAAACTGATCATGCATTATGGTTACGATTCCCTACAGCTTTACGATATGGAAAAAGACCCGGAAGAACTGCATGATCTTGGAAATGATCCCCGCTATGCGGGAACCGTCCATGCCCTTCAAAGGGAACTGTTGAGATGGTGGAATCCGGAAAAGGCCAGAAAACACTGGGAATTTGCCGCCCTGGAATACGAAATTCTGAAAGAATGGGTGGGAATCACAGGCTGGGAGCCGGTGATGGAGTGGCCTGCTAAAGAAGGAGATAATTATATATTATAGTATTTTTGTAAATTGGAGATATAAAAAAGCAGAGGCCGTGCGGTTCTCTGCTTTTTCGTTCTATTTTGTATGTGAAAGCAATCTACAGCCTCATGCTCTATTTCACATGCCATGTTATCCGCCTAGCGTAACATCCTGTTTCGCATACCATGCCAACGCATCCTCCACATGCTTAGGTGTGAAGTCGGGCCAGTAATCGTCTACCACATACATATCCGCATACACAGACTGAATGGGCAGAAAACCGGACAGCCTTCTGCGGCCGCCCCAGCGGATGACCAGGTCGATTCTGGATACGTCCCGGGAACGAAGGGCGGTTCCCAGTTCCCCGTTATGATAGCCCAGGTCCCATTCCCAGCTATAGTTGATCAGAAAATTGATTTTCATACCGCCTTTACCGAACGTGTGCCGCGTGGTATAAGGCAGCAGGGCTTCGGGAAACATGGGAGAATTGGTATTTCCCAGCACCAGCAGTTCGGCGTGTTCTTCCGACAGTACTTTTACCGCGTCGATACAGGCATTTGAAAATGCGATCCTCTGTCTGGACGGACGCTTTGTGTTATCTACCGTAAAGCCGTAAAAAGTCATTTCTTCAATTCCCATATCCCTGCACATGCGGTACAGATCCATACCCGGTGCGATCCCGTGGATATATCCATCCTCTTTTTCCATGTGTTTTTCCAGTGCCCACCGGCGGTTTCCGTCCGGGATGATTCCAATATGTTTTGGCAGCCGCATATTACCTCCAGTCAGCCGGTGCGCCCGGCTGGTGATTGATGTATTTGTCTTTTAGCAAGTATTGACAGATTTGGAGAGGGATAAACCAGAGAAGAGATATTTTAGATAAAAGCTATATATGAATCTACAGGGGGCATTTTTTCTGCCAGATGGGACGCTGGATCCGTAAAACCATCCCAACTATGAAAATATCCCAGCCCTTTCCCATTTTATGGTATGATAAAAGAAAACGGCAGATCATAGAAAGGGACGGATATGCGGAAACGTAATATTTGGCTGCTCGGTGCAATGCTGGTTTTAGCTTTCCTCTCCCAGGCATGCGGAGACGGCCATTCAACAGGCGCTGCCGGGACTGACCGGCAGCGCCTGTCGGCAGAACAGGACAGCTATACCACAGACACCAGGAGCACAGAGTTTGAAAACAAGGATGAAAAGCTGGGGTTTCTTCGGAAATATATGGATATGCCTTCTGATGTAACGGAGGCGGAGTATCATATTGTTTATCAGGACAATTCCCGGGGAATGGTTCCCGGGCCATCGGACTGGGAGATCCGGGCTGCGCTGCAAGTAGAGGAGAAAGATATCCCTTTGTGGACAGAGGGCATGAAGAAAATACTGCCCGGGCAGGTTGACAGCCGGTGGTGGGAGGATTTGCAGACCTCGTCTTTTACATGGGAGATTCCGAAAGATGCGGTATATTATAAACGTCCCGGCTCCCAGACTTACCTCGTGGTCTGGCCGGATGACGGTATGATATTAAAATTTATCTCCACCATGTATACGCCGCAGGAGACATTTACGGGTCATGATCCTATAAAGGCAGCAGCGGCAGAAGCCCTGGGGTATGACGAATCCACAATCCCTTTTATAGAGACAGCCAGGGAGATGAAAATGAGGACAGCAGAGGGAAAAGATGTGGATATCGTCTGCCTCAGAGCTATGTTTTTAGACAGCCCTATCTGCGGTATCCCTGTGATTGCAGTCTGTACCGGCGGCAGTATTTATGCCAGGGGGATGAGTGAAGGTTCTTATGAAGATGAGTACTTTCTGGCGGATATTACAGGGGATGGAGTGGAGGAGATATTGGCCAATCACTGTGTCAGCATAACCGGAGGGGCTGGTTTTTATCAGTCGGCGGTTTATCAACTGGATGAAGAGAATGCCCTTAAAACGCTGTTTAGGAATCCGGATGATGAAACAGGCCAAATATTTGATACGGGTTTTGGCCTTCATATGTCGGAAGATTATGTCTGCACCGTGAATAACGGATATACCGGCTCACAGACGTCATTTGTACACAGTGATTTAAAGGACAGCCCTTATTATGATGAGGATGGGAATCTTACAGGCAAAGGCCGGGAACGCAACCAGGCGGATTTGCTGGACCCGGATCCCTGTTTCTTTATCTTCAAGCCTGTGGATACGGATGGGGACGGGGTATATGAAATTATGATGGCCCAGTATTCATACCTATGGGGAAGAGCCGACAGTCTGGGCAGCGCATGTACGATCCTGAAATGGAGCGAAAGTACGCAGGATTTGTATATTGCAGATTCCCGGTTCCTGGCTAACGGTGAGGAAGGCGAAGGGGATGAATCCGGGTATGATGGGTATGAGGAGGGGAATCAGGGCCAGGGGAATCAGGGCCAGGGGAACCAGGGCCAGGGGAACCAGGGCCAGGAGAACCAGGCCCAAGGGGACCAGGCACACGAGAATGAGCCCCAGGGAAACCACGCCCGGGAGGACAGTGCAGATTCGGAGGAAATCCGCCGCCGGGTCTGTGAAACCATAGAAAATATGGATTTCAGCATAAGAGAGTACCCATTGGAGCCTTCTTTCATAGATTCCGAGGCGGACAAGAAATACAGGGAAGCGTTTTATCAAGCGGTCACTGGTCAGAGGCCGGTGTTTTGCAGGAAATTCAGATCATTGGAGTACGAGGAGCTTTATTACCCTTATGTCCTGAATATGGATTATCTGGATGAGAAAACATTTCTGTCTCAGGTATTAAAACAGGATTCCAGATATTATTATATGGATTATGAAGGGGACGGATTCCCTGAATTGATGGTACGGTATATGGGCGTTTACGGATTTAAATATATACCGGAGGAAGACCGGGTCTGCCTGTATCTGGATTATGGCAACAGCAGCTATACCTATCTGATGGGGGCGGGACAGATCTACGCCCACAACCCATGTATTGCCAACAAGGACATGTATTTTTACTCTTTTGAGGACAGGAACGGAAACTGGGAATCGGCAGGTTTTGAAAACAGAAGCCAATGGGATGACACCAGGAACGAATACAAAACGTATTATTACGTAAGCGCAGATGGCTGCCGGGATGTGGAGGTGAGCCAGGATGTCTGGGAGCGGCTGGCGGGCCGTCTTTGGGACGCCTATGAGAATGCTCCGGCCCCCATGGAGTTTGACGAATTAATGACTTTTTTCGGACATGAGCCATAGGGGAGTTTGATTTTTTACACCGGTTATGCTATATTGTATTCAGATTAAATGAATACAGGAGAACGGTGATTATGAAAGATACGGCATTGGTAATTATGGCAGCCGGAATCGGCAGCAGGTTTGGCGGCGGCATCAAGCAATTGGAGCCGGTGGGACCAAATGGTGAGATCATTATGGACTATTCCATCCATGACGCGCTGGAGGCAGGATTTAATAAAATTGTGTTTATAATCCGTAAGGACTTGGAAAAAGATTTTAAGGAGATTATCGGACAGAGAATCGAGAAGATCGCTTCCGTTGAGTATGTGTTCCAGGAGTTGGACGACCTGCCAAACGGTTATAAAAAACCGGAAGGAAGAACCAAACCATGGGGAACCGGACAGGCAGTCCTCTGCGTGAAAGGCGTGGTTAAGGAACCATTTTTAGTGATTAACGCGGATGACTATTATGGTAAAGAAGGGTTTAAGAAGATTCATCAGTATCTTTCCCAGGAGATGGATGTGGACAGTGAGATCTATGATATCTGCATGGGCGGATTCATTTTATCCAATACCCTGAGTGAAAATGGCGGTGTAACCAGAGGCGTGTGTGTGCTTAACGAGGACGGCAGCTTAAAGGATGTTACGGAAACCTACAATATCGAGATGAAGGGCAATGGCCTGTTCGCAACGGATGTGGACGGCAATCCTGTTTTAATCAGCCCCAACCAGCATGTGTCCATGAACATGTGGGGCCTTCCGCCTAAGTTTTTAGATGAACTGGAAGACGGTTTTAAGGAATTTCTGGACAACCAGAAGGAGGGCGATTTGAAATCAGAGTATCTCCTCCCCAGCATCATCGACGGAATGGTAAAATCAGGCCGTGCCAAGGTAGCAGTGCTGGAAACTTTGGATAAGTGGTTTGGCGTCACTTATAAAGAAGATAAAGAAGCAGTGGTAAATGCCATTAAGAAATTGATAGCGGATGGAGTTTACTAAGGCGTGTTTAAATGGCCGGAGAGGCCGAAGCGGAGCAGATAACTCCCTGTTAGAACATGAATAATATAAAGTGGGTGCCGCACCGGTCATTTGGTGCGGCACCCGCTTTTTCATTTCATAGGAAAGTTCATCCTATGAAATAAAAAAGCCCTCCGGGCAGGATCGCACTACGGCGGCGGGGAATTATGTCGCTGAAGCGACCCGCCGCAGGCGGAGAATCCCGCGAGCGGGATTCTTTCTTGATCTGGTGCGGCAGCTTCTGCTTAAAAGCTGCTGTTGGGAATCAACATCAGATCAGGATTTAACTGCTGAATTCCTGTTTTGACATATGGTAATTCCTCATCCAAACCGCTGATCCTGCGGCTTATTTTCTCTGCCTCATATCCCTCGGCGACAATTCTCGCCTTCAGTTCATCAATCATGGCCTTTTTGAGCGATTCTTTGGCTAAAGCGCCGGCTTCGAAAGACATGATATCACAGAGATTGTGAAGGTCATCCAGCGTATATTCTTCTTCCTTCAAAGATTGGAGGAAGTGTATTCTTTCCATGGTGTTTCCGCATTTTGCAAAAGTTCTGATCATAATAATTCTCCTCTTATTCTGCCGTTCATACGGCGTGCTGATAATACTATTATGCCATCCTGTGCTGTTAACAGAAATTTTAAAGTTTGGCGGAAGAAAAGTCAATTTGCCAATGACACAAAAAAATTATGAAATTAAGTAATGTTTTCAGCATAATCTTAATTATCAAGGCATATGATATAAGTAAACAAGTATATTTCAGTGGTAATGATCATTTTTGCCATCTGGATAGGAGCAAGAGGAGAGGATTAGCTATGGATGAGATACATTATTTAATATCGGATGCATCAAAAAAAGTGGATGTAGAGGCGCACGTGCTTCGTTACTGGGAAGATGAATTAGGACTTGAGATTCCGAGAAATGATATGGGACACCGCTATTATACGGAATTACATATTCGCCTGTTCCGCCAGATCAAGGAGCTGAAAGAAAAAGGATATCAACTGAAAGCGATTAAAACTGCTCTTGACCGGATTATGGACGAGCATAAAGATAGTCAGATCACTGACGATTTATTGGAACAGGATATGACGGAGGTGTTAAAAGAGACCGCAATGGAGACAAGCCTCAGCGCCCCGGGCGAAGGCGGCCTTCAGAGCATGACGGCAGAGGAAAAAATGGAACAGTTCCAGCAGATTATGAACCAGGTAATCGGACGGGCCATAGAAGCCAATAATGAGAAGCTTTCCCAGGACGTGAGCTGCATGGTGGGGGATAAGGTTTTAAAAGAGCTGGAATATCTGATGCGGGTGAAGGACGAGAAAGAGGACGAGCGTTTCAAACAGTTGGACGAAATCATCCGCACCTATCAGAAGGACAACCGTGGACGCAGTGAAGCGGCCGCTTCCAAGATTCCATTTTTTAAGAAAAAACGCTTTGGACGGAATATAAAAAAGCTGATTTGAGGAAACTCAGATCAGCTTTTACGGCATGCGTCCACGAAGGAATTGAACAGGTTTTTTGCCGCTTCATTGAATGGGTATAAATACTCAGGATGCCATTGGACCGCCACAAAATAGGGGTAATCTTTCATCTCTACAGCCTCGATCAGCCCGTCGGGGGCATATCCGGTCACGGTGAGGGAGGGGGCGGTATCTTTAATGGCCTGGTGATGCATGCTGTTTACCTGAATTTCATCGCTGCCGCAGATAGAAGCCAGTAAAGATCCCTTTTCAACGGAAACTGAGTGGGAATAATTGGTGTAGTAAAATGGCTGGCGGTGGGCAATTGGGAATTCCGGTGAAGTCTGGCTGGGAATGTCCTGATAAATGGTTCCGCCTAAACCGATGTTTAAAAGCTGGATTCCGCGGCAGATGCCGAGGACCGGCTTTTTTGCATTCAGCACTTTGGGAAGGAGGGCTAATTCCAATTTATCCCTCAGCGGAGATACATCGCCGCAGTTTAAGTGTGTCGGTTCTCCGAAATAGGAGGGGTGGACATCGGGACCGCCGGTAAAAAGAACTCCGTCCACAAGGCCGAGAAGCTGGTCTAAATCCTCATCAGACGCTTCTAAAGGAAAAACAAGGGGGATCGCTCCGGCATCCTTAACCGCCCTCAGGTAGGTGGGACGCATGGTCAAATCATCTTTGGCCGTATCATGGGAAGGCGTGATGCCGATAATTGGTTTTACTGCCATATGAATAACCTCATTTCTTCATGATATGTAACTGTTCAGAACGGTTACCATGATATTATATGGAATTTCTCTGTGAAAGTTTCATTGACGCTTATGTATGCAAGGGCATGAAGACATAGGGATGTACGCCAGAGCGAAACAGCATGTCTGTCAAAAAAATAGATGCCTCTCCCTGTATGGAAGAGGCATCTATGTATTCTAAAATCCCATTAGCCCTCGCTAATAGCGCCTGTTGGGCATGTAGCTGCACAAGTACCGCAGTCGATACAGGTATCAGCATCGATAACGTACTGTCCATCTCCTTCAGAAATAGCGCTTACTGGACATTCGCCAGCGCAAGCACCACAGCTAACGCAAGAATCACTAATTACATATGCCATAATAAATTACCTCCTTATATTCTATACATTTGTGTTTATTTTATACTATAAACAAGAAATATTCAAGTGGAAAATCCTGTTTATCATGTACCTGTTTATGTACAATGTTTTTGAAGACAATGCTTCTTAAAATATTACTATAAATGTAACAGTTCGGGCCTGTCTGAACGGTTACCTATAAATCATGTTTAAGAATACGTTTTTGTGCGATCTCATAGACTTCATCGTCTTCCCGTGCGCCGATTACGATAACCAGCATCTCATCGTCATGCCGGATGAGATGGTAGACAATACGAAGTCCGGCGCCTCGCAGCTTAATTTTTAAAAAGCCGGAGAGATTGGTGTTATTTTTGTTCCCCAGGAGTTTTCCGTAGCCGCCTTCGCTTTCCGGCAATGGATTTGTACAGACTTTCTGAATCGCTTTCCGAATCAGGATTTTCTGGCTGCCATCCAGCCTGCGGAGGTCTTCAAGGGCTTCAGGAAGGTATTTGACATCCCAGCTCATTCAAATTCAATGTCATCCGTTTCTTCATAGTCGGCAGGGCTGAATCCAAATTCCCGATCCACCTGTTCCTGGGAGATAACAGTGGAGGGATTGAACGTGGACATACGTTGTGCTGCAGCGGCTAAAAGCCTTGCATCGTTAACCTCATCCAGAAGTCGGATGTATTCTTCAGGAGAAAGGAGGACACATTCCGGGGAGTTGTTTTTCATCACAACTTTGGCGCCATGGCGTTTTACTTCCTCAAAGATTTTCCCGGCTAATCCGCGGTTGAACAAGGAAATGGGGATTGTGTTTTCGATCACACTTCTAATACTCATAATCATCACCTCTTTACTACAGTATACGAAATATCAGTAAAAAAGTCAACTTATTTACTGATATAAATACTGCTTATTTTATTTTTTTGCTAACAGTTCAGATGGCTGATCTACTTATTATAACAGTAAAATAAACAGCTCTTTTTTACCTGCCATCCGGGAAAATATCTGTGTCGAGGTGAACAGCAGCGTAGCGGAACAGGGGGCCGGAAAGAAAATCTGAAAAAGATTGACAGAATACTGAGAACGCAATAAAATTAAAACATAATAAACATGAATCTGGTTTATATATATAAACCGCGGGGGACAAAGAATGAACAGAACAGTGGAACGAACATTTGCGATTTTGCAGTTAATTGCGGACTGCAAGGAAGGGATTACGTTACAGGAGATTGCCAATGAGATGGGGATGGCAAAGAGCAGCGCGTTTGTGATTGTTCAGACGCTATTGGAGCTGAATTATATATCGACCGTTAAGAATAATAACAAGAAGTACTGCCTTGGCATCGAAACGTATTCCCTGGGCATGAAGTATGTCAACGATATGAGCTTGATTGAACAGTGCGGCGTCTATATTCCGCCGATTGCAGAGAAGTATAACAAGACTGCATTTGTGGCGGTGCTGAACGGGACTAAGATCGTGTATGTATATAAATATGTAGCCCAGAATGCAAAATTGGCTTCCTGTGCCCTGGGAACCAGGAAAGATGCTTACGCCACCTCTCTGGGAAAGGCGATCATTGCATTTCTGCCGGAAGAAGAGCGGACTGCCCTGGTGGATAAGATTGAGTTTAAGGCGCTGACAAACTATACGATCACATCGAAAGAACGCTTTTTGGAAGAGATTGAGCGGACAAAAATGAGGGGGTATTCTCTGGACGTGCGCGAGCTGGAGGATATTACAAGCTGCTGCGGCGCTCCTATTTTTAATTATAACGGTGAAGTGATTGCCGCTGTCTCTCTGTCTGATATCTATAATGAGAACCTGGATGATGAAAAGGTGGCGGAAGATTTGAAGGAGGCTGCGCTTCAGATATCAAGGAACCTGGGATATTTCCAAAAACCGTAAGATGACGGGATTGTACAGGCGGGATTGTACAGTCGGGTTTTTATGGGCTGATTTTTATGAGCAGTTTATATGGGAAGTTTATATGAGCAGTTTATATAGGCAGTTTTATGGTATCAAGAGGGATATGAAAAAAATAATGGATAAATTTGCACAAGAAATATTGACAAGTAGTTAACGCGGGTATATACTATACATATATTATGAACTTGGTTCATAATTAAGAACTTTAGTGACGCGGATATTTTTATAGACCTGAATCAAATGGGTCTTTAAAAATTAATTTAAACCATGAACGGAGTTCATATATATGGATAAAGGAAGAATTTACCAGTATCAATGGTTTGATTTAGCGCTGCTGTCGGTATTGGCCGCCATTTCCGAACTTATGGGAAGCGGGCTTTTGAGTGTGTGGAGCAGCGACTTTTACTTCAGCTTCACCATTGCAGTCAGCCTGATTGCAATGATACGGTGGGGAGCCGTGGGAGCGGTTGTTGGTATGATCGGGGGTATCCCCGGAATTATGTTTTCGGATATGAATGTTTTCGGCGGAATTATGTTTTATGTTCTGGCCAATGCATTTTTGGGAATCCCCATGCTGCTGTATGGAAAAAGAAACCGGGACGACATTGCAGAAAGCCCGGTGTTCCTGATGCTGTATGTGCTGGTCTCCCATATCTGCCTCTCTGCGGGAAAGGGGATTGTGATCTTTTTCCTGACCGGGGAAGTGACAGGGGCGGTTGATTACTTTGGAGCCACATTTTTGATTACTGTGATTGATTTAATCGTATGTCTGGTTTTGAGAATGCGCAAGGGCCTGATCTGCGATATGAGAAATTATTTTATTCAGGGGGAAGGAGAACAGAATGAAAAATACAGAGATTGAGATGCGAAAGCCGCATACCAAACAGATTTGGAAAGCGGTGATAAAGGATTGGCGGCTGTACGTGCTTTTGCTGCCGCTGATTCTGTGGTTTGCCGTATGGGCCTATAAACCGATGGGAGGCCTGCTGATCGCATTTAAGCGGTTTGATCCACAGTTCGGCGTGTGGGGAAGTGAGTTTAAGGGAATTGACAACTTCATCAATCTGGTAACAGGAGTGAACAAGGTGGAGTTCTGGCAGGCGTTCAGGAACACATTTATCATAAGCGCCTACAGCCTGATTTTCGGGTTTCCGGTGCCCATTATCCTGGCTCTGCTGTTTGCGGAGATAGGCAATGAGACGGTCAGGAAATTGACCCAGACTGCTACATACCTGCCCCATTTCCTTTCAGAAGTTACGATTACGGGCATCACGCTGATGCTGGTGTACAGCGGAGTGCGTTCCAGCGGCGTTATCGCATCCCTGTTCCAGCAGCTGGGGCTCATTGAGCCGGGGGCGTCCATGCTTCAGAAGGCCAATTATTTCCGGCCTCTCTACATCCTGGTGGGAATCTGGAAGGAGAGCGGATACAATTCCATTGTTTATTTCGCGGCGATCATGGGAATTTCACCTTCCCTTTATGAAGCTTTGAAGGTGGATGGAGGCAACAAGTTCCAGGAAATCCGTTTTGTCACATTCCCGGGCATGGCGCCGACCCTGATAATCATGATCATCATGAGAATTGGAAATATGCTCACCATCGGATATGAACGAGTTCTGCTTTTGTATAACGCCAACATCTATGTAACCGCGGATGTGCTTTCCACTTTTGAACAGAGAATCGGTATTCTTTCGGGCAATTACGGCGTGGGGGCGGCGGTCAGCCTGTTTAACTCGCTGATTGCATTTGCCCTGGTAATCGGGGCCAATACCATAAGCCGGAACATATCGGATACATCATTATGGTAGAAAAAGAAAGGGTGAAAAGATGGAACGGTTAGATAGAAGCGAAAAGATATTTAAAGTATTTTCTTATACCATGGTTATTATCTTCGCTCTGCTTGCCCTGTATCCGGTGCTGTACGCGTTCAGCGTATCCATCAGCGGCAAGGTGGCGTATGAGAGCGGCCAGATTGTCCTTCTCCCAAAGGATGTGACATTCCAGGCGTATGATATGGTGCTTCATAATAAAGGATTCTGGATCGCTTATACCAATACTCTATTTTATACGGTATTGGGAACGGCGTGGAGTATGGGGATTTCACTGACAGGCGCCTATGCCCTTCAGAAGTCCAAACTGGTATTCAGAAGACAGTGGAATTTCCTTTTAGTATTTACCATGTGGTTCAGCGCGGGCATGATCCCCCTGTACCTGAACTACAAGAACATGGGCGTTGACAACCGCTGGGGCATGGTGGTGGCCTTCGGCGTCCAGGCTTACAACATCATTCTTCTGAGAAACTATTTCAGCAGTATTCCTAAGGAGATTGAAGAGGCGGCCATTGTGGACGGGGCCAATGAATTCCAGTTGTTTGGAAAGATTTACATACCGATGTCAACTGCCAGCATCGCGACCGTAACCTTGTTCTATGCGATTTCCCGCTGGAACGCGTATTACTGGTCCAGAATGCTTTTGGCGGATCCCTATGAACAGCCTCTGCAGGTGTATTTGAGGCAGTTGATTGAGAACTACCAGAAATTATATGATGAATCGCCTGTGAACCTGTCCTATTCGGCGGACAGTTTAGCCTATGCGATTATCATCTGTTCGATTGTACCAGTACTGGTCATTTACCCGTACATTCAGAAATACTTTGCAAAAGGTGTTAACATGGGCGGGGTAAAAGGATAAATGCAATATAGCCTGATAAGGCAGAAGGAGGAAGTTATTTTATGAGAAAGAAAGCAATAAGCTGTCTGATGGCGGCTGTAATGGCAGCGTCAGCATTGACGGGGTGCGGATCGTCGGTTGTAGACCAGGCGGCGTCCCAGCAGGCATCACAGCAGAGCACAACTGAGGCCCCAAAGGCCACCACCGAGGCGGCTGGGGGAGCTGAGGAAACAAAAGGGGAGGAGAAAACCGGACCGGATCTTACGAATACGGTAGAACTCAAGTTCAACTTTGCTCTGGGCAATAAATCCAGGACCATGACTTATAACCAGGAATCTCCGCTGACCCTTCCGGACGGAACTGTGGTATCTGCGGGAATGTTAAAACCTATGTGGTCCTATGTGGAAAAAGAGTTAAACAGCAAGTTTACTGACGTGACGGTACAGGATATTAAAGCTTCAGATATGATTCAGACGGAATCCACCTCAAACTTTTCGGGAGCCAATATATTTGGCGGCGAATCCGTTGCGGAACGTCTCATGTTCTATGGAACAGAAGGCAAATTTGTGAATCTGTCTGAGAAGATGGAAGAGGGATTCATGCCTAATTTCAAGGCGTATCTGGATGCGAATCCGGCAGTGAAATCTGCGATTACCGCTTATGACGGAAGCATTTACCATGTTCCTTATATCGCTGAATTAAACCAGTTTGCAAGAACATTTAACATCAGGGAAGCCTGGGTGACAAAACTTCTGGATGACGAAAGCGCTGCTTATGACAAGGCTGACTTTACCGTTCATTACAATGGCTTTTATGTTGGGGACAACAAGAGAACCGGCGATAACGGCGGAACGGTTACTCCGAAAAAAGGCGTTGATGTGGTGAAAAAGACTGACCAGAGCATCATCGAGATTCAGAACGGGCTGGATGTGAAGAACGGTGAAACTCTTACCGGAGCGCTGATCCAGTACATCAAAGACAACTATGACTATGATAACCCGTCTGAACTGTTCCTGGGAGAAAAAGCTGCTTATGATATCGATGAGATGATCGCTTTAATGCGCTGTATCAAAGCGAATCCAACACTGCTGACCGACGGAAAAGCAGAAGCGGTATGGCCTCTGTTCGTAAGACAGTCCAGCTACCGTGAAGACCTGATCAGGCTTTCCACCTACTTTGGCGGAATTAAAGCCCATGGCGCTGACTCCTATCTTTCCAGATGGTACATCGACGGAGATGGAAAAGTTCAGTATACCTACTCAGAAGAAGATATTTACAATGTGCTCTGCTACTTATCCGATATGGAAGCAGAGGGGCTGATCTATTCCGACTGCTATGAACTGACGGATAAGACCAATTTCCGTTCTACTTTATGGGGAACAGATGAAGGCGACGCTCCTTCCTTTGGATTTATGACATATGACTGGATCGCTTCTTCCACATCAGATTCCCTGAATAAGGATACGGTTGTTATTCTTCCTCCTGTAGCGAAAGTGAACGGCGTATGGCAGTATTACATCGACAACGGAAGAGCGATTAAGCCTGACGGATGGGCGATTTCCGTAGCCGGTTCTACCGATGAGCAGGTTCAGAGAGCATGTGCGGTGATGGATTACTTCTTCACAGAAGAGGGCGCTGTTGTTCAGAATTACGGCCTTCCGATGACCCTGGAAGAGGGTGAGAAATACCAAGGTCCTGACGGAATCCAGTATCCTAAGTTCACTCCTTGGGTGGTTGAGACCGCAGGAGCGGTTGCCAAGGGCGATTTATCCACCTTCCTCAGAGACTGGATGGGCTGTCTGATGCCAATCGGATACCAGAAGGAAATCGGATTTGAGTACCAGTATACCTCAGAAAGAGGATTCGACGGATGGGCGCTGCTTCAGGGTTCCACAACCAATTTCGCAACCTATGCGGGAGAAGGCCTGAAAGGGGATAATCCAAATTACTACAAGATGATTCCGCCTGTATTCTCCTTAACCTCCAGACAGAAGGAAGCGGTTTCTGAATCCACATCCCTGGATACACAGGATATTGTAGAGTTTATGTTCAATGTTGTGCGTTATAAAACCAAAGGAAATGCTCCTTCCGGCGCTGTGGTAGCCCAGAATTACGAGGAATACCTTGCAGAGTTTGAGAAGAGAGGCCTTGAACTTTATAAAGAAACTTATCAGGCCGCATATGAAGTGATGACTTCCGGCAACTGATACAATTAATTTGAGGGAGGGGGATTCTTCCTCCTCCCTTATTAGATAAAGGCGGGAGCTGATTATGCAGAAAATATTTAAAACTCAGAAAATTACTGCCGGGATATATCTGGTAATGGCAGTCGTTGTATTTATCTTTACATTGGTTTTCATGACTGAGTATAAGGATCTGTTTGGCCTGAAGTTAAAGCAGAACAGCCAGATTTCATTTTTCCATGATTCCGTACTTCAGACATTTAACAGGCAGATATTCCTGCTGGCGCTGATCGGCATACTTATCGTTTTATTTTCATTTTTACTTGAAATTTACAGCAAGGTGCCGGACCGGTTTGCCTTGATTGTTATGGAAGCTTTACTTTTGGCCTGCTGCGCGGGAGCTGTATATGCTGTTTCCAATATACAGGCAGTCCAGGCATTTTACAGAACTCTTGATTTCCAGTATCTAAATCTGGAAGGATTAGTAGATTATGAACCACATTTTACCACATTTCAGATCGGATTATTGATTTACCTGCTGCAGATCGTTGCCTGCGTCGGTTTTGGGATCGCAATGGCTGTGAGTCACATGACATTTGTTAAAAATGAAAAGAAGGGGCGCATGGAAAATGAGCAGTAAAATGGATGAAAAAGAAAAAAAGGCATACGTGTCATTATATAAAAAAGACGGATTATCGTATTCGCTGACCCTGTTTGCGATTGTGGCTGAACTGGTCTATGTAATCAGCATTTTGGATGTGATCGAAGTCAGCTTCTGGATGGGGCCGGCCGTTATGATCAACATTGTCATGCTGTTTGCCTTGTTCACCTGCGCGGTCAAGATGAATATCTATGAAAAAAAGCTGGCATTTGTGGCTTTGGGCCTGGGAGCGTACATGGTTCTGCGCCAGGTTGTGTTTGTGCCGTTTATTCTGAAGCCGTACAGCAGGCAGATGATCATTCTGGCGGCCAATGCAGCGGGCACAGGTCTTCTGATCGCGGCGGGGCTTACAAACATCCGCAGGACGGACAGAAGGCAGAAGCTGCAGGAAAAACTGGAGAGTATGGGCGAAGGCCTGGAGATGAGGTGATGTGATGGGCAGCTTGCAGTTTAAAAATGTGAATAAAATATACTCCAATGGGTTCCATGCGGTTCATGATTTTAATCTGGATGTGAACGATGGAGAGTTTATCGTGTTTGTTGGGCCGTCCGGCTGCGGAAAATCCACCGTTCTCAGAATGATTGCGGGCCTGGAAGCCATTTCCGGCGGGGAACTGATACTGGACGGAAAGGTGATCAATAAATGTCCGCCGGTGGAGCGGGATATCGCCGTTGTGTTCCAGGATTACGCCTTATACGGAAATATGACGGTCTACGATAACGTGGGAATGAGCCTGAGGGTGCGGCATGAGAAGGATACTGTAATCTATGATAAGGTGCAGGAGGCGTCGGGAATTCTGGGTCTGAAACCTTTGCTCAGACGTCTTCCGGGCCAGTTGTCGGGAGGCCAGAAGCAGAGGGTTGCGTTAGGCCGGTCCGTGGTGAGACAGCCTCAGGTCTTTTTGATGGACGAACCTCTGTCCAACTTAGACGCCAAATTGAGGACCAGCACCAGAGCTGAGATCGTAAAGCTGCAGCGGGATCTGGGGGTTACCACCATTTATGTAACCCACGACCAGACGGAAGCCATGACCATGGCGGACCGGATGGTGGTCATGAAAGACGGGATCATCCAGCAGGTGGGAACGCCAAAAGAGATCTACTATGAACCATCTAATATGTTCGTAGCCGGATTTATCGGTTCTCCCCAGATGAATTTCTTGGAAGGGAAAATCGAAACCGATGGTTTTGTGTTCGAGGGAAACCGGCTGAATCTGCCGCCTGACGCGATGGAAAAGCTGAAAGAATATCGAGGTAAGGAACTGGTTATGGGAATCAGGCCGGAGCAGTTTTCCGTAGCGGAAGGCCCCGGGGAGAACGTAATCACTGTGGACCTTGAAAATGTTGAGTTTTTGGGAAATTACTGCATTCTGTATGTGCGCGCCGGAGAATCGGAACTGGTCTGCCGGGTGGATGTGCCGGAACAGGAATTGAAACAACAGGTTTACATAAAGTTTGAAATGGAGAACATCTATTTCTTTGATAAGGAAACTACTCAATTAGTGTTGTATGCAAAAGTGGGTGGAAAAGATGAATAGAAAAAAAGTAGAAGGTTTAGAATTGACGGCAATCGCCAATCTCATGATACGTGTTATTTCCATTGCCCAATTGATTTTTACCAGCATTCATGTAAAAGCACTGCTTTTGCTGGAAAATGAACTCTGCGGTTTCGGCATGTTTTTATTCATCCTGTTCGGTCTGGTCACCATGTTTGAGACCACCAGAATCAGGAGCGGACGGATGCTGGAAAAGGTGTTTACCGCAGTCTTATGTGTTGTGACATCGGGATTCGGATGTTATCTGACATCCATTTACCGTTATGCCATAGCAAACCAGAGGTCTTTGGAAACGGCGGCGGTCAGCAAAGCGGCAGGTTTCAGCATGGCCGTGATCGCGGTATATCTCATTTCATGCGTTTTGCTGGTAATTGATCTCATTAAACATCGGTAGAGGAATGGAGAGACTATGGGCAGACAAACAGGACAGAAGAAGAAACTATTCACGGATAACGTAAAAGCCGGGCTTCTCAGATGGTGGATCGCCGGAATGTGCTATTTTTTCATCGGTTTCGGCACCCAGGCCGGGGTATTCCATGACCCTGTGGATCTGATCTTTTTCCTGGGAGTGGGCATCGGTCTGGTGACCATAGTGATCTATAATCCTATTGCATATGGAATGTTTGACATTATAAAAAAAGGCAGGATTTCCAACAAAGCCTATTATGAGCGGAAAGGGTGGCAGAACGCGCTGTTTCGGCTGGCGGAGATTTTCAAAAATATGCTGGTGGTGGGAATTGTGTATCTGACCTACCAGGGAGTTAACCTGCTTTTGAATCAGATTTTAGGGCTTCCGGCGGACACCATCCTGATACCGGGGGAACCGTTTGGATTTGCCACATTATATTTACTCTATTACCATGTGCTGTCGGGGCTGGCGGATACGGTCCGTGAGGCCAGGCAGAAAGGCGGACAATATCATGAATAAACTGGTTTTTATCGGGGATTTGACCCCTTATCTGGCGGAAACCGCCGGAAAGAGAAAGAAACAGTATGAGCGGCTGTTAGAACAGGCGGACCGCTATCAAACGGTGGTTCTTCCGGATGTCCATCCGAAGGAGAGCACCACTTATATGGGCATCGCCATTGTGAACCTGGCGCTGGCCTACCGTCTCAGCGGTGAGGCGCGGTATCTTAAAGAGGCGAAGCGGTTTATGAATGCGGTCTTATCCTATGAAAAATGGGGCAACGCCCATTTGGTAAATGTGGATTTATCCGCTTCCTGGATTCTGTTCGGCCTGTCGTTAGGATATGACTGGCTGAAAAATGACCTCAGTGAGGAAGAGAGAGCCCGGGTATCCCAAAAGATCAGCCGCCATGCCGGAATCATTTATGAATACAAAAAGGATACATATGGAAAAGGCTGGTCCACCAACTTTTACCAGAACCACAACTGGATCAACATGACCGGCCTGGCGGCCGCGGGCTATGCTTTGGCCGGAGAGGATGAAAATGCATCGGTTTACACCGAAGAGGCGAAGAACAACTTTGCCCGGGTATTTTCCTATCTGGCGGAGGACGGCTCCAATTATGAAGGGGTGCCTTACTGGAGGTACGGGGGGATGTGGCTGTTCGTATACGCCCATCTTCTGAAAATCCAGGAAGGGACCGATTATTTCAAGACCAGCAGTTATTTGAAGAATACATTTTACTACCGTTTATACCAGTCCTGCGGGGACTTGAAGCAGCAGCTCAATTTCGGGGATTCCCATGACCGCTACAGCGGACATCCGGCCTGCGTTTACTATAAAACGGCAGCGGAGTACGGCGACGGATTTGCCCAGACCTTCGGAAATCTGGTTACGGATGAATTTCTCATGGAAGAGGCGGCAAACAGCAAGATTAAACCGGGGATTCTGCCGGAAGCGGCGTTTGAATTCTTATGGTATGACCCGGAAGTGGAGGAAAAAGATTTGTCCCTGCTTCCTAAAGTGAGATATTTTGAGGACCTGGGGCTGCTTTCCATCCGTGAAAACTGGAGCCGTGACAGCAAGGTGTTCACCATCAAGTGCGGATATCCGGGCGGGAAAAAGCAGTGGATGACCGGATTTAAACTGTTGCGGGAAGAGGGGCTTGACTGCCTTTCCCTGTCCCACCATCATCCGGATAACCTGTCCTATCTCTTTGCCAGGGGCAGCGAATACCTGACCTGTGAAGACGGATATAACCGGAACATCATGCCGGATCACCACAACGTCATATTGGCCGACGGCCTGTTGACCGATGCGTCGGATGTCAACGATGTATATGTGAAAAGCGTGAAAATGCGGATGGAACAGGAAGGGGAAGCCTTTGACGAGATGGAATACGGAGGAAGGGTTACCCACATGGAAGAGGACGGTTCTGTGGTGGTCTACCGCGGGGAAACGTCTGGAATCTACCCGAAAGCCTTGGAAATGAAGGAAGTCAGCAGGCTGTTCTTCACCGACGGACTGACCTTCTGGGTCTTTGCGGATGTGTGCAGGAGTGAAAAGCCCCACAGATATCAGTTGATTTCCAACACGGACCGGGAGGCGGAGGAAGTGGAGAAAAACAGTTTCCGCTATCCCATGGACACGGGAACGGTCTCATACCGGGTATTCTCGGATAAAGAGATCAAAGCGAAGCAGTACGGCCAGGAGGTGGTCAGCGTGATGACAACCCAGGAACCGGATAAAGTGTGTAAAACCTCGATTAAGACTTTAGCGATGGAATCCGCATCCATGGAAAAAGAGCAGATTTTCTTTGAATGTTTCACATTTGAGGAAGAAAACACGGAAGTTTTGTGGACAGACAGCGTTCTGACGGTGAAACATGGGGACAAAAAGTATGATTTCTCTTGGGGGCCATTTCCGGAAAACAGCAATAAGGACGTGACGCCGGTCAGAATCCGGGTCTGCGGCCAGGGGGGCGCTGTAAAAGAGTATCTGGCATAGAGCGTGTCTGACAATAGAAGACGATGAGAGGACGAAAAGGGTAATCTTATGAAATATGTGAATTCAAATTTTGACCGGCTTATCAATTCCGTGGAGGAAAACCGGAAGATCATAGAGGAAATGAAAGCGGAAGTGGATGAGTTCATGCCGGAATTTTCCGATTCACCGGAGAGACTGAGCCGGTGGGGGCATTATTACTTCTGCGATGACGACGGGGGACGGTTGATTTTCGACCTGCATTCGCCCCGGCAGCACCGGTGCGAGGTCTGCGGCAAGGTGTATGAAAATGAGATTCTGGACGGGGTCTGGACTTATTTTTACAGAAACCGGGCGGTAGTCATGGCATTGGTATCCGCGGTGGTTTATAAGGCCACCAAAGATAAGAAATATTTTGATTACGCGGTTTCTGTGATGGACTTCTACGCCGTCCATTATCACGAATTCGTGCTGCACAACAAGGAGAACAACATCTGCGATTCCTACGATACAATGGCGTGGGGATGCGGAAAAATGATGCCCCAGGGGCTGAATGAATCCATCGTGGCAATCCGTTTTGTGCAGGCCATAGAGATTTTAAAAGACGAGCTGGATCAGGAGTGGCTTGACATGGTATACCGGAAAATGTTCCGGGAGATGTTCCATCTGCTGGCGCCTCAGGCCACCCGCATCCACAATATCAGCTGCTGGAACTTATCGGCCATCGGAGTGATGGGCCTGGCTTTCCAGGACCAGGAGATGATCGATTTCACCTTTGGCAGCGAATACAATATACATGAGCAGTTAAAGCGGGGCGTGACGGAGGATTCTTTCTGGTATGAAGGGTCAATCCATTATAATTTCTTCCTATTAGAAGGGATTTCTTATCTGTTTTTATTCAGCCGGATTTATGATTATGATTTTGGAGAAGAGAGCAGCCGGATTTTGACCAATATGTTCATCCAGGCATATTCCTACGCCTTTGACAACCAGTATCTGCCCAATCCCAACGACGGATGGCCGAACCTGAACTTAAAGACCTTCAGCTATATCTACCACACGGCGGCCAGGGCGGCGGGAGAGGACAGCCAGATCGGCAATATAACAAAGATCATTGAATCCTGCAAAGAGCCCAGGACCATTTTGCCGCTGTCGGAACCGTATTACTGCAAAAACCAGGTCTGCTTAGAACAGCTTCTGTTCAATATCGACTTTGATTACAGCAGTTTCACCCCGGTGGAAAAGGGTTCCTGCAGTTTCCCCAAATCCAATTTCGCGATGTTGAGAAATGGAACCTGGAACGTATTCATGAAATACGGCCTCAACGGCAAATCCCACGCCCACCCGGACATCATGACTGTGGAAATGATGTACGAAGGAAAGCGGGTTTCCAGAGACCTTTCCAATGCGGGATACCGTTCGAAACTCTGCAATGAATGGCACAGAAAAACCCTGTCCCACAACACGGTCTGCTGGAACGGCACGGATATCACTTCCGTGAGCCCGGGGGAATGCCTGTATTTTGACGACAGCAGGGTGACGGCCAGGGCGGCGAATGTATATGAAGGGATTGATTATACGAGAACCGTGGAAATCCGGGATGCCTGGGTTGAGGATACATTTTTAGTCTGCGGAGGAAAAGACGGGATCTATGACTATGTGTTCCATTTGGAATCGGATTTTGGCCTGGATTATGGATTTGAGCTGGAAGACGGGGAACTGGGATTTGACAAAAATGGATACCAGCATGTGCTGGAAGTGAAAAAGGCGAACGTTCAGGGAGATCAGGCGGTGCTTTACGGCAGTCTGGGAGATAAGAAACTGAAAATCACCGTGGATATAGAAGGCCATCAGCTGTATCTGTTAAAAACCATGGATAATCCGGTCAATAAGATCAGAACCAGCATTTTGTTAAGACATACCGGTGCGGACCCGCAGTATCATCTGAGGATGGAAGCGGCAGGGAACTGAAACGGTATATTATATCATAGCATAAAGGAGAAAAAATTATGAGAGCAGTAGTTACAGGCGGAACAAGAGGAATCGGTCTCAGCGCGGCAGTGGCGCTTGGGAAGGCTGGTTATGACATTATCATTACAGGTATCGACAAGGAAGCGGCGGATACGGCGCTGGAGGAATTAAAAGCTGAGGGAATCAATGCTGAGTTCATCTATGCGGATTCCATGGTTGAGGAAGACGTGAACAAATGTTTCGAAACAATCGCAGAGAAATACGATTCCCTGGATGTTCTGGTTAACAACGTCGGGGGATTAGGCGGCAGACAGCGTTTTGAAGGAATGGAAACTTCTTTCATGAGACGGGTAATGGCTCTTAACTTTGACAGCGCATTTTTCGCAAGCCGTGCGGCTATTCCGCTGCTTAAAAAGGGCAGCCATCCTTCTATCATCAATTACAGCACCATCGCGGTGACCTCAGGCGGCGGTCCTGGCGCAGGCATCTATGCATCCGCAAAAGCGGCAATCGAAGGCCTGACAAGGGCTCTTGCAAAAGATCTGGCTGAGTATGGCATCCGGGTTAACGCGGTGTCTCCGGGAACCATTGATACGGAATTCCACGCGGCTACCAAACGTGAGATCATGGAGACATGGAAGGACGGTATCGTTATGAAACGGTTCGGCGACGCGTCTGAGGTTGCGTCGGTGATTGAGTTCCTGGCTTCTGAGAAGGCTTCATTTTTGACTGGGGAAATTATACAGATTAACGGCGGGCAGGCGTTTATTTAAATGCGGCTGGAAATGGTAAGACGGCTTGGAATGTAAAGATAGCTGAGGAAATAGCATCAGTTGAAGAAGTGAAGGCGTCTGAGAACGCAGAGACAGCTTGGAATGAGCAGAAAGCTGAGAAAAATAGAGAACAGGGGGATGGATTATGGTTTTGAAATATGAAGATATCACTCCGACCAATCCGGAGCCGGGAGTTACGAGAAGAATCCTGGCGCGGGGCGGCAATATGATGGGAGTTGAAGCGTCGTTTGTAAAGGGAGCTGTGGGAAGCGTGCATCAGCATGTCCATGAGCAGGTGAGCTATATTGTGTCCGGTTCCTTTGAATATGTGGCTGACGGTGTGAAGTATCATTTAAAGGCCGGGGACAGCTATTATGTGGCTCCAAATGTGGCGCATGGGGCGACTGCTTTGGAAGACGCGGTGATTCTGGACATTTTTTCACCTCAGAGAGAGGATTTTTTGTAGGAGTTCGGACTTGTCTGAACTGTTGCGAACTTGCTGAACGATTAGTGAGTTTTGGACGGCAAAGAAATTTAGAGGCTGAGAAGGCAGGCCGCAGGCGGAAAAATCTGCCTGCGGTTTTTTGTTTTAATGAGTATAGACTTAAATTTTAAGACGGCGGCTTTAAATATCAATAGCCTGCAAATAAAAAGTCAATAGGAAAATGAAAAATTTCAAGATTTATTGTTGATTGAATTTCAGGTACACCAAATAGACCACCGTTATCCGCTAGTCTGAAAGGATGTGGTATTACTTATTCCGGAAGGGACATAAGATATTCCTTTACTCTTCCGTAATAGATACGCAGAAACTTGTTAGCACCTGCGGTCATATAGACGTAATAAGGCTTTCCCTGAGCACGTTTCTTATCTATAAATGCATATACAGGGTCATCCTGCGGCTTTGTCTTGATGAGACAGTCCATGACCTGAAATAAGGTTTTTCTAAGGGAAGATGAGCCGCGTTTGGAAGTTGGAACACTCTTTTGTTCATAAGTTCCTGATTCATTGACACCCGGATCTACACCAGCAAATGCAGTGATAGCACCTTTGTGAGTAAAACGTGTGACATCTCCAATCTCAGCCATAAGCTGAGGTCCGAGAGACGGGCCGACACCCTTCATTCCCATAACAACGGGATATTCCGGCAGTTTGGCGGCTGCCTCGTTCATCAGGGTACGGAGTTCTTCCACGGTCTTGGAAGCCGTGTTTAATTGTTCTATGGCCTGATTTACGATCAGCTTGGTTAGGTCATCTTTTGGAAGCACAGGAACAAGTTCCTTGGCAGCTCCATAGATTTCTTCAGCTTTGTCTTTGCTGAAGTTGTACTTCCTGCGTTTGCACCATTTCTGATAATGGTCGACAAATGCGTTGAATGACATGTTACGAACACAGTCCACATGCCAGTATGTAGTGGCGAAATCAACCCACTTCTGGCTGCCGTCCTCACGGGCAGGGCTGTCAAAGTAAGTATTTACACCAGGGTAAGTCTGATCGAGAATGCCGATGAGGTTATTCTTCATAGCTGTTTTGTGTTTCATGTAGAAGCCAAACTGACGGTTCATAGTCTTTAACTGATTGCGTATTTCATCCATAAGACTATATTGTTTCAATTCTGTCCAACTGTCAAGTGTATAACGGGCTATTTTTACAGCATCAGCTTTATCAGACTTTACTTTGCGGAGAGAGTTATCTCCGAAGTCTTTAATGAGCTTGGGATTTACGGCAGTTACAAAAAGACCTGCCAGAGAAAGCTCACGGGCCAGTGGTTCGTAGTAACGGCCAGTGTGTTCCATAACGATGCGGGATTCACCTTGGATCGATCTGATCTGCGCTATCAAGGATCGGATGTTACTGGAAGTGTGTTTGATTTCAAAGGGAGAAGAAACGATTTCTCCATAAGGCCGGAGAATGGCGACCATACTTTTCCCTTTGGAAACATCAATACCAACTGCGTTCATGTTCATAAATTTGTCACTCCTTAAGATTATTGCAATAGATAAGTACCAGTTTTACTCATTG
The DNA here is from genome assembly GCF_018785315.1 of Clostridium sp. MCC353. Taxonomy (GTDB): domain Bacteria; phylum Bacillota; class Clostridia; order Lachnospirales; family Lachnospiraceae; genus CHH4-2. Next base: position 42,066 of record NZ_WQPN01000178.1, on the reverse strand, counting down.
CCTATTCAATCTACTGTGGTGTGACACGAACGTACCGGAGGCAGTTCAACCTGCATAAAACGAACGCTGCAAATGATGAGCTGGTTATCAGTCTGTTGAACGGACGCGAAGTCCAAGAAAGGAAACCGATATACCGATTGCTCCAACATTATAACAGCTTAAGCAACAAGATGGATAATTCCTTACTGGCTGTAAGGGTTATTAACCATAAATATATTGTAGTAGAAAGGAATTCCGGTATGGAGAAGGAATTGAAGTTATTTGCAGACGAAGTATTTGAGAAAATCGCGGCGAAGATGCGTCTCACAGCGGAAAGAAACCCGGAAAACATCCCGTATACCAGCATTGACGGAACATTCAATGACTACAGGGACAATATTTGTAAATGGACCAACGGATTCTGGCCGGGAATGCTCTGGCTGATGTACATGGACACCGGAGAAATCATTTACAAAGAGGTGGCCGAACGGGCGGAGCAGACCCTGGACGGGGCATTTCGGGAATTCGACGGGCTCCATCACGATGTGGGATTTATGTGGCACATTTCCAGCGGTCTGAACTACAGGCTGACGGGAAACAGGGAATCCAGGGTTAGAACCCTTCTGGCCGCCAACCTGCTGATGGGGCGGTTTAATGTGGCGGGAGATTACATCCGGGCCTGGAATGACCGGGGAAATGAGAAAAATATCGGCTGGGCCATCATAGACTGCATGATGAACCTGTCCATCCTGTACTGGGCTTCCGATGAAATCAAGGACCCCAGATTTGCCTCTCTGGCAAGGAAACATGCGGATAAAACCCTGGCCCATCATGTGAGGGATGACGGAAGCGTGAAGCATATTGTGGTTTACGACAATGAAAATGGTGAGGAACTGGATCATTTGGGCGGACAGGGATATGCGCCGGATTCTTCCTGGAGCAGGGGACAGGCCTGGGGGCTCTACGGTTTTGTCATCAGCTATGAACATACGAAGGATGTCCGCTATCTGAATGCGGCCAAAAGAATCGCCAATTATTTTATCAATTGTGTGAGCTATAGCGGCTGGCTTCCTTTCTGTGATTTCAGAAGTCCGAAAAAGCCGGTGATCTATGATTCCACCGCCGGGGCAATCGGGGCCAGCGGGCTGATCGAACTGTCCAGATGCGTCCCGCCGGAAGAAAAAGACATCTATGAAGCAGCGGCTGGGAAGATTTTAATGGCTATGAATCGGGAATTCTGCAATTGGAAGGAAGAGGAAGACGGCATTCTGATGATGGGAACGGAGCGTTACCACGGTGAGGCGGGGTGGCATATTCCGATCATTTACGGGGATTATTTCTTCATTGAAGCCATCAGCAAACTGAGGGGCAATACATTTCAAATCTGGTAAAGGGGAAAGGAAAAATCATGAAAATTCTGGTTACGGTAGGAGCAGGGGAAGTGAAAGACAGTTTTTTCACGCCTAAAGCCAAAGCGGCTTTAGAGGCGCTGGGGGACGTGGAATACAACGATACGGGCCGCCAGGCGTATACAAAGGAAGAACTGATTGAACATATCAAAGATGTGGATATACTGGTGACAGGATGGAAAACGCCCAGGATAGACGAAGATGTGTTAAAGGCGGCCAACCGCTTGAAAATCCATGCCCACACAGGGGGTACGGTGGCAACCATGATCTGCAAGGAAGAGTATGACCGGGGGATCATTGTTTTGAGCGGAAATGACCTGTTTGCCAAGAGTGTGGCGGAAGGCTGTCTGGCCTATACCCTCATGTCCCTCAGATGCCTGTATGACGAGGTGAATTCCATAAAAAATGACGGCTGGAGACGGGTTCCCGGCAATAACTCAGGAATGATCGGGAAGAAAATAGGCATTGTGGGTTACGGCGCCATTGCAAAATATTATATCGACCTATTGAAATGGTTCCAGCCTGAGATTCTGGTGGCGTCCAAATACATAACAGGAGAAGAGGCAGAGCAGAAAGGCGTCAGGATCGCGTCTGCGGAAGAGATATTTGAAACCTGCGATATCATTTCCCTCCATGGGGCGCTGAACAAAGAAACCAGGGGAATGATCACAGAGGATTTATTGAAGAGAATCAAGCCGGGGGCGCTGTTTGTCAATACGGCCCGGGCTGGAATTGTGGACGAAGAGGCCATGATGAAAGAGCTGAAAACCGGCCGTTTCAAAGCCATTTTAGATGTCTACCACCAGGAGCCCCTGCCTGCGGACAGTGAACTGCGGAATCTGGACAATGTGCTTCTCTTCCCCCATATGGCGGGCCCCACCTTTGATATGAGGGAAAAGGTGACTTTAAAACTGGCCGAAGACATCCTGGCGATTCTGGAAGGCAGGCCGTATGAAGACGGAATTCCCTATGAATATGCAGTCAGAATGACGTCGGGAGGTTGAGGTTAAATGAAATATAAACTGGCGGCCAGTACGCTGGCATTTCAGGATTGGACCCTGGAAGATACGGTAAAAATATGCCGGGAAAATGGAATCGAAGCCCTGGAAATCCGCATGAACTTCCACCCCTGGTCCGCCCTTTCTCTGCCGGACCAGGCCTATAAGGAAATGTACGAATATCTATGTGAAAACCAGATGAAGGTATCTGATCTGGGAACCAGCATCAGGATCAATCACTATAATGAAAACGGTTTTGACGAGCTCAGACGCTGTTCCAGGATCGCCAACATCCTGCACTGTGGCGGTCTGAGGATCATGATGGGATTTAAGAAAAAGCGCTGGTCCGACGATGTGCCCAAAGTGGACTATGCCGGAGTGGTAAAATGGCTGATTGAAGCGGATGAAATCCTGGACCAGTACCAAACGGAAATCTGGATCGAAACCCACGATGAATTCGCCAAGGGAGAGGTTTTGAGAGAACTGTTAAACCAGCATGATTTCAGGCACATTAAACTGCTTTGGGATATTATGCATCCCTTAGAATCGGGAGAACAGCCCCGGGAAACCCTGGGATACGTGAAGGACGACCTGGTTCATGTACACATCAAAGACGGCACCCCCTGGGACGACCCGGACCGCAGCAGCTGGAAATACACCAGAATCGGTGAAGGGACCGTACCGATTAAAGAGATTGTGGACATGATAACCGAAACCGGCTATAACGGGTACTTTTCGTTGGAGTGGGAAAGGGCCTGGCGGGAGGAGCTGAGAGGGGAAGGATTTGAGGTTGATGAAATGATCAGGCAGTTTGCGGAATTTATGAATGGGATTTCCAGACCTACAGCCTGCACCGATTGAACATAGTATGCATCTTCTTGCGCAAACTAAAAAAGAGACACAGAGAATTATTTGACAAAGTATATATCATGATATATACTTATGGTATAAGGAGGTGCATTATTATGATGACTGCAAAATTGTTTGAAAATGGCCGGAGTCAGGCAGTTCGGCTTCCAAAAGAGTGCCGCTTTAATGGGGATGAGGTTGCGGTTAATAAGATCGGTGATATTGTTATTCTGACGCCGAAAGAAAACAAATGGTCTGGATTCCTAAAGAGCTTGGAACTGTTCTCGGATGATTTCATGAGTGATGGAAGAGAGCAGCCTGCGGTACAGGAGCGTGAAGCTCTATGAAGTATATGCTGGACACAAACATCTGCATTTATGTAATCAAGCATAAGCCGCCAGAGGTGATAAAAAACTTTTTAAAACATAATCCAGATGACATGTGCATCTCAGCTATCACCTATGGTGAGCTGATGCACGGTGTGGAAAAGAGCCAGGCAGCTGAGCGCAATCGTGTGGCCGTCACGTTGTTCCTGTCATCTATCTCCATTCTTCCGTTTGATAACTATGCGGCGGAGGAATACGGAAAAGTTCGCGCTGATCTTGAACGTAAGGGTACACCCATTGGACCGATGGATATGCTGATTGCAGGACACGCAAGGTCAGAGGGATTGATCCTTGTGACCAATAACACCAGAGAGTTTTTCCGAGTGGAAGATTTGGAAGTGGAAGACTGGACAAAAGAGTAAACAAATTTGAGAAGGGGCACTTTTTTCGTTGAATTCTCTCGAAGACTGGCGGTCTCTCCCGAAGATTGATGGCCGCTTCTGAAGACCAATGGTTTTCAGGAGCGGCCCAATAACCATCTAAGTGCCCTATACATTTTATTTCACTTGTCTCCGTTCATCGCGAATTCCCATCAAAATATACTTCCTGGCCTCCGCTGCCTGTTCTTTTGTAGCCGGAGAGACCCCTTTTAATGGATAGGAAATCCCCAGCTTTTCATATTTCATCTCCCCCATGTTATGATAGGGAAGCACATCTAAGGCCTTCACATGCCTCAGGGTGCCGATGAAACGGCCCAGCTGGTAAAGATACCGGTGATCGTCCGTAAGCCCGGGAACGACTACGTGGCGAATCCACATGGGGATTGATTTTTCGTCCAGATAGCGGGCGAAATCCAGGATATTTTCATTGGGCTGGGAACAAAGCTTTTCGTGCTCGCTGGAATCGATATGCTTGATGTCCAGTAAGACCAGGTCCGTGACGGACAGCAGGCGGTCGAATTTGGCGCGAATGTCTTTGTTTTCACGGCGGAAGGTGACGCCGGAGGTGTCGAGACAGGTGTGAATCCCTTTTTTGCGGGCGGCTTCGAATAATTCGGTTACGAAGCCGATCTGCATTAAAGGTTCTCCGCCGGTGACGGTGAGGCCGCCGTTGGAATAAAATTCTTTGGACTGGTCGTATTGGCTGAGGATTTCTTCGACGGTCATGTCCGTGCCGCCTGACATTTCCCAGGTATCCGGGTTGTGGCAGTATTGGCAGCGCAGGGGGCAGCCTTTTGTAAAGACCACCATGCGGATGCCGGGACCGTCTACGGTTCCGAAACTTTCTATGGAATGAATGTGACCTATCATTAGTTTCTCCTTTTTGGGGGCGAAGATTTTATATAAGGGTTGATATAAGGGGTGATATAAGGGGTGAAGGCATTTTTAAAAATGGGTTGAGGGTTTACATTAAAGGGTGAAGGCATTTTCAAAAATGGGTTGAGGGTTTACATTAAAGGGTGAAGGCATTTTCAAAAATGGCTTGAGGTTTTACATTAAAGGGTGAAGGCATTTTTAAAAATGGCTTGAGGGTTTACATTAAAGGGTGAGGGCATTTTCGAAAATGCCTTCACCCTTTAATGTCACCCTTTAATGTTAAAAAGTATTAGATAGACTGATGGAAGGTACGTGAAATAACCTCATCCTGCTGTTCTTTCGTCAGCTTAATAAAGTTAACCGCGTAACCGGACACTCTTACCGTAAGCTGCGGATATTTCTCCGGATGAGCCTGAGCGTCTAAAAGGGTTTCTTTTGTAAACACATTTACATTCAAATGATGTCCGCCCTTTTCAGCGTAGCCGTCCAATAAAGATACCAGGTTATCAATTTGTGCGTCGCTTGCGTTTGTATATGCCATAAATTTTCCTCCGTTCTGCCGCCAAACGCGGCCAGGTTAATTGTGATTGTTACCATTGAGTGTTTTTATTCTCTGTCAAGTGATTCGAAAATTGTCGGTGAACTGCATGCGCCGCCGCAGTCATCGTATTCAGGCAGGTCTTTTGCATCGATATCCAGTTCTACGTCGATATCGCCCATGAAGATCTGATCCTCTTTTCCAAGGGCTCCCGGGATGATGGAGAAGGTATTGGAAATGCCGTCCTGTGCATCCTTAAATGGAAGCTTTGCAACGGATGCCAAAGATGCGACTGCGCCATGGGTATCGCGTCTGTGCATTGGGTTTGCGCCGGGAGCGAAAGGCTCGCCGCCTTTACGTCCGTCCGGGGTTGAACCTGTGGCTTTTCCGTAGACCACATTGGATGTGATTGTCAGGATGGAAGTTGTGGGAATACCTCCCCGGTAGCAGTGGTTGCGCTTGATATAGTTCATGAAGGTGTGCACGATATCGCTGGCAATCTCATCCACCCGGTCGTCGTTGTTGCCGTATTTCGGGAAATCGCCTTCTACTTCATAGTCCACTACAATGCCATTTTCATCACGGATGGTCTTAACCTTGGCATATTTGATTGCGGACAGGGAATCCGCCACTACGGACAATCCAGCGATACCGGTTGCAAACCAACGGGTCACTTTATGGTCGTGAAGGGCCATCTGCACTCTTTCATAAGAATATTTATCATGCATATAATGGATGATGTTAAGGCTGTTTACGTAAACGCCTGCCAGCCACTGCATCATGTCCTGATAAGCTTCCAGAACTTCATCGTAATCCAGGTATTCGGATGTGATCGGCCGGTATTTGGGGCCGACCTGCTTTTTGCTCACTTCGTCGATACCGCCGTTGATGGCGTACAGGAGACACTTGGCAAGGTTTGCGCGGGCGCCGAAGAACTGCATTTCCTTGCCCACTCTCATGGAAGATACGCAGCAGGCGATGGCGTAGTCGTCTCCGTGGGTTACCCGCATCAGATCATCATTTTCATACTGGATGGAAGAGGATTCGATGGAGGTTTTTGCGCAAAATCTCTTGAAATTATGCGGAAGGCGGGTAGACCAGAGTACGGTCAGGTTCGGTTCCGGAGCGGTTCCCAGGTTCTGCAGAGTGTGCAGATAACGGTAGGACATCTTGGTCACCATGTGGCGTCCGTCAATGCCGATGCCGCCGATGGATTCCGTTACCCAGGTGGGGTCGCCGGAGAACAGGGAGTTATACTCAGGAGTACGGGCAAATTTAACAAGGCGCAGTTTCATGATAAAATGATCCACGAATTCCTGAATCTGCTCTTCCGTATATCTGCCTTCTTTTAAATCCCGTGCGGAATAAATATCAATAAATGTGGAGGTACGTCCAAGGGACATAGCGGCGCCGTTCTGTTCCTTAACAGCCGCCAGATATCCGAAATACGTCCACTGAATGGCTTCTTTCACATCTGTGGCAGGTTTTGAAATGTCAAAGCCGTAGATCTCGCCCAGCTTTTTCAGCTCTTTTAATGCGCGGATCTGTTCAGATAATTCCTCCCGGTCACGGATGATCTCCGAATACATGGTGCTTCTTGTGGTGGCTTTCTGCTCTTCCTTGTCCTCAATCAGACGGTCCACTCCATAAAGAGCGATACGGCGGTAGTCGCCGATAATACGTCCCCGTCCGTAGGCGTCGGGAAGTCCGGTGATGATATGGCTGGAACGGCAGGCTCTCATTTCAGGAGTATAAGCGTCAAATACGCCTGCGTTGTGGGTTTTTCTATGGGCGGTAAAGAATTCGCTGATCTCAGGATCTACTTTATATCCATTGTCAAGGCAGGCTTTTTCCGCCATGCGGATACCGCCGTAAGGCTGTAAAGAACGTTTAAAAGGCTTGTCTGTCTGAAAGCCGACGATGGTTTCTTTATCTTTATTCAAATATCCGGCTGGATGAGAGGTGATCGTAGAAATAACTTTGGTGTCCATATCCAGGACGCCGCCCGCTTCCAGTTCCTCTTTGCTCAGTTCCATAACCTGATCCCAAAGATCTTTTGTGTTCTGGGTAGGTCCTGCAAGGAAAGAATCATCTCCGTCATATGGAGTATAGTTCTTCTGGATGAAGTCTCTGACATTGATCTCTTTTTCCCATACGCCGCCGTTAAAATCGCGCCACTCTGTTTTCATTGAGAGTACCTCCTGTTTTATCTATGAATGATTAGTTAAATTAGTAACGTTTCGTAGTGTTTATTATAAATGCACATTGTATACACGTCAATAGCAATAAATGAGAATTTTTCTGGTTTAGCCAGTAAATACTTGGTAAAAATAGGAATTCCTAGTAAAATGGTAGAAAAAGACGCTTCCTTTATCAATTTGTAACAGTACAGCCGGCTTATCTTCTTGACCGAAAAAGCCGGTCAAGAAGCATCGGATGTCCATCCGATGTGAAAATTGATAAAGGAAGCGGCTTACAAGCCAGCTTGACGCCGCTTCCTTTATCAATTTTCCCGCCGTCTGAACTGTTACGTAAAATTATCTTGTCAAAATATTAAAATCGTATTATATTAGGAATAGTATGTGCAAGAAGGAGGTTATTATCATGGTGATCAGTAAAGATATGTTAATCGGCCAGTTAGTCGGTATGGATGAATTAATTCCTCAGATGTTAATGGGAGCAGGCATGCATTGTCTTGGATGTCCGTCCGCTCAGGGTGAAACATTGGAAGAGGCATGTTTTGTTCATGGAATCGACTGCGATGATTTAGTGAGCAAGATGAATGAAGTATTAGCAGAAAGATAGGTCAGAAGAAAACAGGTGAAGAGTCAGTTTAACTCCTCACCTGTTTTTTGATTTTTATCCGTTTCATGCAGCCGCAGCACAGGTGGTGTTTGAAAATTTTCAGCGGCCAACTGCGCGGTCTGCGCTCCAGGGAGTAAAATCCCTCACGGCCGGAAAATGTTTCCGGCCAGGAGAGTTCCTGTTAAAGATCGGCCAGCTTTTGAAGAGCGCTGTTTCTTATGATCACTTCATAATGCTCTTTGTAATAAGCCTCGCTGGCGTATTCCTGCCGGATCTTTGTGCCGTATTCTGCCAGAATATTGCACAGGCGGCTGAAACTGAGGGAATTGCTGTCATTGGTTTTTACCACTAAGTAGTACTGGCGGCTGTCCGGTTTCTTGTAAAGAGTATTCTTTCCGTCATAGACATGTCCAACAATGCGGGCTACTTCGCATATACGGTCAAGGCTGTCAAAACTATAAATCCGGGAAGCCGGAACCGGCGCCTGAGGAGCAGGCGTAACATCGTGGACAGGCGGTTCTTCCAGGGTCTGCTTCATATTATCCGATAAGAGGCTTAACAGCCCGTCGGCGCCTTCCAACAGTTCATGGGCCAGATCATTCACACTGTCCTGGTCTTCATCGGACATGGGGGTGAATTTTGAAAAACGGGTGTCCAGTTCTTCCGGGTCTTCTATTTTAGTGATGACTAACATTACGCTTTCATTCGACAGTGGTATGGCTTCTACCATGAGTGGGATATCTTCGGCTTCAAAACCGACTTCATTGGATGCTTTCTGGATCATCTCACGAAAAAGGCTGCGCGCTTTTTCGCTTCCGTATGCCAGTTCACCCAGATTCAGATTACGGACGCTCAAGTCGAAACTGCTCAGTGTACATCGAATCTGATTATCATTGATACGTTCTATCTTCATAGGATCACTTCCTTTTCTTTTAAAGTCTGCTTCCTCAATCTAACTATACTATATATTATAGCGAAAAGGCAATTCCTATGTGAAATTTTAAGGAATTTTTTAGAGATTTTTTAAATAAAGATTGTAAAAATCGTATTTTTGTATTAGAATGGCTTCAAGAGATGATATTTACAAAGGAGGTGTGCGTCTTAGAAGACACCGTTTTATTTGGTAAATATCAGTTAAAGGGTATTTTAGGGAAAGGACGCGCCGGTACTGTGTTTTTAGCGGTGCATATGGAACTGGAAGAATTCAGGGCCATCAAGCGGGTATCCAAGTCCTACGTGGATTACAGCCGGTTTAAAAGAGAAGCATTGATCTTAAAGGAACTGCGCCATCCCGGAATCCCCATCATTTACGATTTAGAAGAAGATTCTGAGTACAGCTACCTGATCGAGGAGTACTTGGAAGGAGAATCATTCTATGACCTGATCCATAATCAAGGTCATCTGACTGCGGCAATGACGGTCCGTTACGGGATCCAGATCTGCCAGATAGTCAATTACCTGCATTCTGCAGGGGAAATTCCCATTTTATATTTAGATCTTCAGCCCAAGAATTTATTGTTATGCAATGAAACTGTCAAACTGGTTGATTTTGACCATTCCGCGGCCATGGACCAGGCGAATGCTTCCTCACAGCGCTATGGGACCATAGGATGGGCGGCGCCGGAACAATACAGGACGGACGTGTTGCTGGATGAACGGACTGACATTTATGCCATTGGTGTTACCTTAATCTACCTGGGAACCGGAAAGTATCCGGAGGAATCCCCGTCACCGGGATTGTGCGGATGGAGCCTTCGGTTCAGGGAAATCGTCAAAACATGTCTCGATCCCGATCCGGATAAACGATACCAGTCAGCAGAAGAATTATGCCGGGATTTGATCCGGCTGGACCAGAAGACAAACGGTGTTTCAAAGTTATTTCAAAAAAATCAGATATCATCTCTTACAATCGCCTTTGCAGGCGGCAAATCAGGAGTCGGAACGACTCATCTGGCAATCGGTTTCTCTGTTTATCTCAGGTTATCAGGCTATCCCAGTCTTTATGAAGAGTGCAATGACTCAGGCGCCGTGAGGCGGCTGGCGCTTATTTTCGGCGCCCGGGCGGACCGGTTTGGCCGGGTCAGGATCAGGGGATGTACGATGAAACCCAGATATGGGGAGGCTGTGGTTCTGGAAAGATGCGGCAGCCCGGTGGTGATTAAGGACTATGGCAGTGATTTTACCAGATTGAAGGATACTTCGGATGCGGACTGCATTTTCCTTGTCTGCGACGGAAGCCTTTGGGAAGCCGGGGAGGCCGGAAAAGCCGTAGGGAAGCTGGATTCCCATGTTTGTACGCGGGTTATCTTCAATCATGTGGCGGCTGGGGTGAAAGTCAGGAAGGACGGGAATCTGAAACCGGAATTCTGTTTTAAGGCGCCCTGGCAGCCGGACCCATTTCATCCGGAAGAAATCCACATGAAGTTTTATGAAACGCTGATGAACAGTTTGGAAATCAGGACAGAAAGGGGAGGACTGCTGCGAAGACTGAAAAGAGCCGCCGTAAAAGCGGAGGGAAAAATGCTGCTTGGGCTGTTGGGCAGGAACAGGTGGTGAGCGGAATTCTGGGCACGTCCCATGGAGCCGGCGCCACTCATTATGCCATATTGCTGGCAAATTATCTGGTCAGCGTGTGCCGGTTAAGATGCGCGGTTCTGGAATGGAACGGACACGGAGATTTTGAACGGATGGAGCGCATTTGCAAAGGTTCCGTATCGGAAGAATCCTGTTTTTCCGTATTAAACGCGGATTATTATAAATGTTCCGGGCCGGAAGTACTGCTTTCTTGTATGGCAGAGGGATATGACCAGATCATCATTGATTTTGGAAGTGATTTTTTAAAACAAAAAATCGAATTTTTACGATGTGATAAAAAATATGTGATAGGCTCACTGAGCGAATGGCAGATAGGGGGATTTTTGGAATTTGTCCGGGAGATGAAGGGAGAAGCCGGTTATAAGAGCTGGAATTACGCCGTTTCCTTTGGGAGCGAAGACGCCAGAAGACAAATCAGAAAGAAGCTGAAACTTCCTGTCGAACGAATTCCTCTTTCAGAAGATCCTTTTGCACTGAACCGCCGGATGATCGCATATTTTGAAAAATAAGAGTCAATGAGGCAGAACCGGGAATGATATGTCACAAATACCTTCCGGGTCAGAGGTTCTGCCTCCAATAAAATGCCGGCAGGGCGGCGGAATGGGAGGAACATGTGAGATCAGATCAGGGTTTGTCACAGAGAGAGAAAAAAGAACAGCAGAGAGTGTATCTGGAGGGATTAAAACAGTACCGTGAGAAAGGAATCCCCATTATTATTGACGGGGAGGAGCTGGAAGAAAAGGACTGGGGAAAGATATTTGAGGTCTGCGAAGATAAGTATTACTATATGAGTGATTTTGTAGGGCTGGAAGACGGGAAACTGACGGAGATCCATTTTGACAAGGTTTATTACGAATGATATCAGGGAGGGGGGGCCGCGGGATACCACTTTCAGCCAAAAGTAAGGGCTGCGGCACAGGCGGGCGCACGGGGAGGTAAAAGAACCAAATTTTACGGCTTGTATGGTAATTTGATGTATTGTATAATGAGCGTACAAGATATAGGGGCGAGAGTATAACTAACATCCGATAATGCAGGAGGAAATCCATGGAGAAGAAGAAAACACTGCTGGCAGCGGCGCTGGCGGCTGTGATATTGCTGGCGGCGGGAATTTTAGGCGTCTGGCTGGCAATAAAGTACATGCCGTCTTTTGAAAAGGCGGATTTAACCCAGAGATATGGGGTGACGAAAGAGGAAGCAGCGATTCTGCTGAATGATGAATTACAGGAAGAAAAAGGAATTTTTAAGAACAACCAGACATATCTGCCTCTCACATGGATTAACAGCCGGATCAATGAGAAGTTTTTCTGGGATGAGAATGAAAAGCTTCTTGTTTACACCCTTCCTGAGGAGATCGTCTATGCGACCGAACAGACAAAAGGAAGCAACGGAGCTCCGCTGCTCATTCTGGAAGGGGATGAGGTTTACTTAGCCCTCGGTTTGATTTCAGGGTACACCGACATAAGGATCCGGTCTTTTGACCTGGAAACGGAGATCAGGAGAATCTACATCGATACCCGGTGGGATGCGGAAGATATGGCTGTGATGAAGCGGAAGGGCAAAGTCCGGGAAAAGGGCGGGATCAAAAGCCCGATTGTGACGGAATCGCCTAAGGGCAGCAAAGTCCGTGTGATAGAAGCGATGGATGAGTGGTCCGAAGTCATGACAGAGGACGGATATATTGGGTACATCCAGAACCGGTATCTGGCGGAAACCGATAGTTTCAAGCCTCAGAGCACATTTATTGAACCGGTGTATACCAATATCGCTATGGATGAGAAGGTATGCCTTTTATGGCACCAGGTTTTATCAGAGGATGCCAACAATACTCTGGAGGCCAGAATTGCCAATACAAAAGGGGTCAATGTGATCGCTCCCACCTGGTTTGCGCTGATGGACAATGAAGGGAATTACCGTTCGCTGGCCAGCAAAGACTATGTGGATAAGGCCCATGAACTGGGACTGCAGGTGTGGCCCGTTTTAGATAATTTCAACTATAACGGCGGAAAAGATGTGAACACCCAGGTGCTCATGGGAAAAACGTCCACCAGGAAAAAATTGATTGCCAAACTGATGGAAGACGCCGATACCTATGGATTTGACGGGATTAATCTGGACTTTGAAACGCTGAGAGAAGCGGCGGGGCCCTATTACGTTCAGTTTATACGGGAACTTTCCGTGGCCTGCAGGAAGAAGAAGCTGGTGCTTTCCGTAGATAATTACGTTCCCGCTTCTTATAATATGTTCTACAACCGGGCGGAACAGGGCCGGGTTGTGGATTATGTGATTGTAATGGCATATGACGAACATTTTGCCGGAGGCGAGATGGGATCCGTGTCCTCCATTGATTTTGTGAAAAATGGAATCGTGGACACGCTGAAAGAGGTGCCGAAGGAAAAAGTTGTGAACGCCATTCCATTTTATACAAGGGTATGGACAGAAGGGGACAGCGGGACTTCGTCATCTGCCCTGGGAATCGAAGCGGCCCAGAAGTGGGTGGAAGAAAACCAGGTGGAACTGATCTGGCAGGAAGAGCTGGGCCAGTATTACGGTGAGCTGTTTACCGATGAAGGCGGTAAATATATCTGGATGGAAGAAGCTAATTCCATTCAGTTGAAAATGAATCTGATAGAGGAATACGGCCTGGCCGGGGTGGCCTGCTGGAAGGCAGGTTTCGAACCGAAAGAGCTTTGGGACGTGGTGAATTTGAATGAATAAAAAATTAGCAGGTTTAATCATAGCAGGAATCATGGTTTCACTGGCCGGCTGTACCGTGAAAACGGGGCAGGAACCGGTCACTACGGAGATACCTTCCCAAACGGTTACGGAGCCGGTTACAGAGGAGACGCAGCCGGCGACAGAAAGTGAACCGGAGACGTCTTCAATTGAAGAAACAACGATGCCGGAAGAGACGACAGAGCCGGAGGAAACTTCGGCAAAAGAGGAACCGGGGAAAAAGCTGATCATTGCCAGCGATATCCATTATTTTGCCCGTGAGCTGACGGATATGGGGCTGGGGTTTAACTATATGGTAGAACACGGCGACGGCAAGGTGGTCAACTATATCTGGGAGATTACAGATGCATTTATTGAAGAAGTGATCGATCAGAAGCCGGAAGCGCTGATTTTGAGCGGGGATCTGAGCCTGAATGGGGAATACCAGAGCCATGCGGAACTGGCTGATAAACTGGAACGGATTGAGGATGCCGGTATTCCGGTACTTGTGATACCGGGCAATCACGATATTAACAATGTGAGCGCGGCGGCTTATGAAGGGGGAGTCCGTTTTCCGGCGGAGCAGACTAGGCCGGAGGAGTTCGAGAGCATTTACAGTGATTTTGGGTTTGATGAGGCCATAAGCAGGGATGAGTACTCGTTGAGTTATGTCTATCAGTTGGATGAATATAACCGGCTGTTAATGCTGGACAGCTGCCAGTATGAAGATCATGCCCTGGTAGGGGGGATGATTAAGTCTGAAACTTATGACTGGATTGAGCTTGAGATGGAGGACGCCTGGGAACAGGGGATGAATGTGATACCGGTAGCGCACCACAACCTGCTGGATCAGAGCCGTGTATACATTGATGACTGTACCATTGAGCACAGCAGCCAGTTGATCGATCAGTTGGAGGCGTGGGACGTGGGGATCTTTCTGAGCGGACACCTGCACGTCCAGCATTACCGGTATTCCAACGAACAAAAAGACGGAATCTGTGAGATTGTGACCAGTTCTCTGGCTACGCCGCCCTGCCAGTATGGAATATTGGAGTATACGGACGATGCCGTATATACGTACAATACAAAAGTGCTGGATGTGGAAGCATGGGCGCTGGATGAAAAAGTGACCGATGATAACCTTCTTGAATTTAATGCCTATAAAGGGCCGTTTTTAATGCGTGTGTTCTATAATAAAGCATATGAAGAGTTAAAACATATCGATAATAAGGAACATGAGTTTACGGACGATGAGATGGCTTCCATGTCCCAGGTGTATGCCAAGCTGAATTCCTACAGTTATGCGGGGCTGGCATATAAGCTGAAGGAGGAAACTCTCAAGGATCCGTCATATAAATTATGGGTGAATTATACTTATCCCAGCATCTTAATGCAGTACATAGAAGAGATCCTTACGGACGCTGTCGTGGATTACAATCATATAAAGATTGAGTAATAGAACAGTCAGCTGCATAGGTCCGTTTGTCACCCCGTCAATCCAGTTTAGGCAGGATTTCCAGCAGGGTTTCTACGGACTGCTTCAGCCTTACGGCATCTTCTTTACCGATTTTTTCCTCCAATTGGCGGAAGAAATCGGTATTCTTATATATATTCTCTTCGATGTAGCGGATGGCCGGGTCTGCAACGCAGATGGTGATATATCTCCGGTCACGTTCATTGTATTTTCTCTCAATAAAGTGGTATTTGTATAAGGTATCTATGATTTTCGTGGCCTGCTGTTTGCTGATCTTTAAACGGGAGGCCAGATCGGTCATGGTCATGGAACCGTCCTGCTGCAGAATCTGAAGGCAGTAGTAGGTTTCCAGGCTCATCTTATCTTTGAAGGACATTTTAAGGGGCTTTTCGATTTTATAATGCCAATATGGCAGCAATTTCAGCATGGTTTCTGTGAAGTTCATATTTATAACATTATCCTTTCCTGTGGTCTGCTTTATTTCCGGTTTACAGCAGGCATATCCGGTGATTCAGGCTGGCAGCAGCCGGAGGTATCATATGCCGGAAAAATGCAGAAATCATTTATAGTTGACAAATGGAAATCATTCTATATATAATAAATAGTAAACTATAGTGTACTATCATTAATAATGTACTTATTTAGTTTACAATAAATAAACCTGAAAATCAAGGGTTTCATGGAAATGGAGTGGTTTTATGGATATGGTGAAGACAAAGAACATGGTGCGCCTGATCGTGAAGAACGGGCTTAATTTTGCGTTTAATCTGGCGTTTATATTCTTATATCAAATGTTATTCGGTACGGAGAATGTTCTGCCGGGGGTGGCTATCGGAGTAGGGCTTACCATGTTTCCGGTAGGATATGTGGGAATCCGTCCCCTGACCATGGGGGGAATCATCATGGTTTTATATACGGGCAGCGTGATTGCAGGGCAGACCGCGCTCATAAGCCCGTGGCTGGCGCTGCCGGTTAATTTTCTCTTTGTTCTGTTCATCATGGTATTGACCTGTGAACCGGCCATGTATAAGCCGGCCATCAGTTTTCTGCTCTGTTTTGTGTTTTCACAGGCAGCTCCTGTGGCGCCGGAGGCATTTCCTTTGAGAGCGGCGGGGGCGCTGGCAGGCAGTGCGGCGGTGGCAGCAGCCACCGTGATCCGGTGGAAAAAGCAGGGGCACTGGAATGACGGGCGGAATTTGAAAGAACAGATGAAACTATGTATTGTCCGAAGAGGTTATATTTTGAGAATGTCCCTGGGGATTGCAATTGCCATGTTCGTGGGCATGGTTTTGGGGCTGAAAAAGCCGTTGTGGATCAGCATTGTGGTCATGTCCCTGACCCAGCTTCATTATCATGAGACGCTGGAAAGAATCCGCCACCGTTTTTTTGGCAATGTGGTGGGGATCATTTTCTTTCTGGTGGTATTTAAACTGTTAATCCCTGAAAAATATGCCTTTGCCATGGTATTGTTCCTGGGATATGTCAGTTTCTTTACCTCCGAATATAAGTATAAGCAGATCGTGAACGCGGTGAGCGCGGTCAATGCCTCGCTGGTGCTTTTGGATACCTCAACCGCGGTTCAGAACCGGCTGTTCTGCCTGGCCGGGGGAGCGGTCATCGTCCTGGCATTATATCTGGTTCAGGCCTGGTCCGGGAATCTGCGGCGGCACGTGAGCTGTGGCAGCAATGCCTGAAAAGGGGTCTATTTTCGGGAAAAGGAGGATATATTAGATTAAGTAAACTGTTTGGATGATTGAATTTGAAGAAGATAAAAATGGAAACATGGATGGGCTTTTGTATGCTGATTCTTGTTTTTGCTGTTTCCCACTATCCGCTTTTTGGATCCGGAATGGGTGTCGCCGCTTCCGGACTGGCGGGGGGAAAGCAAAAAAGGACAGTGGTTCTGGATGTGGGACACGGGGGAAATGACCCGGGCAAGATCGGGGTTGACGGCAGCCTGGAAAAGGATATCAATCTGGCAGTCGCAAAACAGCTGAAAACTTATCTGGAGGCCTCCGACGTGGAAGTGATTATGACACGGGACAGCGATACGGGTCTTTATGGTGAAAAGGACAACAGAAAAAAGATGGCTGATATGAAAAAACGGTGCGAGATCATCGATGAGATTAAGCCGGAAATCGTGGTCAGCATCCATCAGAACAGCTACCATCAGGAAGAGATATCGGGAGGCCAGGTTTTCTATTATAAGGGATCGGAAAAGGGGAAAAAGCTGGCTGAAATCCTTCAAAAGAGATTTGATTATGTGTTGGGGGAAGCCAATCGGAGGCAGGCGAAGGCTAATGATAACTATTACCTTCTGCTGCATGTGAAGCAGCCCATAGTGATTGTGGAATGCGGCTTTCTGAGCAACTGGAAGGAGGCGGCCATGCTAAATTCCGAAGAGTATCAGGACCGGCTGGCCTGGACGATACATATGGGTATCCTGGAGTATTTGAATGGGAAGTGATGGAAATGATGGAAATACAAGGTTTAGGGATGCTGGCGCAGTTTCAACAGCGCCCTTATATGTTTTAGTGTATTGAGAGTGCCGGATTAATATTACCGGGGCGGTGGAATTGTGAAAGAGGGCGGGAAACCGCCCTCTTTCACAATTCCAAGTTTTACTTTTTATTTTCATCCATACTTATTATACGGGGAAAAAACAGTTCAGCATCCGCTTAATCCCTTCATCCCAAAACACCCAGTCATGAATGCCTTCCCACTCATCATAAGTCAGCCGGTAAGGAAGAGTTTGCAGAAAGTCACGAAACCGCACTGTTTCCTGATACAGATGGTCTTCTGTGCCGCAGGCCAGATAGAAATCCGGTTTTTTTGGCAGAAGGGCGCATTTTTGAGCCAGATGGTATATGTCGTCATCGGGGGATACTGTGAGCCCGGTTCCGAAAATGCCCTGGAATTCCGGTCTTTTTGGATTGCCTTCAGGCGTATCGGCGATGTGCTGTCTGATGTCGGTTACAGCGGACAGCAGGCCGCAGGCCGCGTACCGGTCAGGATGGGACAGGGCGGTTTTTACGGCTCCGTAGCCGCCCATGGACATGCCTGCAATGAAACGGTCTTCTGGATTTCTGCTGATCCGGAACATGGATTCGCAGAGATCGGGGAGTTCTTCGGAAATATAGGTCTGGTAATTGACCCCGTAACGCATGTCGGTATAAAAGCTGCGGTTGACTTCAGGCATGATCACTGCGATGCCATGGTCCTCCGCATACCGTTCCAGATTGGTATACCGGGTCCACACGGAATAATTGTGGGACCGCCCATGGAGCAGATATAATGTTTTTACCGGTTCTTCCGCGGTGCGGACGGCCGCAGGCCGTCCGGTTCCGTTCGGAGAACCGGTGCCGGTCAACTGCACGGTTCCGCTGGGAATGTCTGTGGCCGCAGGCCGTCCGTTTTCACCGTGAGCATCGGTAGCCTGTATCAGGCTGTCTTGGTAGGTGTGAATGTCCGTCAGCCCCCCGCCGGAAGATCCTCCGGCGTCATGCGGAAGGATGACGCACACGGAAGTCACCATCCGGATTGCTTTTGAGTTGATTTCACAATGCAGCAGCGCCATATCAGTTATTCGCCTTATACTGTTCTGTATATTCTTTGATAATCTGTTCGCCGCCCGCCGCTTTCCAGTCTTCGATGGCTGCCTTCCATCCGTCTAAATCCAATTCCCCGATCACATATTTGATTTTTGCATCATCGATCTGGACAGTTAAATCACCGCCAGTTTCGATGTTGGTGTCTGAAATATATGGAAGTACCATGTTGTGAACCGCGTACTGGGCGTTTTCGTTCATTAACTGGACAATTTTTTTATTCAATTCCGGCTGGTTGTTGGCCTCTAAGTTCTTTGTGGTATAGAAAGGTGTGATCTGGCGGATATCGTTATATTTGCGGGCATAAATTTCGGACTGTTCTTTGGTCTGCTCCACGCCTCCGTCTTTGACCGTGTAGGATTCGCCTTCCACGCCCCAGTTCATGCAGTCTGCCATTTCCGGTTCACCCAGTTTATCGATGAAGGCTAAGAGTGATAAAAGCTCTTCCTCGGATTTAACGGATGTTTTAGAGAAAGCCAGGCCTCCGGTGTATCCCTGATAACCGGTGATATGGTACGGAGCATCAGGGCTCTCCTTTAATAATTGGAAAATGTCCGTGGTGGCGTCAGGAAATACTGCGTTTAAATCCGTAACACGCGTTGCGGCATCTTCCAGGTTGCCTAAGAACAGCATTCCGGCGGCTCCTGAGGTGAAGTTCTGCATTTCATCCTTACAGATCGGGAAGTCCTGGTTGAACAGTTTTTCGGCATACGCCTCTCTGAACCAGGTCAGGGATTCTGTGTAGGTGTCAAAGTAAAATTCCGGAACCACGTTTCCTTCTTCATCCAGTCCCCAGGTGTTGGGGCCGCCCATATAAATGCTGAGCAGGGTGGAGAAACGGGGAAGGGCGTTGTATTTGAGGGAAAATCCATAGGTGTCATCCGCCCCGTTCTGATCCGGGTCATTATAGGTAAATGCGTAAAGGACGTCGTGAAGCTCATCTAATGTAGTCGGCATTTCAAGCCCTAAATTGTCCAGCCAGTCCTGGCGCAGGATGCCGCCCTCTCTGGCAACGTCGCGGACTTTAGGGATTAAGAACTGCTGGCCGTCTATCTGCACATTTTTTAAGATGGTAGGATCGATTTTGCTCAGGTTCGGGAAGCGGTCCAGGTAAGGTCCAACGTCCCAAAACATGCCGGAGCGTGCTGCATTTACAAATCCGGAAGCCTTTACCTCACGGATCGTGGTAATCTGTGGAAGATCTTTGGAAGCGATCAGAGTGTTCAGCTTTTCATTATAAGCGGATTGCGGAACCCAGATGACCTTCGGCATGGTTCCCGTATACTCCGCTATTTTTAAGATCAGCGGGTTGTCATCCGTGGGAGCCTCTGCTCCGGTGTAGTTTACCATTAAAGAGATGGTTTCCAATGTGGCGGGCGCGGAAGCTTCGGCGGCTCCTGTTGTATCTCCTGCGGCTGTGGTCTGTCCGGCCGGGGTCTCTTTTGCCTGTGTGGCGGCGGTTTCAGTATTCTTGGAACCGGAACCGCAGGCTGTCATGGATAATGTCATTGTACCTGCCAGGAACGCAGCTAAAAAGATTCTGCCTTTTCTATTTGTTTGTAAATATGTTAATAAACCCATAAATTACCTCCCAATATTTAATTTTGTTTTAGAACGAGCTCGTGTACACACTTAAATTGTACGTTTGGGGGGACGATAAAGCAATACTCATTTTCTGGCGGGAATTTTGTGTGAAATAGATCAAAATGGACAATGGATACTCACCTTTTTGAATACTCATCTCTTTACCTGGCCCCATGTCATAAAATGAGCATTTGGAAGTTAAGGCTTATGAAATACACGGTAAAAGCGTACAAAACAGCAGGAAATATGATTATTGAGTTATCCAAAATGCACAAATATAATTGAGATATGAAAAACAGGATGCAAATCCGGAAAGGAGAAGAGATGAAAAATCAAAATAGCTGTTGGAAAAAAATCAAGACTTATAAATGGCTGTACATTATGCTGATACCGGGAGTGGTTTACTATCTTCTGTTTAAATTCGGCCCCATGTTCGGGCTGATCGCGGCATTTAAAAATTACCAGCCGTTTTTAGGGTTCTTTGACAGCGAGTGGGTGGGGCTGAAACATTTTATACGTTTCTTTACAGATAAGTCGTTCTTAAAACTGTTGGGAAATACCTTGCTGCTGTCACTGCTGAACCTGGCATTTTTCTTTCCACTGCCAATCATTGTAGCGCTGCTTCTTAATGAAGTGAAAGTGAACTGGTTTAAACGAACGGTTCAAAGCATTATTTACCTTCCTCATTTTTTATCATGGGTGGTAATCGTAGGTATCACTTATACCTTATTTACGTCAGATGGAGGTATTATAACGGAGGCGCTGAAAAATATGGGATTCGGCCAGGTTAATTTCCTGACCAGCCCGGCGTGGTTCAGACCGATGGTAGTCATGCAGAACATGTGGAAAGAAGCCGGATGGGGGACCATCATCTTCCTGGCGGCACTTGCGGGCGTCAATATAGAGATGTATGAGGCGGCCAAACTGGACGGCGCGAACCGGTTCCAGCAGATTCTGTATATCACACTCCCGGCCATCAGGACTACGATCATCACAATGCTGATTTTAAGACTGGGCCATGTGATGGAATCGGGATTTGACCAGCTCTATAACATGCAGAACGCCATGAACCGTGATGTGGCCGATGTATTTGATACCTATGTGTACAGAATGGGCCTTGTAAACGGGCAGTTGAGCTATTCTATTGCGGTTGGAATGTTTAAATCATTAGTGGGTCTGGTTCTGGTATTAACAGCAGATAAAATTTCTAAAAAAGTAGGAGAGGAAGGGATATTATGAAAACAGCAAAAAAATCCTATGGCGATAAGATATTTGACGCCATTGTCTACGTGCTGCTGGCTGTCATTACGATTGTTACATTTTTTCCGATCCTCTACATCGTTGCAGGTTCCTTTGCTTCCGTAAAAGAGCTGGCGGTTAACAGGTTTTTGTTAATTCCCAGGGAGCCGACCCTGGATGCGTACAAATATATCTTTTCAACAAGCACTCTGACGCGAAGCATGGGCGTGACCATCATGGTTACGGTAGCGGGTACAATTGTCAATCTGTTTATGACCTGCCTGATGGCTTATCCGCTGTCCCGCAGGGAACTTCCGGGAAGAAAGTATCTGATGTATGCGGTTACATTTACGCTGGTGTTCAGCGGCGGCATGATTCCGACTTACCTGGTAGTCAACGCCCTGGGCCTGATCGATTCCTATGCGTCCCTGATCATTCCGGGGGCCATCAGCAGTTTTAACCTGGTTCTGGTTAAGAACTTCTTTCAGGAAATCCCACAGGATCTGATCGATTCGGCGAAAATTGACGGATGCAATGAAGTCGGGGTTCTCTGTAAGATTGTGCTGCCGCTGTCAAAACCGGCCCTGGCTACATTTACCATGTTTTATGCTGTGGGCCACTGGAATACCTTTTTAACTGCATTGCTCTATCTGAATGATTCGAAGAAATGGACCATTCAGGTGCTGCTGAGACAGATTGTTATCCTGGCCCAGGGTGGGATCGGCGATGAAGCTTCCATGGGAATGAACTTTGTAATCCCGTCTCAAAGCGTGAAAATGGCTGTCATCGTGGTGGCAACGCTTCCGATTGTTTTGTTCTACCCGTTTATGCAGAAATATTTTGAGAAAGGCGTTATGGTAGGATCAATTAAGGGATAAAATCGTTTATAATAGTACTGTGTAAAACAAAGGGGGAAATAAAATTGTTTAAAAACTTATATTTTAAGCGGATTTTCGCAGTACTGTTATTGATAGGGATTATTCCGGTCATTGCGCTGATGGCGGCGGTCAGCAGTATGACGTCGGCGCAGAATGAATTTTTATATGAAGTGCAGAACACATCCATTGTAAATAAAAGAAAACAGATCGAGGTTTCTTTAGAATATGTGAATAACTCCATGATAAGGGCCGGTTTGTCCGGCACCCTGACCAGCGGGGTGAGAAAAAAGCGGGAGGCCAAAAATTTTCAGGATTTCAATCAGATCAATGACCAGCTCAACCTTTTGAATTCTTCCATTTTCCCGGTTAACGATATCATCCTTGCCAGCTTGCAGCAGGACTGGGTTATGAATCCGGAAAGTTTTACAACCATTGAAGATTCGGCGTACAGGGGGCTGATTGAACGTCTCAAGGGAATCCGGAAATCGTCCTTTTGGCATTATGATGAAGAGTTTGTCTATCTCGTGGAACGCATTCCGGTGAATTCTGTTTCAGGAAACAGCCTTCTGATCTCTAAGATCGATAAAACCATTCTCCAGTATGAGCTGGACGGAGACAGCCAGGACGAAGGCGTTGTCATTCTGGATGAGGACGGGCGCTGTCTGGTGGGAAGGCCGGAGCTGGCGTCGATTGTGGAATATGTGAGGGCATCTGAGAAAAAATGGGACCGGCTTCTGGAAGGGAATGCGGTTCAGACCGCTTTTCACCATGAAAACTATCTCTGTGCCGCCTCCAAATCAGATTTAAACGGCTGGACTTACATATCTGTAACGCTTAATTCAGATTTAAAGCAGGGGGTTGAATCCGTTTACCGTACCATGTGGTTTGTCATTTTCAGCGTTCTCATCATAGTTTTGATCCTGGTCATCCGGTTTTCCAAGCTCTTATACCACCCCATTGGAGAGATCAATGACCTGGTGGACAGCAATCTTTCGGATCACGAAGATGAATTTGCGGAGGAGAACGGATCCATCACCTCTAAAGTGAATTATCTGGTGAAAAAGAACGTGGAACTGAAGAAAAAGCTTTCCGACCGGGAGGAGTACGAACGGGAGATATACCTTAGAAAAATTTACAGAAATGAACTGAGCGGGATCACATCTGAAGAACTGATGAAACATGGGGTGATTACTCGCCCTATTGACGGTGAGTATATCCATGTGATGGGAATAAAATACTATCACAAGGCTGAAACCAGCAAAGATATGGAAGTTTTTCTGTTCGGGCTTAAAAACATCATCACAGAGCTGACCGGTTCGGAGAATATATTCGCTCCGGTGGTCATGGATCATGTGATCTATATCACCCATTATGAGAACTATATGTCGGCGGAAGGCGCAATGCTGCAGCTAAACAGGACTTGTGAAATGATCATTTCCGCGGTGGCGCAGTACATGGGGGTTGGAATTAATATCGGGGTGAGCCGTCCTATTTTTGAAGCGGCTGGAATCCCGGAAGCGGCGGAAGAATGCAACCTGGCCCTTCGCAAGGTGATGGGGCAGTTCGGGGCCTGCATTTTCTGGGGTGTGAATGAAGAAAAGCATGTGGTTCTGTCTGAAATCAAGATCAAACAAAAGCGCCTTCAGATCATACAGTCCCTGCTGGAGGGCAAAGAGGAACTTTGCAGGAAACATTTGGACGAGTATTTTGAAAAAATGGATGGGGTGGAATACTATCTGTTTAAACTGGAAGTGAATAAACTGCTGTCGGATATTCTGGACTGCTATAACGAATATTCAATTAAACCGGATTATTCCAAGATGAAAGAGATCACGGATTTTGACATTACTAAAAATGTGGACTCCATTGAAAAGCTGAAGCTTCATTTATGGAATCATTTTCTGCAGCCTTTTAACCAAAAGGTCCAGGAGCCGGTGGAAAACCAGAGGGTAATTGATGAAATCGCGGAATATTTGAAAGAACATATAGAACAGGATATATCACTTGACCAGTGCGCCAGATATTTTAATTATAATCCGAATTATCTGAGCAGGATGTTTAAGAAACTGTTTGGAAAGACCTATACGGAGTATATGATCGATAAAAAGATTGAGAGATGTAAGGAACTGCTGTCTGAGACGGATTTGAGCATCAATGAAATTTCCGTAAGACTTGGTTACAACAGTCCCCAGAATTTTATAAGGGTATTTAAGAAATATACGCTGATGACACCGGGACAATACCGCAGTCAGCAGAATTTGAAAAAGGAAGGGAAAGATTGATATGGGAAAAGTTAGATATGCACAGGTAGGAACCGGCGGACGGGCCAGAATGTATTATGAAGCTTTGAGTTCTACATATAAAGAACATTGCGAGCTGGCGGCTTTCTGTGATTTGAGCCAGACCAGGATGGACTACGCCAACCGGATGATCGGCGAGAAATTCGGAGCTGATCCGGTGCCGGCCTATCATTATACAAAATTTGAGGAAATGCTGCGCACAGAAAAACCTGATGTGGTGATCGTCACTTCCGTCGACCGCACCCATGATGAATATATCATAAAGGCCATGGAAGCGGGATGCGATGTGGTGACGGAAAAACCGCTGACGATTGACGAGAGGAAAGCCCAGGCGATTGTGGACGCGCAGAAACGGACCGGACGCAAGATCCGGGTGGCATTCAACTACCGCTATGCGCCTCATCATACGAAGGTCAGGGAACTGATCATGAATGGGGCTATTGGCGATGTATTTTCCGTACATTTTGAATGGCTGCTGAACACACAGCACGGTGCGGATTATTACAGAAGATGGCACCGGAACAAAGCCAACAGCGGCGGACTGCTGGTACATAAAGCAACCCATCATTTTGATTTGGTGAACTTCTGGCTGGGCACGCAGCCGGAGACGGTATTTGCATTTGGAGACTTGAATTTCTATGGACGCCATAATGCTGAGAAGCGCGGGGTTACGGATTTCTACTACCGGTGCCATGGCAGCGAGGCGGCAAAAAATGATCCGTTTGCCATTGATATGGAACATAATCCGGTATTAAAGGGGCTTTATCTGGATGCTGAGGCGGACAGCGGATATATCAGGGACAGAAGCGTGTTCGGAGATGACATCAGCATTGAAGACACCATGGCGGTGCTGGTCAAGTATAAAAATAAGGCGATGATGTCCTATTCTCTGAACAGCTATATGCCATGGGAGGGATTTAACGTTGCATTTAACGGTTCAAAGGGAAGAATTGAGTACACCGCATTGGAAAAACCTTATATCAATGCCGGAGGGGATAAAAAGGATGAGGGAGCAGCTAAATTCTATCAGATCAAAGTCTGCCCAATGTACGGCGCCCCTTATATCGTGCCGGTGGAGAAAAAAGAGGGGGGACACGGCGGCGGAGACCCGGTGATGCTGGACGATCTGTTCCTGCCCGGAAAGAACCAGGATCCGTTCCACAGGGCGGCGGACCATATTGCAGGGGTGCAGTCCATTTTAACCGGGGTGGCGGCGAATAAGTCTATCGCGTCCGGCCTGCCTGTTAATATTGATTCACTGGTGAAATTTTAAGGCAGGGGGAACAGGAGGTTATCATGTATAAAAAACACAGTGATTTTGGGGAATACAGGGCGGTGTCTTCTGCCGAACTGGATCAGGTGCTGGAATCGGAAGTGCTGGATTTAAGGGGGCTGGATCAGCCGGTCATTATTGAGAGTATAGAGCTTTTGTTTAACTGCGGTCAGTATTTCGTCAGAACGGTTTCAAAGGACGGTTTGACGGGGATATCAGTCACCAATGACAGGGTGCGTTTCTGTTATCCTATTTTACAGCAGCAGATTGCGCCGTATTTTATCGGAAAAGACGCAAGGGATCTGGAAAGACTGCTGGATGAAGTTTATGTGTATGAAAGCAATTATAAATTGGCCGGAATCCCTTATTTTGCCTGCCTGTCCTTTTTGGAACTGAGTATCCTGGATTTGCTGGCAAAGGCAAAGGAAGTCTCCTTAGGACGGCTGTTCGGAGAGCGGATTCACGATTACGCCAATGTGTACGTTGCAAGCGGCAACCGGCACACCACGCCGGAAGAGGAGCTGGAAATCCTGCGTAAAGAAGTGGAACGGGTCGGCGCAAAGGCGATTAAATATAAAATCGGCGGCCGGATGAGCCGGAATAAGGATTCCATGGCAGGCAGAAGTGAAGAACTGATCTATGGGACCAGAAGATATTTTGGGGACGACATGATCATCCATGCGGACGGAAATGGTTCCTATGATGTGGAAACGGCTGTCCGGTATGGGCGTGTGATGGAGGAAATCAACGGATATTTCTATGAGGAACCCTGTCCATTTGACGACCTGTGGGCCACAAAGGCGGTCAGGGACAGTTTGGATATCCCGCTGGCATTTGGGGAGCAGGAAACCAGCATGAGACGGTTTAAATGGCTGGTGGAACATCACGGCACGGATGTGATCCAGCCGGATATTCTCTATAACGGCGGTCTGATCAGGACGA
Organism: Clostridium sp. MCC353; assembly: GCF_018785315.1. Classification (GTDB taxonomy): domain Bacteria; phylum Bacillota; class Clostridia; order Lachnospirales; family Lachnospiraceae; genus CHH4-2. Next base: position 15,238 of record NZ_WQPN01000178.1, on the reverse strand, counting down.
CAAAAGTTGCGAAAATGGCCCAACTGGCGGGGATGACTGTTACGCCCCATGTTTCCACAGGATTCTGCTTTGTATACATTCTTCATTTATCTTCGTATACGCCCAACATCGGCAAATACCAGGAAAATAAGAAGGGATTTGAAATAACCAATGAGCTGCTGGACGGACAGCTTACGCTGGCGGACGGGCGGATCAACATTCCGGATTCCGTGGGGATCGGGATCAGGGAGAATCATGAGATTATTAAGAAAGCATTGCAGTTATTTATTGTAAAATAATGTAAACAGTTCAGGAGGCAGAAAAAGACATGAAAATGGTAATCATTGAGCCGTTAGGAGTAGCGGATGAAAAACTGATGGAAATGGCGTCGGAATTAAAGGATCAAGTGGAACTTGTCTATTATAATACCAGAACCACGGATACCGGAGAACTAATTGAACGCGGAAGGGATGCGGATATCATCGTAGTATCTAATTTACCGCTGAACCAGGAAGTGATTGAGGGGTGTGAAAATTTAAAACTGTTGTCGGTTGCATTTACCGGAGTGGATCATATCGCCATGGAGGCGTGCAGGAACCGGGGCATAACCGTCTGCAACTGTGCGGGATATTCCACCTGCGCGGTGGCTGATCTGGTGTTCGGCATGTTGATTTCCCTTTACCGCAATGTGATTCCCTGTGATCTGGCATGCCGCAGGGGAGGCACGAAAGACGGCCTGGTCGGTTTTGAACTGGAAGGAAAGAAATTCGGCGTCGTGGGCACAGGAGCCATTGGCGAGAGGGTTGCCCTGATTGCACAGGCATTCGGATGCGAAGTGTATGCATACAGCAGGACGGTTAAGGATCTTCCGGGGATTAAATATGTGGATCTGGATACTCTGTTGTCGGAATGTGATATTGTATCGCTGCATACGCCTTTAAATGCCCAGACCAAGGGTTTGATCAACAAAGAGAATATAAAATTGATGAAGAAAAGTGCTGTTTTAATCAATACGGCCAGAGGGCCGGTTGTGGACACGGACGCGTTGGCAGAGGCGTTAAAAGAGGGCCGTCTGGCCGGCGCCTGCATCGATGTGTTTGAAAAGGAGCCGCCCATAGAGGAGAACCACCCGCTTTTAGATACGCCCAATACGATTGTCACACCGCATATCGCATTTGCCACAAAAGAGGCTTTGGTAAAAAGAGCAGTGATCGTATTTGACAATGTGAAAAAGTATCTGGACGGAAAACCGCAGAATATAATCCATTAAACCTGAAAAATATTGTTAAATAAACTTCAAAAATGAAAAAATATTTAGGTTTAATCCGGTTTTTTAGCAGGAAACTGCGAGAGGGGAAGCCTGGAAAAACGAGAAAATAGGCTGAAAATATATAAAAATATCCTGCGATAATTAAATAACAAACGAAAAATATTGCTATTGACAGAAAATTTACGGAAGACTATAATCCATACATAGAGCAGTTTTTGCCCGATTACACAACGGAACGTTGAATATGAAATCAGGAGGTATGGATTATGCAGCATTTGAGAAGAATGGAAGAACGGGTTGTCCTTCTTACTGGCGGCGGCGGAGGCATCGCACGGGGAGTGGCAAGGGCATTTGCGGATGAAGGCGCAAAGATGATTTTAACCGATTTATATCCTGGCGGTATGGAAAGGACCAAGGCGGAGCTGGAAAAAGAGTTTGGGACAGAAGTGTTTACCATCGTTACGGACGGCGCGGATGAAGAACAGGTAAAAACCGCGATTGAAAAAGGAGTGGAGCATTTTGGAAAACTGGATGTGCTGATAAACAGCGCCCAGGCCTCGGCATCCGGCTTGACCCTGGTGGAACATACGAAAAAGGATTTTGACATCGCTTTATATTCGGGACTTTACGCGACGTTCTTTTATATGAAGCACGCATTTCCGTATTTAAAGGAAACCAAAGGATCTGTGATCAATTTCGCTTCCGGCGCCGGTATTTCAGGAAAACCGGGGCAGAGTTCCTACGCAGCGGCCAAAGAGGGCATCCGCGGCATGTCCCGAGTGGCGGCCAATGAATGGGGCGCGTATGACATCAATGTCAACGTAATCCTTCCCCTTGTTATGACCGATAAACTGGCAGAGTGGGGCCGTGAGAACCCGGAGATGTTTAAGAAGAATCTGGATGAGATTCCTCTTGGAAGATACGGGGATGCGGAGAAGGATATCGGAAAGGTCTGCGTGTTCCTGGCAAGCTATGACGCGAAGTATATTACGGGGGATACGCTGTTCATACAGGGTGGCGTGGGGATGAAGCCGTAAAGGTTTATTTTACATATTTGTGAATGTAACGCCGGGAATCCAGGGAATGGGGACGGACGGGGGCGGAGGCCCCCTTGGAGGTTTGACACCGGGCGGAGCAAACTCCGTTGGCGATGAAAACCGGCTTCCAACCGTAAGTGAAACTAAGGCTCCAAGGACGGAAAAAGACGGTCCGATGCCCATTCACGGTAAACTCTTTATGGGACTTTACCGTTCAGTGGGCATCTCAGAAACTGATTTGGTTTTCAGTTTCTGCCCGTCTTTTTCCGTCCTTGGAGCCTAACTTTCACTAACGGTTTCCAGACGGCTTTCATCGCCAACGGAGTTTGCTCCGCCCGGTGTCAAACCTCCAAGGAGGCCTCCGCCCCCGTCTGTCCCCATTCCCTGGATTCCCGGCTGTGTACTGGCTTAATAGAGGATAAATAACATTTTATTTTGTTTCTGTTAAATATGTTTGTAGTTATTATTTATAATGATTCATACGGTTCATCTTCTTGCAACATGTTCAAGTATGAATCCAATTTCAAATTTATATATCCTGCTAACAGATTTTCCATTGCTGAAAGGTTGTGTTTTACATGGTATTCATCAAAGGCGTTGTAATATGCAATCCGGTCTGTAAATTTGATATCAATTGGCGGATATCCGCTTTCATCAGTTCCAAATTAACTAAAAGTCTTCCGGTTCTGCCATTGCCGTCAATCGCATTGGAGTTGTAAGTATACTCCACAATAAAATCATCATTTAGTCTTGCCGCTTCTCCTTCAGTCAGAGGCCTTCTGCTGTCTAATTCCTTTTCAGGAATCTTACCATTAACCCTGAAGTCATTTTCGAAAATGCCTTGACGCTTGATGTTAAATTTTCTCATAATTTACAAAATTGTTTTTAAATAATTACTCCCGAGAAAACCAGCAGAAAAGCGGGGAGGGGGGACGGCGGGAAAAAAGACCGGGGAGCAAAACGGGGAAAATCAGCGGTACAGGGGTCGTGTGGAAACCGTTTAGTGGAACTTAGGTTTTCAGCAGGAACGAAGGCGGGCAGAAACTGAAAACCCAATCAGTTTCTGAGATGCCCCTGAACGGTAAAGTCCATAAAGAGTTTACCGTGAATGGGCATCGGACCGCCTTCGTTCCTGCTGAAAGCCTTAGTTCCACTTAACGGTTGGAATCAGATCCCTGTACCGCTGATTTTCCCCGTTTTGCTCCCCGGTCTTTTTTCCCGCCGTCCCCCCTCCCCGCTTTTCTGCGTAACCTTCTCACCTAAATCCATTTTATGTAAATAAATCCTTAATTATTTTAAGAAAAACGTCGCTTGGAATCAACTGGAAAAAGGGCTATACTGGAAAAAAGAATCACAAGGCTAACAGCCTGAAGTCCATGAATTTTCCAAAAAGCTGGGAGGTTTTTCTATGAAAGTCAATATAAAATTTAAATTGATACCGGCCGCTTGTCTAATCGCATTGGTAATCACTTCCTGCGGATCTTTCGAGCGGATTACTGATTCTAAAGATGTTACAGGTAAATATACCCAGGAGGAATCCGGCCATAAGGACATAACTTCTGCACCGGAAACAGAGGATACTACGGCAGAGAGCCCGTCTGAGACGGGAAAACCGGGGAAAGAAGAAACTGCCGGGGTGGAACAAACTCCGGGAACTGCTCTCACCGCCCAGGCGGCTGCCCTTTGCGGACAGTATTTTAAGGCCGGGGATTTTGCTTCCAGGCTGTCCGTATTGCCGGGAGATCCGGATGCGAGAGGGACCCTGCAGGTAAATTTTTCAAAAAGAGATAAAATGTTTTCCAATGCATTTACGGGGCTCCATGAATTCAACCTGCCTTATGAGGATGGCACTGGTTCCTACAGTCTGGAAGATACTGCATACGGCAGCAGCGGGGCCGCCTATACGGTGGTGTTAAATAAAGACGGTTCCATAACGCTCCAGGGCAGCACAGAGGCGGCAGGGGATTACTACGCCGTGGAAGACAGCCTTATCATGCCCGACGCATTCAGCCGTCCATTAAACGACACCGACTTAATCGGCCTTAACCTGGATGATATGCAGCTTTTGAGAAACCAGTTTTATGCTGTTTACGGCAGGATTTTTAAAACTGAAAAATTGAAAAACTACTTCGGCGCGGAGCCGTGGTACAAAGAAAGCATAGATGGAGATAAGTTCAGCGAAGAGCTGTTGTCAGGGATTGAAAAGAGGAATATCACATTTTTGAAAGAAGCAGAAGAGAAATACGATGAAAAACGGGCATTGGAACTGAAGACGGCCTATGATGCGCTTCCGGCCGCCCCTTATCTGGAACTTCTTCCGAAACGGGGAGAAATCTATATCAGCATGTATTCGGATTTTGAGCATACGGCTGACCGGGGGATCTACTATGAAGCGGAAGGCTCAATCCATGTGCCGATTACAGTTACACCGGAACAGCTTGACGCTGTGGACGCGGGAGACGGCGTTGAACTGGTTACAGATGAGCTGACCGGGAAGACCGCTGTCCTTAAAAAGTCCCAAAACCCGGATTATGGGATGTATGTGCTGACGGAGAAAAATGCCGGCAGCAGTGAAGAGGGAGACTATGTCATGGCGGCTTATGAGCCTGACATGGGAGTTTTCCGCCTGTGGGGAGACAGCGATGATACAAGATTTAAACGGGTGTATGAGGGCGGCATTTACGTGCTGAAAGGGGCCTGTGAAGAGTTTTATGGCTATTTCGACCTGCCTGTGAAGGACAGGGAAGAAATGGCGGGCAGCTACAGGGTGATGGACTTTAATGAAGTCAGCCCCTATGGGCCGTCCCCTTATGAGGGAAATGTACCGGTAACCGACTCCAAGGGATATATAAAAGCCCTTTATTTCCGCGGAGACTGACCGGAGGCATTTTTTTCAACCCGGGGGAGCAGAATTGGAGCCAGGACGGCGGCGGCCAGAGTGCAGCCGCCGATGGCCAGGTAGGCGGTGCGGTAATTGTATCTGGCGGACAGGGTTCCCGTCATCATCGGCCCCAGTGCCATTCCGATTCCGTAGAGGGCCTGAAACAGCCCCATGGCTGTGGACTGGTTTTCCTGGGGAATGTAGCGGATGGTCAGAGCGGTCAGGATGGAGGTCAGCATCAGCCCGCTGACGCCGCCGATGGCCTGGGCTATGTAGAGCACCGCCATATGGGACGTGAAGGCGGTCATCACACAGTAGACGGTCATCATGAGGAAGCCAAGGGCAATGGCCTGCCAGGTGTTCACCCGTTTCATCAGGTGTTTGCCGATATAACCTGCCGCAAGGATCTGAACCAGGGTGAACAGGGCCGTATTGATGCCGATTTCCAGAGGTGAAGCCCCTAAGTCACGGGCTACGGCAGATGTAAAGGAAAATACGGTTCCCTGAAGGAACAACTGCATAATGATCGCAAAAAAGGAAGCGCACAGCACAGCCGGATGTAAGAATACAACGGCGAGATGGCTGATTTTCAGCGGTTCCCTTTTTATTTCTATGGGTTTTAATGCCAGGGCGCACAAAATAGCCGCGATCCCCGTGAGAAAACTGCATACCAGCGGAATGCGGTATCCCCAAATGGATGCCGTTATCATACCGAGAATAAAGGCCAGGAGTTTTCCGGCGCTGTTAAATGCGGTGACATTTGCCATGGCCTGAACGCCCTTATCCGCTTCATAGTATGCGGCGTACAGGATTGTGAACGCCAGCCAGGAAGAGGCCGCAACCCCGGCCAGAATCCTACAGATCACAATTGCGGCAAAATGAGTGGAAAAAATCAGGCCGAAGGAAGAGACCGTGGTGAAAATAGTCCCCAGCAAAATGGTCTTTTTGTAACACCCGGTCACATCTGTCACAATTCCCATAGGGATGCGGACGATCATCTGGGTAAATCCATACATCCCTGTCATGAATCCAACCGCCCCCGCCGCGAATCCCAGAGTTTGGAGGTAAGGGGTGAAATAGGGGGCGTGGCAGTATTCCGAAGCCCAGAAAAAAATGATGGTAATGCTGAGTAAAATTCTTGAACGTTTCATGATATCTCCATTTCTTAGCGGGTCAGCCGTCATGTTCACCGAGCGGTGGGACGGAGCCGAGCCAGTTCATCCTGTCATTTGATTTTATGAATAGTTCCATTTCCCGGCAGAAAGTGTTCATAACATCCTGCCTGCTGGGTTTGGGGTAGCGGTGGGTGAGACGATAGCACACCAGGGGAGGCGGGGCTTCTTTTAGTTGATAGAAGGCGGTATCCTGCCGGTTTTTTAGAAAACGCACCAGGGAAGCAGGCCCGATTGTCCAACTGCCGGGTTCGTCCAGATAATGGATCATATTCGTGCCCGTATTGACATTGACCAGGTGCCTGGTCTGGCTCCAGTTGCTGTGATGCCATAATTCATAATCCGTGTTCCATCTCAGGTAAGCTTCCTTTTGGGGATCCAGCTTTGCTGTGCTGATATTGTCGTAATAGATGCCGGTGTCCCGGGTAATCAGATACATTTTTTCACTGTACAAAGGCGTGGAAATGATATCGGGATATTTGACCGGGCTGAATACAAAACCGATATCGATGATCCTGTTTTCCAAAAGGCCGTGGATTTCCGATGAATGATGGGTGTTGATGTCCAGTTCAATCTCCGGATGGCTTTTCAGAACATTTTTATAGAGCGGCACAAAGGAAATGCTGTTGACCAAATCTACGCTTCCAATGGAAAGGGAGGATTTACCCGATATTGTGTTCAGTGAATACATATCCCGCCACAAACTGGCCCACTGCTGTGCCATGGGAACCAGGTTGGAACCGGCCGGGGTCAATACAGCGGAACGCTGTCCCTGCTGCCTGAGAAATAATCTGGCGCCTAATTCATTTTCCAGACGCTTCAGGCGCTGGCTGATGGTGCTTTGGCTGATAAACAGCTTATCCGCGGCAATGGAAAGGGTGCCGCATTCCACGACGGCTAAAAAGGCGTCGATTTCCTCAATTGTCATATGGGGCATCTCCTTTCATAAATGAGTTCGGATTTAAATATTACAAATATAAATATTATATATCAATAATATTCGATTTGCAAACAATGTCTGATCTGATATGCTAGAGTGTGTTTGAAAATTCATTCCCGCCATCTGCACGCCCCACTTCGCGGTATATTTTAAAATTAAGGGATTATAGGATCCCTGCCTGGGCGGCGGAACCGGAAGACCGGGAAAATGGCTTCGGCTGTTGAACTAGAATGAAAAAGAAAGGCTGGCACTGCAAATGGAACATTTTCTCTATAGCATTAATATCACATTCCCAATTTTCTTTGTAATCGTAATCGGATATATTCTAAAACGGATCGGAATGCTGGACGGCAATTTCGTGGAAAAGGCCAATAAATTTAACTTCAATGTGACCCTACCCGCGCTGCTTTTTAAAGATTTATCCAACATCAATTTCAGTGAACAGTTTCACCTGGATTTCGTGCTGTTCTGCATGATATCTACTTCTCTCTGTTTTTGGCTGATCTGGGGCGGGGCGAAGCTGTTTTTGAAAGATAAGAGGATGAGAAGCGCATTTGTCCAGGGCTCCTTCCGCAGCAGCGCCGCGGTTTTGGGAATCGCCTTTATCCAGAACCTTTGCGGTAATTCCGGCATGGGCCCCATGATGATTGTCAGTACGGTTCCCCTTTACAACATATATTCTGTGCTGGTTTTGACCTTAGAGGCGGAAAATGGAGGAGAAAAGATCGATTTGGCCCGGAAAATGAAGGCGGCCTGCGTCAATATTATCAAAAATCCGATTATACTGGCCATCCTGGCAGGAACCGTGGTTTCCCTGTTCCATATCCATTTTCCGGTAATGGTACATAAAACCGTCACATCTTTGTCCTCAATGGCAACGCCTCTGGCACTGATTGCCATAGGCGCAGGATTCGAGATCGGAGACGCATGGCAGAAAGTGAAACCTGCCCTGGCAGCCACCCTGGTAAAGCTGGTGCTTCAAACAGCAGTATTCCTGCCTGCAATCCTATATCTGGGATTTGACAGGGCGGAAATTGTGGCCTGCCTGATCATGCTCTCAGCGCCGACAACACCAAGCTGTTACATAATGGCCCAGAATATGGGCAGCGACGAGATTCTTTCTTCCGGGATCATTGTGCTGACAACGCTGTTCAGCGCGGTTACGATGACGGGATGGATATTCCTGCTGAGGTCCATGGGGGTGATATAAAATCTTTATTTAGTTGAGTGGCCAAAGTTACGCCGGGGATCCAGGGAATATGGAGTCCGAGACTGGTCAAGCGGATGGGGAGGGCACACCGGATGGGCGTTTGGCTCTGCAGGAGGCCGGGGCACGGTTTGCGGTTCCAGCTCATGGTTCCGGCCGGGGCATCTCTAAGGCCGAAAGAAGGGAAATGAAGGGTACCGAGAACATTCATCGAAGAATTTCTGAAGAAATTTTCGATTCAGGTTCTCTAAATCGCTGACTTTGTGGTCAGCGATTTCCCCTTCATTTCCCTTCTTTCAGCCTAAGAGTTGCCGACGGCCTCCACAAATC
>NZ_WQPN01000178.1:0-6412 GCF_018785315.1 Clostridium sp. MCC353 | reverse complement strand
CGCAAACCGTGCCCCGGCCTCCTGCAGAGCCAAACGCCCATCCGGTGTGCCCTCCCCATCCGCTTGACCAGTCTCGGACTTCACATTCCCTGGATCCCCAGCTGTGTACTGCCACGAATAAATGAAAAGAAAGATTTGGAGAAGGGCAGTAAAAAAGCAAAGAAGGGCTTAACTGAGGCGGCGTTTGGTATTTAGCACAGGTCATGACATAGAGATTTAATGCAACTGACGTGGGATTAACAGTAAAGCGTCAAGACATTTTCGAAAATGCCTTGAGGGTTGAGGTTAAATTTTCTTATAATTCGTAAAATTGCATTTAATTACTTGAGCTAGAGAAAACCAGCAGGAAAGCGGGGAAGAAGGCCAGGGAGCCAAACGGGGGAAACAAGCGATACAGGGGTCATGTGGAAACCGTTTAGCGGAACTTAGGCTCCCGGCATGAAAAAAGGCGGGCAGACACTGAATTCCGAATCAGTGTCTGAGATGCCCCTGAACGGTAAAGTCATCAGGAGTTTACCGTGAATGGGCATCGGACCGCCTTTTTTCATGCCGGGAGCCTTAGTTCCACTTAACGGTTGGAACCAGACCCCTGTATCGCTTGTTTCCCCCGTTTGGCTCCCTGGCCTTCTTCCCCGCTTTTCTGCGTAACTTCCTCAATTAAATCCCAATTATATCCCCCTCCTCCAATCCATAGAGGACTGCAATGGTATATTTTATGTTTCTTTTATAATCCTCAAGCTTCATATTTTCATTAGGAGAATGATGTCCGCAGTCAGGATTTGCCGGGCCGATTCCGATGATGGGGAGGTTGGGCCACGGATCCCTCAGTACTGATGCCGGGCCGGGCCCTAACATGGTCAGCTCGATAACGAGAGGGTTCTTATACACAAAGGAAGCCGCATGTTTTAGTTCTTCCGTGATGGGCAGATTCACAGGGGTCCGCACTGCGGTCAGCGCATCCGTCAGGATGAGTTCAATATCCTGGAAACCATGCTTATCCAAATGCGCCCTGACCAGACGAAAAATGTCTTCGGCCTTTTGATCAGCCACTAAGTTGCAGGAAATTTTCGCGTAGGCGCTGTGGGGGACAATGTGTCTGGCCCCTTCCTCGCGGTAAACCTCTCCTGATTCCAGGCCGTTAATCGTGAAAGATGGTTCCAGATAGAGCCTTTCCTTCAATTCCAGCCCCTCTTTGCCCAGCAAAAAGGAATCCACATGGACATGTTCTTTCGCGCCTGCCTCATCGAATGGAAATTCGTCCAAAACCAGCCTGTCGGCGTCGGTTGGAGGAATCACACGATCATAAAAGCCCTCAATTAATACCCGCTCGGTAATCGGATCTTTCATTGTGGATAAGGCCCATACCAGCCGCCAGGCGGCATTGGGGCAGAGATTCCCGTTCCGGGCATGGACGTCGAAGGCGATTGGACGGCATCTCAATTCGAATTCTACGTCACCCCTCACCCCAAAGCTGGCCCAGGCTGTTTCACTGTCGCTGGTACGGCTGTTTTCCCAGAAGCAGACATCAGCGGCGGTGATTGATTTGAATATTTCCGGGTTCATTTGGCTGAACTTTTTCATGGATGGGCTGCCGGTTTCCTCGTCCCCTTCAAAAAGAAATTTTAAATTGACCGGAAGGCTGTTCTCAACTGCTCTTATGGCTTCCAGGGCCTGGAGACGGGCCATCAGGCATCCTTTATTGTCGGAGATTCCGCGGGCGAACAGTTTTCCGTCTTTTATTACCGGATCAAATGGGGCGGTAGCCCATTGGGATAAGTCCCCAGCCGGAACAACATCATAGTGATTGTAAAATAAAATGGTATTTTTCTTACCGCTGATATCTGAGGCGGAAATCAGGCTGCTGCCGTTTTCTATGTCATGGATGGAGACTTCAAGGCCCAGTTGGTTCATTTTTTCCGCTATAAAATCCCTGGCCGCCTTCAGTCCGATGTCATTTCCCTCCACGCTGGGAAGGGAGGCAATCCGGCAGAGTTCTTCTGCCATGGCGTCAAAATGCAGGTCAACATATTGAAACATCTGTTCAAGGGATTTGTACCGCTCTTTTTTTATCATAGTAAACCTCCGTAACAGTTCAGGCTTGTCTGAACTGATATAAACCTTCCTCTATGGAAGCCTGGGAATGATTTCTCTGGCAATGGCGTGTATGGTAGGCTCCCCGGTTTGGGTGACATGGGCTTCTACGGTTATTACCACGTCCTTTTCAGGCACCACCACGCAGTACTGGTCCTTTGCCCCGCAGGCAAAATACCATTTGCTCCAGGGACCGATCCAGAAGAAATACCCATAGGTCGCGCCGATGGTATTATCGTTATAGAGTTCATATCCGGGCAGGGTTTTTGTGGATACCGTATAAGAACGGGGAGTGGTTGCTTCCTGAACCCAGCCTTCGGGGAGAATCCGTCTCCCTTCCCAAATGCCGTCCTGCAGATATAAAAGCCCCAATTTGGCATACTCAAAAACATCCAGCATGAGGCCGCTGGCGCCGAAATCATAGCCTGACGGACAATGCTCAACTGTGTAAACATCCTGAATGCCAAGGGGATCGAAAAGCCTGGGGCGCAGATAGTCAATCAGCCCCATTCCGGCCCGGCGCTGTATCAGCACTCCCATGAGATAGGGGCCGATATTGTTGTACAGGAATTTTTCCCCTGGATGATAGACGACTTCCTGGCTTAACGAATACTTCACCCAGTCGGAAATCTGCCTCATGGCTTCTCTTTGCGCGCCCATGAGATGTTCATGGGAAAACCCCATGGTCATGGTCATCAGGTGTTTCAACTTCATTTCTTTCATGAGAGGGGAAGGTTCGTTTTGAAAATCTTCTGCAAAACAGTCCGTCACATAGTCTTCCAAAGAAAATAATTTTTCATGGACGGCAAAACCAACTGCTGTGGAACAGAAGCTTTTGGTGCCGGAACGGATATCAATGCGTTTAACCGGTTTCCAGTGCTTTTCTGCGATCAGTTTTCCATTTTTATGGACAATGCAGTTGTAGAGATCCAGACCTTCCCGTTCCACCCGGTTAATGAAAGGGGTGAGATCCATATCGTTGTTGGTATGATTTATCATAAAACAATGTCTCCTTACTTATGATTTTTGCAATAACAGGTCTCACTCAGCATAACACACGCTGCCTTGGATCATAGGGGGATAATATTTAACAGGATACACACCGATACGGAGATCCAGGATATGAGCAGTCCCCATTTCCAGGCGAATTTCCAGTGTTCCCTGAATGATACTCCCGTAAGGCCCAGGCCAATATACATGGCTGGTGTGGTAGGATGAATGAAAACCAGGGGCACCCATGGTACCAGATAGGATATGGCGGCCTGGAGAGGCGTAAGGTACTGGGCGCATATTTTCTGAACCATCGGAACGATGGAGTAGCAGCAGGCATAGTGATCCAGGCCAAGGGCGTCCAAAATGGGCCAAAGGAAGGAAAGGATGCCGCTCAGGTGTTTGGTAGAAGCTCCGCCGATGATAGTTTGTATCACTTCCAGCATGGACGGCTGGATGGGGCTGTAACCGATAACTCCGACAAATACTCCGCAGGCCAGCAGAAGGGACACCATGCTCATGCAGGCGGGCGCATAGGCGTTCAGCCGTTCGCCCTGCAGCTTTGCTCCTCTGTAGTTCACGCAGAGTGCCAGACAGCAGGCAATCATAAAACAGACATAGATGGGCAGATCACTGATGAAGATTGCCGCTATTGTCACAAAGATTAAAATCACGTTAAACCAGAAATACTGAGGCCTTAACAGCGCCTTTTCTTCTTCCGATTTCTGAAACTCCTCATGGCTTTCCAACGGGCTGCTGCTTCCGGCCCCTCTTCTGATTTCCAGCTTGGCAAAAACAAATGCCAGAGCGAAACAACAGATCAGCCCTGTAACGAAGGCGGGCAGCATTGTCTGGAAAATAGCGAAAGAATCAATGCCAAAGGCTCCCGCCAGACGGCCCGAAGGCCCGCCCCAGGGTACGGAGTTCATGACCCCGGCGGTCAGGGCGACCAGACCCATTAACACCACAGGGCGCATGTTCATTTTCTTGTAAAGAAGAATAAACGGCGGAATGACGATGAGAAATGTGGTGGCTCCCGAGCCGTCGGCATGGCCGATCATGGTTGCGGCTACGGTGAGAAGGCATACGGGGAGAACCCCTGTGGCCTTCCGGGTCATTTTACTGACCAAGGTATCAAAAACTCCGGCATCCATCATGATGTTAAAAAAGATGATGGCAAAGGTAAACATGGTTATGGTTGAAAGCTGGTCTTTCATGCCTGACATGGCCCAGTCGGCAATATCCGCCGGGGATGCGCCCATGATGAGACAGCCGGTTAAAGGAACTGCCAGCATCGGGACTAAAGGTGAGGTCCGGCCGATCATCATGGCGATCATAAGCGCCAGCATCATGAAAACCCCAAGTGCCGCATACATAGTAATACTCATTCCATTTCCCTCCAATACAGATGAACAAGTCAACAGATTCCAGTGAATTCAAGGGCGCATTTGGATCCGTGTGTGCACGCCTTAAAATACCGTAAAATAGACAGACAATATTGTTTGCTTATGATTATATAGTAACAAATTCATCCTTCTTGTGTCTAATGAGAATGGGACATAGTTATTATGACAAAGTGTCATGGAATGGCTACGGCTCACTTCCTATCCGCCGGGCTGCGGTAAGCTCTTTTAGAGTTCTGCGGCCTCTACAGATAAATAGGGGGAATGGCGGACGATATCACATGTAATCTCCAGGAATTTCTGGGCCAGAGGGGAAATGCCTTCGTGCTTTCTGTATGCGGCAGCCAGATTCATGGTAAATGGAGGGTTGTCCACAGTACAGAATACTGGTTTTTTATAATAAGCTGGATACAGGGCGCAGGTATCGGGGACAAAAGCCATTCCCATTCCTTCGCAGGCGAGGGCATAGATGAGATCGCAGTTGGTATATTTCCGGATCTGTCCGGGCTGGATATGATAGCGGGCGAATATCTGGCGGGTACACTGGGTGATGCCGTGGCCTTCCGGCGCAAACAGGAAGGTTTGACCGTTCAATGCGTCGGGAGGAAGGGACAGGGGATGGTTTACGCTGCTGTCGGGCAGGATTTTCCCTTCCAGAACCGGATGGCCGTAAGGAACCGCCAGAAGAAGCCGTTCCTGTGTGATCATGGTATAGGTGAGGTCTTCGGAAATTACGGGAAGATATTGGAAACTCATATCCAGGTGACCGTTTAAAAGTTCCTGTTCCAGAAATTTGCTGCCTCCCAACACGATCTGTACCTCCACTTCCGGATAAGTCCTGGTGAATTCGGGGAGTATGTGAGGCGTCCAGAATTCATTTCTTCCAGGCCCCATTCCGACCCGGATACGGCCTTTTCTAAAGGACATGATTTCCTCCAATTCCCGGTTCATTGCGGACTGGATGGAAAGGAGCTGTTTCGCTTTTTCGATATAGCATTCGCCTGCAAATGTGAGGCGGACAGGCACGACATTTCTGTCGAAAATCTTGATTCCCAGTTCTTCTTCCAGCCGGTTTAAAGACTTTGTCAGGGCGGATTGAGATATGTATAAACGTTCCGCGGCTTTTGAGATATTTTTCTCCTGGGCTACGGCAACTGCGTAGCTTAACTGTTCGAATGTCATGCTGTTCCCCCTCTTTTGTCTGGTTTGTTGTTTTGTTAAAATGATGCGGTCCACAGTTCCCTGTGACATTAAAACCATTATATAACAATCACATCCGGCTTTCAATTTATGATAAAATTACCCTGGTTTGCCTTTGGTATATGTAAAAATTAAGATATATGTAAAAGCAGAAGGCCGCTGTGATGTGATAATATAAAACCAGAGGATTAAAGCATAGGTAAAACAGAGTAAAGTTTAGGAGGTAAAATCATGAAAAAGATCACATGTGCAGCAGTGGCAGCCATTCTTCTGGCCGGGTCGGCCATTCTCGGCTTCGCCGCAGGCAAAAGGAGCGTAAAACCAGTTGTGGGCACCACATTTTATGCCACAATTGAACGGAAAAGTGCAGACAGCATCATTGCAGCAGGACTGGAAATCAATGATATTAACAGCCGGGGACGGTTCGAATGCCGGATCAGCGATAAGACGGTTCTGGATTGGAGATATACGGACATCTCTCTGGAAGATCTGGATGAGGGGGATCTGGTGGCTGTTACTTATACTGGAGAGGTGTTGGAGATCAGTCCGGCTGTAATTAATGATGTTTTAAGGGTGCAGCTTTTAGAGGATGAGAAATGAGGGGGGAAACGGAGAACTTTTTTACATTGAGCGTGACAGGGAGCGTGGACATGGAGCGTGGACAAGGAGCGTGGACAAGGAGGGTGGACATCGAGGGTGAAGGGATTTTCGAAAATGGCCTCACACTT
>NZ_WQPN01000177.1 GCF_018785315.1 Clostridium sp. MCC353 | reverse complement strand
TCAGTTTCTGCCCATCTTTTTCCATCCCTGGAGCCTAAGTTTCACTAACGGTTTCCAGATGGCTTTCATCCCCGACGGATTCCGCTCCCCAGGACCGCCTCCAAACATCCAATCCCGCCTCCGCTCCCTCGTCCCGCTTTCCTGCTGGTTTTCTCTGGCTAAAGTAATTAAAAGCAAATTTAAATAAAGGGTCAAGGCATTTTCGAAAATGGCTTCACCCTTTAATGTAAATCTCCACACCATTTAACATCGACCCTCAAGGCATTTTCGAAAATGCCTTGACCTTTTACTGTTAATCCCCACCTCAATCAAACAATTCTTTGCTTTTTCTATGTTTC
>NZ_WQPN01000176.1:97289-103250 GCF_018785315.1 Clostridium sp. MCC353 | reverse complement strand
GTATTTCTTAGGGTCGGAATCCGACCCCCAATTCCTCTCATCCCCGGCCGCCTGCCCCAGATTCCCCGTCTTCATGGCGTCACTCCTGCCAACTCGTTAAATAAAGATTTACCAAACTTTATTTTTTGAAGGAAGACCTTTTCCTTAAAGTCGGATCTAAAATTTTCTTACGGATGCGAAGGCTGCTTGGCGTGATCTCCAGGAGTTCGTCTGTGTCGATGAATTCCAGGCACTGCTCCAGGCTCATTTCTTTGGGGCTGGTCAGTTTCAGCGCTTCGTCGGCACTGGAAGAACGGGTGTTGGTAAGTTTTTTCGTTTTGCAGACATTTACCTCGATGTCCTCTGCCTTAGGATTCTGGCCGACGATCATGCCTGAGTATACTTTCTGGCCCGGGCCGATGAACAGTATGCCTCGTTCCTGAGCGTTAAAGAGGCCGTAGGTGATGGACTCACCGCTTTCATAGGCGATTAAAGATCCTGTCTTTCTGTAGTTTAAATCACCCTTGTATGGCCCGTAACCGTCAAAAATTGTGTTCATGATGCCGTTTCCTTTGGTATCGGTCATGAATTCCCCACGGTATCCGATCAGTCCTCTTGCCGGGATAGAAAATTCCAGCCTGGTGTAGCCGCCATTGGCCGGGCTCATTCCCTGAAGCTCTCCTTTACGGCTGGTCAGTTTCTGGATGACAGAACCGGTAAATTCTTCCGGCACGTCGATATAAGCCAGTTCCATGGGCTCCAATTTCTGGTTTCTTTCATTATAATGATAGAGAACCTCTGCCTTGCTCACTGCAAATTCAAAACCTTCTCTTCTCATATTCTCAATCAATACGGACAAATGCAGTTCTCCACGTCCGGATACTTTAAAACAGTCGGGAGATTCTGTCTCTTCCACTCTCAGGCTGACATCCGTATTTAATTCGCGGAATAAACGCTCTCTGATATGTCTGGATGTGATATATTTGCCTTCCTGACCTGCTAACGGGCTGTCGTTTACCATAAAATTCATGGCAATGGTTGGCTCGGAAATTTTCTGGAATGGAATCGCTTCCGGGTTTTCCACGGAACAAAGGGTATCGCCGATATGAATATCCGTAATTCCTGAAATCGCTACGATCGCACCGATCGTCGCTTCCTTCACTTCCACCTTGTTCAGTCCGTCAAATTCATAGAGTTTGCCGATCTTCACTTTACGGAATTTATCAGGATCATGGTGGTTTACCATAGCGCATTCCTGGTTTACCTTGATGGTTCCGTTATCCACTTTTCCCACACCGATACGGCCAACGTATTCATTGTAGTCAATGGTGCTGATAAGAACCTGGGTCGGTGCTTCAGGATCGCCTTCCGGCGCGGGGATATAGTCGACGATTGTTTCAAACAGCGGGCTCATATCCACACTGGCATCCTCCAGCTCCTTTTTCGCGTAACCGGATTTTGCAGAAGCGTATATGAACGGACAGTCTAACTGCTCATCCGACGCATCCAGATCCATAAACAGTTCCAAAATCTCATCGATCACTTCTGTCGGCCTTGCTTCCGGACGGTCAATCTTATTGATGCAGACAATTACCGGCAGATCCAGTTCCAGGGCTTTTCTCAGAACGAATTTCGTCTGGGGCATAGCGCCTTCATAAGCGTCTACCACAAGGATTACACCATTTACCATTTTAAGGACACGTTCCACTTCTCCGCCGAAATCCGCATGTCCCGGGGTATCAATAATATTGATCTTCGTATTCTTATAAAATACGGCCGTATTCTTAGATAAAATAGTAATACCGCGTTCTCTTTCAATATCGTTGGAGTCCATGACACGTTCAGCAACTTCCTGGTTTTCACGGAAAACTCCGCTCTGCTTCAGCAATTCATCAACCAGAGTTGTCTTGCCATGGTCTACATGGGCGATAATTGCAACGTTTCTTACATCTTCTCTCTTCATCTTCATATAAAATCTTCTCTTCTTTCTCAAAAATGTTCATACAATTCCATTTTAACAATTAGTCAGTATAACATCATATAGGAAGTAATGCAACATTTAAATTTTAAAAATGCCTTTTTTTCGCAAATACCCCTAAAATGCACAGCTCCGGCCCTCTGCCGTTAAAAAATAATTATTTCTTTATCCAGCATTCCATAATATAGAGGTTCTGATTCACCAATCCCCGCTTTTCCGTTGGTCGCTTCCGTAACTGCGTTTTTGAACTCCTCCACCTGCCCTGCCGGAACCAGATATTGGGCAGTCACATTTTCCGTATATACCGTGTCCATAACAGCCAGTCCCCGCTGGGCCGCCAGATACTGAAGCTTGCCGATTCCATTGTAATCCGTTCTGATCTCCACTTTTCTGGCCAGTTTCTTTTCTACGATACAGCTTCCTTTCAGCCCTTCCTGAACCGACTTGGAATATGCCCGCACCAGGCCTCCGGTTCCTAAAAGGGTCCCGCCGAAATAGCGGGTTACCACAACACATATATTATGGATATCCTCCCCCAAAAGAACATCCAGCATGGGCCTTCCCGCCGTCTGCGACGGCTCTCCGTCATCACTGCACCGCTGGATCTGATGCCGGTCCCCAATCACATATGCAGAACAGTTATGGCTGGCATCCCAGTATTTTTTCTTCATTTCTTCTATAAATAATACTGCTTCTTCCTCTGTCTCCACAGGTTTGGTTGTGGCGATGAAACGGGATTTTTTTTCAACCAGCTCACCTTGTCCGCCCTTGTATAAGATTTTATAGCTTTGATTCATAGTTTCAGTCTCCTAAAATTCATAAATATACCAGTTTCAACTCATACTAATATATCATAGATACCCCGGTCTAACCAGCACTTTACAAAACTTTTAATTCGAAGAGGCCTGGTTGAATTGTTTGGACATATTTGTTATAATGATCCGGTATAGAGGAGGACTCCTATGAATTACGGAAAATTACAAACCGAACGTAAGATACGTTCAGCCAATTCCAAAACTAAGAAATATGCGTCTAAACTATTTCTCGGTTTTTTTAAAGCTTGTTTAGTCATGTGCATTTTTGCCGTTGTCGTGGCTGGCAGCGTTGGATTTGGTATGATGAAAGGAATTATTGACAATTCTCCTGACGTAGACGTAGAAAGCATCGTCCCCATCGGCTATGCGACGACTGTTTATGACAGCAAGGGAAATGTCACGGATACCCTCGTAACTGCAGGCTCAAACCGCCAGGAGGCCACTTATGAAGAACTGCCTCCGGATCTTATCAATGCATTTGTAGCGATCGAAGACGCCCGTTTCTGGGAACATAATGGAATCGATATCCGTTCCATCATGCGCGCTGCCACCGGCGTTCTGATGGGCGAAAACAGAGGCGGCGGAAGCACCCTGACGCAGCAGCTGATTAAGAATAATGTATTTGGCGGTGGTAATGAGACGAGTTTTGGCGCCAAACTGGAGCGTAAATTCCAGGAACAGTATCTGGCCCTCCAGTTGGAAAAAACCATGGATAAAAAACTGATCATTACCAATTATTTAAATACCATCAACCTTGGCAACAATACGCTCGGCGTTAAGGTGGCCGCAAGGCGTTATTTTGACAAAGATGTCTCCGATCTCACGCTTTCTGAAGCGACGGTCATTGCGGGAATTACGAAAAACCCGGCACATATGAATCCCATCACCGGCAGGGAACGGAATGAAGAACGGCGGAAAATCATTCTTCAATATATGTTTGAGCAGGGCTATATTACAAAGGAACAGCAGGAAGAAGCCCTGGCAGACGACGTATATTCCAGAATCCAGAATGTAGATCTGATTACAAAAGAAACAACGACCCCTTACAGTTATTTTACCGATGAGCTGACCGCTCAGGTTAAAGAAACATTGAAGGAAAAATTAGGTTATACGGAAACGCAGGCCCACAATCTTCTTTACAGCGGAGGCCTTGAGATATTTACCACCCAGGATCCTGATATCCAGGCCATCGTGGATGAAGAAATCAATAATCCGGATAACTACACGGCAGCCAGATATTCCATTGAATACAGGCTTTCCGTCACACATGCGGACGGCACAACCCAGCATTATTCGGAAGAAGGGCTGAAAACCTGGAAAAAGACAGTGGTTGGCGCATCTTCTTATGACGGACTTTATGACAGCGAAGAAGAGATTCAGACAGAGATCGAAAATTACAAAGCATATGTCCTGAAAACCGGCGATACTATAATCGGTGAAAAACTGACGAAAACACTCCAGCCTCAGGCTTCCTTTGTCATCATGGACCAGGCAACCGGACAGGTGAAAGCGATCTGCGGCGGCCGGGGCGAGAAGACAGCCAGCCTGACATTAAACAGGGCCAGCAACACAAAACGCCAGCCGGGTTCCACATTTAAAGTTATCACATCCTTTGCGCCTGCTCTGGACGCCTGTGGCGCTACTTTAGGAACCGTATATTACGATTCGGTTTATACGGTTGGCAAGAAAACCTTCTCCAACTGGTACAGCCAGGGCTACTTAGGCTATTCCAGCATCCGGGACGGTATTATTTATTCCATGAATATCGTGGCAGTCCGCTGTATGATGGAGACAGTCACTCCTCAGCTGGGTGTTGAATATGCAAAGAATCTGGGCATCACCACCTTGACATCCAATGATTTAAATGCGGCCACCGCATTAGGCGGAATTACTGACGGCGTTACGAATCTGGAATTGACAGCCGCATATGCAGCTATCGCCAACCACGGCGTTTACACAAAACCGATTTTCTTCACAAAGATATTAGACCATAACGGCAAGGTACTAATTAATAATGAACCGGAAACCCATCAGGCGCTGAAGGATTCCACCGCTTTCCTGCTCACAGATGCCATGGCGGATTCCATGGTGAGCAATCGTAAATTTGCCCGCTCAGGAACCAACGTATCATCCACCAGCACCAGAGCCAATATTCCTGGAATGTCCAATGCGGGAAAAAGCGGTACAACCACCAGCAACAACGATATCTGGTTTGTAGGTTATACCCCATATTACACAGCGGGTATTTGGGCCGGTTGTGATAACAATCAAAAGCTCAATTCCAAAAACGGAGGCACTTCTTTCCATAAGGATCTCTGGCGCAAGATCATGACCCGTGTCCATGAAGGGCTGGAGGATCCGGGCTTTACGGTTCCTGACAGCATAGAAACTGCGGTGATATGCCGTAAATCCGGAAAGCTGGCCGTATCCGGCGTATGCGACGCAGATCCGCGTGGCAATGCCGTATATACCGAATATTTTGCCAAAGGCACTGTACCTACCGAAGTTTGCAATAATCATGTCCGCGCTACGGTTTGTGCGGAATCAGGAAGACTGCCAACCGAGTTCTGCCCGGAACGCACTTCCGCAACATTTATGTCAGTCCCGCCGGATTCAGGCCAGACAGATGATTCCGTATTTGCAATGCCGGGTTACTGTGATATCCACACGGGATCTGCCGTCATTGTAGACCCGAACCAGCCGACCGAACCGGAAACTTCCAGCGGAGATATTTCTCAGATCGGGCCGGGGTATGTATCGCCATCCACGGTAAGTCCGGTCACGCCGGATGAAGGTCCAGGAGAATAAATTTCATGTGACATATTGGCGGAAGTTACGCCATAAAGAAGGAAAATCCGGCGGGGGGGGCTTGGATCAAAGAGATTCGAGATCGGCTTCCGCCCCTAAGAGGTACTAAGGCCTTCAAGAACGAAAAAAGACAGGGCGGCGCCCGTTGAGAGGTAAACTTTTTATGAACTTTACCTCTTAACGGGCGCCTCAGAGACTGATTCAGTTTTCAGTTTCTGCCTGTCTTTTTTCATTCTTAAAGGCTTAGTACCTCTTAGGGGCTCCATACGACCTCGAATCCCTTTGTTCCAAGCCCCTCCCCGCCGGGTTTACCTTTTTTATGGCTGTGTACAATCTGCGGTAAGTATTTAAGTATAAAATCCCCCGCTCCCGAGAAAGCCA
>NZ_WQPN01000176.1:65961-97279 GCF_018785315.1 Clostridium sp. MCC353 | reverse complement strand
GAAATCGGCCGTGAGCCGGGGGAAGAGCCGTGGGCTGGGATGGGGGCGCAGAAAACCGGAGGGCGGTTCGCGGTGTCAGCGATTTGTTCCGGCCGTCGGCAGCTCTTGGGCTGAAAGGAAGGGAAATGATGGGGAAACCGCTGACCTCAAAGTCAGCGGTTTAGAGAACCTGAATCGAAAATTTCTTCAGAAATTCTTCGATGAATGTTCTCGGTACCCTTCATTTCCCTTCCTTTCAGCCCTAGAGCTGCCCCGGCCGGAACCATGAGCTGACACCGCGAACCGCCCTCCGGTTTTCTGCGCCCCCATCCCAGCCCACGGCTCTTCCCCCGGCTCACGGCCGATTTCCTGCGTATCTTTCTATACAAATCTATTTCATCTTAGGCTTAAAGATAACCGACCCCAAATACCCAAAAATCAAAGCTCCCGCAATCCCCGCCGAACTGGACGTAAATCCGCCCTTAAATACCCCTAAAAAGCCGTCCTCTGCAATTCCTTCCTTAACCCCTTTCCACAGGGTATTGCCGAATCCCAGCAGCGGTACGGTGGCTCCTGACCCGCCCCATTCGGCAAATGGTTCATACAGGCCTATGGCCCCTAATATCGTACCGGTGACAACCAGCATTACCATGATCCGTCCCGGCATCAGTTTCGTTTTATCCATCAGGATTTGTACCAGGGCACAGATTACCCCGCCTACCAAAAATGCTTTTACAAATTCCATATCATACATTCCTTTCTTTCGAATAGAGCCGGTCACAATTGTTCAATCACAACGCCCTGAGCGATGCCCGGGATGCTTTGGCCTTCGTTAAAGCTGACCGTAGACAAAAGCGCTCCGGTCGGCACAAAAAGTACCCTTTTCCACGTTCCCGACTTGATTTTAGGGAGAATATAGGCGCATAGGGTTACGGCGGAACAGCCGCATCCGCTGCCGCCGGCATGGGTATCCTGGGTTTCGGCATCATAAATTTCTATACCGCAGTCCATATGGCGTTCTGTAAGGTCGGTTCCGTCCTGTTTCATGAAGTCCAGCAGGATCTTCCGCCCCACTTCCCCCAGATCGCCTGTAATGATTTTGTCATAATAATCCACATCCCGTTCGAAGTCTTCCAGGTTTTGTTTGATCGTATGATAGGCGGCCATTGCCATGGCGGCTCCCATATTCATGGAATCTTTACTTCCCATATCCACCATCCGTCCGGTGGTGATTCCCGTAATTTTAGCAATCCCGTCCTTTTTCTGCTTAGTCAAAACCGCGGCTCCGCATCCGGTCACAGTCCAGGTGGCCGAATAGGGCCTTTGATTGCCATATCCAAGAGGAAACCGGAATTGCTTTTCCGCAGTCGCGAAATGGCTGGAGGCCATGGACAGCACCTGGTCCGCATATCCTGCATTTATGGCCATTGCCCCTAACTGCAGCGCCTCACCCATAGTCGAACAGGCCCCATATAAGCCAAATAGAGGGATTTCCAAATCCACAGTGCCGAAAGACGTGGCAATCAACTGCCCCAGCAGATCGCCTGCAAACAGATAACGGATGTCACGTTTTCTATACCCGCCTTTTTCAAGCGCAAGTTCAGCGGTCTGTTTCTGAAGAGCGCTCTCCGCTTCCTCCCAGGTATTTGCGCCGAACATGGAATCCTGCTCCACCACATCGAACAATTTTCCCAAAGGGCCTTCTCCTTCTTTTTTACCTGCAATCGACGCCGTACTGCCTATGACTGGTTCATTTTCAAAATATAAGCTGGCTTTTCCCTTTTGCATTTCATTCCTCCTGTAATCTAATCTCTATTTATGCCCCAACCACACCCATGGCCTGTAAAATCCAATAGATAATTCCTAAAATCCAGGAACTCAAAATACCGTACAGAATCACAGGGCCGGCGATTGTAAAGATCTTGCAGCCGATTCCAAACACCTGGCCCTCCGCCTTAAACTCAATTGCCGGGGCCACCACCGAATTGGCAAATCCGGTGATGGGAACAAGCGCCCCTGCCCCTCCGAATTTAACGATTTTAGGATACAGGTTCAGTCCTGTAAGAATCACGCTGGAACCGATCAGAACCAGCAGGGTCCAGGCCGCCGAAGTCTCCTTGTCCATGCCTCTTCCCATAAAAAATGTGTTAACAGCCTGTCCGATCACACAGATGATTCCGCCCACTAAAAACGCTTTGCATACATCCAGCCATACGTTATTGGTAGGCGTAATTTCCTTCACATATTTGTCAAATGCCTGTTTATTTACTTCCATAAAATTCCTCCTATATTAGTTATCATCCCATTCCCCTGGAAAAATAGAGCAGGGAGCCGGTCAGCTTTCCAACTCCCAGCGCCAGTATAATGTACTGGATTCCCACGGCCAGATGGATTCGCCTGTTCATCACCGGGACAGCCTTCAAAGTCTCCGCCAGAGACATGACAAGACAGCCTACAAAAACCCCCACACAGAATCCGAAAATGCCAAGGAACAGCTTTCCTCCCATCAGCACCGGATATTCGTAAATATCCGCCAGATTCCCCAGAATTCCTCCGATAATGATCATAGTTTCATATAAAAATATATGCTGGCTGGTCTGGGTTTTTCCGATCAGACGGGGAAATACACCGATAATCGCCAGGAAAGCAAATACCCCCGCAGCCACAACTCCCCCGGAACAAAGTCCGATAAAACCCATAATACAGTTTTTAAGAAACATCGATCCCGGACTCCTTTCTGCCGTCATTCTGGATCAGCGTTTTGCTGATATTATCCTCATACAGACGCATTTCCACCTCTAACGGAGTGGGGTCCGTGTTGATTTTGAATTTGGCGAAATGATTGAAAAATACGATGATGCCAAATGCCAGGCCCACGGAATAGGTGAGTTCCAGCACTGTAAAACCGCTGGATTCCATTCCGGTAATGATCTTATAGATCTCTTTGAACACATCTCCCACACTGACATCATTGTTAAAGGTCATAATGGCAAACGCAGCGCCTGAAAAGCTGACCGCACAGACGAACAGGGTCTTGATCCACTGCCACAGACGGCGGTCCGGCCTGGGATGCTGGTAATCGATGATGAATTCCGTTTCACCGATGTTGTTGACCTGAATGGTGGAATCCAGATCCGTGATCTTCTTAATCACATCAATGGTCTGCACCACGTACCGCTTATCCCGGTCCTCTTTGATCGATTTGATCTTCAGCGCGCTGCATTTGCTGGTCACAGAATCATCCGGGCTGTAAAGAGTTGCAACATCCTTTAATTTCACATCCTTTTCATGTACTTCTGTTATCTGGCTGATATTTAAATATAAAACTTTGGACATCGTTCTATCCCCCTTACAAGTGTTCCTTCCATTACAGCATCACCACCTGTTCCAAACATAAGATACCAAATTACGGATAAAATAATAAGCAGGCAAACGACCAACGCCAGAATGCCTGCTTTATGCTTTAAAAATTCCATAAATACTCACATCCTTTTTTTGTTCTATGAGTATTATGTCTTTCCGCCTTAATTTTATGCTTATAACCGTTCACGCATTTTTTTCAAAATCCTTTTTTCCAGCCTGGAAACCTGAACCTGGGAAATGTTCAAATCCTGGGCAATCCGGCTCTGGGTCTGGTTATAATAGTATCTCCGCACAATAATCTCCTGCTCCTGTTCTCCAAGAATTGACAGAAGATCCTTTAATACCATATTGTTTATGATCTTATCCTGCTCCGCGTTTTCCTCTATCAGCTTATCGATCAGATAAATATTGCTTTCATCATTTTTATTCACTGTTTTATAAAGGGATTCCACCTCAGCCCCCGCCTCAATGGACGCGGCCACTTCTTCACGGCTGGCCCCTATCTGCTGCGCGATTTCATCGATTGTAGGATCTCTGCCCAGTGAAAATGCCAGGCTCTCCCTGGTGCATTTTACCTTTGCGCCCATTTCCTTTAAGGAGCGGCTCACCTTAATCATGCCGTCGTCTCTGAGAAACCGTTTAATCTCCCCCGTTATCATGGGAACCGCATACGTTGAAAATTTCACTTCAAATGAAGTATCAAACTTATCTATGGCTTTCATTAAACCAATGCATCCTATCTGGAACAGATCTTCCAGTTCGTAACCTCTTCCCGCAAAACGCCTCACAATGCTCCAAATCAACCCTACGTTGCCCAGCACCAGATTGTCCCTTGCGTTCTTATCTCCTTCGTGAGCCATCCGAATCAGATTCATGGTCTCATCCATAGATATCACCCGCCGATTTTCTTTTTCATAGTGACAGATGTACCCTGCCCTAATACTGATTCCACCGAAACTTCATCCATAAATGCTTCCATGAATGAAAAACCCATTCCAGACCGTTCACCGGTCTTATCTGAGGTGTACATCGGTTCCATAGCCTGTTTCACATTGCAGATCCCCACTCCATCGTCCTTTATGGTCAGGGTCAGGGTATCCTCAGCAATCTCAGCAGAAATATGTATGATTCCCTCCTTTCCCTGATATCCGTGGATCACCGCATTGGTAACCGCCTCAGATACTGCCGTCTTCACATCATCAATTTCCTCCAGCGTGGGGTTTAAACGGCTCATAAATACCGCTATCACGACTCTGGCAAACTCTTCATTTTTAGACAGACTTTCTATTTCCATCTGAAATCTTTCCACCTGCTCCATCTTCGCCACCTCTCCTTCCTTAACCTGCAATTGCAGCTTCTTTCGTCTCATAATTTTTCACCAGTTTCACAATGCCTCCAACGGTCAGAATCCGCATGACCTGAAGCTTTGCACCGTAAATGGCCACCTGGCCTCCGCTCCTCTCCATCTGTTTGTACCGGTTGAGCAGCACTCCGATTCCTGATGAATCCATAAATTCCGTTCTTGAAAAATCAAACACCACCTTTGTTATATAATTTTCCGACAGCAGTAAATCTGTCTCATACTTTAAATTTCTGCAGTTGTGATGATCCAGTTCCTTGGGAAGATGCACGATCAGCACCTGCCCCCTGGCCTCATAAGTAAAACTCTGCTCCGTTACATTCATGTTTTCTCTCCCTCACTTCCTAAATTTCTACAAAAAATGCGTCAAAAAAAGAACACTGCTAAAGATTTTATCTTTCGTAGTGTTCTTTTCTCATAGCAGTTCAGACCTGTCTGAACTGCTGTCATTCCGCTTAATAGCCTCTTTCCGTCTTAGCCTGCTCCGCCAGATCCGTATCGGCATAATTCATTATCACATCACCAAACAGCTTGTTCGCATTTTCCGTATCCCCAAGGCCCTTATAGATCACTGCCATATTAAAGATGACCTGAGGATTGTCCGGATGAATGACCAGGCTCTTATGGTAATAGTCCAGCGCTTCCGCCTGATTGCCAGCCGCTGCTGCCGCTTCACCCAGTTTCTGAAGCTCCTGATATCCATTGGCATCCATATCCGTCTTGATCTCCCCGATCACCGCCTGTACGGCGGATTCCGTAATCACGGTGGGGTCCAGCTCTGCGTACAGCTTTACAGCCGTTGTAAAATCATCTGTTTTATAAGCCTGCAGGATTCCAATCAGCGTCTGATACTGGTTTAAAATCCCTCCGTTATCATTCATCACAGACTGAAGGGAAGCCTCCGCCTCCTCTTTCTGTCTTTTATATTCCTCTACCGTACTCTCCATCCTGGTCAGTTCCAGATTTTTGCTGTTGATCTGTTCCAGATAGGCCAGCATTTCCTTATTGTGCTCCGTATTGATGGCCTTGGTGCTGGCAGGCATGATCAGAAAGAATATGACCGCAGTGCCCAGGCACAGTCCAACCAAAATATTGATTATGGTCTGCCATCCTGTATTTTCCTTATACGTGGGCGGAATTATGATATCGTCGTCCTGCATCTGCCTGTGGGAAAATGCGTTCTTCAGTTTCTTCTTCTCTATCTCCGCCCGTCCCGTATTGGCCTTTACTATCGACATATACCACAACGCTTTAGGATTGTTTTTATCGATCTGCAAAACCCTGAACAGGGATTTTCCTGCCTTCGTATAATCGGAGTGGGCCATGTAGAGAAGTGATAAAAGGAGGTGGGCTTTTACAAAATTAGGGTTGCTTTCCACAATTCTCGTGAGCTGCAAAACCGCCAAATCGTCGCTTCCCGTCTGAGCGTGCCACAAAGCCTGGTTAAATTTCTTCACATTCTGGCTCGCCGTCTCCAGCCTGCCCGGCTTTCTCTGCAGCTCGTTCAGAAAATGGTCCGCCCGGTTTTTTTCCGGCTGCAGGTTCATGCTGATCACCCATTGGACCAATGCGTCAGCCGTTTCGCCAACCTCATAATAGATCAGGCCGAGAAGATTTCTGGCGTCCGTATGGGCTTTATTAAAATGCAGGCTTTTTTTCAGGCAGTCGGCTGCGCCTGTCAAATCTCGTATCTTCGCCTTTTCCAGCCCCAGGTTATAATAGCTGTTGGCAACCTGGCGGCATCTTTTTCTATAGTCCATCCTGTTTCCGCCTATTCCTTAAATTCTTTCAGCATCTCCATCATGATATCACTCATATCGGTTAAATCGCTTTTCACAATCGCATCTTCCACTTCTTCCACGTCCAAACTGGGTTTGAAACGGGCAATTTCATCTTCAAAGTTAATCATATTACCTCACATTCCGCCGCTGGGGGCGGCCGTTTAATTCCGTTGGTTATTCCTTGTTCCTGTCCGGTCATCCAAAGCCAGCACCGCTTCAATCTCTCCGATTAAATAGAGGGATCCCACGCAAAACAGCAGCTCCCCATCTTCCTTTTGGGATACGGCCTGTAAAAAACCATCTTTCACATGGCCGCAGTCCGTCACCGTACTGATTCCCTGGCTGTTAAACAACTGGGCCAAAGGAGTTGTATCCATCGCGCGGCTGCTGTCCATATGGGCCAGATAGACGCGTTTTAACGGCAGTGACCGGCAGAGTTCTTTCACCATACTGCAGTAATCCTTGTCCGACACAACCCCAAAAAGGAGGCTGCATCCCTTCCCCCGCTCTCCTGCAAGCGGAGCTGCCGCCTCTATAAATGCCGCAATGCCGCCCGGGTTATGAGCTCCGTCCAGATAAACATCAGGCATCACCTGCTCCATCCTTCCAGGCCACTTCATATTGTTAATTCCTGCCAGAAGAACGGATTCATCCAGAGGCGGCGTCATAATGACATCCAGCGCCTTACAGGCCAGGGCAGCGTTCATCCGCTGGTACGGAGCCGGATAGACTGCGTTTAACCGAAATTCTTCTGCATTCACCGGATAACAGGTAGAATGGGTCATGGCAGCCTTCTTCTCAATCACGCCGGCTGCCTCCGGGACACTGCCGTCGAAAATGACCGGCACATGTTCCTTGATGATTCCGGCTTTTTCTCCCGCGATCAGCTCAATGGTGTCTCCTAAATATTCCGTGTGTTCCAGGCTGATGGATGTGATAATACAGGCCAGAGGGCGTTCAATTATATTAGTGGTGTCCAGCCTGCCTCCCAGCCCTGTTTCCAGAATCAGATAATCCACATTTTCCTCACGGAAGATGCAAAGCCCCATAAGGAAAAGGAATTCGAAAAAGGTTGGATAGCAGTATCCCTCTTCCATCATCTGCTGAGTGACCTCATAGACCTTCTCAAATGCCTGAGAAAAAACTGCCTTGTCCGCCATATTCCCATCCACCAGAAACCGTTCACGGATATCAATCAAATGGGGGGAAATAAAAGTCCCCGTATGGTATCCGGCCTGTCTGAGGATCGAAGTCAGATAGGCGCAGACAGAACCTTTTCCATTGGTTCCCGCCACATGTATGATCCTCATATCCCTGTCCGGATTTCCCAGCTTCTCAGCAAATTTCCTGACGTCTTCTAAAGAATTCTTCTTTTTAGTCCATAACGGTATATTAAGCAGATACTCTTCCGCCTTAATTTCATCCATCGTCTTCCCCATTCCCATATCATTTTACTGCATGGTATGTCTGTCTTTCCTATCTATTATAATATAAAACACCTAAGTTGCAACAAAATTCTTTCGGGTTGAATCGACAAAACTGGCCGCATTTACCGGCTCATATCCTGCACTGCCTTAAAAGCCGCTTCTTCTGCGTGAATCGCAGCGGTATCATACAAGGGCGTATCCGTATCTTTCTGTTTTACCAAAAGACCGATCTCCGTACATCCCAGTATCACGCCTTCTGCCCCTTTTTCCGAAAGGTGGTCAATGACCTCTATAAATGCTTTCCTGGATTCATCGGAAATGATGCCCAGGCAAAGTTCCCGGTAAATCACTTCATTCACTTGTTCCATCTCATCATCGTCAGGAACAATCACCTGGATTCCATTTTCAATCAGTATATTTTTATAAAAGTCCTGCTGCATCGTATATTTTGTTCCCAGCAGCCCCACTGTATACACGCCCTGTTCTTTTAACCGCTTTGCCGTAGCTTCTGCGATATGAAGAATGGGTATCTGAATTTTTTCCCGGATCTGGGGAACCACTTTATGCATGGTATTGGTACAGATAACGATAAAATCAGCTCCGGCCTTCTGCAGGTTCAGGGCCGCGTCTCCCAGGATCTTTCCGCTCCTCAGCCAATCACCGCCTGCCTGGCATTCCTCTATCTCCTGAAAATCCACACTGTACAACAGACATTTGGCGGAATGAAGCCCGCCCAGCTGTTCCTTAATCACTTCATTGATGATCTGATAATAAGTCACCGTACTTTCCCAGCTCATCCCACCGATCAGCCCGATTGTTTTCATCCTCTATCTCCTCCTCGCAAATTCCATTTCCGTACACGGCCAGAACTCATTTCCGATCCGGAATGCCCTGTCATTGGTATAAAGCGGCACAAAACCCACGGATTTATAACAATGATATGCCGTCGGGTTGTTGGTAAACACCCCCAGCGTCACCCGGTCCGCCTTTAAAATATCCAGAGAATACCGTACCGCCAGCCGGATCATCTCTTTTCCATATCCATATCCCCGCTTTAAATCATCTACCACCACAAATCCAAGGCGGATCACCTTCTTTTTTTCATCTGTAAACCTCATGATAAAATGGCCCACCGGCAATCCATCTTCATCCATAGCAGTCATTTCCCAGAAAGAATCATTATAGGCTTCTTTCTCATAATATTGATTCATACTCTCTTCTGTCAGCGGATACAGGCCTTCAAACCGGTTGGCAGACCATTGGTGGAAGGATTTCTCGTCCTTTATCCATGTTACGATATAACGGGCGTCGCACGCCTTATACGGTCTTAATCTCAGCATATTATCTTCCCCTTTATGTAAATGAAATCGGCAATACCTTTATAACATGATATTGCCGATTCCCGGTTATAATACTACCGAAGCTGATCCAGACGCTCCCTGACCTGTTCCATCATCTGAGTATATTTCTCTAACTTCTCTCTCTCTTCCGCAATTTTAGCTTCCGGCGCCTTGCTCACAAAGCGTTCATTGTTCAGCATGCCGTTTACACGGGCCAGTTCCTTAATCAAGCGCTCCTCTTCTTTTTCCAGACGCTCAATCTCTTTGCCGATATCAACCAGTTCGGCAAACGGCATATAGATGGCCGCCTGATGGATCACTGCCGATACTGCATCTTCAGCAATGCCGTCTTTATCCTTTTGCAGGCATACATCGCTTGCATATCCCAGCATGGCAAAAAATACCTTGCTGTGCTCAAATATATCTAAAATCTCCTGTTTTTCAGAAACCACATAAACCTTTGCCTTTTTGCTCGGCGGCACATTCATGGATGAGCGGACATTTCTGATGGCGCGGACAGCCTCTTTAATGGTTTCCACCGCAGTCTCTTCTGTAATGAAGTTCCATTCTTCCTTAAATACAGGCCAGTCGGAAATCATGATGGATTCCTCTTCATCCTGCAGGTTGCAGAAAATCTCCTCCGAAATAAACGGCATATATGGATGAAGCAGTTTCAGGGAATTGATCAAAACCGTCTTGAGGGTCCAGATCGCCGCAGCCTTTGTGGTATCCCCGTCATCCCAAAGCCTTGGTTTCACCATCTCAATGTACCAGTCACAGAACTCTTCCCATATGAAGTCGTAAACCTTCTGAAGGGCAATTCCCAGCTCGTATTTATCCAGGTTTTCCGTTACATCCTTCGCCAGGGTATTTACCTTGGAAAGAATCCACCTGTCGGCCATTGTCAGGTCGTCCAGGGAAACCTGACCCGCAGGCGCTTTCTCAATGTTCATCATGATGAATCGGGATGCATTCCAAACTTTGTTTGCAAAGTTTCTGCTGGCTTCCACTCTCTCCCAATAGAACCGCATATCGTTGCCCGGCGCATTTCCTGTGATCAGGGTCATGCGGAGGGCGTCGGCTCCGTACTTATCAATCACTTCCAGAGGATCGATGCCATTTCCCAGGGATTTACTCATCTTGCGGCCCTGGGAATCCCGTACCAGCCCATGGATGAGAACCGTATGGAACGGACATTTGCCGGTCTGTTCTATTCCTGAGAATACCATTCTGATTACCCAGAAGAAAATAATGTCATATCCGGTTACAAGCACATCGGTAGGATAGAAATATTCCAGTTCCGGCGTTTTCTCCGGCCAGCCCAATGTGGAGAATGGCCATAAAGCGGAGGAAAACCAGGTATCAAGGGTATCTTCATCCTGTTTTAAATCGGAACATCCGCATTTCGGACATGCATGAGGGGCTTCTTTTGCTACTACAATCTCGCCGCATTCCTGGCAGTAATAAGCGGGAATCCGGTGGCCCCACCAAAGCTGACGTGAAATACACCAGTCGCGGATCCCTTCCAGCCAGTGGAGATAGGTTTTTCCAAAACTCTCCGGCACGAATTTCAATTCACCGGTTTTTAACGCTTCAATGGCCGGTTTTGCCATCTCTTCCATCTTAACAAACCACTGCTGTTTCACCATTGGCTCAACTGTCGTCTTACAACGGTCATGGGTTCCTACATTATGAGAGTGAGGAACCACCTTTACCAGCAGCCCCTGGGCCTCTAAATCAGCCACAATCGCTTTTCTCGCTTCGTAACGGTCCATTCCGTCATACTTGCTTCCTGGAAGATCAATGGTGGCATCATCATGAAGGATACACAACTCTTCCAGATTATGACGTTTACCCACTTCAAAGTCATTAGGGTCGTGAGCCGGAGTGATCTTAACACAGCCGGTACCAAATTCTTTATCCACATAGGCATCCGCAACCACCGGTATCTCTCTTCCAGTCAGAGGCAGCACCAGCATCTTTCCAACCAGATCCTGATATCTGTCATCTTCAGGGTTTACGGCAACCGCCGTATCGCCCAGCAGTGTTTCCGGCCTGGTTGTGGCGATCTCAACAAAACGTCCCTCTTCCCCAACGATGGGATAATTGATATGCCAGAAAAAGCCATTCTGTTCTTCGTGTTCAACCTCTGCGTCAGAGATTGATGTCTGGCAGACCGGACACCAGTTAATGATCCTGGATCCCTTGTAGATGTATCCTTTTTCATATAATTTAATAAATACTTCCTGTACCGCCTCAGAGCATCCCTCATCCATGGTAAAGCGCTCTCTGTCCCAGTCGGCAGATGATCCCAGCTTGTGAAGCTGTTTCACAATGCGGCTGCCGTATTCTTCCTTCCATTCCCAGGCTTTCTCTAAAAAGCCCTCCCGTCCCAGGTCATGTTTGTCGATGCCCTCGCTCTTTAGCTTATCGATCACTTTCACTTCCGTCGCGATTGCAGCATGGTCTGTTCCCGGCTGCCAAAGGGCCTCAAATCCCTGCATCCTCTTATAGCGGATCAAAATATCCTGCATGGTGTTATCCAGCGCATGCCCCATGTGGAGCTGGCCGGTAATATTAGGCGGCGGCATCACAATGGTAAACGGCTTTTTGTCCTTATTTACCTGTGCATGAAAATACTTATGATCCAGCCATTTCTGATACAGTTTTTCCTCAATTTCCGACGGGTTGTATGTTTTCTCCAGTTCTTTCATTCCTTACTCCTTTTCCCTTACAAGTATTTACTTTTAGCTTAATTTCCGCGGGTCTTATTGAATCCATGTAACTTTCTCTTAAAATAAAAAGCCCTCTGCACAGTTTCCTGTACAAAGGGCGAAAATCCGCGGTACCACCTTTATTCTGCCGGACATCCGGCAATCTCATGAGTCCCTTAACGATGACCAGTCGAAAATGCCTACTTTCCGCGAACCATCCATGGTTTCACATCCCTTCAGCATTCCAGCTCCAAAGCTACCTTCCATCCGCACTCTCCCTAAACCGTCTTCCAGCCGATGAACGGTTCTCTCTGTCGGGGTATTCGCATGTACTCCTCTTCTTCCAAGCATTTCCATCTATCTTTTTCTAATGCTCTTATCATAATTGCTTTAATTTATTTTGTCAAGGCCCAAAATTGAACCTTTCCATCATTTAGCAGTAAAGCTTTTAATAGTTCAGAAGGCTCATCTTCCTGACTGGTAAAGACTGGTCAAGAAGCATCGGATGTTACGCCATATTCCTGTATTCCTGTTTCCACGTCTGCACCATCTGGGCCGCTCCGGCCATTCTTTTGATTGAATCCTTTTTAAACAATTCGTTCAGATCCTCAATCTTATCCGATTCCGAAGCGATTTCACGGGCCTGGCTGATTCTGGCATCCCATTGCCGCATCATCTCCTCCGTCACCAGGGACTGGAATCTCTCACTCAGCGACAAGGCCGAGTCCATCTTAGTCAGAAAATAGAGTTTCTGTATAATGCCCAAGTCCTTTAAATATCCATAAGACAGCTTATACGCCTGAAATGCCTTGGAAAACTGAAACACCCTGGCATAAGCGGTCCCCAGGTTATTGTAGATCTTACCGGCAAAGCTGTCGCCCATCTCTTTTAATTCCGGATCTTCCAGTATTTTTTTATATACTGCAATGGCCTTTCCGTACTGGCCGCAGGCAAACAGATAATCCGCCTTGTTTTTCTGGTATTCCATGGGCTTCATCTTTCTGATTGCCTGAATCTGCTGGCGCAGTTTTCCGATTTCAGCCGTCGTATAATAATCACATTCCTGAAGAATGATCAACAGCATATCATCCGGGTTCTCACCGCTCTTTTTCCAACGGTCCAGTTTCAAAGCAGTAAATCCCATATCCAGCTCATCCCGGATAAATGCGATCAAAGCGTCGTCCACAAACCCGTCCAGAACCAGCATCAGGTGATTATAGATCACATAACACAGTTCCTGGGATGAGTAAATGTGGATTCCAAGATTTTCTATATAATACGGATGTTTTACCGGCTCCTGCCGGCACAATATTAAGCTCATATCATGACCTCTTGTCTGATGACTGAATCGGTGGCCGGATACAGCTCACCAAACCCCTTATCCTTAATCACCACCGCCATGGTATTCCGGTCCAGAAATCCAACGCTGACTGAAACCCTGGTCGTCCGGCCCGGACGCTCCGGAAATCCTTCTAACGGGATCCGCACCAGCTTTTTCTTTTTAGGATCCTGGGGAGTGATCATAAATTCTATGGCATTCTGGCTGTCCGTTATAAAATCCATGGTGCTTTTGCATTCATACCAGTTATCCCCCGCAGAAGCTACAACCAACTGCCCTTCTTTGTCCCTGTGGAAAATATTGACCGTCACCGTGGCCTCCAGCCTGCCTTCACAGATAAAAACATAGGGATAAGAAGTCTTCTCCTGCTGGTAATCTGCCGCTTTATACGCAGCGCCTTTGGCAAACACACTGCTCTCCCCGTAAACACGGCGTTTGGAACAGATCATCTTCATGAACTCCACTGCCCAGTCCTGTGTCTCAAAACCCTTCCCGGTGAGAAAAATGGAAGAAAACAGCTTTTTCTGGAGAAGCCGGTCCCCACAGGCGCATAAAATCTTGTCTGCCAGCTTTCCGCCGGCGCTGCTGGACAGGATATCCAGGCTGAAGGCCTCATCCAGATCTTCATATTCGGCAATCACCGTGGTCTGTCTCAGCCCTCTCTGCACCTTTAACTCGTAATACCTCAGATACTCTTCCGATAGGTCGAACATGCCCACCTGATTGCTCCACACTTCCCTCTTCTGGCTCAGGATATAATAGATAAATCCTTCCGTATGGCTGATTACATGAAATCTTTCCCTTGGAATATCCAGAAAATCAGCGCATTTTAACAATGCATCTATCAATTTAGCGTCCACTTTTCTCAAAGCGACCACCAACTGGGCCACCGTCGTATTTTCCCGGTTTTTAAGCGGAAGCTCCAGCACTTTTTTCATATACTGCTTCAAGAGATCCAGTCCTTCGTACCGGATTCCCCCTATGGTTGCCGTACCGTCCTTCTTTACCAGGCTCAAAAGTTTATCGACAATCGTGCCTTCACCGATCAGGGTAAATCCGTATGCTTCTTCGCCCACAGACCACTCTTCTTCATTTTTCTTCCTGCAGATCACCGTCGGTATTGTAACAGCCTGTTCGTCTCCATAACAACAGACCTGCGTGTAAGTATCACATAAATCCAGTCCTATTATCAGTCCGTCCATAGACAGCCCCCTTATTCAAATATCCTCTACATCAGGGAAAATAATTCTTCTGCCGTAGCAATTTTCACCAGATATTCCTGCATCTTCTTTTTCAGGCTCTCTTCTTCCTTCAGACTTAAACACAATCCCATATCATTCAGACAGGCAAACCGGCTGTCCGATTTGGGGAATGCGGACATATCGCATGAAATGCTGCCCTCTTCTGCCAGCACACGGGTTCCGTCCTTTATATCATAAATCTGGTATTCCATAATTTCGCCTTCAAAAAGGATTTTTTGTTTAATAAAAATCCCCTGATAAACCCGTTTCATCTCTTCCCCGTGGAATTCCTCTTCGTCAGGCAGAATTCTGATTTTCAACTCCACCTTGGAATCTTTTCTTCCACAATACTGAATAATCCCTTTATCCATAATGTCCTCAGGTATTGCCATATGCTTTGCCAAATCCTTAAAATAGGCAAAAACCATGCCTTCAGACAGAATAATATTCATGATCGTTTCACATAGCTTCTTCTGTTTGTCCGTAAGAGTTGGAAGCGTGGAATAATATTTTGTCAAAGCCAGCAGATAGATGGTCGGAACCTTATCCTTTTCAATGGTGCCGTGGATCGCTCCTTCCAGATAACTGAACACTTTGTCATCCGATGGGAGCCCCTGAATGAAATACTCCGCGCTTTTCACCGTAAAATAGGCCTTAACAATGCTTTCCGACGTCTTTTTCCTGGACGCATACAGATCAAATACCTTGTCTATATTGAGCGTGACATCGGCAAACAGCATCTGGGCTAAAAGCCGCTCCTCCATATCATAAGTCTCAACATGATCCACCAGTCCCTGCTTTAATACCCGGTACATCTGTGCGGCTGTGCCGTTATAATGCTCACAGAGATAGTCCATGACCACACTGTCGGAAAATCCAGCGCTGAACACGCGGTATGACAGATGGAGAAGCAGATCATCCTGATCAAATAAGCTCTGCAGGATCATCTTGGAACACATCTTGAGCAAATGTTTCTCTGATATTTTTTCAGCTCCGTATTCTTTAATCAGCTCATAAGCCTCACGGATATATCCCTGACGGATAAAGGTTTCACAGACGCTGATCCGTTCCGCCCTGGTCACGGACCTCATATCCATCATGAGCAGATAACTGCTGCTTTTCTCCGCCGTATCTTCCTCTTCCCCTGCAGCCATGCGGGCATAGTAGGAAACGATCTTGCTGAGTATCTTCTTTTCATACATGGGATGCAGTTTCAACTGGCCTGCAAGCTGCTCCAATAGGCGTATCTGTTCTTCATCCGGGTTTTCCATCTCCAGAATCTTCCCGCACTCCTTTAAAAGCAGCATGGTGTGCTCCGGATAGACTTCAAAACATCTCTGCTCCAGCTCAGGCTTGTCCATCACCGGCGTTTTGACATATGCGATGTCCGCATACCGGTTGCCGTAAGCGTCCTGAAAAAGGATGTGGCTCTTTTCCGAAAACAGCGGCACATAAGCCACGCCGTCATTAACTGCGTATGCCTCTTCCTCCAACAGCTCTTCATGGCAGACCACCACATATTTCATGGCCTGATTCTTACAGCTTATCCGGTAAGACCTTAAAATAGCAGGCAGAACTTTTGCCACCGGCTTATCGATCATATCCTTGTAAATCATATGATCATAAATCACAGCCAGGCGGCGGTTAATCTGGGCCGCAAATAACTGGCTCATGGCAAACTGCTCTATCTCCCGCTCGTAATCCTTATAAATGGCGGTGTCCGAATTCACATAAGTCAATATGTTCTGGTAAAGCACCGACTTATTATAACGATCCAGCTCATTATCATAAGAAAAATACAACAGGATCTCCCTTGGAAGGGCGTGGTTGTATTCCTTTGGCAGGGAATACAGATAATATTCATACAGCCTGGTCAAACTGATCTTTTCCGCCAGCGCCTTTTCATACCAGGAAAATGCTTCCGGCGTTCTGATTCCGCCTTTAATCAGGATTCCGCACAGAGCGCCAAGAAGCTCTTTTTCCGGATACCTCCCATAAAGCTTAACCAGAATGTGATACAGGATCTTGTTATAATACTTCACGGCCATTGCGGTCTTCGCGATTTTCAAAGCCAGATCCAGGGAAATCACATCCCTCTTGGCCCCATAATTCAAAGCCTGCAGTTCCAGGCCCTCCAGGCTCTTTAAAAATTCCGGATTCCCGTTTAACACCTTACATACTTTTGCATACAGCAGCGGACTGTGGCAGCCCCGGGCATAGATCTTCTTGATTCTCGCCAGCAGATTGGCCGGATTCTCCGCCAAATCTTCATCCAGCTTTAAAAGCAGGAAAAACAGATAATGGTTCTGTTTCCGTTCTTCCAGATATTTGTTGAGAAGGCGGATCAGGGATTCCTTCTGACCGTCATTGGGATGGATTAAAAGGTTCAGATACTGGTAGTAACAGTAATCCTCCACCGCCTCCAGCCTGGACATCAGAACGCTCTCCCTGCACTCATCCAGAATCATGCAGGCCTGTTCCTTATTGTCCGTTAAATACAGCAGTTCCGCATACATCAAATTCAGCCGGTTATTGGGTCCATAAAGAGCCCTCACCAGTTCCAGCTCCTGGATCATCCGGTTCAGGATAAATGCATCCTCATAGCTGCCGCTTTCATAATCTAAACGGAGGGAAATATAGCGTTCCAGATCTTTTCTGGCCACTGGCGTTGTCCCATCCGTAACCTCCACGGTTTCATCCCCCAGCGCTTCCACAGGAATGGTCACCGTTTTATTATACATAGTGAGGATCACCGCTCCAAAATTCCTGCCTTTATGCAGCCTGGACGGCTGGATCCTGAACTTAAATTCACATTGATTGTCCGAAAAATCGGCATTTGTAATAATCTTTTGGGGAAGCAGTATGAAATCTCCATCCGCTTTTGCCTCCATATAGGCATAGCCCCAGGTGTTTTTCTTTATTAAAATCTTATCGTCCAGCGGCTCCAGAAGATTTTCGTAAAATCTGGTTTCTTCGGGAATCTCCAGCCGGACCGGATCTTTCACTTTCAGGAAAACAAGAAATTCTTCCATCTGGTTGTGCCTGTTCACACGCCCTTTCAGGCCGTCATATACGGCGCGTATCCCAATATCCTGCATAAAGGGCGCTTCAACGAAATCCTGGTATTCAAACAGCCTAAGCGCCGTATCCCAGTCATTCTTAGCCAGCTTTCCAAAATCCGCCGCTGTCTCCAGACCGCCCAGCACTTTGCCTGAATTGCCAAGCTCCACACGAAAAGAATAAGGAATCTCCTTTTCACCGCCATTGGTCACCAGATAAAAAGATCCCTTAATTATGTCACCGTGTTCCAGGTGACCACTATTTATTTCATAAGTTATATGATTTCTGAGCCCTCCAAATGCATAGTTCTGTATACAGACCCTTTCACTTGAAGAATACATGAGCCCTTTAATATGCAGGTTATTCTCACTTGTTATGTAGACTTCTTTTTTTGTGATTTCCCCTGCTCTCACCACCTCATCAATGGTGTCCGGGCTGCATATGATCTGAGGTACTTCAGAATCAATAATCCCTTTTGCCAGTCGATTGATTTTCTCTTTCATGGTACCACCCGTCTTTTATCATCAATGTTTATCATATCATATTTTTAAATGATTTAAAAGCAGATTTTGTCGACTAATGTCGTACCAGTATTTGGCAGGAAAAGGCCGACTATATAAAGCTTTGCAACATCCCCTTGATTTAACGGTTGAAAATTGATATGATAGGGATAACACTACGATACATCAAACGGAGAATAACTATGCTTTCTGAACCCATGACTTTATATAAACTGATGAACCTGTATATGCTGAAGCAGGTGAATTTTCCACTGACAAATTCCCAGTTGTCGGATTTTTTTCTGGATCATGAATATACCACTTATTTTACGCTGCAGCAGGCGCTGAATGAACTTCTGGAAGCCGGACTGGTGCGTGTAGAAAGCATTCATAATACTTCCCGTTACGAAATCACAAAAGAGGGGGAAGACACCCTTTCTTTTTTTGGAAAAAAGATATCTCCCGCTATCATTGAAGATATGGATCAATACCTGAAGGAAAACCGGTTCCGCCTGCGCAATGAAGTGGGCATGGTATCCGATTTTTATAAGTCCACCAATCAGGATTACATCGTACACTGCGAAGTCCGGGAAGGCAGGAATCCGTTAATCAGTTTTGATTTATCCGTGCCGGATAAAGAACAGGCGGAACTCATGTGCAGCAATTGGGAAAACAAAAGCCAGGAAATCTATTCCTTTGTAATGCGCACCCTTATGAGCAGCTAAAAAGATGGAACCGGCATATCACACCGAACTCTTTTACAGAATTCCAGCGGATAACGCGGTCCCATCTTTTTTATTATTCCTTGTCTTTTACTGTTTTATAATTCTTTTAATTCTGATTTTCCTGCGTCAAAGTCTCAATAAAATCCCAGATCTCTTCCCTGCCCTGTTTGCTCGCTGCGGAAAATGGAAATATCTGAACCTCCGCCCCTGCGCCCAATCCGGTTCTCAGCATCTTAATATGCTTTTGTATCTGGCTTCTGTTGATTTTGTCCAGCTTTGTGGCCACAATGATCGGCTGGTATCCGTTGTGGAGAATCCACTCATACATGGTCCTGTCGTTGCTTGACGGCTCATGCCGTATGTCGATCAGGAGAAATACCGCTTTCAGCATCTTGGATCTATGAAGATAATCCTCAATCATCTTTCCCCATTTGGCCTTCACCTCTACCGCCACCTTGGCATATCCGTATCCCGGCAGGTCCACATAATAAAAAGCATCGTTAATCTTATAATAATTAATCGTCTGCGTCTTACCCGGCTGGGAAGATGTCCTGGCAAGGGATTTCCGGTTCATAAGCGCGTTGATCAGGGACGATTTTCCTACATTGGACTTGCCTGCGAACGCAAATTCCGGGCATGTATTTTCCGGCAGCGTGCTGGTAATACCACAGACCGTCTCCAATTCAGCGTTTTTAATAATCATTCTATAAATGCCTCCTGTATCACTTCCTGCATATGTTTCACATATACAATCTGCAGACCTTTCGTAATCTCTTTCGACAGTTCCGCTATATCCGGGCGGTTTTTATCCGGCACAAGCACTTTTTTGATGTGCGCCATCTTTGCCGCCAGTATCTTTTCTTTCAGGCCTCCGATGGGGAGAACCCGTCCTCTCAGGGTGATTTCCCCGGTCATGGCTACCTTGGCAGAAACCATCTTTCCCGTCACCGCCGAGAGCATGGCCGTGGCCATGGTGATTCCTGCGGACGGGCCGTCCTTGGGAACCGCTCCTTCCGGTATATGGATGTGCATGTCATGCTTTTCGAAATAATCATCTGCCACCTGATAATCCGGACAGACCGAACGCACATAGGTAAGGGCGGTCTGCGCTGATTCCTTCATCACATCCCCCATCTGGCCCGTCATCGCCAGCTCTCCTTTTCCAGGCATCACATTTACTTCGATCTGAAGGGTGTCCCCTCCAACGCTAGTCCATGCCAATCCCCTGACAATCCCCACCTGATCCTCTTCATTGGCGGATTCAAAGGAAATTCTCTCTTTTCCCAGGTATTTTTCCAGATTGCTCTCTGTCACCTTGATGACGGCTTTTTTATTTTCCAGAAATTCTCTGGCCGATTTCCGGCAGATATCACCGATCCTGCGTTCCAGATTCCGGACGCCGGCCTCTCTTGTATAGTTATGGATGATCTTCTCCAGGGCATGATCGCTGATCATAAGCTGTTCTTTCGTAAGGCCATGACGTTCCAGTTGTTTTGCTACCAAATAGTCTTTGGCAATATGGAATTTTTCATTCTCCGTATAGCTGTTCACTTCAATCAATTCCATACGGTCCAAAAGCGGCCCCGGTATGGTCTGGGTTGTATTAGCCGTCGCGATGAACAGAACATTGGACAAATCAATGGGCTGCTCAACATAATGGTCGCGGAAACGCACGTTCTGTTCCCCATCCAAAACCTCAAGAAGGGCGGAAGACGTATCTCCCTTATAATCACTGCTCACCTTATCAATCTCGTCCAAAAGCATCAGCGGATTGCTGACCCCTGCCTGACGCAGACCGTCTACAAGACGTCCTGGCATCGCTCCTACGTAAGTTTTCCGGTGGCCGCGGATCTCCGCTTCATCCCGGATGCCGCCCAGGCTGATCCGCACGTATTTTTTGTTCAGAGCCTTTGCCACAGACCGGGCAATGGAGGTCTTTCCGGTTCCGGGAGGCCCCACAAGGCAGATAATCGGGCTGCTTCCTTTCTTTGTCAAGGTACGGACCGCCAGATATTCCAAAATCCGTTCTTTTACCTTCTCTAAACCGTAATGGTCTTCATTCAGAATTTTTTCCGCATTTTTCAGGTTGTTGTAATCCTTTGACATCTTTTTCCAGGGCAGGTCTAACAGGGTTTCTATATAGGTTCTCAGCACATTGGCTTCCTGGCTTCCGCTGGGCATGTTTTTAAACCGGTCAATCTCCTTTTGGATCTTTTCAACCACCTCTTTATCCGCTTTCAGGCTCTTTAGCTGCTTCTGGTATTCATCCGCATCCGATGCGGGATTGTCTTCTCCCAGTTCCTGGCGGATAATTCTCATCTGCTCCCTGAGGATATATTCTTTTTGGTTCTTGTCTATGCTGGCCTTCACCTTAGCCTGGAATTCCTTTTTAATCTGGGAAACCTGGATTTCTGTAATCAGGTTATGTACCAGGACTTCATAGCGGTGTTCCAAAAGAAGGCTTTCCAGAATCTCCTGTCTCACCGTATAATCCCACGGAAGCTGGATCCCGATCTGATCCATCAACTGCCCCAGTTCGGAAATAGAAATCAGGTTAGGAAGGATCTCCTTGGCCGCCTTTGGATAGGCCCTGCCGTATTCCTCCAGTTTCTCTTTCAAAATCCTGGACATCGCCTCCTGGGTTACCAGATCCATCTCTTCATAATTGGAACCGATACATTCTATCTCTCCCATTAAATAGGGTTCATCCGAATCCAGTCCAAAAAGCTCTGCGCGCTGAAGCCCTTCTACCATTACACGGACCACATTGCCGGGCATTTTTACCAACTGTTTTATTAAAGCAACGGTTCCGATATGATAAAGCTCATCCATCCCCGGATTCATCTCATTAATATCTTTCTGCGTCATAAGGCAGACTTTCTGATCGCTGACCATTGCTTTTTCAACAGCAGCAATCGATTTTGCCCTGCTGATGTCAAAATGGATAATCATTCCGGGCAGAATCGTCAGTCCTCTTAGTGCGATTACAGGCATTGTAATGATATGGTTCTCCATTACTCTTCCCTCCTTTTCGTGTTTTCGTTCGTTTAGGATTTTCTAGCAAAAATGGGAGCACTGCTCCCATTTTTCAATATCTCTATGCAATACTGTCTGTTCTGTCTTTTTTCAGCCTCTGGGCCAATGTCTTTCTCGGCACCGTAGTATCGCGGTATATGATATCCGCTTCGCCGGAACCGTCCACGACCGCTTTGGTAATTGTACAGATTCCGATATTGTTATCAGACGGAACTTCATACATCAGATCCATCATCACGGATTCCATAATTGATCTCAGACCTCTTGCCCCGGTCTTTCTTTCGTAAGCCAGTGTCGCGATCTCTTCCAGGGCGTCCTGCCTG
Source organism: Clostridium sp. MCC353 (assembly GCF_018785315.1). GTDB lineage: Bacteria > Bacillota > Clostridia > Lachnospirales > Lachnospiraceae > CHH4-2. The sequence continues at coordinate 75,091 of NZ_WQPN01000176.1, read as the reverse complement.
AATTCAAGCTTCACATCATCCAGTTCGAATAACTTCTGATACTGTTTGGTAAGAGCGTTTTTAGGTTCCGACAGAATCCTGATCAGCGCGCTCTTGGTAAGCAGTTCCAATGATACCGTTACCGGCACACGGCCGATGAACTCAGGGATCAAGCCGAATTTCACTAAATCCTGAGGCAGCACTTTTTTCAGAAGTTCATCCAGATCGGCCTGGTTTTTATCGACGATCTCAGCGTTAAAACCGATGGAACCTGTGCTGAGACGATTTTCAACGATCTTCTCCAGCCCGTCAAAAGCGCCCCCGCATATAAACAGGATATTGGTCGTATCGATCTGCAGAAGTTCCTGATGAGGATGTTTTCTTCCCCCCTGGGGCGGCACGCTTGCAACCGTACCTTCCAGGATTTTGAGCAGCGCCTGCTGCACGCCCTCACCGGACACGTCTCTTGTGATGGAGACATTTTCCGACTTTTTAGTGATCTTATCGATTTCGTCAATGTAGATAATGCCGTATTCCGCCCTGCTGATATCGTAATCAGCCGACTGAATCAATTTCAGAAGTATATTTTCAACGTCCTCACCAACATACCCTGCTTCTGTTAAGGCCGTCGCATCTGCTATAGCAAAAGGAACATTCAAAATCTTAGCCAAAGTCTGGGCCAGATAAGTTTTGCCGGAACCTGTGGGTCCAAGCATGAGGATGTTGCTCTTCTGTACATCCACATCCAGATTCCTCTTGGATGTAATCCTCTTGTAATGATTGTACACCGCAACGGAAAGCACTTTCTTTGCCGCTTCCTGGCCAATCACGTATTCGTCAAGAAATTTTTTGATTTCCTTTGGCTTCAATAAATTAATATCTCCAAAATCAGGCGCCGGATCATCATGATTTTCAAGCTCTTCTTCCAGTATTTCCGCACAGAGGTCAATACATTCATCACAGATAAACACATTGTTGGAACCTGCGATTAATTTTCTGACCTGATCCTGGCCTTTGCCGCAAAAAGAACATCTCACTTTATCGTCTGCTCTGCCTGGCATATACACACCTCATTCTTTCTATCGTTTCACAACAAACTCCTAACGGTTCGTAATTACGCTGTCAATCAAACCATATGCCTTTGCCTCTTCCGCTGTCATATAGTGATCTCTGTCCGTATCCCTTTCAATCACCTCTAAAGGCTGGCCGGTGTTTGCTGCGAGGATTTCATTCAACTTTTTCTTGGTCTGCAGGATCTTTTCCGCAACGATCTGAATCTCCGTCGCCTGTCCCTGCGCTCCGCCGGATGGCTGATGGATCATCACCTCTGCGTTAGGCAGCGCAAAACGTTTGCCCTTGGCGCCGCCGGCCAGAAGAAATGCCCCCATACTCGCCGCCATGCCAATGCAAATGGTGGACACGTCGCATTTGATATAATTCATCGTATCGTAAATCGCCATTCCTGCCGTAACAGAACCGCCCGGGCTGTTAATGTACAGGCTGATATCCTTATTGGTATCTTCTGATTCCAGGAAAAGGAGCTGTGCGACAATCAGACTGGCTGAAACATCGTTCACTTCTTCCCCGAGAAAGATAATCCTTTCTTTTAACAGTCTGGAATAGATATCGTAGGAACGCTCCCCACGGCTGGTTGACTCAATGACATAAGGTACTAAACTCATATGAAACTTCCTCCTCTGCCCGCTATAATCATGTTTTAACAAAGACACAGGTAGATCCCCGCTTAAAAAGCAGGAACCTACCCCTTTATCTTATCGTTCCATTAAACCAGTTTTGCTTCCGCAACAATCATGTCTACGGCTTCCTGTACAGCCAGGTCTTCTTTCACCTGGTTGATTCCGCCTTCGCCCATGTAAGCTTTCACCTGATCGGCTTCCATCTTGTAGGCTTCTGCCATGGCTGCAATCTCTTTATCAACCGCTTCATCCTCAACCTGGATATTCTCAGCTTTAACAATCGCCTCCAAAACAAGTCTTGTCTGGATACGTCTTAAAGCCTGCGGTCTCATCTGCTCCTGAAGTTTTTCAATTGTCATGCCTGTGTACTGCATATACTGTTCAAGAGATAATCCCTGGCTCTGCATTCTTCTGGCATAATCATCGATCATGTTGTTTACCTGGCCATCAATCATCGGATCCGGTATTTCCATAGTGGCGTTGGCAACAGCCTTTTCCACTACTCTGTTTTCATTCTCTGTAGCAGCCTGTTTCTGTTTTGCCTCTAAGAGCTTTGCCTTAACATCTGCTTTGTATTCATCTAAAGTTTCAAATTCTGAAACTTCTCCGGCGAATTCATCATTCAGTTCAGGAAGTTCTTTATACTTGATCTCCTTAACGGTAACCTTAAATGTGGCCGGTTTTCCTGCCAGGTTATCCGCATGGTATTCCGTTGGGAATGTTACGTTGACTTCACATTCTTCTCCAATGTTCTTACCAACCAACTGCTCTTCAAATGTATCGATAAAGGAATGGGAACCGATTGTAAGAGGATAATCTTCGCTCTTTCCGCCGTCAAATGCCTCGCCGTCCACAAAACCTTCAAAGTCAATCACTACCTGATCGCCGTCAGCAACCGGTCTGTCTTCAACGGTAATCAGTCTGGAGTTCTGCTCCTGAACTTTCTTCAGCTCATTCTCCACGTCCTCATCCGTCACTTCCGCAGAAGCCTTTTCAACCTCAAGTCCTTTGTATTCACCTAAAGTAACTTCCGGTTTAACAGCTACTGTAGCCGTATAAATAAACTCTTTGCCTTTTTCAATCTGTACAACATCAATTTCCGGTCTGGAAACGATATCAAGGCCGCTCTCTTCCATAGCTCCTGCATAGGTAGAGTCAATAACCACATTGGCAGCATCCTCATAGAATACGCCTGGCCCATACATCTTTTCGATCATAGCCTGCGGTGCTTTGCCTTTTCTGAATCCAGGAAGATTGAATTTGTTTTTATTCTTCTTAAATGCAGTTGTCATCGCTTCTTCAAACTGTGCTGCAGGTACTTCCACTGTCAGCTTGGCCATGTTCTTTTCTAATTTTTCTACTTGTAAACTCATTATCCGGGTTCCTCCTTGAATATATAAACGAAATTAAATTTCGTATGTGAATCGCCATACCGTCAGGGCGCTACACTTCAAGTTAGCATTATATCATATCTTTCTTCTAAATACCAGTACTAATTTAATTTTCGCTTTGAGTATTTCCCTCCTGAAGAATTCTCAGTTTTTCTATCACATAGGGAGAGATGGGACGAACTTCCATCTCAGGACGGGCCAGATAAAATCCCTGGAACAGATCCACACCGTATTCTAACAGAAGTTTCAATTCTCCTTCCGTCTCCACGCCTTCAGCCAGCGTAATGATCCTTCTCCTTCTGGTATATTCCATCAGATTCTGCAAAAGCATCTGCCTGTTGGTATCCTCATGGATATTCCTCACCAGATTCATATCGAATTTGACGATTCCCGGATCGATCTGGAGCAAAACAGATTCACTGTTATATCCTGCCCCAAAATCATCGATTGCAATCATGGCTCCCCATTTTTTAGCAATATTGATCTTCTTTTCCAGACATGCCTGATCCAAAGGCTCGCTTTCCGTCATTTCAATCACCAAACGGTCCAGGTAATCCCTGTAGTTTTCCTCCAGCATGGAAATGTCCCCGTCAGACAGTGTGGTGCTGGCGATGGAATTAATGAATATCTTTTCTTCCTTCCTCACGTTTCCCGCGTTCACCTGAGCCACATAGGACTGAAGCCCTGCTTTCCAGGTGAGTTCTTCCATCTGCGGAAGTTTTGCCTGTACCCGGGCCAGATTGAGGATTTCATTGATTCCCTTCAGGTTTTTAAGTTTGGGCCTCATCAGCAGTTCGTAACCGTATACCCCTCCGTCCCGGGTCACGATAGGCTGAAAGGCAAAATCCACAAGCTGTTTTTCAAACATACGGTTCAGCTCTTCTCTTCCCGACAGAAGATAAGAATTATTTGTATAGCTTTCCGGATTAAATTCCAACGCAATCCCCTTGACGCTGTGTTTTACGGTATACATCGCGAAATCTGCATAATTCAAAAGGAGATCGAATTGACCGGCGTTGTCCGGATACCAGGCGAAACCTGCGGAAACCCTGAGTGGGATCGCGTATCCGTTGATCATCATCGTGGTGTCCTTGAGAGTGCTCATAAACAGATCCAGTCTCCGGCGGATATTGTCTTTTCCCATTTCCGTATAAAGGAATGTGACAAATTCATCTCCTGAATATCTGGATATAATTCCTCCTGTCTCTTCAAATACCCGGAGTTTATCTGCGAACAAACGGATATATCGGTCGCCTTCGTCGTGTCCATAGGTATCGTTAATATATTTCAGATTGTCCAGATCCCACATCACCATGGCCGCGCAGGAGCACTGTTTCTCTTTTATCATCCGCTCAATCCGTTCGCGGAATGCCCTTCTGTTATAAATATCGGTTAAAAGATCGTAATCCCGTTCTCTTTCCAATTTAATCTTTTCCTGCATATCCGAAGTCACATCGGACAGGACGCCTAACAGCCGCCCGCCGCTCTGGCTTGCAGTAATCAGCCTCAGCCACTTGGGCCCCTGGTCGGGCAGGTAATAGACGTGAGGTTCGCATTCCCTGTATTTCCCCTTAAATTCTGCCATCTTATCATCAAATTCCGGCTTAGCCATGTAAATATACCGGTCTTCCAGGCTGCCCCATCCCATCATTTCACAAAGGGAACGGCTGCAGTAAACATGGTTTTCATCGGAATTGATTTCAAAAACCCCGATCGCCACATTGGCATTTTCAAGGATGGAAGAAATTCTGGATGCAGCCTGGGCCACATCCTGGCTCAGCTTTTCAATCGCGTCGGTCAGCTCATCGATTTCACTGATATTCAAACGCTTTAATTTAAGGCGGCTGTAGTCTTTGTTTTCCCTCAGCTCCTCCACCAGTTTCCTGACCGGTTTCGTGACCACATTTCCCGCAATGATTCCGCCTAAAAAGCTGAGCAGGATCGGCGTCAGCATGGATGTTAAAAGCCCGGTTCTTATGGTATCATAAAAAGACAGCAGATTTTTCCTCTCCACCATCCCCAAAAGAACCCACTCATCCGATTCGAACGGAGTATTATTGGCATAAATATCCAGTTTCTCCTCAGCAACATACCACTGTCCGCCTTCTGAGGAAGTTATAATATCTATCCCGTCTTTTTCGTTATAAGAACAGCTGAGTTCCGTAACCCCTGAAAAGAAACGGTTATACATGGCGCCGGCTACCGTTACCCTGCGTACATCCGTGGTCCCCGCTTCCCTGACGCCCATAAAAAGGATCCCTCTGCCGTCATCCTCCAGTTCATTATAGTCCAAAAGGGACTGCACCTGGGACATGGTCATATCCAGTCCGGCAACTCCGATGATGCTGCCGTCTCTTAATATAATCGGGATGGAATAAGTGATCACATCTTTATCCATCTTATTCAGGCGGATGCCTTTGCTGAGGTAGCCATAATTTACCGCTTCCTGATATCCTGCCCCATGTTCCAGGGCGCTGTTATAAGGTTTGAAAAAGTACTCGGAATTGATATCCGTTTCATCAAAGGAATACCCCAATTCCCAGAAACTGTCCAGGGCGATATTGTAGGATTTGGATACGGAGGGCAGCCCCCTCTCCAGCAGCAGATCCGAATTATCCAGCGCATAGCTGCTGGTATCATAATCCCTGATATAAACGCCTGAACGGAGCCCGGCTTCCTGATTTACCGCTGCCGGGCCGTCCAACACCACAAATATACCGGTTGCATAGCTTCTATGGAGAAGATCGATCATCTGCTGGGTTATTTTTTCCGTTATCAAACGGTTTAACTGAGGATCTTTCTTTATATCATCCGCCAGTTTCCCTTCCTGATCCAATACGTTTTGTATCTCATCTGTTATGATATCCGTATCCGCAATCACGTTGATCCAGCGGTGAATGATCTCCTTTTCAAGATACAGTCGGCTGTTTTCCGTATTTTCCCGCAAAATATCTATCGCATTCATTTTCAGATTGCGAAACACTCCGCCAAATGTAATGACTGCCACAAAAAGGACCGCCTGTATCATCATGATCACAAGCAGGGGGAGTAATAATTTTGTACGGATTGACTTCGACCTATCTATCATTTTATTCTCCAAAAGCTTTTAGTTTATTATATGTATCACCGTACCACTGTTCAAAGTTTTCATCTGTAACGATAGGCTTCACCGCTTCTTCCCGGGTTTTCCCGTCTGCAATGGCCTTCTCCACCAAAGCTCTGTCATCCTGCGCCTTCTGCTGCATACTGGAATTTAACACTTCACGGGCTTCATTGCCATATTCAAAGGGTTTTGTCGTATACAGCTTATAATCAGAGACCACATTCAGGCCGATATCCAGACACTTTTTAAGGGTGATCCGCTCCTGATCGCCGGTTTCCTCAAAAAACTTCTCCAGCTTGCTGCCGTCCTTTGCATCCTTTTTAACCGGCAGATATCCGGAATTTGCGGCAAAGGAAAGATTGATATCTGTCTGAGTGAACCATTTTAAAAACTCTATGGTGGCATATTCCTTTACTTCTTCTGATTTTAAAACCAGCATCCCCGCTCCCTGCTGGACTGCGTATGGTTCTGTTCCCTCAAAATTGGGCAGAGGATAGATATCATTCTCAATTTCATAGTTGGTTCCGTCCTCTTTCGTCACGCTGGACGGAAAATAGGTGACTCCGCTGGTGGATCCTACAAAAGCCAGCAAATCACCGGTTTTAACATCATCACTTCTGAACTTTCCATAGGAAGCGTAATAACCGTTGACATATGGCACATAATAATTATCCCAAATCCGTTTCATCGCATCTTTATCAAAATCAATGGTCATTTTCCCATCGCTCACTTTGAATATCTCATGACCGAGCTGTAAGCTTCCGATTATCATATAATTGGCAAAGGCATCTCTTCCAAAAAAGGCCTTTCCGTCATCCGGCTCCTCCGTCAGGCTGTCCGTCCATTTATAATACTCTTCCGCAGTCCTGGCAATTCCTTCCCAAGTGGCAAATGTTTCATCCGACGCACCTGTGGCCTCTGAAAACTTCTTCCAGTCGGTTGTGTTAATGGCAAATACCTCTGTTGATTTCGCGATTGGAAACAGTTTAATCTGCTCATTGGTGGGGAACCGTCCCTCTTCGATGTAGGCGTCCTCATACTCGGCAATCTCATCCGCAGTCAGGTACTTGCCTATATCAACCGCCATGCCGGCTTTATCAATCACATATGCCGTATCCGCATAGGTTGCAAATGCGTTGGGCAGCTTATCCGAACCGACCTTTCCTTCCAGGCTGTCCTGAACCGCCTGGCTCAAATCATTAATGCTGCCGCGGTTAAATGCTTCCACAACAATTCCCTTTTCCATACCCACGCTTTCATTAAATTCTTTCACCAGAGCGTCAAATTCTTCCAACTGCGCTCCGTTATAATAATGCCATATCGTAATAACCACCGGGTTTTTCGCAGACAGACCATGCTCCCCCTTTTTTGAACACGCCGCAAGGCCAAATGCCAGGAAACAAAAAAGCGCCGTTCTTATAATCTTCTTCATCAGCCAGTCCTCCATATTTTTCCATATTATGCCTATTTTAGCACGCATTTTACTTATGCGCAATTAGCAGTATTAAAACCGTATATTCTCGTGAAATTCTCTTTGAGCTGGGTGCGGCGAAAAGCTGCAAAATACGGCCTTGTCTTACGCCTTCATTCATGATACCATATTTTTAACATCAAGGGTGAAGGCATTTTTAAAAATGCCTTCACCCTTGATGTTAAAAATAATCCTAATGACTTAATTTTACACTCAAATTTATTACGGAGCCACATCCTTGAATCGCAGCTAAGAATCTGACATTCACGCCTGCGCAGTATTTGAGAAAAAACGCTCCGTCATGGAGGATTTTTATGGAAATAGAACGGAAATATCTAATAACATCACCCCCTGAAGATTATACTTCCTATCCCTTTCATCAGATTGAACAGGGATATCTGAGCACCTCGCCCGTGGTAAGAGTAAGAAAAGAAGACGATTCTTATTATTTGACCTACAAATCAAAAGGGCTGATGGTAAGGGAAGAATACAATCTTCCTCTCACCAAAGCTTCTTATGAACATCTGCTGCAAAAAGCGGATGGAAATATACTGACTAAAAAACGGTATTTAATCCCTTTAGCCCCGGAAAGCACTCTGACTATTGAACTGGACATATTCGAAGGGGCTTTCAAAGGTCTGATGCTGGCGGAAGTGGAATTTGAAAATGAACAGGACGCCTCCTCCTTCCATCCCCCCGCCTGGTTCGGCGATGACGTCACCTTTTCCGGGGAATACCAAAACAGCCGGTTAAGCCAACGGGAATTATAGGATGGGGAAATCTTTATTTAACGAATTGGCAGAAGTGACGCCATGAAGACGGGGAATCTGGGGCAGGCGGCCGTGGATGAGAGGAATTGGAGGGCGGATTCCGACCCTAAGAAATACTAAGGCCTTCAAGGACGAAAAAAGACAATGCGGTGCCCATTCACGGTGAACTCTTTATGGACTTCACCGTTCAGTGGGCACCTCAGAAACTGATTCGGAATTCAGTTTCTGCCTGTCTTTTTTCGCCCTTGAAGACCAAGTATTTCTAAGCGTCTGCATATGCCCCCCAATTCCTCTCATCCACGGCCGCCTGCCCCAGATTCCCCGTCTTCATGGCTGTGTACCGGCTGAGCTACAGATAAAAAAGATTGGGAAGAAACCATAGAAAAAGCAAAGATGCGTTTGCTTGAGACGTTGTTTGGTATTTAGTACAGATTATGACATAGTCATTTCAAGTAACTGACGTGGGGATTAACAGTAAAAGGTCAAGGCATTTTCGAAAATGACTTTAGGGTTAATGTTAAATGGTGTGGGGATTTGCATTAAAGGGTGAAGGCATTTTTGAAAATACCTTCACCCTTTATGTTAAATTTGCTTTTAATACCTTGCTCCAGAGAAAACCAGCAGAAAAGCGGGACGAGGGGACGGAGGGGATGGTTGGATGGGACGGGCCAAGGGGCATCCTTCGGGGATGAAAGCCATCTGGAAACCGTTAGTGAAAG
>NZ_WQPN01000176.1:16479-65795 GCF_018785315.1 Clostridium sp. MCC353 | reverse complement strand
TTACCGTGAATGGGCATCGGACCGTCTTTTTCCATCCCTGGAGCCTTAGTTTCACTTACGGTTGGAAGCTGGTTTTCATCCCCGAAGGATGCCCCTTGGCCCGCCCCATCCAACCATCCCCTCCGTCCCCTCGTCCCGCTTTTCTGCGTAACGTTCACTAATTAACCCCCAATTTTATTCCTCCCCAGCCACTTCCCCCAAAATCTCCTTCTCCGCAAACAAAGCCGTAGCTCCTCCCGTATGCCAGAACATCACATTACTTCCCTGTTCCACCTTTCCGGTGCGGATATAATCAATTAAACCGGCAAAGGCTTTTCCTGTATATACCGGGTCTAAAAACAGGCCTTCTTCCCGGGCCAGCATGCGGATGGCTTCCGTTGCGCCTTGGTTGGGGATTTCATAACCTGGAAGGTAATAATTCAGGTCCGTATGAATATCTTCCTTTTCATCAACCAGACGTTCCGTTCCAATCAGTTTCAGGCTATCATTTGCCAATTCCGCGCATTTGGCCGGATATCCGCTGTTTTTTTCACTCACGTTGACTGAGATGATTTTTGCTGCGGATCCCACAAGTTTTTTACCTGCCGCCAATCCCGCCATGGTCCCGCCTGTTCCGGTCGCATGGAAAATGTAATCCATTTTCAGGTTCATCTGTTCCAGTTGTTCTTCCAGCTCCACAAACCCTTCCACAAATCCCAGAGAACCCGCAGGGCTGGCACCACCCATGGGCACGTCATAGCATTTATGGCCTTCTTTTTCCAGTCTGGCTATGTGCTCCCTGGCCATAACAAAAGAACGCTCCTCCGCATCCGCCTCTGTTTCTCCCTCCAGCATTTCAACAATGTGGATTTCCGCCCCCATAATCCTGTCCAGCAGAAGGTTGGAACGGATATCCTCTTCATCCGGCTTTACAATGGCAACCAGATATATGACCGGATGAAGGCCGTACCTGCGGCAGGCCGTCACAGTCTGCATCGCATGGTTGGACTGGGTCGCACCGTAAGTGAATACATAATCACAGCCCTGTTCCACCGCTTCTCCTATCAAATACTCCAGTTTGCGGATTTTATTCCCCCCGAACAGGCTCATTCCCGTAAAATCATCCCTCTTTATGTATAAATTCACTCCCAGCTTTTCAGACAGGTTCTCCAGTTTATAAAACGGAGTTGGAAAAAAGCCCAATTTTGCTTTTGGCCGTCTGCCCAGCCGTTCCCTCGCTTCTTTACAAGTAACTGCCATATTATGATGTCCCCTTTCTCAATTGATCGATCCATTTTTTAACCATTTCCCGGTTTGACGAGTAATAAAGATGCGGAAATCCCGCTATCATATGTTCACCTTTATGGATGCAATGCCACGTTCTGCCGTTCAGCGGCTTGACCGCCGTCATGCCATCCCCCGGCGAAGTGCTGTCCCAATAATGAAATTCATGCGCCTTTATCCTGCCTGTATTATCAGACAGTTCAATGTATCCGAAACGCGACAGCCGCTTTGTCCTGTATGCGTCTCCATGGATGATGCCAAGCATGGGGTAACAGGCCCCGTCGCTCCCTTCCAGAGTATCATGAAGGTATAAAAAGCCTCCGCACTCTGCCAGCAGAAATATTCCGTTTTCAACAGAAGCACGCATACTTTCCAGCATCCCCTGATTCTCCGACAATTGTTTCGCATAGAGTTCCGGATACCCTCCCCCCAGCAAAACAGCATCCAGGCCATTGGGGAGCGCATGATCCCTCAGGGGGCTGAATTCAATCAGCTCCGCCCCAAGTTCCTGTAAAAGCTTTAAATTTTCCTGGTAATAAAAACAGAAGGCCTCATCCCGGGCCACGCCGATTTTCACCTCAGCCATGGCCGCGCGTTTTCCGCTTGTGTTATCTTTTGGAAGAGGCGGCGCTTCCGATGCAGTCTTTAATAACATATCCAGATCCAGCGTCTCTTCCAGTTCCTTTGCAATCCTGTCAATCCTGTCCCTTAAATCCTCATATTCCTGAGGCATAACAAGCCCCAGATGGCGGCTGTCCAGGTTCATTTCCTCATTGTTTCTGATGTATCCGATTACAGAAACCCCCAGTTTTTCTATCAGGGGCGTCAGCCTGGCTGCCATCTCCTTCGTGGTCCGGTTCAGAATAACTCCTTTGATCCTGGAATCCGGCACATACTCCAAAAAGCCTTTGATTACCGGTATTAGGGACAGGCTGGCCCCTTTCCCGTTCACGATTAAAATGACCGGGGTATCGGTGATTCCAGCTATATCATAGGAGCTGGCGCTGACGCTGGTTCCTGCCAACCCGTCATAATATCCCATCACGCCTTCGATCACAGATAAATCCGCATCTGCCGCCGTATCGGTAAAATGATCTCTTATCTGCTCTTTCGTCAAAAAATAACTGTCCAGATTGGCGCCCGGCACCCCAAGAACATATTTATGAAACATCGGATCAATATAGTCCGGCCCGCATTTAAATGACACGCATTTTATGCGCCTGTTTATCATCGCCTGCAAAAGTCCGCAGGTAATTGTTGTTTTACCGCTCCCGCTCGACACTGCCGCCAGCATAATCCTGGGATAACTTTTAAACTCCTTCACTGGTTCCTCCTTCAAATCTGATCTTCCGCCTGATCAGGCCAAGAGCCATCGTAATCCCTCCGCCTGACCGCTTTCCCGCCAGCAGTTCATTCTGTCCGTCTTCCGCCAAAGCCAGCGCAGCAGCCCGTTCACACACATTGCCGACTCCCGTTGTCTTTTTCACAAACTCAGACTCCTCAAAACTGCCTTGGGCAGCGCTCAGTTCTTCCGCCGTAAAAAAAACCGCTGGAACCCCCATCTGCTCTGCAAATGCCAGCAGACCGGCCTCATCCCGTTTTAAATCGATACTCGCCACAGCAGCAACCGCAGACTTAGAGATGTTCATTTCCTCAAGCAGGCATTTAGCCCGCTCTGCGATTTCCGCTTCTCCGGTTCCTCTCCTGCACCCGATGCCGATAACCACGGATTTGGGAACCAGCAAAAGACCGCCTTCCTCTTTTTGGTCCTTATATGTAACGAGAATCCGGTTCTCCGTCCATTGATCCGCTTCCAGCCCATCGGGAAGCTGGCCCACGGTTTGAAAATCACTAAAAAAACCAACTGGCCTGCCATCCAGAATATCAGCGGAAATCCGTTTGGCCTTGTAGAGATCCGTCAGCAGCAGACCATTTTTCCTGGCAAATTCATCCACCGCAAAGCGGCCGTTTACATCTGTGGCCGTCGTAATAACCGGGACAGCCCCTGTAATTTTGGCGGCCGTCCTCGCCAAATCATTGGCTCCGCCCAAATGGCCGGATAACAGCGATATTGCAAAGGAAGCTCCCGCGTCTATGACCACCACAGCCGGATCTTCAGCCTTGCTCTTTATGTAAGGCGCAGCGGCACGCACCGCAATCCCTGCCGCGCCTATAAAAATCACCCCGTCCGCTGAAAGAAATGCTTCTTTTGTCCATTCCGTCAGCGTGGCGGAAACCTTTTCCAGACCGGCATCCTCATACTCCTGCTTCATATATCTTCCAAGAATAAATCCCCGGCATTCTTCCCCACGACTGCGAAACGCCGTCAGCAGTTTGGCACATAACCCGGCTCCTTGTTCCGTAAAGCTAATGATTTCCAGCTTCATCCTAATCCTCCATGCCGTCTTGCAGACTTTTGCAGCCGGCCAAATGGCTGACAACAGCATTCCGGCCGGCGCTCCTCTCAATTATATGAGATTTTTCATGTACATGCAACTTGTAATCAATTAAACCGATTTTTCCAGTGCCTCTTTTTTCATTTCACGCTTTCTTTTCGTCATAAGACCGCCGATTCTGCCGCTTTCCTTTGCAGTCAGGCTTCTCCAGCCCTCTTTAATCACCTTATCATCAAGCCCCAGCTCTGTTGCGATCTCAAACTTCAATTTATCTTCCGGTTTCATATTTTTCGGGTCAAATGGCTCCTCATTTTTCTTTTTAGTCATAATAAACGGGTATACTCCTTTCATTAAGCGCTGTTTATAATACGCTTCGAATGGAGTATACCCGTTTTTGATCCGCCTATTCAATTTTAACAGGGGATTTCCACTGCAATGGATTTCACACCTGATCGATAAAAGGAACCATATCCTTACTTGTAATCCGGTTCAACAGGGATAATGATGGCGGCTATGAAATAAACCAGGATCCCGGTCCCCGAACAGGCCAGAATCGCCCACACCAGACGGATAATGGTAGCATCTATGTTAAAATACTCTCCAATTCCTCCGCAAACTCCGCATAACATCTTATCTCTCGTTGAACGATATAATTTCTTAGGTTCCATATCTTTTCTCCTTCCGCCGCAAACGGCTTGTTATTCTATAATAGTAAAGGCTTCCAGGCATTGATTCTATGATTCAAAGCCTATAATAATCTCTCCGGCCGAGCATTCCAGTTCTGCCCGTTTGCCTGCGCCGTTATCAACTGTTTTTTCAAACTTCATACCTTCATAAACCGCATCTCCAACCTTCATACTGCCTGCGCGGCACTCCAGATCATAATTATAATCCTCTTCTTTACCGGACAGAAGAAATTCAATCGATCCCGCTTTGCACTCTGCATCAACATTTCCTGACACCTCCGCCCGGCAGTAAACAGAGCCTGCGCTGGTTTCAGCCGACAGCGTGCCCAGTTTCCCATCTGAAATCACCAGTTCCCCTGCCTTAACCTCGATCTCAAGAGAATCCGCATTTATCCTTTCGGCCTCAAAATTCCCACCTTTGATCTCCAAATCCACTTCATGAAATGTATAGTCCGCCGGTATGGTAATGGTCACATTCCCTCTCAGGTCATCGTTTTTAAGATTGACCCATCTGCGGCTCTTATCCATTTTAAGTTTCAATGTGTCATGCTCCAGGTAACATTGGTAAAATGTATCATCTTCCAAATCAACGTAAACCTCTCCGCCCGTGTCATCTTCCACAATTTTGATATTCCCCGCTCCCGCTTCCAGATCGAGATTCCTTACATCTGAAAATGTCATCCTGACGTCCTCAACAGCCACACGGGTAACCTCTTCATGCCGTATGCCCAGTTCATCCATCTTCTCATCCAAACCGTCCAGCCCGTGATCCACCGCATCCAGCCAATGGTCACTCCACCAGTAAGACTTTTCATAATTCCCCATCGCCATGGCGCCGCCCATCACTGCCGCTGCTGCCGTAATACCGCCTCCGATAAAAACACAGATAATACCGGTGATCAGACAAACTTTAATCAATTTCTTCATAACTGCCCTCCTTCTCTACCGTTTGATCCCTCTGTGAACCAGTCTGCTGATGCCGTCCGTTACGCTTCTGAACAGGAAAGGAAGAAACTTTCCATAAAACAGGATACATACCACCACGCTTAAAAGTGTGAGGCCGGCCAGCAGAACCGCAATACCTAAAAACAAAAATGCCGCAGCCGGGTTGGAAAACAACAAGATAACCGCTCCAACGCCACAGGCAATTGCCCCTATAAACAGCACCAGGGTGATTACGCCCACTAAAACGATAATCGTCAGGAAGGCGGCGGCCAGCCCTGATACCACTCCCAATATTCCGCCTCCAATCCCCAGCGCCGCGGGAGCCGCCACACAGATCAGCACAATCCACAAAATGACCTTCAGCACCTGGTTCATGCCTGAATGGCTGTTCCTCTCCGGTTTCGTACTGTAATCCTGCGTACTGCTCTGGACTTCCGGCAGGTCATACCGTTGAGTCATTTGGTAGTTAGGATCCCTAAACCGCTCATCCTGATACCCATTCTCTGTAAATTCTCCGCCTTCCTCCAGGTTTCCGGTCAAATCCGAACGGATGATCGCCGCGATTCGCTCCGGACTGCCGAACTCCTTAATCACTGCCTCTTCATTCTCTTCCCCAGCCTCTTCCAAATAATCTCTGTAATAGTCTAAAGCATCCGCCTTATCTTCCTCTGGGATATCCTGAAGCAGATATTCTAATTCCTTCATAAATATCTCTCTGTTCATCATACTGCCTCCTCGAATATTTTGGATATCTTCTGGGAATAGCTTCCCCATTCTCCCTTATAGAGATTCAACTGGACTCTTCCCTTTTCGGTGATCTTATAATATCTGCGGTTTCTCCCATCAATTGCCAAATCGTAAACTTCCAGACATTCTTCCTTCTGCAGACGCCTGAGCACGGGATACAAAGTCGATTCCGACAACTCAATCGCACTGCGGACATCCTGGGTGATCTTATACCCATACGTTCCTTCCCCATCCTTCGATACCACTGCCAGTACAATCGCATCCAGAAGGGCCGCTCCTGTATTGAATACCATATTCATGCTCCTATTCTTATATAATATTATCGTCCACACTATATTATATATCATATAGTATGTTTATACTATACGACATATAATATTATATGTCAATGCAATATTATAAAATTTATAAAAAAATATTTCTATTCACAGCCCTCGTTCATGAGGGGGTGCTTTCTCTGGCAGTCCTCTTTGCAATAACCTTAAATTTGCCCCATTCCCTGTAAACGGCGTTTCTGGCAATCTGTATAACCAGAAACACGCTGGTGTAGCGCTTCTATGTTGATTTTAGAAGTTTAATACAAAAAAACTGCACCATTTGAACGCTGTCGAAGGGTTATGGGATATGGATCGCTCCATCCTCCTTATGCCTTCTCTACCGTCAGATAGTGCAGTCTGAACAAATACCAAAAAACTCAGTATTAACGCCACTTACTCGTTATCATTTGTCGGTCAGATCCTCTGCGGCAGATATAACGGGCTTAGGCGGCGGCAGCCGTCTCCACTGGGCGTAGAGGCAGATATCCCCGGTCACCGGGCCAATGGTCTGCCCCGGACAAAACATTTGTCCCCTTCCGCATGGATCGGTATTCCAACCGGTAAAAGCGCTGCAGGCCCGGCAGGGAGAACTGCAGGAAATCCGGGTACACTGACCTGCCAGGATCCGCTCGGGAGATGGAATGCAGCGGGCAGGCGGGCCTCCGGCGTCGTTGCCACAGTATGTCAGCGTATAGCAGGGCTGTGGCTGGGCGATCCACTGGGCGTAGAGGCTGGCGTCAGAAAAAATAGGACCAAACGCCCCGCCGGGCTGATAGGACGTTCCGCTCCCGTCGGGCAGGGTGTTCCAGCCGGTAAAGAGATAGCCCTCTCGGGTGGGGACCGCGTCAGACAGTGAGATGATCTGGCCTTCCGGCACCTGCTGTGGAAATGGAATCCACTGGGCGGGCGGGCCTCCGGCATCGTTGGCCTCGTAGGTCAGGAGATGGAATGTGGGCGGTATTGCCTCCCACTGGGCATAAAGTGTGAGGTCTGCATAGAGTGGGCCAGCCGTCTGGCCCGGCTGGTAGGCCGTGCCGGAGCCGTCCGGCTGGCTGTTCCAATTCAGGAAGCGGTAGCCAGTCCGTGTGGGGACCGCAGCGGACAGGGAGACCGTCTCACCCTCTGAGACCTCCTGCTGGTCCGGAAGCCCTTCCACGGACGGACCGTTTGGTTCGTAGGTGATGAGGTGGACCGCGGGCGGCGCTGCCTCCCACTGGGCATACAAAGTTAAGTCCGACGTAACGTAGATATCATCTCCGGGTTGATACGCCGTGCCGCCGCCGAAGGGGTCGGTATTCCATCCGGCAAACACATATCCCTCACGGGTGGGCCGTTGTTCGGACAGGGTTTCCCTTTCCCCCACCCGCACTTGTTGAGGCGGTGGGACATTTTCAGCCGGTGGCCCACCCTCGTCGTTGCCGGTGTAGGTCACCACGAATCCCACCTCCTGCCGCGGTTCAAACAGTGTCCTGTCTCCCGTGCTGCCCAAAGGCATTTCGGTCACCTTATCCCCGTCCAATATGATATTTGTCAGGGTTAGCGAGCCGTGATCCCCGATAAAAAACAATGAACCATTATGGCCGCCGGCCCTGGTCAGTGTATAAGGGCCGCCCGCTCCACTTGAAATCATGGCGGCATAGTTGATCCTCTGCGAGGCATCTGTCTTAATATCGGCGGTTACTTCAATATCGGTTTCCTGCGCCGCGATTGCAGCCTGAAGCTCCGCCTGGGTCGATACTTGAATCATAAAAAAATTCACATCCTTTCTGTCTTACATTATATGCGGCATGTACACTGGACGTGAAAGGTTGTATAACAGGGATTCCGGTAACCGTTTCCCATCTTCTTTATATCGCTGTAGTTTAGTCTGGGCCTTCCAACGTTTTACACCGGAAGTAAAAAGAACCCCGCCGCAAACCGGCAGGGTTCATTCATTCATCTTATTCTTCTTCAGAAGCGGCAACTGCATCGATGTCAACATCAGCAACATCGCCGTCATCAACTACAGGAGCTTCAGCAGCCGCCTGTAAAACTTTCATGCTCAGGCTGATTTTTCTGTCTTCTTCATTGAAGTCAACAACCTGTGCTTCGATCTCCTGTCCAACATTTAAAACATCGGAAGGTTTCTCTACATGCTCTCTGGAAATCTGGGATACATGAAGCAGGGCATCCACGCCAGGCTCTAATTCCACGAATGCGCCGAAATCGGTCATACGCGCAACTCTTCCCACAACGATGTTGCCTACCGCATATTTCTCAGCAGCATTAGCCCATGGATTCAGTTCAGGGAACTTCAGGCTCAACGCGATCTTTTCACCGGTAATATCTTTGATTAAAGTCTTAACTTTATCTCCGGCTTTGAAAACTTTCTTAGGGCTTTCTACACGGCCCCAGGACATCTCAGAGATGTGAAGAAGTCCGTCCGCTCCGCCCAGATCGATAAATGCTCCGAAATCGGTAACGTTCTTAACAACGCCTTCAACAGCGTCGCCAATGTGGATTCTTTCGAATAATTCTTTCTGAAGAGCAGCCTTCTTAGCTACCATAAGCTGTTTGCGGTCGCCGATCACTCTTCTTCTCTTAGGATTGAATTCCGTAATTACGAATTCAATGTCTTTTCCTGCATACTTGGACAGATCCTTTTCATAAGTATCGGATACAAGGCTTGCCGGGATGAAGATTCTCGCTTCATCGATTACAACGCTTAAACCTCCGTCAAGCACCTGAGCAACTTTAGCGGTAAGAACTTCCTGGTTGTTGAAAGCTTCTTCCAATTTCTTGTTGCCTCTGTCTGCTGCCAGTCTCTTATAAGATAATGCTACCTGGCCTTCGCCGTCGTTCACTTTAACGACTTTTGCTTCCATCTCTTCGCCAACCTGTACAAGAGTTGTCAAATCAACATTGGGCTCATTGGTATACTCGTTACGAGTGATAATACCATCGGATTTGTAGCCTATATTCAAGACGATTTCATCTTCTTTAACATCGATGACCTTACCAGTGACAACCTCTCCTGTACGTATTGTTTTTAATGATTCTTCTAACATTTGTTCAAAACTTAACTCTGACATTAGTATGAACCTCCTCAATAATATAATTGGGGGTTGAAGCCCCTGCTGTAATACCTACGCTGCGCACAGAAGTTACACTTTCAGGATTTAAATCGCTTAGTGTCTGGATGTAGCAAGTGTTTTTACATTCTTTTTTACAGATGTCGTACAGCTTCTGAGTGTTTGAACTGTTCCTGCCGCCAATTACAATCATGGCGTCCACTTCTGATGCTATACGTTTTGCCTCCACTTGTCTTTCCTGTGTTGCATTGCAAATCGTATTTAAAACAAGTATATCATAACCCTTTTTTGAAATTTTTTCAACTAATTCTTGAAATTTATTGTAATTAAATGTCGTCTGTGACACGATACACAGTTTTTCACCCTCCGGAAAGCCTAAATTATCAACTTGTTCGGGTGTTTCCAGCACAATGGCGGACGATTCCGCCCAGCCTCTGATCCCCTCCACTTCCGGATGATGCTCATTTCCAATAATGATAACCCTGCGCCCCGCCGCCTTTTGTTCCTGGACTATCTTGTGGATTTTCGTCACGAACGGGCAGGTTGCATCTACAATATCAATATTTTTTGATTTCAAAAGATCATAAATATGTTTTCCAACTCCATGCGAACGGATTACAACGATACAGGATTCCAGTTTTTCAAGCTCTTCTTCCGAGTTTAAAACCTGAACTCCTTTTTCTTCTAAATCTTTTACAACTTCTTCGTTGTGTATAATAGGACCAAAGGTATAGATGGGCTTATCCGCTGTCCGGATCTGCTCATAAACCTTATCCACAGCGCGTTTTACACCAAAACAGAAACCGGCTGTCTTTGCGACGGTTACTTCCATCCGGCCACCCTAAGCCCCCGTGACACGGCCACCTGGATGATGGCGTCGATCACCTGGTCAATGCTCATATCCGATCCATCCACCAGAATCGCGTCAGGCGCCTGTTTGAGCGGCGCGATCTCCCGGTTCATGTCACGCTGGTCCCTTTCTATTATATCTTGCTCAATTTCTTCCAAATTACACACAACACCTTTTTCTGCCAGCTCTTTATACCGTCGCTGTGCCCGGACGCTGCTGCTGGCCGTCAGATAAATCTTGGCGTCCGCGTCAGGGAGCACACAGGTGCCGATATCGCGGCCGTCCATAATCACATTGGACGAAGCCGCCAGATTTCTCTGCAGATCCAGCAGTTTTTCCCTTACCGGCCGGTAAATGCTGGTGGATGAAGCCATATTGCCCACCTCTTCCGTCCGGATCAGGCCGGATACATCTTCACCGTTTAAAATCACCTGCTGGACTCCGTCCTGGTAACGGATGGTCACATCCACATCTTCACAGGCCCGGGCAATCTGCCCTTCGTCCGCCGGATCAATTTCCAGCCTTAAAAAATGCAGGGCCAGGGCACGGTACATGGCCCCTGTGTCCACATAGATAAAACCCAGTTTCCCGGCAACCGCCTTGGCAATTGTGCTTTTTCCGGCTCCAGCCGGGCCGTCAATGGCTATATTAAAATTATTTTTCATCTGCATACCAATGCATCCTCCTTAAACTTCCCGGGCCAAGTCTATTGACAGGCATAGGTGCCCGCAGCCCAGCCGGTTGACCACGCAGCCTGCAGATTAAATCCGCCCGTTACAGCGTCCACATCCAGCACCTCGCCCGCAAAATAAAGGTGTTTTACCAGCCTGGACTCCAGGGTTTTCGGATTAATCTCCTTAACTGCAACCCCTCCCTGGGTGATAATGGCCTCCTTATAGTCTCTGAGGCCGGTGAGGGTCAGACGGAAATGTTTTGTCACGTCAATCAAATCCTGGCGCTCCTGCCTTGTAACCTCATTCACCTTTTTCTCAGGCGGTATGCCGCTCCGTTCAATCATAACCGGAATCATTTTGGCCGGATAGAGGTGGGCCAGGGCATTCTTAAACCGTTTGTTGATGGCGCCTTCAAACTCCCTCAGGATTCTGGCATCCAGCTGTTCTTCCGTAAGAGCCGGTTTTAAGTCAATGGATAAAACCAGCGGCTCCTTTTTCAGCTCTTTTGCCACATAGCTGCTGGCGCTCAGCAAAACCGGCCCGCTCACTCCGAAATGGGTGAACAGCATCTCTCCGAACTCCCGGTACAGTTCCCTATTCCCCTTAAAAATGGCCGCTTCCACATTCTTCAGCGCAAGCCCCTGTAAGTCCTTCACCACCTGCTCCCTGGTTTCAAATGGCACCAGGGCCGGGGATAAATCCGTGACGGTATGGCCCGCAGACTTGGCAAACCGGTATCCGTCGCCGGTGGAGCCGGTCGTTGGATAGGATAATCCGCCTGTACATACGATAACAGCGTCCGCCCTGACTTTTTCCCGGTTCTTTTTCAGTACAATCCCACGGCAGATCCCATCCTCCACCGTCAATTCCCTGACTTCTTCATGAAGGTGGACCTGTACGTCCAAATCCCTGAGTTTTCCGGAAAAAGCGCTTATAATATCCGACGACTTGTCCGAAACCGGAAAAACCCTGCCGCCCCGTTCGGTCTTTAGAGGACATCCAGCCGCCTCCACCAAATCCATCACATCATAGTTATTAAACCCATAAAAACTGCTGTAAAGGAATTTGGAATTAGTCACCACGCTTTGAAACAAGGTTTCCATATCGCAGGCATTGGTCACATTACAGCGTCCCTTTCCTGTGATATAAATCTTTTTTCCCAATTTTTCGTTTTTCTCATAGATATGCACTTCATGGCCATGACCGGCGGCTGCGATGCCGGCCGCCATACCTGCCGCCCCGCCGCCTATAATTACAACTTTGCCCATATTACTGGGCCTGAATCAGATGAATTGCAAATCCACCGATCTCTCCGTCAAAATAAGCGAACGTACAGGCGCCGTTTCCATCGAATTTCTTGGACGCTTCAATGAATTTCACACCCCGGGCCGCGAAAAACTCCATCGCCTTTTCGCAGTTATTAACAGAAAAGCCGATATGTCCTTTTGTTCCGCGTCCGTTTTGTTTCATGATCTCCACCAGATCACCCGAAAAATAGGAAACCGGCGTTTCTCTCTTAGGAAGTCCCATCAGGGCCGCGAATTCATCCGCCCAGCCGTTTCCTTCCTCCGGGCCTGCCGCATTGATTCCCACATGGGCAACCTTCATATCAAATAATTCCATTGGATTTTCGTTCATAAAATCTCTCCTCTCCCGCCCCAAAGTGCGCTCAAATTTTCAAATGCACTCTGACGGCTTTTTATCTAATTTACACCATTTCGTCAAAAAACACAACGGTAAAGTACCTCGGCAGATCACCCAAACAGCTCTGCAATATCCTTCATCACCCGGCTCACCTCAATATGCTGCGGGCACTCATTTTCACAGCGGCGGCAGGTGCGGCAGGCATCCGCTTTCACTTCCAGCTCATCATATTCCTTTTTCGCTTTATCTTTCCCCCGGACGCCGAAGTTATTATAAATCTTGAAAATTTCCGGTATATTGAGGCCAAAGGGGCACGGCATACAGTATTCACATGCCGTACAGCGCACAAGGGCCATTTTGTCAAAGACCTCTTTCGCTCTTACATAGCAGGCCCTCTCTTCATCCGAAAGCATTCCCACCCGGCTTGCATCCGCATATTTCAGGTTTTCTTCCACCTGTCCAAAGGTGCTCATGCCGCTTAACAGCAGGCTGACCGGCTCCTGATCCCACACAAAATCCAGCGCGTGTTCCACTGCGGTCTTGTCCGCAGAAAATGTTTCCGCCACATGATCCGAAAGCTGGGCAAGGCGTCCCCCTAAAAGAGGTTCCATCACAATCACACCCAGCCCCTTTGAAGCCGCATACTCCAGTCCGGCCTGCCCCGCCTGGTAATCGGTATTGATATAATTATACTGGATCTGGCAGAAATCCCAGGCATCCGTATAATCGATAATCTCTTTGAACAGATCATATTCATCATGGAAAGAAAATCCCATATATTTAATTTTTCCTGCCTTTTTGGCCTCAATCATATGATCAACCAAATGGAACTTTTTCACCTTTTCCTCAAACCGGTCTCTGCTCAAAGCATGGAGCAGGTAAAAGTCTATGGATTCCACATCCAGTTTCTGTAACTGTTCTTCTAAAACCTTTTCGAAATCCCCTTCCTCTTCCACTTTCCAGACCGGAAGCTTATCGGCTAAGTATGTTTTCTCCCGGTATCCGTCCTTTAACGCTTTACCGACAATGATTTCGCTGGTTCCATTCATATATGGATATGCGGTATCCACATAATTAACCCCGTTATCAATTGCATGACGGATCATGCGTATGGATTCCTGTTCATCTGCCGTCCCGTCGGATTGAACCGGCAGGCGCATTGCCCCAAACCCCAATGCGGAAACCTTAACCCCAGTGCTGCCAAACGTGCGATATTGCATACTTTCCTACCTCCTGTATTTTGTTTATTTGCCTGCGCTGCCAAAACCCGCCCCCGCGGACCAGGCGTACACAAACACGAAAAGGCTGCCTTCAGGGCAGCCATATTCTCCTTGTCAATTAAATCTCAGCCGTAATGAAGATATCATAAATGGCTTTAATCGCATCCTCGAAATCAGAATTTTTCACACCGATGATGATGTTCAGTTCACTTGACCCCTGATCGATCATCTTAACATTAACCCTTGCATGGGCGAGCGCTGAAAAAATGCGTCCGGCCGTGCCTCTCGTCGCCCTCATGCCGCGCCCTACGACAGCGATCAGGGCCAGATCCGATTCCAGATCCACAAAATCCGGTTCTACCGCCCGGTGGATTCCCGCGATCACAGACTGCTCAAATTCTACAAATTCATCCTGATGAACGAAAATTGTCATGGTGTCAATGCCTGACGGCATGTGCTCAAAGGAGATGCCGTACCGTTCAAATACCTCCAGCACCTTCCTTCCAAATCCCACTTCCGCATTCATCATCGCTTTTTCAATATTAATGGAACAAAATCCCTTCTTGCCCGCGATTCCCGTTATGGTATAACGCGGTTTCCGGCAGGTGCTTTCCACAATCAGGGTTCCCTTATCTTCCGGCTTATTGGTATTGCGGATGTTGATCGGAATGCCCTCTTTTCTCACCGGGAAAATGGCGTCTTCATGCAGAACGCTGGCGCCCATATATGCAAGCTCCCGCAGTTCTCTGTATGTAATCGTTTCGATCACCTCAGGATCTTTAATGATCCTCGGATCGGCTACCAGGAAACCGGACACATCCGTCCAGTTTTCATACATATCCGCATGGATGGCCTTTGCCACAATGGAGCCGGTCACGTCGGAGCCGCCTCTTGAAAAGGTTTTAACCGTTCCGTCATGGAAAACAGAACCGTAAAATCCAGGAATGACCGCATGATCCATGTGTTCCAGCCTCTCCGACAGCTCCTTATTGGTTTCATCTGCCAGGAAGTTTCCGTGTTCGTCGAAGAAAACAACTTCTGCCGCATCCACAAACTCGTATCCGAGGTAGTTTGCCATAACGATGCCGTTTAAATATTCGCCTCGTGAAGCCGCGTAATCCCTGCCTGCTTTCGCGATAAAATTCTCCTCAATCGTTTCAAATTCATGATCCAGATTCAAATTCAGATCCAGCCCGTCAATGATCTCCTGATAGCGGGATTTGATTTTTTCCAATATTTTCTTATAACTTCCGCCTGAAGCCGCCGCATCGTAACAGCGGTAAAGCATATCTGTTACCTTCTCGTCCTTATCATTCCTCTTCCCCGGTGCGGATGGAATCACATATCTTCTGCTTTTATCAGAACGGATAATATCCCCTACTTTTTTAAACTGTCTTGCACTGGCTAATGAACTGCCGCCGAATTTCACAACTTTTTTCATGGCTTCTTTCTCCTCACAGTAAGCGTTCCGGCTAATAAAGAACCGTTTTATCGAAAATAATACTGTAAGAATCAAATAATGTCAATACCTCTCAGAAGATTCTTCTATACCGCTTTTTCATACTGCAGCAGTTCAGACAGTTCTGAACTGTTATGGATCCAGCCCATTAAATTTGCCTGCGTCAAGGGGCTGGATGCCCGCGCCTGCCAAAACCGGCTTTTCGCCGCGGCCGGGCCGTCACACGGCCCTGTCATTGGCCCGGTACAGGATGCTGCGCCCCCTCTTCCCGGCCCTTTCCACAGTCTCTAAGCAGGTCAGCACATTTAAGGCCGTCTGGGCCTGGCGCAGGGTCAGTTTTGCCGATTTGGCATATTCAGCGGACGTAAACTCATGCGGCAGGGATTCCGGCAGAAAATAGCGGTAATCCGGCACAGAGGCGATATACAGCTCATCTTCCAAGTCCACGGGAATCCGGTCATACCGGCTGGATCCCCGCTTTTTATCCCTGCTCCAGCCATTTAACAGACGGTATTCCTCCATGCTGATCAGCATCAGCCTCAGATGGAGGCGTGGATGGCTTAAATACTGTTTGATCTTATATAATTCGTAAAAAACATGGTAATAAGAGCCCTTTTTTGGGGACTTCCTCCGGTCCGTCACCTCCCCAGTCTCTTCATCAATCCAGATCACCCATTTAAGGGATGGGATCGGATAGACTATGGTCACTTCATACGTATCTAAAAACGCGTCCAGCTTTCTTCTCAGCCGGTCAAAACTTCTGGTCTGAATCTCAGTGATCTCCCCTTCAGCCAGAATATCAGCAACGAACCCGCAGCACCTCTGCTCATGGTACTCTTCCCGGGGATCCAGGTAATGTTTGAGCACTGCATGGACCGTCTTTTCCCCCAATGTGCCGATTCCATGCCGTTCCCGTTCTTTCTCTATAATTTTATCACAGGAATTATGAAATAAATCCCTGTCCTCCTGCGTTATGTTCATATGGCCTGGTTCTTCTTCCTGTTATCAAAATATACAAAGCGGTCAACCGCGTCCAGAATATCCGCAAAATCTTCCCGGGGAGCCAGATCGATATACTGCTTCAGGATTTCATTTTCTCTGTCCTTATAGGGGCCGTAAAAAATGTCATACAGATTATGGCCCCGCATATAGATCAAAAACTCCTCCATATGATTTTTCAGATCATCCGGATTCTCCAGGTCTTTCCCCAAAACCTGGATCAGATGCCGGCCGCTTTTCATCCGGTGCAGATATTCCTTCCATTTATCGAATAAAATCCGGTAGAATTCCTCCTCATCCTTTACAATCCCAAGTTTTGCCATAACAGCAGGGTTCAGGAAATAGTTTTCAAATGAGTAGTATTTCAGTATTAAAACATTTCTTCTGGTCACTTTCGGAAGTTTATCCACATCCTCCAAACTGCGGTCGTCGTAATATTTGCAAAGCTGTTTTGCCAATACCTCCGGGTCCTGGCCGTCTCCGTCCCGTATCATCAAAAACTGGTCCCGGAAAGACACCTGGTTCATGTATTTCAAATTGGCATAGGTTTTTATATTGGTACAGCTGTTGGTGGTTATGATGGATACCCGGGCCAAATGCCCCTCTTCATCATAGAGTTCGGAATAATATTTTTCCAGCAAGAGAGGAAGGCGGCTTTTATCCTGTTTCCCCTCCACAATAAATACAAAGCTGACGTTCATAAAATCATTGGCCGCATAGCCCAAGTCATCCAATATGGCGTCAATACTGCTTTTTTCCTTCACAACCGCATAGTACTCCTGATCCAAAACCACCTGCCTGATCTGCCTGCTGTTGAAATTAAACAGGAAATTGGGGGAATAGGTGGTGAATATCACCTGGTTTAACTTGGATAACCGGTACAAAACCTCTCCGGAAATCTTCTGAAGCTGGGGGTGGAGGAAAATCTCCGGATCTTCCACCATGATGATGCTGGGCGTCCGGTTGCCTTCTTCAATATAAGTCTCCAACAGGGACAGCATATAGATGCTTTTCATGCCCTTGCTCATATTATCCACCGTCCCGGCCGATATCCGTTCCCGGTTGAATGAAATCGCCTGTACCTTGAAAAAACGGTCAATATCGCAGTCAATCAGATACTGGATTTCTTCAAATCCCCCGTTTTTATGGAAATTTCTGTTGACCCGCCGGGCAAAATCGTCCAGGTTGAGCTGATATAATTTATATTCCAAAAGCCTGGCCGTCTCAAAGGCATTGAGCTCTTCCGGCTTTTTCTGGTTGATCAGACCAATGCATTGGAAACAATGGCTGCATTTTTTATTAGGCGTAAACATGCAGCGGTTGGAACGCATCTGCTTTAAAAGCTCATCTTCCTGGAACATCAAAAGAGCTTCCTGAAGCTGGCTCACCTCTCTCTGGGTGTCGATAAAATAGATCTTTGGAAATACCTCCGCCACATAGCGGTTATTCTTTTCAAACCCATCGTAGTACCGAATGGTGCCCTGTTGGTTCACCACATATTTAAACTCCAGCATATGATCGTGGAAAGAGGGCAGTTTCTTCTGAAAATCCCTTTTCCAGGCGTCATAACGCTTATATTGGCTCACCACTCCATTTTTATGAAGCATCATAAGATCCTCTTCCAGGATCTCCAGACGGGCTTTAATCTCTATATTCTGCAGTTTTTCATTAAAATCATCAATGGTGATCTCATAATCTCCGGACAAAGCGCGCACCGCATTTAACACTGCCGTCTTTCCGGTATTGTTCTTGCCTACCAGAATCAGCGCGTCTTCAATTTCCGTTATCTTCATATCCCGTATGGTGTTAAAATTCTTAATATGTAAATCCGCCAGGCGCATAGGCAACTCCTTTCAGCTACCAGTATATCACATTTTCCCTTCTAAATCATAATAAAACATATACTGCTGAATTATGCCTAAAACGCCCCGGTAATTCTCATACGGAAATCCGCCGGGATAAAAACGGTTCAGAATCTTTTTTATGTGGGTATCTACCGGAAATGCATCCACATGGTGCAGGCCGAACAGGCAGATGCAGTCGGCCACCTTCTTCCCGATTCCATATTGGGCGGTCAGCATCTGATGGGCGTCTTCATACCCCGCCGCCTTGAGGGCATCCAGATTTAAATCCCCTTTTACCACGCTCTCCGCCATTTTCAGGATGTATTTATCCCGGTATCCAAGGCCCATATTCCCCAAGCGTTCCATTCCCGCTTCCAAAATCTCCTCTGGCCGGGGGAATGCATTATATACGCCGCCGCTGTCTGTACTACAGCGTTTCCCCAGTTGGCTGCTCAGGATTTCCACGCTGTTTCTGATCCTGGAGACGTTGTTATTCTGGGAAATTAAAAAAGTGATGATCATCTCCCACAGATCCTGCCGCAGAATACGGATTCCCCAGCCATATTCCACGGCTCTCAGGAGATATTCATCCTTTTTATCTATTCCGGCTTTTATTTTACCATAGTCAGTCTGCAGATCCAGATACGGATGCCAGATGGTTTCAAATTCATCACGGCGGCAGGAGAAAGTAAAATGGTCTTCATTTTGCGTAATCTCTACATAATGGTTGGCGGCTGTGATGGTGTAAATGGATTTAACCGGTGTTTCTGTTTTCTGGTCTGTTTCTGATTTCTGGTCTGTTTTTATTTTCATTCGAAAGCATTGGCCGGAATTCATTATTTGGTTTAAATTCAGGTCATTTAATTTAATTTTGTACATGTTGTCCTCGCATTTGTCCTTATATTCAGTTAATTTTACATCAAGCGTGAAGGCATTTTCGAAAATGCCTTCACGCTTGACTTTACACGCTTGGCTTTACAGCAGGTGCACCGCCACAACCAGCCCCGCAAACACAATGGATACCATAGAAGTCAGCTTTATCAGTATATTAATGGACGGTCCTGACGTATCCTTAAACGGATCCCCTACCGTATCTCCCACTACCGCCGCTTTATGCTCTTCACTGCCCTTTCCTCCATATTCTCCGCTCTCAATGTATTTCTTCGCGTTATCCCAGGCCCCGCCTGCGTTGGCCATCATGACAGCCAGCACAAATCCGGTCACCGTATTGCCGGCCAGAAGCCCGGCCACGCCATTGACTCCCAAAAGCAGTCCAACGGCAACCGGCACAATCACCGCCACCAGCGCCGGGGCCAGCATCAGTTTCTGGGCCGATTTGGTACACATATCCACACAGGAGGCATAATCAGGTTCCGCCTTTCCTTCCAGCAGCCCTGTGATCTCCTTAAACTGGCGGCGCACTTCCAGAACAATGGACTGGGCCGCTTTTCCCACCGCCTCCATGGTGAGGGAGGCAAACAAAAACGGCAGCATGCCGCCGATGAACAGGCCGATTAACACAGTGGGATTGGTTATGGACAGATCCAGGTCAATTCCCGGACTGAGCTGTTTTACTTTATCGATGTAGGATGCGATTAATGCCAGGGCGGTCAGAGCCGCCGAACCGATGGCAAACCCCTTCCCCGTAGCCGCTGTCGTATTGCCCAGGGAATCGAGGGCATCCGTTCTGTTTCTCACCTCCGGCGGCATATGGGCCATCTCCGCTATCCCTCCGGCATTGTCCGCAACCGGACCATATGCGTCGGTGGCCAGGGTGATTCCCAGAGTGGACAGCATGCCTACCGCCGACACGCCCACGCCGTAAAGGCCGATGTTGAAATTCTCCGCCCCGCCTGAACAATAATAGCTGACCAGCACCGACGCGCTCACGATGATGACAGGGATTACGGTAGAAAGCATTCCCAGGGACAGTCCGCTGATGATCACAGTGCCCGCCCCGGTTTCACTGGAGGCGGCCAATTTCTTTGTAGGTTTATAAGAAGCGGATGTGAAATATTCCGTCACTTCCCCGATTGCAACTCCTGCTGCCAGCCCCGACAGCACCGCGATATAAATTCCCCGGTATCCGGGAAGAAGGTAATGGATGATGGCATAAGCGCCGATCACAATCAGGACCGCGCTGATATGGGTTCCAAGGCGCAGGGTTTTTAAAAGGCTTTTCTGGGTCCCATTCTCATCTGTCTTAACAAACAGAGTTCCGGCCATGGAGGCGGCTACGCCAAAGGCAGCCAAAAGCATGGGAACCGCAACCCCTTTCATTCCAAATCCGGCCGCCACCGCAAGAGCGGAGGTGGAAACGATGGAGCCCACATAAGATTCGTAAAGATCGGCCCCCATTCCAGCCACATCCCCGACGTTGTCTCCCACGTTATCCGCGATCACTGCCGGGTTCCGCGGATCGTCTTCCGGAATGCCGGCTTCCACTTTTCCAACCAGGTCGGCGCCCACATCCGCCGCCTTGGTAAAAATACCGCCTCCCACACGGGCAAACAATGCCATGCTGGAGGCTCCCATACCAAAGGTAAGCATATTCGCCGTAATCTGCCCGATCCGCTCCGCCTCCGGCAGTGAGCGGAAAACCGTATCCAATATAAAATACCAGATGGTCAGATCCAAAAGCCCCAAACCAACCACGGTAAACCCCATAACAGAACCGGCTGAAAATGCCGCTTTAAGCCCTTGGTTCAAGCTGTGAGAGGCGCCTTCAGCCGTCCGGCAGTTAGCCATAGTCGCGGTTTTCATTCCGATAAAGCCAGACAGGCCTGAGAAAAAACCTCCTGTCAGAAAGGCAAAGGGTGTAAAAAAGCTTAAAAAACCGCCGGCAGCCATGCAGAGCAGTATCACAAACACGACGGCAAAGAATATGCCCACTCCCAGATACTGCCGTCTTAAATAGGCGCCGGCCCCCTTTCTCACCGCAGTGGAGATTTTAATCATCTCAGCGTTGCCTTCCGGCTGATGTTTCACCCGGATGAACATGCAGGCAGCGTAGATCAGAGCGGCAAATGAACCAGTTGCTACAACATACATAACATTCATGGAATCCCCCTCCTCTTACTACCATTAAAATGAGAATATTTTTACTTCTAATTATATTATATTCCTTTGTATAGTCATTTTCAATAAAACTAATAAATTAACTGATTTTATTTTTCTGAAAATAAGCCCTTCCATCGTTTGAAAATGCGGATTTTCAGACCGTAAAAAGGAGCGCCGACACCGTCGGCACTCCCCCCTCTTCCTTATAACCGGTCATTATTGTCCCGCATATATTTATACTCCGCTACGGAACGGTCAAATCCCTGGATATGGCTGTACAGCCACTCCAAGACCTTCTTATTCACCTGCTCTACAAACGCGTCCGTAGGGCCCTCCTGTTCTTCCAGCATCTCATAGAGTTCCTGTACTGAACGGCGCAGCTCTTCATGCTTTTTTAAGTGCTCCGCCATACCCGGATAGCCGATTTCCTTTTGAAGCTTCTCCTCTTCTCCAAAATGAAATTCCGTGTACTCCGCCAGATGATCCAGCATCTTAACGGAATCCACCTTATCCGGCTTATTCTCCGCCTTAACCAGCAGGTTGTTGATCCTTCCGATCAGCTCTTTATGCTGGGAATCTATCATATCATTCCCCGTAATTAATGAATCATCAAAACTCGCATACATTCTGCATTCCCCTTTCTTTTGCTTCCCATTTTCTTAATAGAATTCTACCATAACCGCGGCTTTTTTTCTGTGATATATGCAACATTATAGCCATTTTCCACAAAAAATACCATTATTTTTACAAACAAAATCCAAACCATGTCATATATATAAACTATATTCTTTCCAATACAGGAGTGACCGCCATGCTTGAAACCGCAACTGTGCTTACCCCGCTGCACTATATTTATCTCATTGGCGTTATTGTCATATTAGCAGTTATGATCTGCCGTAAAGATACCCCGTTAGTCTGTATCGCGTTTTTATTTTTATTAGGGCTCACAGGTCTTGGAACCATTACAGGAGCCATTCAGGTGATATTCAATTCTATTCTCTATGCAGCGATTCAATTCATGGAAATCATCGCCACCATCGCGCTGGTTACCGCCCTGTCCAAATGCCTGGCCGATTTAGGGAGCGACTATCTCCTGATGCGGCCCATGTCTAAAATCATGAGTTCGCCCTCTGTCACCTGGTGGATTCTGGGAATCACCATGCTTTTGTTTTCCCTGTTTTTATGGCCTTCCCCATCCGTTGCGCTGGTAGGGGCAATCATGCTGCCCTTCGCTGTAAAAGCCGGGTTGAAACCGCTGGCCGCAGCTATGGCCATGAATCTGTTCGGACACGGAATCGCCCTCAGCTATGATTTTGTTATACAAGGGGCTCCGGCCATTTCCGCCGGCGCCGCAGGCATCACCACCGGCAGCATCCTTTCTGAAGGAAGGCCGCTTTTTCTGGTTATGGGAGCCGCTACTGTGGCTTCTGCTTTTTTTCTCAACAGAAATTCCATGAGCCAGCGCCCTGATGTGATGGCCCTGTCGGAAAATGAAGTAAAACGGGATACGGCTCCCACAAAAGCGGCTGTTATTTTAGCGGTCCTCACGCCCGCCGCATTTATTGCCGATATCATTTTCATGCTGATCCTGGACTTAAAGGGGGGAGACGCAACCAGCATCGTGTCGGGAACCGCTGTTCTCCTGATGTGCGCCGGAGCCATTTTAGCATTCCGGAAACAGGCACTGGAAAAAGTTACCGGCTATGTTACGGACGGTTTCCTCTTCGCAATCCGCATCTTTGCGCCTGTCATCATCATCGGAGCCTTTTTCTTCCTGGGCGGAGAAGGGATCACCACGATTATGGGCGGAGAGTTCAAAAGCGGAATCATGAACGACTGGGCCATATGGCTTGCCAACAACGCTCCGTTAAATAAATATATGACTGCCTTCATACAAATGATTGTAGGCGGTCTTACAGGACTTGACGGCTCCGGCTTTTCCGGCCTGCCTCTTACCGGCGCCCTGGCCCATACCTTTGGTTCTGCCATGAACGTATCCGTTCCTGTTTTAGCGGCCCTCGGACAGATTACGGCCATCTTCGTGGGCGGCGGGACCATCGTTCCATGGGGCCTGATCCCGGTAGCTGCCATTTGTAATGTCAATCCTCTGGATCTGGCGCGGAAAAACCTGCTGCCGGTCATGATTGGCTTTGCCTGTACGTTTTTAACTGCCTGTTTCTTATTATAAAAATTCCCGCGGCTTATAAGCTTACGGGAAGCACGACGCCGCATCACGGCGGGAACGGAGGTATTATATGTGTGGAATCGGAGGTTTTTACCACCCACATACCGATTATGATAAACACCCGGAATACTACAGGACGATACTCGAAAATATGAACAAGGTCCAGAGGCACAGAGGGCCGGACGACAGCGGGACCAGCCTGACTTCCCACTTCGGCCTGAGCCACGCCAGGCTTTCCGTCATTGACCTTACCACTGGCCACCAGCCCATATTTAAGCGGGCCGGGGACTATCTCTACGGCATTGTATACAACGGTGAATTGTATAATATGGCGGAACTGAAACACGATCTCATGGAAAAAGGATGGCATTTCACCACTTCCAGCGATACGGAAGTGGTCATAACCGGTTTCATCGAATACGGGCCTAACTTTGTGAAACGGATGAACGGCATATTCGCATTTGCGGTCACAGATCCGGTTCACCAGTCCTTGTATCTGTTCAGGGACCGGAGCGGCGTAAAACCGCTTTTCTATGCCCAAAGAGGTGAGGAAACCATATTCGCTTCGGAGCTGAAAGGGCTGTTCGCCCACCCTGACATAAAGCCTGTCATTGATTCAAACGGGCTCAATGAGATATTCAGCATCGGGCCTGCCAAAACCTATGGCTGCGGCGTCTTTCAAGGCATTGATGAGCTGCTGCCCGGATATTATCTTCTCTGCACCCCTGAGGGCAGCCATCTGACCCGCTATTGGCAGTTAAGCAGCCATCCCCACGAAGACAGCCTTGATACCACAATCGAAAAAACCGGTTCCCTGGTTTATGACGCAGTAAAGAGGCAGATGGTTTCTGATGTGCCCATCTGTACGTTCCTGTCCGGCGGCGTGGATTCCAGCCTGGTATCCGCCATCTGCGCCAAAGAGCTGAAAAAGCAGGGCAGACAGCTTAACACCTTTTCCTTTGATTTTACAGATAATGACAAGAATTTCAAAGCCAGCTCCTTCCAGCCGTCCCAGGACCGGCCCTACGTGGATAAAATGGTGGCATTTCTGGGCTCCAATCACAAATACCTGGAATGCCAAAGCGAAACCCAGGCCGATCTCTTATATGATTCCGTGAAAGCCCATGACCTGCCTTCCATGGCCGATGTGGATTCCTCCATGCTCTACTTCTGCTCTCTCGTAAAAAACTACAACAAAGTAGCTCTGACCGGAGAATGCGCGGACGAAATCTTCGGCGGCTATCCCTGGTTCCATAAAAAGGAATGTTTTGAAGCGGATACATTTCCATGGACCATGGATTTAAATGCCCGAAAAGCCCTGTTAAATGACGATTTTCTCGATTATCTCCGGATGGATGATTACGTGGCGGCCGCCTATGCCAAATCCAAAGCTGAAACGCCTTTATGCGCGGATGACACCCCAGAAGAGGCCCGGAGGCGTGAGATTTCCTATCTGAATCTGAAATGGTTCATGCAGACTCTGCTCACCCGCATGGACCGCGCCAGCATGTACTCCGGCCTGGAAGCCAGAGTGCCATTTGCAGACCACCGGATCATCGAATATATCTGGAATGTGCCGTGGGATATGAAGACCAGGGACGGCGTAGTCAAATATCTGCTCCGGGAATCGGGAAGGGGCCTTCTGCCGGACGAAATCCTGTTCCGCAAAAAATCGCCTTATCCGAAAACCTACGACCGCAATTACGAAGCCCTTCTGGTACGCAGAATAAAAGAAATGATGCACGATGGAACTTCACCTGTCATGCAGTTTTTAAGCAAACGGAAAATCCAGGAATTTTTAAATTCCCCGTCGGATTACGGAAAACCCTGGTATGGCCAGTTGATGGCAGGCCCGCAGATGCTTGCCTATATACTCCAGGTGAATTACTGGCTGAAAGAATATAAGATTGATGTGAAATATTAGGATTTCAGGTAAATAATCCCCCCGGACGCCGCATAAACTGATAGCTAAAAGGGGGATTTCATTATGACATTAGATTTTGCAGAAGCACTGAAAGTGATATTTCTTGGAATTGTAGAAGGAGTTACCGAATGGCTGCCCATCAGCAGTACCGGACACATGCTTTTAGTGGACGAATTCATTCACTTAAACATGAGCGCCTCCTTCAAGGAAATGTTTTTCGTATTCATCCAGTTGGGTGCGATTCTGGCAGTTGTGGCGCTGTTTTGGGATAAAATGTTTCCCTTTCAATTCCGGGATAAAAACCAGCCCATCATAAATGAGGAGATTTTTTCCCTTTGGTTTAAAGTCGCCGCTGCCTGTATCCCGGGAGCCGCCGTTACCATTCTATTTGACAGTTATATCGAAGCCCATCTTCATACCCCGGCCGTCATTTCGGCCGCCCTGATTTTTTACGGCGCTGCCTTCATCCTGATCGAGAACTGGAATCAAAACCGGACTGCCTCTGTAAACTCCCTGTCCGGCATCACTTACCGGACCGCCCTGCTGATCGGCCTGTTTCAGGTGCTGTCCATCATTCCGGGGACTTCCCGGTCGGGAGCTACAATTATCGGCGCCCTTTTAATCGGGGTTTCCAGAACCGCAGCCGCGGAGTTCACCTTTTTCCTGGCCGTACCGGTCATGTTCGGACTGAGCTTCATCAAACTGGTCAAATTCGGCCTCGCCTTTACCAGCGCCGAACTCCTGACCCTGGCCCTGGGCATGGCGGTCGCCTATGCAGTATCCATCCTGGTCATAAAATTCCTGATGGCATACATCCAAAAACACAACTTCAAAGTCTTCGGCTGGTACCGCATCTTACTGGGCATAATCGTCCTGTTTTATTTCACCTTTTTATAAAGCCTTATCATCTGCCCCATCAAAAAATCATTTATAAAATGGTACCCTCTCAAAGAAAGAATCCCGCTCGCGGGATTCTCCGCCTGCGGCGGGCCGCTGAAACGGCACTATTCCTTACCGCCGCATTATATGAAATATACATTGCATTTTCATAGCCGTCAAATCTGGCACAGGAGTTATTTATCCGTCAGGAACGCTTTCCTCTTATACACGTTCTTACAGATCATCCACCAGAGCGCTGCTTTTGGCATAAGCCGTACTTCTGGCCTCAAAAAAATCTGTTTTTATCATATTGGCATTGCTGTATTGGCTCACCCAGCTCATGGAGGCAGGTTCTTCTTCATGCCCTTCATAAATCGGATCAAATCCAAGGTTTTGGCACCTCAAATTGCCCAAATACTGAATATAGTCCGTAATCATCTGCTTGTTGAGCCCTGGGACACCGTCCCCGATGGCATAATGGCCCCAGCTTATCTCCTGCTCGCATCCCTGCTTTATCATCCCGCGGTAACTATCCGTCAACTCTTTTGTAAACAGCTCCGGCTCCTCATTTTTCAGTTCCAGGATCATGCTGCGAAACAGCCACAAATGGGTATTCTCGTCCCGGTTGATATACCGGATTTCCTGTGCCGACCCCGGCATCTTATGATTCCGCCCCAGATTATAGAAGAACATAAACCCGCTGTAGAAATAAATGCCTTCCAGAATGTAGTTTGCCACCACGGTCTTCATAAAGGAAACAGGGCTTTTATCCTTTTGGAATTCATTATACAGATTTCCGATAAATGTATTCCGTTCCAGCAGATAGGGATCATTTTTCCACTGATACAGCACTTCCATCCTCTTCTGCGGCTCACAGATGGTATCCAGCATATAACTGTAGCTCTGGCTGTGAACCGCCTCCTGGAAGGTCTGGATGGACAGGCAGAGGTTGATCTCATTAGCGGTCACATATTCCCCGATGGCAGGCAGATTGGCCGTCTGAATGCTGTCTAAGAAGACCAGAAAGGACAGGATTTTATCAAATGCCCGCCGTTCCTCGTCCCTGAGCCCGGGATAATCTTTTACATCCGTTCCCAGATTGATCTCTTCCGGCACCCAGAAATTGTTCATGGCCTGGCGGTACCAGTCGCTGACCCAGCCGTATTTCATATTGTTAAAATCATTTAAGTTGGTGGTATTGCCGTTGATCATCCTCCTGCTGCGCACGTCGATGTCCCCGTCGGGATTAAACAGCGGCTTTTTCTTTAACTCGAGCATACTTCGCATTCCTCCACTTCCAGGCTCTTGGACCTGATATAATAGATGGTTTTCACCCCGCATTCCCAGGCCAGAATATAGAGGTTCAACACCTGACGGAATGTGTATTCATTGGTAATATATAAGTTCATACTCTGGGCCTGGTCAATATGGCGCTGGCGGACGCCTCCTGCGCGGACGGACCATTCCTGATTGATATAATGGGCATTTTTGTATTTCCAGAATGTGGATGGAGACAAGTCCGGAGCCACTCTGGGCATGAGGCCATTTTTCTTTTCTTCCAGGAAATAACGTTTCATGATAGGATCCAGGCCGGCAGTGGTCCCGGCAATGATGCTGGTACTGCTGGTAGGAGCGACTGCCATCAGATATCCGTTTCTCATTCCCCATTGAAGAATCTGTTTTCGCAAAACTCCCCATTTCTCATCCGTATATCCCCGGTCTTCAAAATACGCTCCGGTCTGCCAGGCGCTTCCCTCAAACAGGTCGTATCTGCCCTTTTCTCTGGCAATTTCACAACTGGCCGATATGGCGGAATAGCTGATGGTTTCAAATACCTTATCCACAAATTTCAAATGTTCGTCCGATTCCCAGGATATGCGGTTTTTAGCCAGCATGTGATGGTATCCGCTGACTCCCAGGCCGATTGGACGGTATTTTCTGTTGGTCACTTCTGCATAAGGAACCGGGAAGAAATTCAGGTCGATTACATTGTCAAGCGCCCGCACCGCGCTGTGGGTGATCTCTGATATCTCCCATTCATCCGTCACATCGATTCTTCCCAGAGACAGGCTGGCCAGATTGCAGACCACAAAATCTCCGGGCTTTGTGACGGTTACCACCACCTTTTCACCCTCTATCTCTTCCACACGCTGCTCCACAGAGCTGATGGGGCTCATATTCTGGGCAATTTCCGTGCAGAGATTGCTGCAGTATATCATCCCCATATGTTTATTGGGATTCGCCCGGTTTACAAGGTCCCTGTTAAATGTAAAAGGAGTTCCCGTTTCCACCGCGCTTTTTATGACCAGCCGGATGATATCTTTGATGGGAATCACCCGTTTGTGAATCCTGTGATCCGCCACACAATCCAGGTATTTCCGCTCCCACTCTTCCCCGTAACATTCCTCCAGCGCATATCCTTTCACGCTTTCAATCTCATGGGGGCACATCAGATACCAGTTTTCCTCGATATGATCCCTGGCCTGTTTCCAAAAATAATCCGGATAGCAGACCGCCGGAAACACATCGTGGGCCTTCATCCTGTCATCTCCGTTATTGGTTCTGAGGGCCAGAAATTCAGGCAGGTCTTTATGCCAGACATCCAGATAAACGGCCACGGCCCCCTGGCGCACGCCCAGCTGGTCTACGGCCACAGCCGTGTCATTCGCCAGTTTAATCCAGCGGATCACCCCGCCGGCCGCCCCTTTAAAGCCCCGGATCGCGCTTCCCGCAGCCCTGACTTTGCCGAAATACAGCCCCATTCCTCCGCCGAACTTGCTGACTTTGGCAAAGTTATCAATGCTGCGGTAAATTCCGTCCAGGCTGTCCGGCACCGTATCGATAAAACAGGAGGAAAGCTGATGGTAGGGCTTTCTGGCATTGGAAAGGGTGGGAGTCGCCATGGTCACCTTCAAAGAGGCCAGCATGTGGTAAAAACGCCGTACCCATTGATCCCTTCCCGTCTTTTCCTTCATAGCCAGATGCATGGCGATTCCCAAAAACATCTCCTGAGGCGTTTCCAACGGCACATTGGCATGATCCCGGATCACATATCTGCCCAGCAGCAGTTCCAGGCCTGAATAGTTGAACAGTTTATTATTCTCTTCATTTAAATATCCTTCATATACATCGATTTCCTGTTTTGTATAGTTCTCCAGGATATAGCTTCCATAAAGGCCTTCCCCTGTTAGATAGGCGATTTTATCATACAGACTCCTGATCTGCCAGCGTTCCAGATGAGGTTTCAGATTCATATTGAATTGAAACATCAAAAATCTGGCGGCGATCATCTCCCAGGCCGGAGCTTCCTGAGTGGTCAGTTCCACAGACGCCTGTATTAAAATTTCCAGATTTTCTCTGCTGGT
Source organism: Clostridium sp. MCC353 (assembly GCF_018785315.1). Lineage (GTDB taxonomy): Bacteria > Bacillota > Clostridia > Lachnospirales > Lachnospiraceae > CHH4-2. The sequence continues at coordinate 36,267 of NZ_WQPN01000176.1, read as the reverse complement.
CATCCCCTCTTTATGGAAGGCGCAGAGCTTGGTCAAAAGATGCTCCAGATGATAGGTGAGATCTGAAAATTCTTTCTGAATCTCCTTAAAAATCGTATTGAGCTCTTCCATGTCCGGAAAATAGCCCATCAGCTTCTGACGGACTTCCCTCTCTTTGTTCCGCTCATTGCGGTATAAGATAAAACTTTTCACAGCTTCATAATAGTTCATCTCGATCAGGGTTTTCTCCACCTGGTCCTGAATTGTCTCCACTTGGAGAGGAACCCCTTTTTCCGTCAGAGCCTCGACTTTTGCCTCAGCCGCAGATGTAATCCGCTCCAGTTCTTCCTCTGTATATTCCTGCTTCACGCTGGCAAATGCCAGACAGATCACGCGCCGGATCTTTTCCGGCATGTAAGGTTCTGTCTGGCCATTTCTCTTAACAATTTCCATTTTTCCATTACCATCCTGCATCTTTTATATCAATATTAGTTATTGTTATTAAATAATACCACAAGATATAGTGTCATGCAACTACAATTTGTGGAGAAAATTGGGGGTTAATTGTGGGAGGGGATTGGTGAACGTTACGCATGGAAGCGGAGCGGACGGATGGCGGAGAGCCTGGGCGGGGGCCGGAACGGTGGTGCCAAACGATACAGGGATCTGATTCCAACCGTTAAGTGGAACTAAGGCTCCCAGCATGGCAAAAGGCGGTCCGATGCCCATTCACGGTAAACTCCTCATGACTTTACCGTTCAGGGGCATCTCAGAAACTGATTCGGTTTTCAGTTTCTGCCCGCCTTTTGCCATGCTGGGAGCCTAAGTTCCACTAAACGGTTTCCACACGAACCCTGTATCGTTTGGCACCACCGTTCCGGCCCCCGCCCAGGCTCTCCGCCATCCGTCCGCTCCGCTTCCATGCTGGTTTTTGCTGGCTCTGGTAATTAGAACAATTTTGCAAATTATAAGAAAATTTAACATCAAGCGTCAGGGCATTTTCGAAAATGCCTTGAGGGTTGATGTTAAATTGTTTTTAATTACTTGAGCTAGAGAACACCAGCTGTGAATCCTGGGAATGGGGACGGACGGGGGCGGAGGCCTTCTTGGATGGCTGGCACCGGACCAAGCGGAATCCGTTGGCGGTGAAAGCCGTCTGGAAACCGTTAGTAAAACTTAGGCTCCAGGGATGGAAAAAGACGGGCAGAAACTGAAAACCAAATCAGTTTCTGAGATGCCCACTGAACGGTAAAGTCCCATAAAGAGTTTACCGTGAATGGGCATCGGACCGTCTTTTTCCGTCCCTGGAGCCTTAGTTTCACTTACGGTTGGAAGCCGGTTTTCACCGCCAACGGATTCCGCTTGGTCCGGTGCCAGCCATCCAAGCAGGCCTCCGCCCCCGTCCGTCTCCATTCTCAGGATTCACGGCGTAACTTCCTCACCTAAATAAAAATCTGCATTCATATTTATTTTTTAACGGCCGCAACTTTCTCAGCATAAGCCTTCTGCACAGCCTTCTCGGCAGCCTCTCCGCCGGCGGCCTTAAACTCTTCTACAAACGTTTCAAAGTAGTCAATCGGCTTTACGCCGGTAATTATCTCAAAATAAGCCTGTTCCGTCAAGGTATCCAGCGTTGCGATCACATTTGAAAATTCCTCTACCGGCGGAGCATTGAACCGATAGTATCCGTTTCCGGTTACATCATGACCGAATTTTGTTTTCTGAGGCGTAATGTTCTCCGCCACAGTCACCGTACTGCCGAACCCAACCTGTAAAACCCCTTCTTTTCTCAGTTCCGTGCCGTTCATCAGACGGATCGGGCCGTGGTCAGACATCTCATAATGCTTTCCTTCCAGTCCGTAGTTCACCAACATGACATAATCCATATCCGCATAATAAGCGTCCAGCATAGCTAAAAACGCATCCACTTTACGAGGGTCGGACGCGCCCTTTGTGGTTAAGCAGGTTAAGCGCCCTGTCAGATTCCATCCCTCCGTACCTGATTTTCCATCCGGTCCCACAGGCGCCGGGCCGATCACGATATCGGCGTCAGGATTCAGGCTTTTTAATTCCTTCATACACACGCTCCAGTTGCTTTCATCGGATGTATCCGTGCTGGCCTGCAGATAATGAGAAGGCTGGGCGGAAGTCAAACCGATCTTTCCGTTCATAAAGGAATGGGACAGCCATGTATAACCGCCATGATTTTCACCTGTTATAAATTCTTTGTCCAAAATGCCTTTTTCATACCATTCATGTAATTTAGCCAGCGCTTTTTTCGCATCCGGATGAATATATGGGAAGAACGGAACATTGTCCTCTCCCAACTGCATCTCCTCCACTTTGAAGCCGGGGCTGCCTCCGGTTACACAGCGAAGCCCATAGGCGCCGAATACTGCGCCGAAGGCCCGTTCTGCCATTCCCGCCGTATCTTTCTTTCCATTTCCATCCGGGTCTTCCTCTACAAAAGCGGTCAGAACTTTCTCATAGTCATCCAGCGTTTCTGGGACTTGAAGCCCCAAATGGTCCAGCCAGTCCTTTCTCCAGAACATGGCCATCGGAACCGCATCCATCGGGTTCGTTACTCCATAGTTTTTTCCCTTATAAATCATGGTGCTCCATAAAGTCCCGTCATCGTGTTCATCCGCCACTGCCGCATAATGGGGCGCCTTTTCGCGGATTAATTCGATTGGAAGTTCACCCAGTATGCCGCCGTCTACATAGGTAGGAAGCAGGGATAAATCATTTACCACCAGCACATCCGGCATCTCGCCGCCTGCAAAGCGCACATTCAGGTTTTCCTGGAACTTGTTGGAATCCACATACCATGTCTTCAGATCAATATTGAAACGCTCTTCTATCATTTTAACAACTTCCGCATTGTCATCAACCTCCGCTGAAGTCTCACCAACCAGCCATTCCATCTGAACCGGTTCTTCTTTCGCCTCTGCTGCTGTTTGTTTCGCTGTAGTCGATGCCGCTTCCTTCTCAGAGGATCCGCATCCTGCCAATGATGTAACTGCCACTGCCGATACCATGACGCCAGCTATAATCTGCTTAATTGACTTTCTCATACTTTCTTCTCCTTCTGCCACATAACAGCTAATAAGTCTGATAACCATCCCGCTGTTAAGGCTGTTGGCGCCTTCCCCTGCCTTATCACGCAGTTGATTATCCTGAACTCATGGTATCATATTGATTTTGAGTTAGCAATTAGGAACATTTTGTGAAATGTTACTTTTTTTAAGGCTGAAATTACAAGCTTTTTCAAAGCGTTTATAGTACTATTTTGTGAAATTATGCTATTTTTCAAAAAATTACCATTAAAGTAATGATTTGTGTCTCTCCTTAAATTTTGATTTCCTCTTGTATTGTCCTAACCGCCGAATTATAATTTATCTGTCAGAATTTTTACAAACTGACGGAAACCATGCTGCCGGTTCAATTTCCGGCATTGTAAACAGAATGTGATCCGGCCATGCCAAACCGGGCAGCCCCATTGAAACGGCCGGAAGAAAGAACTTATATGATGAACTCAGAATATAAAATCCTATTGGTGGACGACGAAACAGATATCCTGGACCTGATGCAGGAGATACTTCAAAAGGAGGGCTTCCGATCCATACAAAAAGCCTTAACTGGAATGGACGCGGTAAACATCTGCAGGGAATTTAGCCCCGATGTCATCATTTTGGACATCATGCTGCCTGATATGGACGGATTAGAGGTCTGCAGGCAGATCCGTGAGTTTTCTTACTGCTCCATCCTCTTCCTGTCATCCAAAAATGATGATATAGATAAGATCCTCGGCCTATCCTGCGGCGGTGACGATTACATTAGCAAACCATTCAGCCCCCGTGAAGTAGTATTCCGCGTAAAGGCCCAGCTCCGCCGCCAGCAATATCAAACATCCCGGTCACCCAATGCGGAAACCCGTTTAACCGCCGGCCCTCTGTCAATCGATAAAGAGAGCTGCCGCGCTTATAAAAACGGACAGGAACTCAGCCTGACCGGACGGGAATATCTTCTGCTCACCTACCTCATGGTAAACGCAGATAAAATCATCAGCAAAGAGCGGATCTACGAACAGGTATGGGGGGAATACAGCGGCATCTGCGACAACACCATCATGGTTCATATCCGGCATCTGCGGGAAAAAATCGAAGATGACCCGTCCACTCCCCGGCAGCTTATCACGGTGAAAGGATTGGGCTACAAGCTTAAAAAGAGGGCTGATTAAATGAAACATTCAGGATACCGCGCCATCTTTCATATTTACCTGATATTCTTCCTCTCCCTTCTCGGCACCATTTTACTGGCAGCCGCCCTGTTCTTTTTGTCGATTACCGTGCAAAAACCGGATGGCTCAACCGCGCGGAGCGACTGGCCCAAAGTATTTGCAGAAGATTTTAAAAAACAGATCACTTTTTCAGGCTCTTCGCCTCAGGTCAAACAGAAGGGATTGGATTTATTAAAAGAAAATAAGGTTGGCATACAGATTTTAACCGCTTCCGGCCATGAAGTTTTCAGTTACCAAAAGCCGGAACAGGTTCCAGCGGAATACTCTGCCGTGGAATTAATCCAGCTCCTGCAGACAGGCAGCGCTAAATACGGCAGTACAACGGCCCTGGCGGAAATTATTTCCGACAGCGGAAAGGATTATGCCGTTCTTTTATATTTCCCTGTAAATGTCACGAAAGTCACCATGTATCTCAATGGCCAAAGGTTCACAGGCGGAAAGAATCTCATCCTGCCGGTTTTGGCCGTCTTATTCACAACCGTACTGATCTCAGGTGTTGTTTACGGTTTCTGGACGGCAGGGGCCATAAAGCGTATTTCCGCTTCAATCCAGGAAATCCCGCTGCGCTCTTATTATCCCGTTGAAGATCACGGGCCGTTTCACGACCTGTATGACAGCCTGAACACGCTGGATGAGGAAATCAGGGCCGGGGACCAGTTGAAAGCCCAGACGGAAAGGCTGAGGGAGGAATGGATTGCCAACATGACCCATGATCTGAAAACCCCTCTTTCCCCAATCAAAGGTTATGCGGAACTCCTTTCAGTCTCCGATGTGAAAGAGGAGGAACAATCCCGGCGTTATGCCAATATCATACTGAAAAATGCCTTGTATATGGAATCGCTCATTGACGACCTGAAGCTGGTCTATCAATTAAAAAACGGGATCCTGCCTTTAAACCTGGAGGAACAGAACATGGTCCGTTTCCTGAAAGAACTGGTAATCGATATCCTGAACACTCCCGAATATGAGGGCCGCACCATTCATTTTAACTGCGCAGCGGATACAATTTCATATGTATTTGACCGAACCCTGATGACCCGTGCATTTCGAAACCTGATCTTCAATTCTTTCGTACACGGCGGGGAAAATACAGAGGTCACTCTGCGGATCATATCGTCCGGCGCCTCTTTAAAAATCTGCGTGTCTGACGATGGAAAAGGCATGACGGAGGAAACAGTAAAACATCTCTTCGACCGCTACTACCGTGGAACCTGCTCCGGACAAATGCCAAAAGGCACCGGATTAGGTCTGGCAATCGCAAAAAATATCGTGGAACTCCACCACGGCTCAATCTCCGTTTCCAGCGCCCTCTCAGTTGGAACCGAATTTCTGGTGGAATTACCACAAATTAAGGTTAATTAAGGTTATCTGAAAATCAGATTAAGGTTGACCGGCTATCATGACCATAGTGACAGCCGGCAGCCTTTTTTTATTCCAATTCCGGCGCTCAATCCAGGCCAGAAAGCAGGTGTACGTTTGAAAATAATACTCAAATACATTTTTACAACCATCATAGAGCGGAAAACACGGACTGCCGTCATGTTCTTGTCCGTCCTGCTCTCTTCAACCCTTATTTTCGTCTCCTTATCCATCGGCGCATCCTATGAAAGCGCGCAGCGGAAAATGGCGCGGGGAATGGCGGGCACTGCTGCCCTTTCCATAACCGCTGCGGACGGCAGAATCGATGCCGGCATTCTCACAGACCTGCCCTCTTCCTGCTTCGCAGCCGGTATCCTGGAGGGCTCCGCCCTCTACCACGAAAACGGTTATTACGAAACCATTGATTTGATTGCCTCCCCCTTAGACCAGCTCAACCAGATCAATCCTCCCCGCCTGGCAGATGGAGACCCAATCGCTGATTTTTCCGGCAGCCAGGTGATTCTTCCGGACCGTTTTACCTCAAAATACGGCATTAATCAGGGCGATACGGTCACTCTGACGATTGGCGGTACCCCCGTTTCTTTAGAGGTGGCCGGAATCGCCGCTTACGACACGGTTTTCCTCCGTCATACACGCGGCGCAACCGCCCTTCTCCCTTTCCCCACCCTGTCAGCGGTTTTAGGCGGAAAAGAAGGATACAGCAAACTTTTAGTGAAGCCGGCCCCAGGCATATCCGCTGAACAATTAAAAAGCGAACTGTCCGCCGCTCTGTCCTCTGAAACGTTCAAAATAACCCCGGTTGCGGATGAAAAAAAGATCGCCGCAGATGCCCGGCAGAAATCCATGCCCTTTTTCCTGATCAGCTTTTTTGCCCTCACCATGAGCGTCTTCATCATCTACAGCAGTTATAAAGTGATCACCCTGGAACGTCTGCCGGCAATCGGCACATTTCGGAGTATCGGAGCCACACAGAAGACCGTGACGCGCATTCTTCTGCTGGAGAGCCTGGTTTACGGCATTACAGGCGGGCTGTCCGGCATTCCGGCAGGTTCTTTGATTTTAAACCTGGTATTAAAGGATATGGGGAATTCCCTGTCACAAGGGATTGAAATTCCGGTTGTCATTTCCCCCTTCATCATCATTTTTTCAATCACCTCCGCAATAGCCGTTTCTCTCTTCTCCGCATGGTTTCCCATATACCGTGCCAGCCGTCTTCCGGTCAAAGAAGTGGTTCTCGGCACTGTGGAAGAAAAACAGGTTCCCCGCCCCTTCCTGTCAGGATGCGGCGCCGCCCTGTTTATTGCAGCGGCCATACTTCCAAAGGCCGTTTCCAAAAATATGCTCTATCCGGCAGGGGGATTTTCCCTGTTAGGGCTGATTACCGCTGCCGTCCTGGCCGTACCCCTGCTAACCGATCTGCTTTCCATCGGCCTGGAACATATTTATGGGATCATTTTTGGCAATGAAGGGCGGCTTGCGGCCCGGAATATGAGAAACAATAAAACGGTGCAGCAGAATATCACCCTTCTCTTCATCAGCATTTCCGCCGTAATCGCAATTACTGTGACAAGTGACTTTGTGACCTCATATGTGGGGGATGTGTTTAAGGGCGCAGAACTGGAAGGATTCGCAGACGGCCCCATGGAACCGGAATTTGTGGAACAGGTAAAAAGGATGGAGGGCGTAAACAAAGTGCTCCCTCTCCATGTTTATGAAAATCAAATCCAGGCAGAAGGAGCGGTATTCAGCCGCTTGGAAGCAACCGGCAGTTTGGACTGGTTCAGCTCCATGATGGCCCTTCATTATACGGAAAATGATAAGAAAGAAGAAATTGTCGCTGTCTTTGACAGGCAGAGAACCCTCTTGTTAAGCGAAAGCTGTATGGAACGGACAGGATTTTCTGCCGGAGATACCCTGTTCCTTTCAAACGGCGTCACAGGAAATGATTATCTGGTAGCCGGCAGCTTCAAATCCCGTGCTGACGATGTGGAGGCAGTGATCTCTTCCACTTTTGCCGTATCTGACTTCAACGCTTCGGACTACCAATTTCTCGCCTATACCGCCGATGATCCCGAAGCCGTCATGGTTCAGATCCGCAGCCTGTTTGGCCGGACACCCAACTGGAGCCGGACCGTTGAGGAGTTTAATACAGACGCCCTGTCTGTCGTTGAAGCTTTTTTACAGCCCATGCACAGCATGACCTATTTCATTCTCCTTTTGGCGGCAGCCGGTACGGTCAACAACCTGCTGGTCAGCTATATCCAAAAACGGCGCACCACCGCCATGTATAAAACCTTCGGCCTTTCCAACCGCCAGCACGTGAAAATCACACTGATCGAAGTTTTTTCATCCGGCCTGGCCGGAGCCGCAATAGCAGTCATCGTATCCTATCTTGAAATCAGGACGATTTTCCTTGTGGCGGGGCCGAAAATCTCCATTGTTCCGGAACTGGATACCGCTGTATTCTGGTCTGCCGGAGGGATGGGCATACTCATAACCTTGGCCGGATCTGTCGTTCCGGTCATAAAAAGCCGCCGTATGAAGCTGGTGGAAGAAATCAAATTTGAATAAGGAAAAAGGAGGTCTGTCCGATGAAACAGCCGGCCGGCAGAATTGCCGTTGAGGGACAACATATTGTAAAAGATTTCAGCATTGGAGGCACAACCGTAAATGTGCTCAAAGACATATCATTGCAGGTTTTTCAGGGGGAATTCGTATCCGTCATGGGGCCGTCCGGCTCCGGAAAAAGCACTCTGCTCTATATCCTGGGCGGTCTGGACGCTCCCACCAGCGGACGGGTTCTTATGGACGGCGCCGATATCTCCGGATTTAAGGATGAAAAAATAAGCCGCATCAGGCGGCAGAAAATCGGATTTGTGTTTCAGTTTTACAATCTCATTCCCAACCTGAATGCAGAGGAAAACATCATGCTCCCTCTGCTTCTGGATGGGAAAAAGGCTGCAGACTGCAAAGGCCGGCTCGATCACATTTTAGAGATCACCGGCCTGTGGGACCGGCGCAGGCATACGCCCCGGGAATTATCCGGCGGCCAGCAGCAGCGCGTAGCGATCGCCCGCGCCCTGTTTGGCAGCCCTGAAATCCTCTTTGCCGACGAACCTACCGGAAATCTGGACAGCAGCACCGGAGCTGAAATCATGAACCTGCTGCATGAAATCAACCAAAGCTGCGGCCAGACCATCATCATGGTAACCCATTCGCCTGAAGCGGCCGGAGGCTGCAGCCGGATCATCACAGTTAAGGATGGTGTGGTCATCTGAAACGCCAGAGCTGTCTGAAGCTTTTGGCGTCAATTATTTAAAATACTTCACACCTGATTCAAAGATCTTCATATCCTGCTCCCCGTATATATTCATGGCGACCGCTTCCCCTCTTCTCTCTGAGTGGGCCATCTTGCCGAGAATGCGGCCGTCCGGGCTGGTAATGCCTTCGATGGCCATATAGGAACCGTTTGGATTCCAGAACTCGTCCATGGTGGCATTTCCCAAATCATCCACATACTGGGTGGCTACCTGGCCGTTTTCAAACAGTGTTTTCAGCCATTGTTCATTGGCGACAAACCGTCCCTCTCCGTGGGAAGCCGGATTGCAGTACACTCCGCCCAGCTCCGCTCCGGAAAGCCATGGAGATCGGTTGGAAACCACTTTTGTATATACCATCTTGGAAATATGGCGGCCAATGGTGTTCATAGCCAGCGTAGGTGAATCCTTATGCTGTTCCACAATCTTTCCTTCTGGAACCAGACCCAGTTTGATCAGCGCCTGGAATCCGTTGCAAATGCCCAGCATCAGGCCGTCCCTGTCATTTAACAGCTTTTCAATTTCCTCTTTGATCACAGCGTTGCGGAATACTGCGGCAAAGAATTTCGCGGAACCTTCCGGCTCGTCACCAGCGGAAAATCCGCCCGGGAACATGACGATCTGGGCTTTTGCGATCTCTTTCCTGTAAACTTCGACGGAATCGCGGATATCCTGGGCGCTCAGGTTTTTAAACACTTTTGCCGCCACATTGGCCCCTGCCCGCTCAAATGCCCTGGCGCTGTCATATTCACAGTTGGTTCCCGGGAATACCGGTATGAATACGTTAGGCTTGGCGGTCTTATTTTTGCACACATAGATCTCTTTTGCATCGTACAGGCCTTCTGAAACCGGCGTCTGCTTAACGCCTGATTCTGTTGGGAATACATCCTCCAGCGTCTCCGTCCATGCCTTCAGCGCCTCGTCCATGGTGATCGCTGTGCTGCCGTATTCAAATACGCCCTTATCGGTCACTTCACCGATCACAGTATAGGAAATGGACAGTTCTCCCACTTTGCCGTCCGGAACTTCACATACGATATTGCCCCATCCTGCTGCGAAGAAATCCCTCGGATCCACATTGTGCTCAATCTTAACGCCCATCTTGTTGCCGAATGCCATCTTGCTGACAGCCTCTGCCATGCCGTGCCCTTCCACAGCATAAGCGGAAATGATCCTGCCTGCCTTAATATCTTCAAACAGCTTCTCGTATCCGTCCATGATCTGTCCGTATACCGGCAGGTCATACTGGTCTTTTTCAATGCTAAATACCACGATTTTGCTTCCGGCCTTCTTAAATTCCGGGGTGATGATATGTTTATGGCTGGCAATATCCACCGCGAAAGATACCAGTGTAGGCGGAACGTCGATATCATTAAATGTACCCGACATGCTGTCCTTGCCTCCGATAGACGGAAGGCCAAATCCGATCTGCGCATTATAAGCGCCTAAAAGCGCCGCAAACGGCTGGCTCCAGCGGGCCGGATCTTCTGTCATCCTGCGGAAATATTCCTGGAATGTGAAGCGGATCTTTTTATAATCTCCGCCTGCCGCCACAATCTTGGCAACAGAAGAAACCACAGCATAGATAGCGCCGTGATAGGGGCTCCAGCTGGACAGGTAAGGATCGAACCCATAGCTCATCATGGTCACCGTGTCCGTTTTGCCTTCCAGTACCGGAAGCTTTGCCACCATGGACTGTGTTTCCGTGAGCTGGTATCTGCCTCCATAAGGCATGAATACGCTGCCGGCGCCGATGGAACCGTCAAACATCTCCACAAGCCCTTTTTGAGAGCAGACATTTAACCCCTTTAACAGGTTTAACCAGGTTTCCTTCACATCCCCGGTTTCTTTACGTTCAAACAGGCTGCCCTCTTTCGACGGAACTTCCAGCACCACTTTGGCCTCCTGATGAGCTCCGTTGGTATCCAGAAATGCGCGGCTGATATCCACGATTGTCCGGCCTCTCCAGTTCATCACAAGCCTTGGTTCCTCCGTCACAACAGCAACCGGAATTGCTTCCAGATTTTCCTCTTTTGCATAGTCCAGGAACTGATCCACATCTTTTGGATCGATGACAACTGCCATTCTCTCCTGGGATTCGGAAATGGCGATTTCCGTACCGTCCAGTCCCGCATATTTTTTCGGAACCTTGTCCAGATCGATCTGAAGCCCGTCCGCCAGCTCTCCGATGGCTACGGAAACGCCGCCCGCTCCGAAATCGTTGCATTTTTTAATGATCCTGCTCACTTCCGCCCGGCGGAATAATCTCTGGATCTTGCGTTCCGTAGGAGCATTACCTTTCTGAACCTCCGCGCCGCAGGTTTCAATGGACGCCTCCGTATGGACTTTGGAAGATCCTGTGGCGCCGCCGCAGCCGTCCCGCCCTGTGCGTCCGCCCAGCAGGATGATGATATCGCCCGGATCGGATGTTTCACGGATAACATTTTTTCTGGGAGCCGCGCCCATCACTGCGCCGATCTCCATTCTCTTAGCCACATAGTTGGGATGATAGATTTCCTTCACATAGCCGGTAGCAAGGCCGATCTGATTGCCGTAGGAGCTGTAACCGCTGGCCGCTCCTGTAACGATCTTTCTCTGAGGCAGCTTGCCGTGAAGGGTCTCAGCCAGGGATTTGGTCGGATCTGCCGCACCGGTCACACGCATTGCCTGATAGACGTAGGTACGCCCGGAAAGGGGATCGCGGATTGCGCCTCCAAGGCAGGTGGCCGCGCCGCCGAAAGGTTCAATTTCCGTAGGATGGTTGTGAGTTTCATTTTTAAAGTTAACCAGCCACTCTTCCTCCACACCGTCAATCTCTACCGGCACCACGATGCTGCAGGCATTGATTTCATCAGAAACTTCCAAATCCTCTAATTTCCCTTCCATGCGGAGTTTTTTCATAGCCATAAGAGCCAGATCCATCAGGCAGACAAATTTGCCGCTCTTGCCTTTCAGCACAACTTCACGGTCTGCCAAATACTGATTATAGGTATCCTCGATGGGTTTTCTATAATCGCCGTCCGTAAATGTCACATCCTTTAATTCGGTCTGGAAGGTGGTATGGCGGCAATGGTCGGACCAATAGGTATCCAGCACACGGATTTCCGTCATGGACGGATCCCTCTTCTCTTCTGTTTTATAATAATTCTGAATATGGAGGAAATCCTTAAATGTCATTGCCAGGTTCAGAGAATCATAGAGTTCCTTTAACCGGTCCTCTGCAAAATCTGAAAAACCGTCAAAGATGATCACATCTTCCGGTGTCTCGAATACAGTTACCAGGGTCTCCGGCTTCTGTTCATCGGTTTCCCTGGAATCCACAGGGTTGATGCAGAAGGATTTAATCGCCTGAATCTGATCTTCTGATAAAACGCCTGAAATCACATAGGTGGACGCGGAGCGGATCACCGGCTCTTCATCCTCTTTTAACAGTTTTACACACTGTTCGGCTGAATCTGCTCTCTGGTCAAACTGTCCCGGAAGATATTCCACGGAGAATACCAGATCCCCTTCCTCTTTTGGAAACTCCTCCTCGTATACAAAGTCCACCGGAGGCTCTGAAAAAACCGTCACCAGTGACTGCTTATAGATCTCTTCCGATAAATTCTCAATATCATAACGGATTAACACACGCACGCCGGTCACTGTATCAATGCCGAGATAGCTGCCTATCTCTTCTCTCAGTTCTCCTGCTTTAACGGCAAAATCCTGTTTTTTCTCCACATACACTCGTTTAACGCTCATTGTATCCTCCTTCGTCTATGACGCTTTAACAAATTTACCTGAATATAATAATACCATAAGATATATAAATAAGAGAAATTAATATATCTTATGGCATTGATTAGTTTGATTAATATATTCTATTTTTCTTTATCCGTATAATACAAATGTCTCGGCAGCCCATCCACCATCATCGGCGTCAGCTCCGCCTGGATCAGGGGACGCACATAATTGACAAATTCCGGCGTCACATAATCGCCTGTTTCATTGATCCACTCATCCGGTACCTTCTTCTCCACATTGGCCACCTTGTGAACATCATAAATATCCGTCACACAGATATACGGATCATCGGAAACTCTCTTGAGAATGATCATCTTTCCGGTTTCCCCCTCAAATGCCGCCTTTACAGCAGCTCCGCCCACCTGGAACGCTTCTGTGATATCCACTCTGGAAACGATATGGGACGCACATCTCTGAAGGGAGTTAAATTCAATGGCCCTGGTTTTGCAGCCCACTTCCCGGGAAATCTTCTCGGACAGATACCTGGCTGTTCCCGTAAGCTGCCTGTGTCCAAAAGCGTCCACATAGTCGATCCCTTCTCTCATTTCACAGACATATCGGCCGTCCGCCAGTTTCACGCCTTCTGAAATGGCCACTACAACGGATTTTTTCACCTTATGCAGATCGGAAATCTTCTTCATGAACTGATCCACGTCAAACACCACTTCAGGGAGGAAAATCAGATCAGGCCCTTCACAGTCTTCTCCCTTAGCCAAAGCCGCCGCTCCTGTGAGCCAGCCGGCATTTCTCCCCATAATCTCCAGCAGGGTTACATTCTGCTGGTCATATACAAGCCCGTCGCGAATCACCTCTTTGGTGATGGAAGCGATATACTTAGCCGCGCTTCCGAATCCCGGCGTATGGTCGGTTGCCGCCAAATCATTGTCAATGGTCTTGGGCACGCCCATAAAACGGATTCTGCTCCCATTTAAAATGGAATAATCGGACAGCTTTTTAATCGTGTCCATGGAGTCATTCCCTCCGATATAGAAGAAATATTCGATCTCCAGTTTATCTAAAATAGCAAAAATCTTATCATAAATCGCCGTATCATCCTTGATCTCCGGCAGTTTATACCGGCAGGAGCCAAGATAGGCGGAAGGCGTCCGTTTCAGCAGGTCAATATCCAGATCGCTGGTGATATGGGCAGACAGATCGATCACCCGTTCCTCTAAAAGCCCCTGGATTCCGTGAAGCATGCCGAAGACCTTTTTCGCCCCCCTGTCCCTGGCCGTCTTATAAACGCCTGCAAGGCTGGAATTGATCACCGCCGTGGGCCCGCCTGATTGTCCTACAATTACATTTCCTCTGATTTCGTTCATAACTACTACCTCCTGAATTTTATTCTTCCCCGAACCATGCCTTTGCCAGCATTCCCTGGAGGTTTTCAGCAGTTATTGTTCTGTTATTTCTTTTTTGTATGATAAAGGTGGCGCGGTATGCCGCCAACCATAACCGACGGGTAATCCCCCTGGATCAGAGGCCTTACATAGTCGATAAATTCTTCCGTCACGTAGGTTCCTTCTTCATTGATCCAGGATCTGGGGACCAGTTTTTCCCCGTTTGCGATCTTATGTACATCATAGACTCCGGTGGCGCTCTGGTACGGATCATCCGAAACGCGGTCGATTACCACCATGCGTCCCGTATCCCCTTCATCCGCTGCCTTAACGGCTGCGCCGCCTACCATATAAGCTTCATTGATATCCACCCGGGATGCCAGATGAGAAGCGCTTCTCTGCAGAGTGCTGAATTCCACGGCCCTGGTTTTGCAGCCGATCTCAGCGCTGATTACATTAGCCAGATAATGGGCGGAACCGGTGAGCTGTTTGTGGCCGAAAGCGTCCACATAGTCCGCATTTCCCGAAAGTTCGCTGACATAACGGCCGTCCGCCAGCCGTATCCCCTCGGATACAGCCACAACAACGGTATCCTGCTGTTCCAAAAGCCCCTTCACTTTATCCATAAACTTATCCATATCAAATGGAATTTCCGGCAGGTAGATCAGATCCGGCCCGTCGCAGTCTTCTCCTGCTGAAAGGGCGGAAGCGCCTGTAAGCCAGCCGGCATTCCGGCCCATGATCTCAATAATGGTCACCAGTTTTTTCTTATAAGAAAATCCCAGACCGTCACGAATCACTTCTTTCGTCGAGGTGGCGATATACTTAGCCGCGCTTCCATATCCCGGCGTATGATCGGTAAGGGCCAGGTCATTGTCTATGGTCTTAGGCACGCCTACAAACTTCTGGGTTTGTCCGGTTAAAATTGCGTAATCGGACAGTTTTTTAATCGTATCCATGGAATCATTGCCGCCGATATAAATGAAGCATTCCACATCCAGCCGGTTCAATATTTCAAAAATCTTCACGTAAATCTCCTGATTTTCATGAATTGCCGGAAGCTTGAAACGGCATGTTCCAAGAAATGCCGACGGTGTGCGCTTCAATATCTCAATATCCAGTTCATTCTTAATATGTTCGGATAAATCAATATACTGCTCATCTAAAAACCCCTGGATTCCAAACAGCATCCCATATACTTTTGGCGCGCCCCGGTCTATGGCTGTCTTATAAACACCGGCCAGACTGGAGTTTATTACCGCTGTGGGACCTCCTGACTGGCCTACTATAACATTCCCCTTCATGTCACTACCTCCGTATCATATTTTTCTTTTTACATCTCCTTTTTACTCTTCCGTAACTAAAATTGCCATGCATCTATTATATCTTAGATACATGGCAAACGCAACTTGATATTCAGTTTTGCCAGAAATGAAAATGGCAAAATCCCCTATTTCTAGTCCGCATTCTGGTCCTATTCCTGATCTTATTCCTGATCCTATTCCTGATCCTCCTCCAGTTCCCTTCCGGCCTGCATCACATTGACCGCATCCAGAGTGATCTTCATAATTTCTTTGATCTCCTCCCCAGTCATCTTCATCCTGGCCGCCAGTTCTTCCACAGTTGCTTCCCGTCCCAGTTCTTCCGCCATGACCTGGGAAACCTTCTGAAGCACATTGACCCTGGCCGCAATCTCTTCCTCCGTCCGGGCCTCCGCAAGCTGTTCTTCTATGGCAGCCTCAACCGCCTTTTTAATCTCCCTCTCCAGATAATCCTGAAAATCTCCCGCCGTAAAGCCGCCAACCGCCAGAGTTAAGGCCATATTGGCCTCCTGAACCAGATCCCCCATGGACAAGCCCTTATTTTCATACTCTTTTGCATATTCCAAAGCCTGTTTTAAATTTCCCTCAATCAAACGGGCCTTTGCATCCTCCCGTCCCTGACTGAGCTGTTCTAAAAGGAGCAGTTCCTCCTGTTTCGTGCAGGGAGCAATCTGCTCCAGTTCTTCCAGATACATTTGATAAAAATCGTGTTCCATTGTTCCTCTCTTTCTCCCTCGATTCATGAAGGTCCCTCTATTCATGAAGGCGTCTGATTATTTTAAAGATCACTGCGCCCTCCATCACCAGAGGCGCATTATGGGCGAAAAATACAATGCCGTCCGTTGGGGACAGAATCCTGCTCAGAATCTCCCCCTCATAAGGGTCCAAAATTTCCGCCAGCACATCTCCCCGGTGCACCTCCTGTCCCGGTTCCGCCAGCCTTTTGTATATTCCCGCCATATCTGTCTGCACGTTCATCAAATCATCTTCCCGGATCACGCTGGCGATATATCCGCTGTGGCTGGTATACCTCAAAATCCCCATGCGCGTCAAAAAACGCAGCACAGAGGCCACAGCCTGTCTGGCGGAAGTCTCGTCAATGTAATCCGTGGCGCTGGTATAGAGGGAAAATGCGCTGGTATCCCAAATCTGCCAGTTATAATTTAACGTTGCCGTATCATAGGGCCTCGGTTTCCGGATCACCACATAGGGAAGCCCGAACAGATTTGCCAGGCTGGGGCTCTGAAATCCCGTCTCCATCATCCTGACATGGGGGATAAAATCCCCTTTCATGTAAAAACTGGTAAACTGAATGCCGTAACTGTATTTCTGCACCACCTCAAACACGCCCGCTGCAATTCTCTGAGTTGTTTCTCCCCGGTCATTTCCCGGAAACATCCGGTTGATATCAGTATTATCCACGGTCCAGAACCGTTTTCCAATGTTCATGGAAGAATGGTTTACCGAAGGAATCACTAAAATCTCATTATTGGATACAATCGCCCCCTTTTCCTCCAGCTCTTTTAACGCCTTAACAAGCTGGGAACAGACATAAAGCTGTTGTATCTCATTTCCCCGGATTGCCCCCACCACACAGGCGGACGGCTCTCCCTTACCAAAATGATACCCATAAACATTCAGGTCATTACGATAAGATCCTTTTAAACTGTAAATAATTTCCTTTCTCATCTGTAATCACCTCCTAAAACACGGGCGATCAAAGACCCGGCGTTAACCACCGGATATTCCCTGAGCGTAAACACCATCCCGTCAAAGGGCGCATAAAGCGTTTCCATCACAGTGCCCTGCAGAGGATTTAAAATGACGCCGATCTCCTCTCCGGCTTTGATGTTATCCCAATGTTCCACATGGGGAATGAATATCCCCGGTTCATTCGCATTGACAAAGCCCACCTGCCCGTCAGTGGAAATGATGGGCGTTTTCGGCCGGATCACCTCACCATCCCAGATTCCCAGCTCTTTCATCACACAGAAAATTCCATCCGTCAATTGGCGGCAGTAATCTCCCGTAATCCTCATTCCCACGCCCATTTCCACCACCAGGGTGGGAACCCCCAGGGTATTTAAGCTGTGAGCCAGCGTCGCCTCCAACACAGTTGCCGCCGCATGAACCCATACATAATCAATATTCAGCAGTTTTGCATAGGGAAGCAGCTTCTCCGCCGTTCCTTCGCTCATTCTCACCTGGGGAATCTCCCTCAGGAAAATATTGCTGGCATGAATGTCAATGCACAGATCCGCCCCCGCAATGTCTTCAACAATTTTCACGGCTATATGCTCCGGAACCGATCCGCTTTCACTGCCCAGAAAAATCCGGTTCATATCCAGGTCGAACATAGGAATTCCTCTGGTGACAGAATCAATCCCCAGAGGATTCAGCGCCGGAAATATATCTACAATACCCTTTAAGCAGCCTATATTTTCATTAATTCTTCGGATCAGCTCATAGCACACATACTGCCCTTCCAATTCATCACCATGGATTCCCGTTACAATACATATCCTCTTTTCCTGTCCCGTCAAAGTATCCGGCATCAGGGAATTCTTTTTGACTTCCAGCCTTTCATCCACCGGAAGCCCTACCGAAACTACTGTTTTAACCATGGCATCTTCCACCTTTACCTATATTTTCTGCTGTTTTCACTGAACATTTAATTGTCGGATCCTCTGATTTGCCAATCCGACGACCTGCTGACCCGACAATCTGACCATCTGTCAATATGCCTATCCAATTATTTAACTGCCAATCCATGAAAGCAGCCCTTAACCAATGCACAGTCTCCAAAATTGTGTTCTTGGAAGAACTTCTTCGTTCATATCCGTCATTTATCAGTCAGTTTATAGCATAATTCACTCAGTTCCATACGCCGTCCATTTACCGCCTGCCCAAAGTCTCACCTGAGCGCGACAGGCATCTTTTGTCATCAGCCGTTACTGATATAATAGATCCCATCTTTATTCAGATAGTATTTTATCATATGGGGGATAAAATAGTAAATACCTTTATCATCAGCAGAGCCGCTACTGCAGCCTTGTTTATCCTGAAACATAGATAATACAGCTTTTAATGTTTATCCCAATTGCCTTTTGACTGATAACCTCCTGCCGGGTGGCCGGGATGCAGTAAACTGATCGAACCGAATTTAAGCAAACTATGCGATAATGTAGGAAATACAAATACCTAAGAATAAATATTACAAAATATTCCAGATTACAGCGGACTGGCCGGACACGTCAGCAGGGGCCGTAACTGTAACTATTCAGCCATAGAGTTTCTGATTATTTTATTAGGTATTTACAATTCATCATTTTTCTGATAAAATGACGTTGTTCTTATAAGGAGGACTAATAATGGATATTAATTATGAATTATATAAAGTTTTCTATCATGTTGCCGTCACTTTAAGCTTTTCCGAAGCATCAAAACAGCTTTTTATTTCCCAATCAGCAGTCAGCCAGTCCATAAAAGTGCTGGAAAAAAAGCTGAATCAAACCTTGTTTATCCGAAGCACCAAGCGGGTTCAGCTGACACCGGAAGGGGAAATTCTTTTAAAGCATATTGAGCCTGCCATGAACCTGATTAAAAAGGGGGAAAATCAGCTTCTGGAAGCCAATACCTTAAACGGCGGCCAGCTCAGAATTGGTGCCAGCGACACCATATGCCGCTATTATCTGATCCCCCACTTGAATCAATTTCACAAAATGTACCCCAATGTCCATATAAAAGTCATGAACCAGACTTCAATCGAGTGTGCAAGACTATTGGAAAACGGCCAGGTTGATTTCATCATCACAAATTTTCCCAATTCCGCCCTTTCCAATAACTTAAATACGAGGATCATAAACGAATTCTGCGATGTATTTGTCGCCCATAAGGATTATTTCCCCCTTCACGGCAAAAAGGTGAGTTTAAGGGAACTTCAGACTTATCCCATCTTAATGCTGGACCGGAAAAGCACAACCAGCGAATTCCTCCATCACATGTTCCAGAAATATCAATTGGATCTGGTTCCTGAGATTGAACTCAGCAGCAACGATCTTCTGATCGATCTGGCCCGAATTGGACTTGGAATTGCCTTTGTCCCGGATTTTTGTATTCCAGATAATGATAAAGATTTATTTGTCGTAAAACTAGAGGAAAAACTACCCGGCCGCCAGATGGTCGTGGCCTTTAATGAAAATCTTCCAATCTCACAGGCAGCAAAGCAGTTTATGGATATGTTATAAGGTTATTGAAAAACTTGGAATTTAATTGAGGAAGATACTTTAATTGTGAATGTTACGCAGGAAAGCGGGGAGGACGGATGGCGGGAAAGAAGACCGGGGACCGGAACGGGGGAAACT
>NZ_WQPN01000176.1:15878-16280 GCF_018785315.1 Clostridium sp. MCC353 | reverse complement strand
CTCAGAAACTGATTCTGTTTTCAGTTTCTGCCCGCCTTCTTTCCTGCTGAAAACCTAAGTTCCACTAAACGGTTTCCACACGCCCCCTGTACCGTTAGTTTCCCCCGTTCCGGTCCCCGGTCTTCTTTCCCGCCATCCGTCCTCCCCGCTTTCCTGCTGGTTTTCTCTGGCTAAAGTAATTAAAAGCAAGTTTAACATAAAGGGTGAAGGCATTTTCGAAAATGGCTTCACCCTTTAATGTAAATCCCCACACCATTTAACATCAACCCTGAAGGCATTTTCAAAAATGCCTTGACCTTTTACTGTTAATCCCCACATCAGTTACTTGAAATGTCTATACCATACTCTGCACTAAATACCAAACATTGTCTCAATCAATCGCTTCTCTGCCCTTCCTTTTTC
>NZ_WQPN01000176.1:1429-15868 GCF_018785315.1 Clostridium sp. MCC353 | reverse complement strand
ACCGTGAATGGGCACCGCACTGTCTTTTTTCGTCCTTGAAGGCCTTAGTATTTCTTAGGGTCGGAATCCGACCCCCAATTTCTCTCATCCACGGCCGCCTGCCCCAGATTCCCCGTCTTCATGGCGTTACTCCTGCCAACTCGTTAAATAAAGATTTACTTACTTTAAAAATCCATTTACAATTTGGGCCTCTGCTTCTGCTTCTGTTAAGCCTAAAGTCATGAGTTTAATAATCTGTTCACCCGCAATTTTTCCAATTGCCGCCTCATGGATCAGAGCCGCGTCCGGATTATTGGCAGTGATCTCAGGGATCGCACTGATTTTGGCATCGTCCATAATTATGGCGTCACATTCCGTATGGCCTGCACATTTGGCGTTTCCGTTGATCTTAGAGATAAAGGTCTGGCTGGAATTTTCCTTTGCCACGGAACGGGATATGACATTGGCGCTGGAATCTTCTCCATTTAAATTAACCGTAAACTCGCTGACCGCATCCTGTGTTCCATGGGTTAAAAGGCGTTCACGGATCACCAGCTTAGCGCCTTTCTCCAGATTGGCTACCGTATTCCGCTTTGTGGAATCCACACCTTTAATCTGAACCATTTCCATCTCTACGTAACCATTTTCCTCAACCGTCACTTCGGTTCCGGGATTCATGATCCTGTGGCCCTTACCATCGCCGCTGCCGTAGTGCTTCTCCACATATTTCACCTTTGCGTTCTTTCCTACAAAGAAACGGTGGATACCGTCGTGTTTGGAATCCGCGTCTCCGCTGTTATGGATTCCGCAGCCTGCGATAATCGTTACATCCGCATCATCACCGATATAAAAGTCATTATAAACCATCTCAGTCAGGCCGCTCTGGCTCAGGACTACGGGAATATGAACGCTCTCGTTCTTTGTATTCGGCTTGATGTGGATATCAATGCCCGTGCCGTCTTCTTTAGAAATGATATCAATATTGGCTGTAGTATTCCTTCCTGCCATCTGACCGTTAGCCCGGATATTGTAAGCTCCGGCAGGAATCTGGTGCAGATCTGCCACTTCTTCTAATAAGGTTTTCTGAATCTGATCCATGTTATCTCGCCTCCTTATAGAATTTTTCACACGCATCCACTGCAGAAGCAGTTCCTAAAATCTCCGGAAGGATCTCTTCCCTGGGCCCCTGCTTCGTAATGCGCCCGTCGGCAATCACTACAATTTCATCCGCAATATTGAGAATACGCTCCTGATGGGAAATGATCAAAATGGATCCGTCTGTCTGCTGGCGCATCCGGTCAAATACCTGGATGAGATTCTGGAAACTCCATAAGTCGATTCCGGCCTCCGGTTCATCGAAAACAGAGAGCTTCGAAGCCCTGGCAAGCACGGTTGCAATCTCGATCCTCTTCAATTCGCCTCCTGAAAGGCTGCCGTTCACTTCCCGGTTAATATAATCTTTCGCGCACAGCCCTACTTCCGAAAGATACTTACACGCATCTACCGCGGACAGGTTCTGTTTAGCCGCAAGGCGGATTAAATCCAGCACCTGGACACCCTTAAAACGGACCGGCTGCTGGAACGCAAAACTGATTCCCATATTAGCCCTGTCCGTAATGCTCATATCTGTAATATCTGTTCCGTCAAATAAAATCCGGCCTTCATTGGGTTTCTCAATTCCGGCAATTAACTTTGCCAGCGTTGATTTTCCACCGCCGTTAGGTCCGGTAATCACCACAAATTTATGATCTTCAATGGTCAAGTTTAAATCCCGTATAATACCTTTTTGTCCCTTTTCAGCCTGGACTTCAAAGGACACATTCTCTAATGTAAGCATGACTTCCTCCAACTGTTGTTTCTGATTTTACCTGCATTTGATATTATATACCATTTTTCCAATCATTACTATATCTTTATAAACAATTTATTCCGGGTTTTTGACACTTCAAATCAACCTGTGATATACTGGACAATAAAATCATTTTAAAAGAAGGATATTGAATGCTGATACTCAAAATTATAGTTCCGCTGATCTTTTACGACATTGCTGTTTTTGCTGCAGGGATCATTCTGCCCTCCCATATCTCCCCGCTGGCGGTTACAGGAGCCGGCGCCCTGGCTTCCCTTCCGTTCCTCTACGGTTTTTACCGCGCAGAACAGAAGAAACGGGGTAGACTTATGGAGGCGGATCAAACATTGCTTTACAGCTCCATTTTTATCATGCTGTCAGCCGCAGCCTCCTGCATTGCCTTCAATTACCTCATCAGCCGCTCCCCTCTGCCAGCACTGTTTCCGGCTTATGAGGCACAGTTTGAAGACGCCTTAACCAGCCCTCCTCTGTGGGAGCAGATTCTCTGCACCGTTATCGCAATACCGGCGGCAGAAGAACTGTGTTTCCGGGGTCATATTTATGCTCCGCTCAGGGATAAAACCGGTTTTTGGGTTTCCGCCCTCTTCTCATCCGCTATTTTCGGCCTCTATCATGGAAATATGGTTCAAGGCGTCTACAGTTTCTGCCTGGGCCTTCTTATGGCCTGGATTTATGAGCGGTTCCGTTCCATTTGGGCTTCCTACCTGTTCCACTTGACGGCAAATCTGACTGCTGTTATGGTCTCCCAGTTTGCCGGTTTGGATCCTTTCGCCGGGAAACCGGCACTGGCCCTTACGGCGGTATGCCTTATATCACTTCCATTCTGCATGTACGGAATACAAAAAACAGCCCGCAGCCATTGATCTGATTATTCTTCAGGAAGATTCCACTGAATGAATTTATAAAATGGCTTTCTCTGGCGTTTCCTGAAATCCGCTTCATCAATCCCGGACCAATCCAAAACCCCGCGTTTCGTTCGCGCCCCCAATTCTCCTGCTTCAATGTGGTCCAGCAGACATTTCTGCGGCTTATCCGCATTGCACAGGGTTGGGAACAGATTGGACTGCACCTCCTTCTGGAGCGGAAGCCCCGCCGCATCATAATGTTCAAATATGCCGATGGAGGAATATCTCTGTCCGAAACTATAGTAAACTACGTCGTCGATCTGCTCCGGCGTTGCAACGCCTTCATCGATCAGATACATGGCTTCCCTGAACAGGGCATGCTGAAGACGGTTCCCGATGAAACCTTCAATATTCTTATTCAAAGTGACTACTTTCTTTCCCACAGCATTTAATAAATCTTCCGTGATCCCAACTGTATTTTCACTGGTATATCTGCTTCTGCAAACCTCCACCAGAGGAACAACATGAGCAGGATTCCACGGATGAGCCACCAAAAACCGTTCTTTATGAACCGGCAGGCTGCCTAAAATATCGGCGGAAATCGCTGAGGTGGCTGAAGCGATCACAATATCATCCCGGCAGACGTCTTCCACCTTTTGATAAACTTCCCTTTTAACATCCACGTCTTCACTGACCGCTTCATAACAAAAATCGATGTCTCTCAGATCCCCATAGCTGTAGGTATACCGTACTTTTGACATACAGGCGTCTTTCTGTTTTTCAGTCATGATCCCTTCGGAAATTAATTCATCAAAATTGTGCCCAATCTCAATCTCTCCTTTGTTCACACCAGTATCATGAAAGCCCAGCATGACAACATCATATCCATTTCCTGAAAACAGCGTGGCAAGGCTGGCTCCTATCTGTCCTCTTCCAACAATGCCAATTGTTTTGATACTCTTCATTCGCCCCATCCTCCTCTATTTTTATATCTGTCTTCTTTTAATTTAACACAGGC
Source organism: Clostridium sp. MCC353 (assembly GCF_018785315.1). Lineage (GTDB taxonomy): Bacteria > Bacillota > Clostridia > Lachnospirales > Lachnospiraceae > CHH4-2. The sequence continues at coordinate 12,156 of NZ_WQPN01000176.1, read as the reverse complement.
AGAGTGGAGCGTCTAATATATTTTTCTGATTTTCCATAAAAATTATATTTTTCATACACAGGATTTGAACCCAGGCTGTATTCCCCAGCCCCATGTCCGGGAAATGAAAGGCTTGTTCTGAGGAATAACAAAAAAGAACCCCTGAAATCCAGAGATTCTTCTTTGTTTTGTGATGCGGGAGATGGGACTTGAACCCACACGAGCATACACCCACAAGATCCTTAGTCTTGCCTGTCTGCCAATTCCAGCACTCCCGCAAAAGAACAAATGCAGAAGAAGGGAGTCGAACCCTCAAGGTATTGCTACCACACGGACCTGAACCGTGCGCGTCTGCCAATTCCGCCACTTCTGCATTTAAAATTGTACGAATTGCTTAATTAATTCGTACAATTATAATACTATACTTTTACAAATTAATCAAGTACTTTTTGCATTTTCTTTGAAAATATTTTTGTACCTGCCCTTTTACATCTAAATTAAAAAATTTATAACAGTTTTATGTATATTCCTGTCCCGACTGCTGCATAATATGTTTCATCGGTAAAAAGAAAGAAGCCAACTGCTGCTGCAATTGACCTCGCTTCTCTTTCTGATGCGGGAGATGGGACTTGAACCCACACGAGCATACACCCACAAGATCCTTAGTCTTGCCTGTCTGCCAATTCCAGCACTCCCGCTCAACGTATGGTAGTATATCATAGTTTGAAATAAATGGCAAGAGTTTTCATTCTTTTTATCATATTTTATTAAATTTCCCATTGGATGGACATCCGGTGGATCTTGACCGGCTATTTGGGTCAGGAAACTAAGCCGTCTGAACTGCTGCTATTTATTTGCGGGGACGGGATAAAGAGTTTATTTTCTTCTGAAAGGAAGAGGGAAAAATAGTTTTTACAAATTTTTGCCATTTCTGGTTGACAAACCAACAAAAGCATATTATAATAAATTTCGTTGGTTCGCAGAAGTGGCGGAATTGGCAGACGCGCACGGTTCAGGTCCGTGTGGTAGTAATACCTTGAGGGTTCGACTCCCTTCTTCTGCATTTATCAACATTCCTTGATAGCTCAGTCGGTAGAGCACGCGGCTGTTAACCGCGGTGTCGTAGGTTCGAGTCCTACTCAGGGAGCTTTGTAAGAATCATGCTGAGGCATGGTTCTTTTTTTGTTTTCATAAGAATTTCCAAAACTCCCTAGTTCACTCAATCTCTACCCTATGGAACAAAAGCAGTCTCCGTTTAAGGGGCCATGGACGGATCAGGATAAGAATATTCCCCCCTATAATTTGAAGCGTTATAAACCGGATATTTTACAGGTTTATAATTCTGATCTTTCGGATTATCTTCCTGGGTATAGATATACATCCAATGATAATCCCATACCACCAGCTCGTCTCTCTCATCTCCTGTCAGATTAATGGCTTCGCAGCACAGTGTGGGATGGCCGTCGTCCGGAAAAGCAAGGGCCCGTTTTCCATGCCCATTGAGCAGTCCGCCTTTGTCCGCATCTGCATTCAGCAGGATCAGTTCGCTGCCGTCCCCCTTCCAATTGACCGGAGTGATCACATTTCCATTCAGATCATTTTCATATTCCCACAGCGGATTTCCGTGGCAGTCATATAAATATACAATTCCCTGATGGCCCCAGAAATTTGACACGGCAAGTTCCAGCCCTTCCCTGTCCGGGCAGTAATTTGCGACGCTGATTCTCTGGGCATGGCCGATCCGGTCCCTCACCAGTATATTTCCCTCATAGTCGCCGATAAAAAAACCTTCCGTACCCGATACGCATGCGAAATACCCCTTTTGCTCCGGCCCCATAAACTTTCCGGCAATGATTTCATCCGTATGGTCATCGAGAATCGGATAAGACCAAAGTTCTTTGCCATCATGATCCAAAAGCGTATAGCCGCAGAGGACTTCGTCATGGCCGTCTCCGTCTATATCGAAAGCAAATGGGAAATGCCCTGTATTCTTCCGGCTTTGATAGCTCCATAAAAGGTTCAGATCCGAGTCATAGACGTAAATCCTGCAATACCGGTCTTTGATGATAATATCAGCAGGCCGTTTCTTCCCCGATATATTGGCTATGCGGATTCCATCCGGATTTAAACGGTCAAACGCATAGCACTGGTAGGGAAGCCCCAGCAGGGTCTTATCATCTTCCTCAGACATAGGCGTTTTCATCTTTTTTTTCACGGTTCCCGAAGCTCCGTCCAATATCTGTATTTCAAAGTTCATGCCCACAATCACTTCATCAAAACCATCATTGTCAATATCATAGACCTGAAATGGCAAATCCGCCGCTATTTTACCCAGATGTTCCGCCTGATCGGAAGGCTCTCCGATCTGCCACAGGATATTTCCATCCAGATCCACGGCCGTCAGACAACTGATGAAGCCATATGCGTCTCTGCACACCCGCTTCTGGGCCTGGGCAAAAATAATCTGCCAGGTTTCATCTCCAAGAAGATGTCCAAACCGTATCTGCCGGGCAGCTCCAAAATTCCCTAAATTGATTTTTTTCCATAATTTCATGGCCGGGTACTGGCTTTGAAGCATCAATTCCTCTTCCTTTTTCTTTCTCTCCTCTTCTGCCGCCGCAAGATAAGCCTCTTTTTCCATCCAAACCCGCACATCTGTGAAACGGGTAGGGCAGTCCGCCGTAATCCCAATCCGCCCTCCGGTTTTAATGCGTTCGTATGAACATTCTAAAACAATTTTTCCATCAACGGCGCAGACGGCCCGCTCCTCAAAACAGGATACTTCCAACAGATATTCCCGGTCGCAGTCATTGATATAATCTGCCCGTTTTAATACTTCCACCTCTTCTTTATGGCGGTAAATGATGGAAACAGAATCCTTCTCCAATTGAAACACAAGGGTATTCAAACTGTTTTGCATAGCAAAAGCAATTCCAGCATACCCTTTTGTGGATAACCTGCGCACAACTGCGCTCACAGAATAATTCTTCCACAATCTGCTTCCTGTCTGTAAGGTCGGGAACATCCGGTGAGGCCTGTCTTTTTCAATTCTGGTCATTTCCATATAATGCTTCCCGCCGGATTCTGTAATAATCCAGCTGGGGCCGCTTCCATTATAAGTATAGTTACAGACCGGATCAGTCCATCCACCGCAGTCTCCTTTGGGCATTATGTAATGGTATTCCCCCATGGCAGAGTGATCCGGATCATACGGAAATTCACCAATGGGGAAATCAGAAAAATCCTCCTCTAATAAAAATACAGCCATCGTTTTACAAAACCTCCTTCTTATTTTTTACACTGGCATTCCCTATACTGGACCGGAGTGACGCCATACTGGCGTTTAAATGCCCTGCGGAAAACATGGGAACTGCTGTATCCGCATTCGGAAGCGATAAAATCAATATTCTTCTGCGAATTTTCCAACATGGAACAGGCTTTCGACAGTCTTAGATTTTGCAGATAAGCCGAAAAATTAACCTTTAAATGTTCCTTCATGAACCCGGATAAATAACTTTCGCTTAAATTAAAGTGCTCCGCAAGGGTGACCATATAAAATTCGCTGTCACAATAATTCTTTTCTATGTAATCAATCAAATCCTGCTTGAGTTTTTCCGACTGGTTACATCGGTTATCCCTTACAATCAGGCATAATTGAGAAAAGATCTGATGAATGACCTGAAAATCACAGTCCTGCAGCTGCTCCAGCCTGCTGTGTATACCGCACTGGATTTCCTTAGACATGGGAATATAATCCAGAAGCTTATATACCGTCCCTTTCAGCTCATTTAAGAGCATCAGGAGCGATTCACGGTTCAAGTGATCGGTTTTAAAATTGCTTTCATATATGAGTTCCAGCAATTCCCTGACCTCATCCGTATTCCCATCTCTGCAGAGGAAAATAAGCCTTAATTCATTTTCCATGGAGTAACTGTAATGATTATGGGAGATTTCCGCCTCCATATCAGGATCTCCCTCCACCGGCTCGCCCCGCATCACATACCGTTCCATTTTCTGCCTTGCAGCCATATAGGACAGGTCAATGCGGGCCACGGAATCCACAATCTCTCCGGTAAAGCATGCGGCCTGAATATCCGCCGCCCGCAAAAGATCCTCTTTGATCTCTCTGGCCGCATCCAGCAGTTTATTTCTGCATGGAACACTGTCTTCTTCTTTAAACGGAACCACATATGCCACCACATTATCTTCAATGTCCGCTTCCACAGCCAGAGAAAGCAGCTGATTCATCATAGTGAGGCCGTGTATAACGGCTTTGGCTCCGCTGAGCTCAGTCAGTATTTCTTTTGAAACGGTTCCCTTGTATCCGCTTATGTAGATCAGCAGCACTGCATAATTTTTTCCCAACAGGGCTATCCCCAGCTGTTCCATGCTCAACTGGATCTCCTGAGCATTATAAAATTTCCCCTGAAGCAGTTTGAGGACAAAATTATTCTTTAAAACAGGGTAATGCTGCTGAATCTCCTTTCGGACGTATTCATTTTCATCGATAAGCTTGATAATGGCATTTTCCAGAACTACCATATCCAGCTTCTCGCTGTTAGCCGCCTCATCCCTGTACTCCCGTATCTGGCGCAGCATTTTTCTGATGGGAAAAGAAACCCACCAGGACAGGATACCGGCAAAGCCTGCTCCTGCTGCTATACAGACCGCCAGCATGATCAGAAAGATATTCCTCAGTTGTTCCGTCCGGTGAAGAATATTCTTCATCGGTTGTATGGACATATAAATCCAACCGTTTTTTGTGGACCGCTCATAGGATACCAGCATTTCTTCATTATCAATTATCTTTGTATAATATCCTTTGTTCCCTTCTTCCGGAAGGGAAGCGATGACTTCCATGTGATTTTTATTTGTTTTGGAGGTAATAATTTCTTTTTCCGGCGTTAAGATATAATATTCATCCCCCATTTCAACATCAAACTGGGACAGGGAGGTCTTCACTGTTTTCTGGCTCAACAGGACATGGATCGAAGCTTCCGGATCTTCATGGGAACCGAAAGGCAGGGACAGGGAAAAATCCATAACCGGACAAATAACCCCTCGTTTTTCAATCTGATAGGAGCTGCCATAACTGATATAATTTTCTTTTGAGGTGACTCGTTCCATCCACTGATCATAGGTGAGCGCCGATGGCTCCTCAATATAAGACCGATAGTAGTCCTGGCTGGTATATCTTCCGTCCGAAGTGATGATATAATCGTGTTCTTTGAACCAGATATAATATTCTTCCACAATTCCATCGGCAAATGAAATATAGGAAAAGTCCCGCCATATATTGGTAATCAGGCCGATCTTTTCCGGCAGTGAAGGATTTTTCAAATTCATGAACTGGAGAATATTGTTATTATTGGCGATTCTTGAAATCAGCAGTTCCATCTCCCGAATCTGCCCTTCTGTTGTAATCCGGGCTTGTTCCAGAATCTGGGAATTGCGTTCCTTGGCCTCTTCTTTCAAAAGATTAACCGTATGCAAATAGAGGACGACCGCAAAGGTCAACGGGAGAATGAAAATACATATATAAGTAAAAAACAGTTTGCCTAACATGTCTATTTTTAAGTATTTAACCGCTTTTTTCACATAATCCTCCCCGGCAGTCTGCCATGTCTTTTGAGACATGGCAGAGTTTTATAGATTAACTGTTTTTACTGTTTCTTATATTCTTTTTCATACCATTCTGTCATCAGTTTTATCTGTTCTTCCCCTCCTGCCCGTCTGTAATCAGCCACATAGGTGTCCCAGTCATTTTCCAGATTCACGGTCCCCATAATAGCTTTATCGCGGAATTCCTTCACCGGCTGTGTCAAATCATACATGGCCAGCTCCGGAAAATATGGAACTGAAAGGCCGGTCTCATCTACCATTCCGTATTCATTGGAAACTTTTAACGCTTCCAGGCTGGTTTCTCCGAATGCCTGAAGCATCAGATCTTCCAGCAGAGGCGTATTCACATTGGGCCTCTGGGTTCCTAAAATTATGAATCTCAATGACGTATTTTTCCCGCGCCTGTCCTCTTTAATATCAACTTTATCGCCGTTTTGCTCGTAATCCAGCCCCTCGATACCGGCAAATACAAATTTCCCGCCCTCTTCTGAGCAGCCCCAGTCCAGGATTTCCAGGACTTTTTCTGGGTATTTGCAGTTTTTGGTGATGGCGGTATAATTACGGACCGGATTCTCATATCTGACTTTGGACTGGGTTCCGTCCGCCTTTAAAGGAGGCGCCATCGGAACCAGATTTTCCAGGTCATATGCCATAGTACGCAGCTCTGTTGTCATCCAAAACCAAAGAAAACAACCGTATTTATTGGAAACTGCCTTATCCCATCTCTGCTGTCCTGTGGTTACCACATATTCCGGATCGATGATCCCTTCTTTATAAAGGCCGTTCATAAACTGCAGATATTCTTTATATTCTTCCGTCAGATAATAAGGTATGTATTCCCCATTCACATATTTATTGGTCGCGGCATCAAACGCATCCAGAAATGCTCTGACAGGCAGGGAATAGTCGTTGTCTGACGCCAGGATTCCATATGTATCATCAATTCCATTTCCATCAGGATCTTCAAAGGTAAACCTTCGCAGCATTTCGTGCCAGTCATCCAATGTTTTTACATCTTCCGGATTGATATTTAAATTCTCCATAAAGGACTTATTACAGAAAAGCGCCATCGGGGTCTGGTCATATCGAAGCAGAGGGACGCCGTAAATCCGGCCGTCATAAGAGGACAGATTCCAGCCCAGCTGGGAAATTTCATTTTTAAGGTTGTCATACTCCCCAACCTTATCCGTAATATCCATCAGCATACCCTCTGCGGCCCATCTTGAAAAGCTCTCTTTATTGGTCAGCATCAGATAATCCGGCAGATCACCGGAAGCCATAATCGTGTTCACCTTATCCGGGTACTTGGAAGATTCACTGATAATGGTCAGGTCAACATTGAATTTATCCTCTAAAAATTTAATATAGGGGCTGTCATTGATATCATAACCCTCTGTGTCCACATTTACATTGGTGAGAAATGTGAGCGGAATCCGCTCTTCTGCCTGACCCGTCTGGCTTCCTGCAGAAGTTTGGGCATCCGCCGAAGGTGCGGCGGATGGCGCGGCGGACGAAGCTGGATTCCCCGTTTTGCCCTGGCATCCGGCCAGCGCCGATATCGTCATAATCAGACACATCCCCACTGCTGTGATTCGATTTCTTTTCATATAATTTCCTCCTAAACTATTGATTGATTAAATACCTCCTAAAATACACCAGTTATAACCATTTCCCATAACGGCCATGGCTTTCTCATAATATGGATTTGCATAACGCATGTTCGCCGCATCGCTGTCTTCTGCATATTCGTCGTACCAAATTCTTATAAAACCATCTTCTCCATAGACCAGAATCTGTTCTCCCGGTCTGTCCAAAAGTTTTCCGGACAACGCCACACTTCCTCCAATATTACAGATCCAGGTTCCAAAACGGTCCCGTACATCGCCGGATGAAGCCGGAAGGCCGTACACCAGTTCATGATAGCCGTCTCCATTTAAGTCCACAGGCATACTTTTATAGACACTGAAATCCAGCTTTATCTCCGCGCCGCTATCCATATCATAAATAAATTCCTCATAGCTGTCATGAAAACGGCCTTCCGGACCACAGGTTTTATGACCGATCCTGACACCCAGGCCGTATTTTTGACCGGAAGGGCCTAACCGGGCCACCCAGCCCAGATCAATATGGCCTTGTTCCAGATTCCCCCAAATCCTTCTTCCATCCACATCATAACAGCAGATTCTGGGGCCATTTTCCTCCTCCTGTTCCCGGCAGGTAAACAGTCTCCATGGAATTCCGCTTTGATCAGTGACAGGAATGATAAGATCCGAATGCCCATGGTAGGTATCTCTGTCACAGCAGAACAGCTCTGCTCCATGCTCCAATTCCATGCAGCGCTCTCCCCATAGCAGCTCATCCACTCCGTCCTCATTTAAATCGATCACCGGGCACATATGGCTTCCTCGGGCCCCCGGTTCCTCCGCGCTCACTTTATGTTCCCACAAAAGCTGCAGCCCCGGGCCGTATCCCTCAAAATACATATCCCCATAGGTTCCCTGCGCCGCTGTCAGAACAGGTCTGCCTTTCACATAACCTCCAACTATAAAGTTCCTGAACTGGTGGCTCAGACAGGCCGTGCGTTTAAAGTCTTCCGTATGGGGCCATGGTATCTCATACAGCTCTTCTCCGGTCCGCGCATCAAGTCCGGTTAATGTATAGGAGGCGGTTCCAAGAGGGTGGACAGTATTTTTATTGTTTACAAACCAGATTTCATCAACGCCGTCTTCATTGAGATCGAACGCAAATACCGGGCAGAACCAAACGCCTGGTATCACCCCTTTTCCCAAGTCTTTTTCCCATATAATTTCTCCGCTCTGGCTGATCATCATAAAATGCAGACTGTCTTCCGGGAAAAAGAACATTTCCACATAGGGATCCACATCAAAATCCGAAGAATATGCGCAAAGATAAGCCTTCTTTTCATCCTTTCCCATTTTCACCGGCACAGCCCGGCATTGGCGGACGGGTTTCCCCACATCGATTTCAAATGCCTGTTTTAACTGAATTTCACTCATTTTCTCCCTTCCTTTCCTGTTTCTTTCATTCTTTAATCGCTCCGATCATCACGCCCTTCACAAAATACCGCTGTACAAATGGATACACCACCAGTATGGGAAGTGTCGAAGCAAAAATAGCTGCTGTCTGAATGCTTAAAGTAGGCAGTTCCTGTTCCACCAGCCCGCCCATCTGCTGGGTGCTGGATCTCATTACCAGATCAATCAGGTAATTCTGAAGCGGTTTTAATTTAGACTGATTGATATAAATAACGCCGTCCATCAATGAATTCCAGTGAAATACAGCGATAAACAAGGCGATTGTCGCAATGGCCGGCACCGACAACGGAATTGCAATTTTGAAGAATATGGTGATATCATTGGCGCCGTCAATAATTGCCGATTCTTCCAGGCTTTCCGGAATGGACGAGAAGAAATTCATCAAAATGATCACGTTCCACGGATTGATCAGCGGCGGAACTACCAGGGCCCAAATGGAATCAAAAATCCCCGTATAACAAACGGTCAGATAGGTAGGGATGATCCCCCCATTAAACAGTACGGCAAAGAGCACAACCCTTCTGAATAATTTTCTTCCAAAGAGATGCTTTTTTGACAGCGCATATCCCAGCATGCACTGAACCGTTATCCCCAACGCCATTCCAAGAGCGGTCCGCATTGTGCTGACAACAAATCCCGAATAGAATTTTCTGTCTTTAAAGATCATTTCATAAGCGGCAGTTGAAAAGCCTTTTGGAAAGAGAATTACCTGCCCTTCCTTTACCTTCGTCGGATCGCTGAAAGAGACCATCAGAATATAGTAAAAAGGAATTAAACAGATCAGCGCAAACAGAATCAGGATTATTTTTATCATCAGATCCCCAATATCAAGCTTTTTATGTCCGGACATGTGTTCCCCTCCTACCATAAGTTTTTATCAAACAGTCTTTTGCAGACGCTGTTCGCCGAAACAATCAACACCAAACCGATGGCGGACTGAAACAGCCCGATGGCAGTCGTTATGGAGAATTGTGCCTGCCCGATACCAATCCTGTATATGTATGTGCTGAGTACATCCCCAACGGAATACACCTGGGAATTTGCCAATACATAAATCTGTTCAAAGCCTACATCCATCATTTTACCGATTTCCAGCAAAAGCAGCACCACAATTGTTCCTGATATCCCCGGAATTGAGATAAACCTCATCTTCTGCCACCGGGATGCTCCATCCATAGCCGCCGCTTCATATAATTCGGGGTTAATGGATACCAATGCAGCCAGGTAAAGGATGGTCCCCCAGCCCGCAGACTTTATGATTTCCGTAATTACAACAATAGCCCTGAAATATTTTGGTTCCGCCAGAAAAAAAACGGGGTCCATGCCCAATAGTTTAATCCCCGCATTCACGATTCCGGTTGACGGCATTAAAAACTGAATTACAATAGAGCCGAATACTACCCATGAAACGAAATGCGGCAGATAAATGGTTGTCTGTATCCATTTTTTCAATTTCAGATTTTTCAGCTCATTTAAAAAAATGGCCAAAATAATGGGAATGGGGAAATAAAAAAGCAGCTTGTAAATATTGATAATCAGCGTATTGTACACCAGTTGGAAAAAATTTGGATGTCTGAAAAACAAGAATTCAAAATTTTTCAGCCCCACCCACTCACTGTCCCATATCCCTTTTGAAAAGCTAAAATTTTTAAACGCAATTGACAGTCCAAGCATTGGCACATAACGATAAATTATCAATAATACCAACCCCGGAAGCATTAAAAGATAAAGGCTTCGGCTCCTTTTTATTTTAAGTAAAATATTTTTTTGCTGCATTCTGTCCCTTCTTTCATAATTTCCGCATGCGGCCGCTGCATTACATGTTTTCATGTGGATGCGGTTTGCTATGGTTTGATTTTAACTATTTTTTTCAGAATAATACAAGGGACACTTTTTATTTATAGGTACATTTGCATATTTTTTCTTTGATTTATGGGGATTTATCGTGCATTTAATATTAAAGATAGGGGAAATTGGGATTTAAGTGAGAAAGATACGCAGAAAAGCGGGGAGGGCGGACGGCGGGGCAGAAGACCGGAGAGCTGTACCGGGGAAAACCAACGATACAGT
>NZ_WQPN01000176.1:711-1419 GCF_018785315.1 Clostridium sp. MCC353 | reverse complement strand
AAAGAAGGCGGTCCGATGCCCATTCACGGTAAACTCTTTATGGGACTTTACCGTTCAGTGGGCATCTCAGAAACTGATTCTGTTTTCAGTTTCTGCCCGCCTTCTTTCCTGCTGAAAACCTAAGTTCCACTAAACGGTTTCCACATGACCCCTGTATCGTTGGTTTTCCCCGGTACAGCTCTCCGGTCTTCTGCCCCGCCGTCCGCCCTCCCCGCTTCCCTGCTGGTTTTCTCTGGCTAAAGTAATTAGAAGCAAATTTAACATAAAGGGCGAAGGCATTTTCGAAAATGCCTTCGCCTTTTACTGCTAATCCCCACGTCAGTTACTTTAAACCTCTATGTCATAATCTGCACTAAATACCAAACAACGCCTCTATCAAACGCGTCTTTGCCTTTTCTACTTCCCTTCTCCAAATCTTTATTTGGGTTATTGCCCAAAGTTACGCCTAAAAATAAAAAAGTTTTGGGGGGAGATGAGTAGAAAGAGCAAAGAAGCGTTTCAATGAGGAGGTATTTGGTAATTGATGTAGGTATTGACGAATATGACATGGAGATTTGATGTAAATGGTGACGGCATTTACATCAAAGGGTGACGGCATTTTCGAAAATGCCTTGAGGGTTAATGTTAAATTGCTTTTAATTACTTGAGCCAGGGAATACCAGCAGGAAAGCGGGACGAGGGGACGGACTGGATGTTTGGATGCGGACA
>NZ_WQPN01000176.1:0-531 GCF_018785315.1 Clostridium sp. MCC353 | reverse complement strand
AAATCAGTTTCTGAGATGCCCACTGAACGGTAAAGTCCTATAAAGAGTTTACCGTGAATGGGCATCGGACCGTCTTTTTCTATCCCTGGAACCTTAGTTTCACTTACGGTTGGAAGCTGGTTTTCATCCCCGAAGGATTCTCCTTGACCCGCTCACATCCAAACATCCAGTCCGTCCCCTCGCCCCGCTTTCCTGCTGGTTTTCTCCTACCAAGTTAATTAAATGAATTTTTACATGGAAAAAGTATGTATAAGAAGGGAGATTTTCTTACATCAATCCTCAGGTCATTTTCGAAAATGCCTTCCCGTTTTACTGTTAATCCCCACACCATCTATATGAAATCTCCATACCATAACTCGTACTAAATACACCCGATCAAACAATTCTTTGCTTTTTCTACGCTTCTCCCAAAATCTTTCTTTTCATAGTGAAGCCGATACACAGCCATGAGGACGGGGAATCTGGGGCAGGCGGCCGTGGATGAGAGGAATTGGGGGGCATATGCAGACCCTTAGAAATACTTGGTCTTCA
>NZ_WQPN01000175.1 GCF_018785315.1 Clostridium sp. MCC353 | reverse complement strand
GGGAGCAGAGGAGACGATCTGTCTAAAAAGACGGGGCCCCCACTCTTCAAAGTGTCCACACTTATGGGTACATTATATTTCCCCGGTACCGCTCTCCGGTCTTCTGCCCCGCCGTCCGCCCTCCCCGCTTCCCTGCGTATCTTTCTCACTTAAATCCCAATTTTCCCTGCAACTCCTCCAAGTAGCGTTTGCGGTAACCATTATAATTTGCTATAATTAATCTATTAACCATTTATTTGGGACAATGTGGAGATTGTGATATGGATCAGGAAAAACGGCTATATGAAGAGATGCAGGCTGATTTTCAGGAATTTGACGAGCTGACCGGATTATACAGCCAGGAAGCATTTTACCAGTATCTGCCCAGGCTGTTTCAGCAGGGGAAACAGGGGAATTACTATGTTCTTTATATTGATATCGAGCGTTTTAAGCTTTTAAATGATTTATATGGCCTGGAAGAAGGCAATAAACTGCTTTGCTGGATCGGCAGATATCTGAAAGAGGGAAGCGAACGCCGGGGTGGAATTGGATGCAGGTTCCGGGCGGATAATTTTGCCGCCTGCGCATCCTTTGAAGAAGAGGAGCTGCGGCGCGTGCTTTGGATGATCCGGGATACCACAAGGAAGTATCCCCTGGACTTTGAGATCATTTTGAATATCGGGGTTTACCGGGTTGATGATATTACCGTTCCTCCCAGGCTCATGTGTGACCGGGCCCGAATCGCCCTCAATACGATTAAGGGCAATGCGCTGGATTATTATGCATTTTATGATGATACGATGCGGGACGCCCTGATCCGGGAGCAGGAGATGGTTCGTGATATGAGGATTGCGCTGGAACAGAAGCAGTTTGAAGTCTACGCCCAGCCTAAGTTCAATCACGCAAACGGCCATCTGATCGGTTTGGAAGCCCTGATCCGCTGGCATCATCCGGAGAAGGGCATTATATCCCCAGCCTATTTTATTCCGGTATTTGAGCATAATAACTTTATCCAGGAAGTGGACCGCTACGTGTGGGAGGTGGTCTGTAAACGGCTTTACGACTGGAAATCTTTGGGACGCCGCGTGGTCCCCATATCGGTCAATGTCTCCCGCATCAACCTGTACAACCCCTATCTGTGCGAGGTTTTGGAAATGCTTTGCGAGCGTTATCAGGTTGATAAAAAACTGCTGCAGTTGGAGATTACCGAATCTGCGTTTATTGAAGATACGCAGATGATTGTGAATGCGGTGAGGCGCCTGCAGAGGGCGGGGTTTGAAATACTTTTGGATGATTTCGGATGCGGCTTTTCCTCATTTCATATTCTAAAGGAGCTGGATTTTGACCAGATAAAGGTAGATATGAAATTTCTCATGGGAAATTACAGCCATGGGAAGGGAAAGGTGATCTTGGAATCCATAGTCAGAATGGCTAATACGCTGGAAATCCCTGTAATCGCAGAAGGGGTGGAAACAAAGGAACAGGCTGATTTCTTATTCCGCATCGGCTGTCCTTATATCCAGGGCTATTTTTACTCTAAACCGATTCCAAGGGCGGAACTGGAACCTATGCTGCTTCATTATCTGAATGAAAATAAAGTACAGTTTTCGCTGAAGGCATTTGAGCGGGAAGAGGACTTAAAGATTACATTTAATCTGGTGATCTATGAGGAAATTATGTACCATCTGCCCGGAGCCGCTGCTTTATATGAAATATCCGATAAGATCACTACTTTGATTATCAATGAAAAAGCCCTGAAGAAAACTGGTTATAATAAGGATGAATATAACAGATACATCCGTGAAAATTCTTCCACAATGGTGGTTTGGGAGGATCAGGTTAAACTCTGGAATGAGATCGGTTCCTCCATTGACGGGCAGAAACTTTTAAATACATCATTCCGCATCAGGAAAAAGGACGGAAGCCTTTTGTGGGTTGCGGTCTGGGCCAACCCTGTGGGGAAAAGAGGCGGGAATCCTGTTTATCTGGCCATGTTTAATGATGCGACACAGCAGAAAAAGGCGGACGCGCTGTTGGAACAGGCCCAGAATCTGCGCAGGAACCTGAAAGAGGATTCCGTGCTCAGCCTGGAAATTGACCTGACCGGAAATTTGGTGACCTGCTGCGATTGTTCTAAAATACATGGCCTTTATTATAATGATAGGGAAAATTACGGGATTTTCATAAGGGAGGCGGCAGCCAGAATCCATTGGGAAGAAAGGGAAGAATTTATGGCCTCCCTTAATAGAGAAGCGCTTTTGAAGGCATACTATGAAGGAGAACGGCTGATTAAGATGGATTACCGCTATCTTCCAGACCACTCCAACCAATTTATGTATCTCCAGCTGACACTTTATTTTCTGCCGAATGCTGTGAACGGACATGTTACCATGGATATTGTGGCTCATGACATCACCTGTCAGAAGGATAAGGAGATGGAACTCCGGTCAAAGGCGGAGCGGGATCCCCTTACCCAGATTTTTAACCGGGAAGCGATGGAACAGAGAATCAAGCTGTTCCTTCACGAGAGCAGAAAGGAAACGGACAAAAAACATGCCCTGTTTATGATTGATGTGGATAATTTTAAAGCGGTCAATGACACCTTGGGCCATAGAACCGGTGACAAGGCATTGATGGAGATCGGACGAAGGCTGAAACAACTGTTCAGGAAATCAGACATCTGCGGAAGAATGGGTGGGGATGAATTCGTAGTGTTCATGACCAATGTGGAAGAAACGGATAGTGTGTTGAAAAAGGCGTCACAAATCTGCGGGGCATTACAGTTTTTAACCTTTAATGACGCCGGTGAGGAGACAGATGTGAGCTGCTCCGTTGGAGTTGCGGTCAGTCCGGACAGCGGGACGACCTATGAAGTGCTGTTCGAAAAAGCCGATTGTGCCGTATACCAGGCCAAGAAGCAGGGAAAAAGCCAGTACGTTCTATATCAAAAATAAAGATACAGGAAGCGGAGTATTTATGGATCACTTGATAATCGGTTTGACACTATTTTCTATGTTTTTTGGTGCGGGAAATCTCATTTTCCCGCCCTTTTTGGGCGCTCAGGCAGGTATCCACACATGGACTGCCATGACCGGATTTGCGCTCAGCGCGGTGGGATTTCCTGTTTTAGGAGTGGTGGCGGTGGCCAGATCCGGCGGCCTCCAAAAACTGGCAGGGCGGGTGGGTCCCCGGTTTGCATATATATTCACTCTTTTGATCTACCTTTCGATCGGTCCCTGCCTGGCAATTCCCAGGACAGCCAGCACGTCTTTTGAAATGGCGGTAGTACCGTTTTCGGCTGCCGGCGCGCCGGTACGGCTGTTCCAGCTCATGTATTCCATTTTATTTTTCGGCATTGCTCTGATGCTGGCGCTGAGACCGGATAAGCTTTCCGACCGTCTGGGCAAGATACTCACCCCCTGTCTGTTGATTTTGATATCAGTGATATTTGCCGGATGCATTGTAAAACCGGCCGGATATTATGCGCCGCCGGTCCGGGCCTATGCGTCTAATCCCTTTGCCAAAGGTTTTTTAGACGGATATCAGACCATGGATACCATTGCCGCCCTGAATTTTGGAATTATCATTGCCCTCAATATAAGGGCCAGAGGGATTGTCCAGGAAAAACGGGTGATCGGAGAGACGGTTCTGGCAGGAGGAATCGCAGGAGTTCTTTTAATTCTGGTATATGCTGCGCTGGCTCATATTGGCGCCATGTCCGGCGGAGCTTTTGAGGCCGCTGAAAATGGAGCGGGAACCCTTAACCAGATGGTGGGATTCGAATTTGGAAATGCCGGGGCGGTGATTCTGGCAGCTATTTTTTTCATCGCCTGCCTGAACACCTGTGTAGGGCTTTTAAGCTGCTGCAGTAAATATTTCTGTACCATTGTTCCCAGGATAAGCTACCGGATCTGGGTATTTATTTTTGCAGGGATCAGCCTGGTGATTTCCAACGCCGGACTGAACCGGATTCTGGAGGTCTCCGTTCCTGTACTGAACGCTGTTTATCCGGCCGCCATCGTGCTGATTTTATTGGCCTTGACCCATCATGTCTGGGAAGGTTTTTGTTTCGTTTATCCGGCGGCTGTGCTGTTTACCGGAATCGCCAGTATTGGAGCTGTTTTAGACCAGATCGGGGTGCTGCCTTCTTTGCTGTCCGGAATATTGAAAATGCTGCCTTTTTACGAGGCCGGTTTAGAATGGATACTCCCTGCTGTTTTCGGAATATTGGCGGGAATTGTCTTATCAGGCCGAAAAAATAAAAAAGTTGCCATTTAACGGAAGTTGATTTATTATTAGTTTAAGAATACTTTAGACAAAATAGGGGAAAGAGGAAACGGTGTGGAGCAGGAACTGATAAAGCTGGTTTCAGAATTGGAAGATATGGAGGAAGAAGAAGGTATATCAGCGGCAGTTGGATATCTGTTAAGGACAGCAGCCGGATATTACGGGGCGTCAAAGGCGGTCATTATTGAAGGCGGTAACTGCTGCTGCTGGGAGCCGGGATCCGGCGCCTATGAGACGAACGGAAAAATACCATATCCATTGCTGGAATCCGGTTTGTGGACAGATGTAACGGGAACGGTGAAGAAGATTTCCGTGGAAGACTGCAGCGGTCTGGACGAAAGAGAACAGAAGCTGCATCTTTTTTTGAAACAAAATCGCATTTTTACGGTTAAAGGGATTACTTATTTAAATAGGAACGGGGACAGGGCGTGCCTGATTTTTTATAATGTAAAAAAACACGGTGAAGAATTTGATTCCATCCTGTTTTTTTCATTATTTTCAAAGTTATGCTTTGCGAACATCAGTTTAAGTGAAAAGGAAGAAGCGCTGAGGGTCAGCGAAGAACGCTTTTGTATTGCGCTGAAACAGATTGGAGCCAATGTGTGGGAGTACGATATCCCATCGAAAACCCTTCATCAAACAGAAGTTTCACAGAGTTTGAATGACCTGCCGCGGACGCTTTCAGGAATTCCGGAGAGTTTGATTGAGAACGGATACATACATCCCGACAGTGCTGAAGAGTTCCGAAAGCTGGTCAGGCGTGTGGAGGAAGGGGTCCAAAACGCGGAAGGGACATATAAGGTCAGACGGAAAAACGGGATCTACAGATGGCAGAAGACCCGATGCAAGATCATTTATGATGAGAATAATTTTCCTATAAAGGCTGTGGCCATGGGAGAGGATATTACAGACATGATGGAACAGAAGGAACGGTATCACCATGAACTGTCTTACCGGGACGCCATCAGTCAGGAATTGATCGCTTCCTATCAGGTGAATCTGACAAGGGATGAAGTGGAGGACTGCCGATCCAGAGAGCGCGGAGAATGGGAAAACAGCAGTTATCAAACCTATGAACAGCTGATGCGCGAAGAGGGATCCAGAAATACGGGAGAGGAAGAACGGAGGAAGATGATGGACGCTCTCGCCTACGGAAGGCTGCTGAAACAGTTTACCGAAGGGGAGAGCACAGTCAGCCATGAATACCGGAGAATTGATCCGGAGGGCAGGGTGATATGGGTCCGGGCTACCGTGAATATGGTCCGGGAACCGGAACAGGGGGATATCATCGGATTTGTCTACATACGTGATATAGACCGCCGGAAAAAGAGGGAGTTAACTCTGGCTGAACGGGCGAAACGAGACGAGATAACCGGCTTTTATAATAAAAGCACCTCAGAGGGAATGATAAGGGATATGCTGGGAAACTGTATCCGGGAGAAATGCAGATGCGCTCTTCTTTTGATCAATCTGGATAATTTTAAGAATGTCAACGACGCATTTGGCCAGGTGTACGGGGATAAAACTCTTTCTGATTTATCCAAGATTATCAGGTCCGGTTTCAGTCTGGATACGGTTTTAGGGAGAATCGGCGGAGACGAGTTTATTGTCTTTATGCAGAACATAATATCAGAGGATCATGTGACCGAGTGCGTGAAAGCGCTTTGCAGGAATATAAACATGACCTATAAGGCAGGGGAGGATACCATTCACATATCAGGTTCTGTGGGAATTTCATTCGCGGATCCGGCAGTGACCGATTACGATACGATGTACCATCAGGCCCAGGCTGCCCTGCGTGAAACGAAGAGTAACGGCAAAAATGGATACTGTGTCTACCGAAAGGGGCTTGAAATTAAAAGAGGCAGAAACGGATTTTCTCTTTCAGAAGATGCCGACGGTAAAGGCCGCCTGCTGGATGAATTTGATATCACCATTCTGGTGCTGGAGCCTTCGGACAGAAGGGTTTTATACCGGAATAAGCATGCAGCAAATAACTGCACCGGCCAAAACAAACGATTGCTGGAAACTTACTGCTTCAATGTCATTGAAGAACAGTCTGCCCTGGTGAACGGATCGGTACATCCGTCATACGGATATCAGGCGGACGAATCATATGAAACAAGGCTGTCTGAAAAATATATAATACGATTTAAGCCGATTTTATGGAATGGCCTTCATGCATATCTGTTTTTGGTGTATAATACAGATACAGACCCTTTTTACCATTTCACTACAGAAGAAGAGGAAGATTTGTACGGCATTTTCTGCCGTTTGGCGAAAGTTAGGGAAGTATCCGAGATACAGAAGGATATTTTATCCTATTTGGGAAGATACTATAGTGCTTCCAGAACCCTTTTGCTGGAACAGCGGGTGACGGATACCAGCTTTAAAAGGATCTATGAATGGCATGCGGATGGTATGGCAGACTGTCAGGAACTTTTAAGGGAGATGGAATTTGAAAAGGTTCCCGAATGGGAAGGAAATATCAGCATGTCTATGCCGGTGTCAGTCAGTTGTTTAGAACAGATCAGACAGTCATGGCCGAATGCTTATAAATTGATGAAATCTGAAGGCATCAGCTCATTTTGCGCCCTGCCCGCCTGGTTCTCCAAGAATTCCATTCTCTATTTGTGTGTGCTGAATCCCAGGAAGAGAGTGGAAGATATCAGGCCCATGACCCTTTTGCTGCCATTTCAGATGAAGGCCATGCAGGATCATGACCTGAATGAACGATTAACGGATATGATCTATAAAGATTCATTAACCGGAGCGCTGAACCGCGGCAGCTACCAGAAATATGAAAATGACTTTGCAGCCGATACGGTTTCCACCCTGGGAGTAGCGTCTGTGGATATTAATGGATTAAAGAAATATAATATCCGCTATGGAAGCAGTTATGGGGATCATATGATTGCTGCGACCGCCGATCTGCTGAGGAAGACATTTGCATCAGCGAGAATTTTCAGAATGGCTGCGGATGAATTTCTGGTAATTGAAGAAGATGTATCCTATGAGCGCTTTACCAAGGAGGTGGAATCCTTCAAACAGAACCTGGCCCAAGTGGATCGGAATCTGGCGTCCGTAGGCTGTGTATGGGAGAAACAGAATATCAGTTTGGAGGATCAGGTGCGTCAGGCGGATGAACTGATGCGGATTGAAAAGCAGAATTATTACCATTCAAGCGGTGAAAATGCCTTTAAGAAAGAAGAGGCTATGGAGAAACAGCTGGAGGAAGAGCTGGAAAAGAACCATTTTCAATTTTATCTTCAGCCTAAGGCCAGGGTGGCGGACAAGAAAGTCATTGCCGCAGAGGCTTTGGTGAGGTATATCCATCCGGAAAAAGGTGTGATTGCTCCGGGCCGGTTTATACCCCATCTGGAACATGCGGGCATGATTCAATACCTGGATTTCTACATTTTTAAACAGGTTTGTGGTTTGATCCAAAGCTGGAAACGCAGAGGGTTGACTCCAATTAAGATTTCTACCAACTTTTCAAGGGCTACGGTGCTTCAGGGCAATCTGGTTCCCTATCTGCTTGAGATCTGCAGTTCATATGAAGTGTCTCCAAAAGAGATCGAGATTGAAGTGACTGAGACGCTGGGAACCATGAGCCAGGAAACGCTGGCGTCTATCAGCAGGAATCTCAGAAAGGCCGGTTTTTCTATTTCTTTAGATGATTTTGGTTCCAGGTTTTCCAGTATGTCAATCCTGTCCACCATGGATTTTGACGTTTTAAAGCTGGATAAAAGCATGATTGATAATATTTACAATTACAAAGCGGAAGTTATGGTAGAGGCAACGCTGAACTTCTGCAGAAAGGCGGGGATTGTAAGTATTGCGGAAGGGGTTGAGACGGAAGAGCAGCTTGCTATTTTAAAGCGCCTGGGATGTGATGCGATACAGGGCTATCTTCTGAATAAACCATTACCAGTTGATGTATTTGAACGGTGTTATGCCGAAAGTCTGAGATAGGAGGACTTGTTTATGTTGGAAAAAATTGATTTGACAAAAGATATGGGAAAGCAGGAGGCGAAACAGCTTCTGAACGGGTTAAATGTTGAATTGTCAAGACTTCAGAGGGAAGCCAGGGCTCTTAACATTCCGGTTATGGTGATTTTTGAAGGCTGGGGAGCTGCGGGAAAAGGCACTTTGATCAACCGCTTAATTCTGCCTTTGGATCCCAGAGGGTTTAAGGTATTTACCATTCAAAAGCCTACGGAGGACGAAGCGATGCATCCGTTCTTATGGAGGTTTTGGACAAAGACGCCTGCAAAGGGAAGAATCCATATCTTTGACCGGAGCTGGTATGATAAGGTTCTGCGCGAGCGGATTGATACTGGGCTTCATGAAGAGGGGAAGGGAGACGCTTATCAGGATATTGTTTCTTTTGAAGAAACCTTATCGCTGGACGGCACCCTGATTATCAAGTTTTTCCTTCATATATCTAAAAAGGAGCAGAAAAAGAGGTTTGAAAAGCTGGAGGAATCTCCGGAAACCAGATGGCGCGTTACAAAAGAAGACTGGAAACATCACAAACAGTATGATGAGTATTTAAAGGCATATGAGGATATTCTGGAAAAAACGGATACTGATTTCGCTCCATGGACCATTGTGGAAGCTACGGACCGGGAATATGCTGCCGTAAAGATATTAACCTGCGTAGCGGAACGTTTGAAAGAAAAGATCGCGGAATGCGGCAGGGCAAAGCTGGAAGGCAAGGCTGAGGATTTGAAAACGGCTGTGGCAGGTGATCAGCTGAGGACTTCTGTTCTGAGCCAGGTAAAGCTTGACAAATGCTATGAAAAAGAGGAATATAAAAAGAGGCTGAAAGCTTTGCAGGGGCGCCTTGAGATTCTGCATAGTGAATTGTACAGGAAACGGATTCCGGTAGTTTTGGCCTTTGAAGGCTGGGACGCCGGCGGAAAAGGCGGCGCGATCAAGCGTTTGACGGAAAAGATGGACCCAAGAGGATATGAGGTGATTCCCACCGCGTCCCCCAATGACCTGGAGAAAGCGCACCATTATCTGTGGAGATTCTGGCGGGCCATGCCTAAGGACGGCCATGTGGCAATCTTTGACCGGACCTGGTACGGGCGCGTGATGGTTGAGAGGATTGAAGGGTTCTGTACCACGCAGGAGTGGAAGCGGGCTTATAAAGAGATCAATGAGATGGAGGCCCAACTGGCCAATGCAGGTGCGGTGATCATCAAATTCTGGATGCAGATCGATAAGGACGAGCAGGAAAAACGTTTCCATGAACGGATGGACAACCCGGATAAAAACTGGAAGATCACAGATGAAGACTGGAGGAACCGGGAAAAATGGGATCAGTATGAGGAGGCTGTGGATGAAATGCTGATCCGCACTTCAACGGCCTGTGCGCCCTGGGTTGTTGTGGAAGGAAACTGTAAGTACTATGCCAGAATAAAAGTGCTGGAAACCTTTGTGGAAGCTTTGGAAAAACGGCTGAAAGAACAATAGGAAGAAGGACGAACATCATGTCACTGGAAAAAGTTAAGGCATACTTTAAAGAATTAGGAATAGAATCTAAGGTGATCGAGCTGGAAGAATCCAGCGCCACTGTAGAACTGGCGGCCCACGCCCTTCATTGTGAGCCGGCCAGGATCGCTAAAACCCTGTCCTTCCATGTGGATGACAGGGTGATTCTGGTAGTGACCGCCGGGGATGCCAAAATTGACAATAAGAAATACAAAGAAGAATTCGGGCAGAAGGCAAAAATGCTGTCCTATGAGGAGGCAGAACCCCTAACCGGCCATGCGGTGGGCGGAGTCTGCCCTTTTGCTGTCAATGAAGGCGTTGAGGTCTATCTGGACACATCCATGAAACGTTTTGACGTGGTATATCCGGCTGCCGGAAGCGGAAACAGCGCCATTGGTCTTACCATACCGGAGATGGAGACCTATTCCAGATGTAAAAAGTGGGTGGATGTCTGCAAAGGATGGAACGAGTGAATGAAATAATCATATTGCCGTATGACGGCAGAATGGAGGTTTTTATGAATCAGGTGATGGAAAATATTTTAACAAGAAGAAGTGTCAGGGCATTTAAGGATGAGAAACTGTCCGTGGAAGCCTTGGAAGAACTGGCAAAAGCAGGCATTTATGCGCCCAGCGCCATGAACCGCCAGTCATGGAAATTTACCGTTGTGACCAATGGTGAATTGATTCAGCGCCTTGCCAAGGCGATTGGTACGGAACTGGGAAGAGAAGAGTATGATTTATACAAACCTGCCGCATTAATCATTCCTTCCAACCATAAAAAGAACCGCTGGGGACGGGAAGATAATGCCTGCGCCCTTCAGAACATATTCCTGGCAGCCCATTCCATGGGCATCAGTTCCGTATGGATTAACCAGCTCCACGGAATCTGCGACCAGCCCGGAATCCGGGAACTTTTAAATGAGATGGAAATTCCGGAAGATCACGTTGTGTATGGGATGGCCGCTCTGGGGTATGCGGCGGATGAGGTACATAAAGAAGCGGAGAAAACAGGGCAGGTTCATTTTGTCGTTTAAGCGATGAAGGGAAACTTGATTTAAACGGGGTTACGCAGGAAAGCGGTCCGTAGCGGCGTCCGGAGGGCAGGGCGTTGGGAGCCGGGCGGCCGGGGCGGACTCCGGTGGTGATGAAAACCGGCTTACAACCGTAATGGATACTAAGGCCGCAGGGATGGAAAACGACGGTCCGATGCCCATTCACGGTGAACTCTTTATGGACTTCACCGTTCAGGGGCATCTCAGAAACTGATTTGGTTTTCAGCTTCTGCCCGTCGTTTTCCATCCCTGCAGCCTAAGTATCCCTAACGGTTTCCAGACGGCTTTCATCACCACTGGAGTCCGCCCCGGCCGCCCGGCTCCCAACGCCCTGCCCTCCGGACACCGCCACAGACCGCTTTCCTGCTGGTGTTCTCAGACGCTGGTGAATTAAATGCGTTTTTACATCAACCCCGAAGGCATTTTTGAAAATGCCTTCGGGGTTGATGTAAAAAAACAGGATATGTCCACTCTAATGAAATGTCAAGCTTTTATTCAGTTATACTCCAATCCCTGTTCTCAGGATTCACGGCGTTATTCCCACTGACAAAATAAATAAATCCCCTATCCGGTTATCACATAAAGGACACAACTTTTTTCTATTCTTATAGGTAAGGGAAACGGGACTTCTCTTTGAGAGAACGGTTTTCCATATCAGAATGCCAGAATAGAAAGAAGGAAAGTACATGATCAGCGCCAAAACGGCAAAAGAAATTACGGATAAGGAATATATGGAACTGGTTCATCCATATAATGATGCGATGGGAAATATATCGGCGCGGCTGGATACGCTGGTTTCCGATTATAAATATACGTTTCAGAGTGAACCGGTTCATCATATACAAAAAAGGATTAAATCGAAGGACAGCATTCAGGAAAAACTGAATCGGCGGGGGCTGCAGGTGGATTATCTGACGGCGAAAGAAAATCTGCTGGATATTGCCGGAATCCGGGTAATCTGCTATTTTGTCCAGGATATTTATAGGATTTCAGGGCTTTTAAAGAAACAGAAGGATCTGGAAATCCTGAAAGAAGCCGATTACATTAAAGAGCCGAAAGCCAACGGTTACCGCAGTTACCATATCGTATTCGGCGTGCCTATTTACCATGTGATGAATATGGAATATTTTCCTGTGGAAGTGCAGATGAGAACCATGACAATGGATCTCTGGGCCAGCATGGAACACCGGATATGCTATAAAAAGGACGCTTGTATTTATGAGGAGAGAAACGAAGCATTTTTAAAATATGCCCGTCAGCTTCAGTCCCTGGAGGAAGAACTGGAGAAAAATGCCAGAGAAAAATGGCTGGACGAGACATTCACTTTAGTTGACAAATGATATATTTCGTTTTATAATTCCATAAAGTTAATATTTTGCAAAAAAATTTTACATCTGTGTTACTGGGAAGATCAATGACAACCGTAAAATAGCAACAATTTTTAACAATGAGGAGGATAAGATTATGGCAGCTAAAGCAACAGAAAAGAAAGTAGAAGTGAAGGCAGAGGAGACGAAAGCAGCGGTGAAACCAGCGGCAGAAGTTGAAACTGCGGCAAAACCTGTTGAAAAAGCAGCAGATGTTAAAAAAGAAGATAAGGCAGCAGAAGTGAAGGCAGCACCGGCAGCGCAGAAAAAGGCAGCAGCGCCCGCTGAGAAAGCGCCTGCTAAGAAAGCACCTGCGAAAAAGGCAGCACCGGCAGCTAAGAAAGAGACTGTAAAAAAAGCGCCGGCAGCCAAAAAGGCAGAGCCAAAGGCGTCTGTATTCGTGGAGTATGCCGATAAGAAAGTGGCGGCGAAAGATATCCTGGCAGCGGCGGAGAAGGATTTTGAGAGCAGGAATAAAGGCGTTGCGATTGAGACGATCGAGATCTATGTAAAACCTGAAGAAAACGCTGCATATTATGTGGTGAATGGTATTGGTTCTAATGATTACAAGGTGAACCTGTAGTTCCTATCGGAAGTCAGGTCATTTATAAAAAGCCTGAAGGCTTGAAGCTAATTTAAACTTCGAGACTTTGGGCTTTTTTTTCATACAATCCCCAAAACCCTTGCGGAAGCAATTTACAGTGGTATATAATTATTTTGTTAAAAATTATAAAAGTTTTCGGGGGGAAATGAAAACAGTATGAATGAGTTTAAACCAAAGATTATGACCTGTATGAAGGGGTATGGTGGGCAGCAGTTTGTCAAAGATGTGACAGCCGGCATGATAGTGGCTGTCATCGCGTTTCCGCTTTCTATCGCTCTCGCAATTGCATCCGGTTTAAGCCCGGAGCGGGGGCTTTATACGGCTGTTATCGGTGGATTTCTGGTATCCGCTCTGGGAGGAAGCAAGGTAAATATTGGAGGGGCCACTGCGGCTACCGTGATGACCGTATTCACCATAGTGGAAGAGTTCGGACTGTCAGGGCTTGCGGCTGCAACAATTATGGCCGGAATTTTTTTGATTCTCATGGGGGTTTTAAGGGCCGGAATGCTTCTCAAATACATACCCCGCACCATCACGCTGGGATTTACCGCAGGCATCGCTATGGGAATTTTTTCAGGCCAGATCAAAGGGTTTCTGGGCCTTGAGATGGGGGAAATGCCGGTTAAGGTAATAGATAAATTCATTGCCTGTGCATCCGTGATTGGTACCGTGGATGTGACTGCGCTGGGAATTGGGCTTTTAGCTATGGCCGTTTTGATTATACTCCCTCAGGTCTTTCCCAAAATTCCTGAATCTCTTGCCGCAATACTAATAACAACACCTGTGGTACAATTGCTGCATTTGGATGTGGAGACGGTCAGAGGCGTGTATGGGGAACTGCCTTCCCATTTTCCTGAATTCACCCTGCCGTCAGTCACGTTTGATATGATACAGGCATTGATCCCATCTGCTGTCACTCTGGCTATTCTCATCGCCATAGTCACCTTATTAGCCTGTGTGGTTACAGATGGTCTGATGGGGGAACGCCATAATTCCAACCAGGAACTGATTGCACAGGGAATCGCTAATATTTTTTGCGGCTTTTTCGGCGCGGTGCCTGTGGCGGGAGCGGTGGCGAGAGCTTCCAGCAGTGTGAAAAATGGAGGCAGAACACCGGTGGCCGGTATGGTGCACAGCGCAGCCGTGCTGTTGATCCTGCTGCTTTTAATGCCTTTGGCCGGGTACATTCCCATTCCGGCGTTATCCGCCATTTTGATTAAGGTGGCATATAATATGAGCAATTGGCGTGAATTCGCATACATGTTTAAACATGCGCCAAAATCAGATAATGCGGTGCTGATCGGCACGTTTTTGTCCGGCATTTTGGCGGACCTGCTGTTTGCAGTGGAGATGGGCGTTTTGATATCGGCGGTTTTGTTTATGCGCAGAATGTCGGCAGTATCCGCGGTCAGGGAATGGGAATATCTGGATGGTGATGAAAACGGGGAGCCCTCTGATGATCCGGAGAGCCTGAGCCTGAAAAAAGTTCCCCGGCATACCATGGTATTTGAGATTGAAGGTCCTATCTTCTTTGCTACGGTGGATGATTTTATGAATATCACGGCTACGAAAAATACGAAGGTTGTCATTCTGCGCATGAGAAGCGTGCCTGCGATTGATATCACGGCCCTGCACAATATGGAAAAATTTTTGGAACGGTGCAGGAAAAAAGAAATTACCCTTTTGCTGTCCCACGTCAATGAATATCCCTATTCCGTCATGAAAAAAGCCGGATTTGTGGATAAGCTTGGAGAAGGGAACTTCTGTTCAAATATCGATTCGGCGCTGAAGATAGCAGAGCAGTTAGTTTCCCGATAACTTTTTGTCCAATTTACGGACAAGAATCACGCAGGATATGGTAAAATAAATTTCCAGGGCGCTGCTTACGATTCCGGCTATGACCAAAAGAACCGCGGAGACTGCGGTGGAGAGAACGAGGACATTGAAATAGGGGCGGAATCTGTACTCATCAATCCGCATAAGTTCCCAAAGAATGAGATAAAGGGAAGCCAGCAGGATCAGGGATGCTAAAAATGCAAAAATAACATGTAAAAAAGAACGAAAAGGAAACTGTTCAGGGAGATAGGGGGTAAAAACCGCTAAAGCCAGCAAAAGCTCGGAAATTATCACCAGAACGGTTTCCTTTTTGCCGGACGGAATCCATTTTAAAATTCGGTTCAGGATGAAAAAAAAGTACAGGCCGATCATAATCCCCCAAACCAGAAATGCGTTGTTTCGATATTCCATGTTTCCGATTACTGAAAAATTGGTGGTGAACCAATTGGTATTCCATGCAAATAGAATTGTATAGACTGGTATGATTAAGTACGCAAAAATGTCCGTCATAGATTCTTCCTCCATTGTGCATCATGACATGGTATAGAATTATTTTGGCAGAACGGATGATAAAAAAACTTAAAAACATGAATAAAATAACGGAAATATTGGAAAAATATACATTTACTAACGAAAAGGCATGTGATAGGATATAGTAAATTTAATAGCCGGGTTGGATGGACGGTCATCAGGGACTGTCCTTTTTATGTATTCGGCGGCCATTTACAGGAGGTGCAGGATATGAAAAAGTCGCAAACGTTGTTTGGTTTTATGATGATGGTCGGATTTGGCTGTATATTTATGTCTAAAACAGGGAAGGAGCCAGTTCTCTGCATTAAAAACGGCGAGACCGGAGATACTTATGTGAAAACGCCTGTAAAGAAGGGCGATATTCTGTATTTCGGCAGGAGCGGCTGCCGGGAAGAGGAAGAGAGGAATGAATGCTGCAGAATCGGAAAGTCCCATCAGTTGATTGTTGGAGAAGAACAGCAGCCTGTTTCTGAATATGCCTGGTATAACTCGGGAGAAGGACGGCAGGAACTCTGCCTGAACGGAAGGGTTCTGGCTTTGCCCGAAGAGCTGCCGGAAGATGCCAGACTGGTGCTGGCGGTCGAACGGAGAGCCAGCTATGAATAAATGGCGGCCGTATCCCATAGGCGTATCCCGTGGCTGCCAAGTTTTTGTTGACCGGGAACCGGAGATTTGATAAACTTATTCGTAAATATGAATAAGATGGCGGAGTAGTGAGAGATGGATTTACCGGTTGAATTTCAGAATAAGATGAAACTTTTGTTAGAAGATGAATATGAAGCCTTTGCACAAAGCTATGAAGAAGAGCGGGTGCAGGGGCTTCGTTTTAATACGCTGAAAGCAAGTCTGGAGGATGCGGAGGCAAAGGCGGGGGATTTATTTCACCTAAAAAAGATTCCATGGACTAAGGAAGGGTATTATTACGGAGCAGAGGCCAGGCCAGGCCGGCATCCGTACCATGAAGCAGGGGTTTACTACATTCAGGAGCCCAGCGCCATGGCGGTGGTGGAATTACTGGATCCAAAGCCGGGTGACCGGGTTTTGGATCTATGCGCAGCCCCGGGCGGAAAGACAACCCATATAGCGGAGCGTCTGGAGGGCAGGGGATTTTTGCTGAGCAACGAGATCCATCCGGCCAGAGCTAAAATACTGTCCCAGAATACGGAGCGCATGGGGATTTCAAATGCAGTGGTGACCAATGAAGATTCGGAAAAACTATCCCGTCTGTTTCCATCTTTTTTTGACAAAATCGTGGTGGACGCCCCGTGTTCCGGAGAGGGGATGTTTCGCAAAGACGAGGAAGCCAGAAACCAATGGAGCCCGGATCATGTGATCATGTGCGCGGACAGGCAAAGGGGCATTTTGGATCATGCAGCAATTATGCTGAAGCCGGGAGGCCGTCTGGTTTACTCCACCTGTACATTTTCACCGGAAGAAAACGAAGGCACAATCCAGAGCTTTTTAGATTCCTACCCGGAATTTACCGTAGAACATGTGGACGGATATCAGGGATTTTCCCAAGGACGGCCAGGGTGGATTGAAAACGGCAGCGGATATTTGGCGGATACCTTCCGGATTTGGCCGCATAAAGTGGAGGGTGAGGGACATTATCTGGCTGTGCTGAGAAAATCGGATGCGGCAGACGGACATTGTAAAAAATTCACAACCCCAGCTTACGTAAGGGACAAAAAAACGTTAAAAGAATATCAAACTTTCTGTGAAGAAGCGCTGGCCGATCCCATATACACACACCGGAAGGAAGTGGTGCTGTTCGGTGAACAGCTCTATCTGGTTCCTCCTGAGATGCCGGAATTTAAAGGCATTAAAGTGGTGCGTCCGGGACTTCATATGGGAACCGTAAAAAAGAACCGGTTTGAACCGTCTCATGCTCTGGCACTCTGCCTGAAGAAAGAGCAGGTTAAACAGTGGTACAGCCTGGATTCAGGTTCCGAACAGATGGCAGAGTATTTAAAAGGCGGAGTTATCTGTACAGATGAAGGCAGGCCTTCTGTTCTGAATGAAAAGAAAAAGGGGTGGGTTCTCATGCTGGCAGATGATTATTCCATCGGCTGGTCGAAATTGGTGGGAGATGTTTTGAAAAACCATTATCCTAAGGGGCTGCGGAGATAGGATTGTTAAATTGGGGGTTAATTGGGGAAGTTACGCAGGAAAGCGGGACGAGGGGACGGACTGGATGTTTGGATGCGGGCGGGCCAAGGGGAATCCTTCGGGGAT
>NZ_WQPN01000174.1 GCF_018785315.1 Clostridium sp. MCC353 | reverse complement strand
CTTGCCCTCCAGCGCCTTACCAGGCATCGGCTTCACATTTCGGAATGTATTGCCAGTGAGAAAACCTATATGCTTAACAATATCTTCTTAAAGTTCAGCGAGTTTGCCATGCTGGGCAAAGATAAGCATCCCTTCTCCAATAAATACGGAGCTACCGCTGAGGCGGTCCTGACCGACTTTCTTTCTACCGAAGCCATTGTAAATACTCCGGTAGAGGAACTGATCGCATTTATCAGCTCCAGAAGCCATGGCCGCATCTCTGACCCG
>NZ_WQPN01000034.1 GCF_018785315.1 Clostridium sp. MCC353 | reverse complement strand
ACGGTTGGAAGCCGGTTTTCATCGCCAACGGATTCCGCTCCGCCCGGCGTCAAGCCTCCAAGCAGGCCTCCGCCCCCGTCCGCCCCCATTTCCAGGATTCATGGCGTTACTTCGGCGAATATGTTAAATAAAGATTTTCATTCTTTCTTGATTATAGTTGATCAGGCTTCCTGCCTTCACTATCTTACGCTCTTCCTCTGTCATATCGGCAATATGAAGTTTCAATTGTTTTACCGTATCACCGATGACATAGGCTTTAATGTCGTTCATATCACCGTCCAGGGCTTCTTTGATTCCGGGTACGTAGATGTAGTCACCAATCTCAAAATCGGGATCGGCATCCATTAAAAATGGTATCATGCCCCAGTTCATCACATTGGAACGGTATCGTTTGGTCGCGTATTCATAGGCAATGTTGGCTAGGCCGCCTAATACCCTCTGGCAGCTTGCCGCCTGTTCGCGGGCGGAGCCGTCGCCTGGACGGACGGCGTATATCATGCTTCCGATCTCGGTTTCCGAAGCTTTTACGTCTTCATTTCCCGGGATTTCATGGATTTTATCAAAGACTGCCTTCAACTCAGGGGCTGTTTCTAATGGACTGCTGCCCGCAGCCCTGGATTTTTCTACTGCATCCACTGCTTTTGCCCTTCCTACGTATTCCGGATCCCTTCTGGACAGAGTGAACTCTGCCAGTCCCAGTGGGTTGGAACGGTAAGAGGAGGTTTCGCCGGATGGAATCAGTTCATCCGTAGTCGTCACTTCATCCATGATCTTGGAGCAGACTTTTAACAATATATTGTCTGTCAGAGCGCTCATTTGAGGCCAGTCTTTAATGTTTGGACCGTAAACCAGGTCTTTTTCCTTCTCTGCCTTGCCAAATCCCTGGTAAACCCGGCTTACATAGGAAGAATCGTCAAATTCATAAGCCGGAACCTCATAATCATCCATGATTCTGGCGGCTGATGTAAGGAAACCGCCGTTTGCGCTGGTGGCTGCAATGGAACGGGCATCCATGAGGGCAACCGCCGACATCTGGCCGGAACCGGGCTTGGAACCTTCACGGTTCGGGAAGTTTCTGGTGGTATGACGGATGCTGAGCGCGTTGTTGGCCGGGGTGTCGCCGGCTCCGAAACAAGGTCCGCAGAACGCTGTTTTTACCGCAGCGCCTGCCGCCATCAGATCGGCCACTGCCCCCTTCTTCACCAGATCCATAAATACCGGCTGGGAAGACGGATAGACGGACAATGTAAATTCATCATGACCGCATTTGCAGTTTTTCAAAATGTGCGCGGCCGCCATCACATTGCTGTAATTGCCTCCTGCACATCCGGCGATAATCCCCTGCTGGACATAGAGCTTTCCGCCAATGATTTTATCGGTCAGATTATAATTAAGGCCGCGGTTTCCGCCGATTTTTTCCGCTTCCACCTCTACGCTTCTCAAAATATCACCCAGATTGGCGTTTAACTCATCAATGGTATACACATTGCTGGGATGGAAAGGAAGAGCGATCATCGGTTTCACATCGCTTAAATCCACATAAACCATGCCGTCATAATATGCCACATCAGCCGGATTCAGTTCTTTATACTCTTCCCCTCTTCCATGCATGGTTAAAAATTCTTTGGTGTCCTCATCGGTTCTCCAGATAGAGGTCAGACAGGTGGTTTCCGTAGTCATTACATCTATGCCGTTTCTGAAATCTGTGGTCATGGAAGAGATTCCAGGGCCCACAAATTCCATCACTTTATTTTTTACATAACCGCTTTTGAAAACAGCGCCTATAATAGCCAGGGCAATATCATGAGGCCCTACGCCCGGGCCTGGTTTTCCTTCCAGATAAATGCCCACAACACCCGGATATGTGACATCATAGGTATCACAGAGAAGCTGTTTTACCAGTTCTCCGCCTCCTTCTCCAATGGCCATGGTTCCCAGGGCGCCGTAACGCGTATGGCTGTCGGAACCCAGGATCATCTTGCCGCAGCCCGCCATCATTTCACGCATATACTGGTGCATAACCGCGATGTGGGGAGGTACAAAAATACCGCCGTATTTTTTAGCAGCGGAAAGGCCGAAAACGTGATCGTCTTCATTGATGGTTCCGCCTACCGCGCAGAGGGAGTTGTGGCAGTTAGTCATCACATAGGGGATTGGAAATTCCGTCATTCCGGAAGCCTTGGCCGTCTGTATGATGCCTACAAAGGTGATATCATGGGATGTCATGGCGTCAAATTTAATCTTGAGATGATCCATATCACCGGAAACATTGTGGGCATTTAAAATGGAATAGGCCATGGTGCCTTTTTTAGCCTCTTCTTTTGCCGTATCATTTCCATCCAGCCCATTTTTACGGGTATATTCATCTTCTTCTACAATCGTCGATCCGTTTAACAGGTATACCCCGCCGTCATATAATTTAATCATCGGTTTCCTCCTATAATGCTGCGATAATAGCATCCCTGTATTCTTCTGTCGTAGCTGTTCCGTCTAAGTCGGGAGTCAGGCAGTCTGCTTTTTCCAAAACCCGGTCTACTGCCGCTCTGATTCTGGATGCGCAGTCAAACTGTTTTAAATATTCCAGCATCATGCAGGCTGACCATAAAAGAGCGGTGGGGTTGGCAATGTGTTTTCCCGCAATGTCAGGAGCGCTGCCGTGAACGGCTTCAAACATGGCGTAATCTTTCCCCAGGTTGCTGGATGGAAGCAGCCCTAAGCCGCCGATCAATCCGCTGGTTAAATCTGATACGATATCACCGTAAAGATTCGGCATTACCATGATATCATATCTGTGGGGGTTCATGACAAGCTGCATGCAGACATTATCCACGATCATGTCATTGCTCTCGATTTCCGGATAGTCCGCTGCAATCTGGCGGAAGATATCCAAAAACATGCCGTCCGACATTTTCAGGATATTGGCTTTATGTACGCAGGTTACTTTCTTTCTGCCGTGGGCTCTTGCATATTCAAATGCATCCCTGATGATTCTCTCGCTGGCTGCTCTTGTGATGATCTTTGTTGCATGGATCGTATCTTCATCAATTTTTTCCTCCACGCCCACATACAGATCTTCCGTATTTTCACGGAATGTCACAATATCTACATTATCAAATGCTGTTTTAACCGCTGTATTGGATTTGGCCGGGCGGATATTTGCATAGAGATCATATTTCTTTCTCAGAGCCACATTTAATGAACGGAAGCCTTTTCCGATCGGGGTTGTGATCGGGGATTTTAAAAGCACTTTATTCTTTTCAAATGAAGCATAGGCTTCGTCAGGAATTAACGCGCCGTGTTCTTCCATCTCCTTCTGACCTACATTGAAAATCTCATAATCCAGTTCTGCACCTGCTGCCTTCAAAATATCGATTACGCAGTCCGTAATTTCAGGACCGATTCCGTCGCCTCTGAATACTGTAATTGTCTTGTTCATCTCTATCTTTCCTCCATAGATTTATAATCAATTGTATCGCCCACATATTTGGTAGCAGGGCGCATAATTCTTCCATCATAAAGCTTATTCTCAATGTTGTGGGCCAGCCAGCCTACCAGGCGGCTGCAGGCGAACAGCGGCGTGTAAAGTTCTCTTGGAATATTGAGCATGTTATATGCGAAACCGCTGTAGAAATCAACATTGTTGGAAACGGTTTTTCCTGTTTTTTCAAGAAGCATCTCCCTGGCAATCCGTTCAAAAGCCTGAAGGAATTCAAACTCTTTTTCCCTGTGTTTTTCTCTCGCCAGATCGCCGCAGCATTCTCTCAGGATCTCCGCCCTCGGATCGGAAATCGTATAAACCGCATGGCCCATACCATATACCAATCCGGACTTATCATAGAAATCTTTATCCAGAATCCGTTTGATAATCCCTTTTATCTTAACTTCATCCGTAGTAAATCCAATTTCGTCCGTAACCGCCTGCATCATCTGCGCACAACGGATATTGGCGCCGCCGTGTCTCGGTCCTTTTAAGGAGCCGATGGAGCCTGCCATTGTCGAATAAATATCCGTTCCCGTGGAAGCTATTACTACATTTGTAAATGTGGAGTTGTTTCCGCCGCCATGATCTGCATGGATTAAAAGAAGGGTATCCAGCATTTTTGCTTCCTGTTCGGTGAATTTACGGTCTTCACGGATCATATAGAGGATATTTTCCGCTATGGAGTAGTCTTTTCTCGCATAATGGATAATCAGGCTTTGTTTCTGGAAATAATGAAGCTGGCTTTGATAGCCATAGCAGATGATTAACGGCATCTTGCCGATAATGTTAAGGCCTTTGATAATGTTCTGATAAGGATCGATGTTATCCGGGTCGGGATCATAATTATACAGGGACAGAACCGCGCACTGAAGCAGGTTCATCAGATCCTTGGACGGCATTCTTAAAAAGTTCATCTCCAGAAATTCCTCAGGCAGTGTGTAAAATTGTTTTATCACCTCTGAAAACTGGCTGAGTTCTTTCTTTGACGGTAAAAATCCAAACAGGAGCAGAAAACATGCTTCTTCATACCCATAATGGGAATCTCCTTTTCCGGTTACCAGGTCGCTCAGGCTGATGCCGCGGTAAAAAAGTTTGCCAGGCACTTCTACCTTCTTTCCATCCTGAAGTTCATACCCTACAACATCCGATACTCTTGTGAGCCCCACCCTGACGCCGGTTCCGTCTTCATTTCGAAGGCCTTTTTTAACGTTGTACTCTTTAAACAGGCAGTTGGGGATATCCGTGTAATTCATAGATCTTCCAAATGATTGTGCAATAAAATTATTATTCATAGCGCCTCCTCATGGTGATAAAAGTGTAAAAAAAAGGCATCGCAAATAAAATATACGATGTCTCCATTGACATGTTAACTGAGTTTTTCTTGTTTTACTTGTTCTGTAGTCTACCACACCAAAAAATCAAAGTCAATAGATTGTGGAGATTACAATAAAAAAGTTGTGATTCAAGGTTTTTTCCTTAAATTATATTCTTTACTTTCTAAAGATATTCACTTTTATTTCAGTTTTTTTGATTTATTATTCATTCTTTATCAGTTTTCATTATAAATATCCATTTCTTTCTATAGTTGATTCACAATCAAAACATGAAATGTAATACATTTGAACTTAACGCTTTAACGTGATATATTAGTAAATAACAGCCGGATTTCTCTGGCAGAACGCCGCTGATGCGGCAGATAGGAGGTGGCAGACATAAAAACAAAAAAATTTACATTCCGGATGACTGCATTCAGCATTCTGGTTCTGATCTTAATCGCATTTCTCATGCTTTTTAAAGATGGCGGCAGGGAAAACCCTTTATTTGACAAAAATAATTCCATCACATTGTACCTGGAAACGGAAACCGGAACAATCCCCCAAATCGACTTCTCCATCTATTTTCCCGATTCCGGCTATGATTTTACTAAGTTTACCTATGATAAGTCAGGCATTGATTTACAAAATCCCGGGGTATATATGGTTCCGGTATATTATGATGGGGAGATCACGGCCTGTGTACTTCAGCTTACCATATCAAAACCACAGGATTATGACGGTTCTGCGGGGTTGCCGGAAACAGAGATTAAAAATCCGCAGAAGTGATAGAAGAAAAATTATCCAGCCAATAAAAACACAAAGGAGAACTAACAATATGATAACTTTTAATAACCTGTACAACAATGGAAATATGAAACAAATCGATGGCCGCGGATGTGTAAAAGTGTTTGAACACCAGCGTGATCTCAGCGTCAGCCCCAGCTCCGCCATGGCAGCCTATTTCGCATCCGAAATGAACATTCGCAAACGCCAGGTATTAATTGAGTTAAATGGCAATGCCTTCACAATTCAGGCAGGCGCCATGCAATGGATTGCCGGGCCGGTCAGCATGACCTCCGGCATAAAGGGAGTGGGGGACTTTTTAGGCAAAGCCATTTCATCGAAAGTAACCAAAGAATCCACAGTTAAACCTGAATATAAGGGAAATGGTTTGATTATGCTGGAACCAACCTATAAACATATTCTATTAGAGGATGTGGCAGAATGGGGAAGTATGGTCTTAGAGGACGGCCTGTTCCTGGCTTGTGATTCCGGAATCAGACAAAATGTAGTTGCTAGAACTACCCTCTCTTCCGCTGTTGCTGGAAAAGAAGGCCTGTTTAATCTATGTCTCACAGGAAACGGCATAGCTGTTTTAGAAAGCCCGGTTCCCCGGGATGAACTGATTGAATTTAATGTAAAGGACGATGAAGTTAAGATTGATGGAAGTATGGCTATTGCCTGGTCAAATTCGTTGAAGTTTACAGTAGAGCGTTCATCAAAATCATTGATGGGTTCCGCTGTGTCCGGTGAAGGGTTGGTGAATGTATACAGGGGGACAGGCAGAATACTCATGGCGCCTACTACATAAATCAGGAAAGTCCAACACAGCAGAGAGCAGTGCAAAAAAAATCCCTCGTAAACACGAGGGAAAATGAGCGGAGACGGAGGGATTCGAACCCTCGTGCCGCTTACGCGGCAAACTGATTTCGAGTCAGTCTCGTTATGGCCACTTCGATACGTCTCCATAAGCTAACTGCTTTATTATACACGACATTCCACGATTTTGCAAGATCATGGTTCCTTTGATTTTACATTTTTTGACCGGCTATTCCGGTAAGGGACTGCGGACAGAATAATGACGGCCGTTCAGCCGGACTGTTATCTCATAATTATTTAAGAAAATGTTTACACGATTCCTCCGTATTGGTATAATTGTCTTATCATTAATAAAGGAGAAGAAGGATGAGCGAAATAAACCATGTCGGTATTTTTAATACCGACGAAATGATGACAAACAAAACTTTATGGAAAGCCGCCGGTTTATCTGATGACGATCTGGACAGACCGATTATAGGAATTGCCAATTCCTTTAATGAGATGGTTCCGGGACATACAAATCTGCGCCGGGTTGCCGAACAGGTAAAGAACGGGGTTTACCGCGGCGGCGGCACACCGGTGGAATTCGGGGTGATCGCATGCTGCGACGGCGTGGCTACCGGACATATTGGAAATAACTACGTGCTTCCGTCAAGGGATAATATTGCGGACAGTATCGAAATCCAGGCCCGGGCCCATAAACTGGACGGCCTTGTGCTGCTGGGTTCCTGCGATAAGATCGTACCCGGTATGCTGATGGCGGCCGCCCGCCTTGATATCCCCTGTATTTTTGTGGCTGGAGGCTGTACGCCAGGCGGCGCTCCATTTGCCCATAAGACAAAATCGGATTCCACCACCATAACAGAAGCTTTAGGGCTTTGGCAGACTGGGAAATGTTCCAAAGAGGACATCCAGAACCTGATTACCGTCAGCTGTCCTACCTGCGGCTCCTGCCAGTTTATGGGAACAGCCAATACCATGTGCTGTCAGGCGGAAGCCCTTGGATTATCTTTAACAGGTTCCGCACTCATTCCGGCCCCTTATAATGAGCGTTACCGGGACGCACTTAGAAGCGGTGAAAAAATAGTGGAACTGGTTAAAAAAGGAATTACCAGCCGGAAGATCATGACAAAAGAAGCGCTTATCAACAGCATCAAGGTTCTTATGGCTGTGGGTGGTTCAACCAATGCGGTAATCCACACCTGCGCAGTGGCTTATGAGCTGGGAATTCCGGCTGAAGAGATTATGGAAGCATTTGACCGGATCAGCGATGAGATCCCTCATATTGCAAAGGTGAGCCCGGCTTCCAATACATATGACTGCGAAGACCTGTACAAAGCGGGCGGCATCCCTGAAGTGATGAAAGTGATCAGGGATCATCTGGATTTAAATGTTATGACAGTAACCGGTAAAACGCTGGGTGAAAATATTGATTCCTATGTAAACATGTACGCTCCAAATCCGGAAATTATCCGGCCTTTGGACAATCCTCACAGCACATTGGGCGGTCTGGCAATCATGCGGGGAAATCTGGCTCCTGATACGGGGGTTGCCAAACCGGCTGCCATCGCTGAAGAGGCACGGAATTTCACCGGCACCGCCATTTGCTTCGATTCCGAAGAGGATTGTACAGAAGCGGTGAGAAACCAGTTGATCAAACCGGGACATGTGGTGGTAATCCGTTACGAAGGCCCCAAGGGCGGGCCTGGTATGCGGGAAATGTACCAGCCGCTGAAGATGCTGTATGGACAGGGACTGAACAAGACGACGGCATTAATTACGGACGGACGCTTCTCAGGAACGAATAACGGCTGTTTTGTAGGCCACATTTCACCGGAAGCCGCCGCAGGGGGACCCATCGCTTTTGTGGAAGACGGGGACCAGATCACAATCAATGTCTACACGAAAGAATTAACCCTTCATGTAAGCGATGAAGAGCTGGCGAGAAGAAAAGAGAACTGGCATTATGAACCGAAGAAATTGACCGGATATCTGGCCAGATATGCAAAACTGGCTAAATCCGCGGACCAGGGCGGCGTTCTGGAATAATTGAAGCGCAGAAACCAGCAGAAAGGCATAAACCAATCCTTTCTGCCGTTTTTTCTTTATGCTATTTATGATTTAACAGCTATCATTTATTATCTTAGGTCCGCTGTCCTTTTTTTTATCTATGACATTCCTTATGTATATAATTAGAGAAAACTTCATCAAAATGTAAACTTTCGCCCGGGAATCGCAGTGGAAAACAACATATGAATATGCTACACTAATTATATGATTTCGGGAACGCGCAGTATGAAGAAATCCACAGGCATCTGGGGGCAAAATACCTTTGACCCCTTCATCATTCTATATAACATGGCCAGTATTAAAAATAAGGGGTATGTATGGACAAGTATGAAGATTTCAAAAAGTTGAGCAACGATTTGGACGGAATCCGCAATACCATTGACGGAATTGACCTGGATTTGTCTAAGAAAGAGGATCTGGACATCCTCATCGACCTGCGCAAAGAGCTGGACGATGTAATCTACAAGGCGGTGTCCTATCAGGCATTCCAGAAGGGCTACGGCCTGGGGCTTGGAAATGCCACAATCAAAGACCATATATTAACCGGGGATAGGGTGGAAACTATATCCAGGGATAGGACGGAAACTGCATCCGGGGATAGGACGGAAACTGCATCCGGCGGCGTATTGACCGGAGCGCCGGATGTCAGACCGGCAGGCAGTATGGCATCTTTCACACCGGACGTCATAATATCTCATGATGTAAACTGCACCATAACGGCGGGAACCAATGATGCATTGGCAAATGAATCAGTTCATGCATCGGCAAACGAATCGGTTCATGCATCGGCAAATGAATCAGTTCATACATCGGCAAATGAATCAGTTCATGCATCAGCAAACGAACCAGGCAGCCTATCGGATGCCATGTCAGCCGTACCGGCGCCCGCTCTTCCCCCACCTTCCGGCAAAACCTACGGACATCAGGAGAAAAAGGAAGTCTTCTCAGAAAACAGCATAGGGAAATATCTGATCGGCGTGCTGGCTTCTTTGTTGATTCTTGCCGGTGTTGCGGTTCTGGCCGCAACGCTCTGGAACTACATCTCTGATCCAATGAAATTCACCCTGGTTCTCCTCATGGGACTTTTCATGGGCGGACTGGGATTATTCCTGGCGGAAAAGAGCAGTAAGTCCAACGCCTTTCACATGAGCCTGATGGGCTGCGCAACGGCCATTATCTATTGTGATTTGATCGCCGCAAAAATGGCCTGGGCCCTGTTTCCCGATCCAGTGATCCTGCTTCTTTTTATGGTCTGGATGGTATCCGGCTTCGTTCTGTCCAAAAGGCTTCAATCGGATATCATGTTCGCCATCATCCAGATCGGAAATGCGGTTTCCATCCTGTTAACCGTTCGTCTGATGGAGATCGGGCCCTCCCTGTGGCTGATTCTTTTGTTCGTCATTTGTACGGTCGTGCTCACAACCTTTTATGCGGGGCAGGGATTTCATAGGGCCAACAGCCTGGCCTCTTCTTACCTGACAATTATCGCCTATCTGCTGATCTGTTCCCGGCTGGAGCAGCTCCTTCTGGATTACCAGGCAGAGGGGGATTACTCCGTCATTGTTTCCTGCAGTCTGCTATATCTGGGACTATTTGCTTTTTCAGCCTTTCTTTTCTGGCTGGTCCCCGGCTGGATTCGCGGATTTTGCGACAGCACCTCCAAATGGCTGACCGCTTCCCAGCTTCTGCTCCTTGCGGTTGGAGTTGTTTTTATCAAAGACAGGATCGAAGATCTCCATGTTTTGTCCGGCATGATCTCCAAACCGGCCCCGGAATTAATGTTCTTTCTAATTCTGATGGCCGCATTGATTAAGAAGAAGACGAGAACCTTCTGTTTTATGGTTCTCTCCGTCAGCCTGGCCTTCCTCCTATCCGATCTGTCAGTGTTCTATTTTGACAATTTCGGAATTCTGCCGGCCCTCATGTGTCTGGCCGCAGTGGTCTGCGGGCTCCGTTTTAAGGATCTCTGGCTGAAAATAGGGGCGGTGGTCATTTATTCACTCACCACCTGCAGCACACTGATTTACAGCCTGCTCAATCTCTTTACCAGCGCATTTAACTCTGAAGCGGGCATCTGCATTCTCCACAGCCTGTTGATTCTCATCCCCTGCGTGGTGATTGCAGATATCGTTATAAACAGGGAGCAGGCCCTGAAAAGAAAGATACTGGCATTGGTCTGCCTGGACAGCGCGGTTTTTTACGGTTTTCTCATGTTCTTCAATCTGAAGCTTTGGATGATGTGGGGGACCCTGTTCGCTGCCGTGGCTTTTGGCGTCTTCGCCAGAATACCGGTATTTAGAGGGGATAAATTATGCCGGATACACAATCTGGCCGGACATGGCCTGGTTCAGGTCTGTCTGTGGATTTCCCTGTCCGGTTACTGCAAACCTTGGGAAATGGCCATAGGATGCCTGATCCTGCTCCTGTTCACAGCAAAAATTGTTTATGAATCCCTGGAACATATGAAACAATCCGGCGGACATCTCCTCCCTTTGATCAGCTGTATTCTGATGACAGTCAACGCGGTGGATGTGCTCCATAAGACCCCTCTGGGCGATTATGGCATTTTAACCAGCCTTACCTGTCTTCTGGCAGCCGGTTTCTGCATCGTCCTCGGTTTTCAGTGCAGAGTAAAACCGCTCAGAACTTATGGGCTGATCCTGGTTATATTCAGCGTTTTAAAAATGGTTACATTTGACATTTCTTCAACTGATTCCATTATCCGCGTGGCGGCCTTTATTGGCGGCGGGCTTTTATGCTTTGGAATCAGCTGGGCCTATAACCGGGTGGATAAGGAAGATAAGGAACAGGACTCCCAACAGCGTAATGCAAAACAGTAAATTAAGACAGTTCCGATAAGTCTGGACTGTTACATTAAAACGTCAAGGCATATTCGAACATGCCTTGACGTTTTAATGTTAATCACTATGTCATTCCTGTAACATTCACTGTCCAAAATACTGGTTCACTCCGGCCACAAGCCCCTCTCCCAGCGTATTCAGCGTGGAACTGGAATAATCAGAGGCTTTGTCTCCCAGTTCAATATCAATGGACGGCACCGTGGAATAGGAAGTCTGGGTTAAATCCATCTCCATGGATCCGCCGGAAAAGATCTTCACACCGGCCGCTTTCAACCCGGATATCAGGCTCTCACCCAACGCATTGTGCTGTTCCCAATGGGATTTTACCGGTTCCATGGCTCTGTAGCTGGAATTGCTGGGCACGCTCATATAAAATGCGCCCTTATTGCTGGTGGTGGAATCCCAATGAAGGGCGATATGGCAGTCCGCCTTGTTATTGGCCATCACAGTTCTGGCTACGTTGTCCAACTGGACATCGTCAGATTCCCGGATCATGAGGACATCATAGCCTGCCGCTAAAAGTTTGTCCTTAAATACCTTTGCCATAGCCAGTGTGACCACTGATTCAGCAGTGCCGTCCGAAAACTCCATGCCGCCGGACACCGCAACCGCGCTGGTAGCTCCGGCTCCTGTGGTACCTCCGGTTACTTTAGGACTTCCGTCAGGATGACAGAGGGTTTTCACGCTGGAACCGCCTTTCGTTCCATGGCCCGCGTTGACACAGACTGTAATGCCTTTCCGGTCTGCCGCTTCTGAACGGTACATCATGGCTGACCCGCTGTTGATCTTGGAAAATTCAGCATATTTCCAGGATGAGTCAAAGGAAACAGCCCCTCCCTTCACATCTGAGGACGCCTTGGTCTCCTTTGTTTCTTCAGTTTCCGGCTCCGTTTCAGGCTGCTGGACGGATAAATACCGGGACGATATGTAGCATTCTTTCTCCTGGTAAATCACCCGGCTCCAGGATTCATTGCTGCCGGTCCTTCTCAGCTCAGTTCCCTTTTTTAACCGCTCGATCACTTCTGAATCCGGGGCGGTGCTGGTCCTTAAATTGACATCGTCGCCAGTTACATAGACCACTTCATCCACCGTTTCATAGGCTTCTGAAGTCTCCGTAGTGACAATTGTCTCTTTCTTGCTGGCTTCCGGCTCGGCTGCCTGGCTTTCGGTTTCAACTGCTGCCGTGGTAACCGGCGTCTCTATGGGATCATATTTACCGCCGCAGCCGGTTAACAGGATTGTGCCGGCTGTCAATACAGCGATAACAGGCGCTATCCTGCATTTTGTAGTTTTCATAGTATGGTTCCTCCTCCGATGACATAATCACCATCATAAAATACGACGGCCTGACCCGGAGTCACTGCGCGCTGCGGTTCTTCAAACACGCATTCTACAATTCCTTCTTCTGCTTCTGAAATCGTGCATAAAGCGCCTTTATGGCTGTACCTGATTTTGGCAGATACCTGCATCTCTTTTCCATGAAGCCCGTCAATGGCCATCCAGTTCAGTTTATCACACCTGAGCTGTTTGGTAAAGACGTCTTCCGAGTTTCCGATCACCACTTCGTTGGTTTCCGGCCTGATAGCCGTCACAAAGACCGGATGGCCCATGGACAGGTTCAGACCCTTTCTCTGGCCCACGGTGTAATGGGTGATCCCTTTATGACGGCCGATCACATTTCCATCCAAGTCCACGAAATTGCCGGGAACCAATTCTTTATCCGTGTTTTCACTGATAAAACGGGCATAATCATGATCCGGAATAAAGCAGATTTCCTGGCTGTCAGGCTTATTGGCCACATTAAGGTTAATCTTAGCCGCGATTTCACGGATCTCATCTTTGGTATACTGACCCACAGGCATCAGCGTATGGGAAAGCTGATACTGGGTCAGGTTATAGAGGGCATAGGTCTGGTCCTTGGCAGCCGTTGCCGATTTCTTCAGGGCAAATCTACCGCTTGGGAGCTGCTCAATCTGTGCATAATGCCCGGTTGCAATGTAATCCGCACCGATGTCCAGGCTCCTTTTCAATAAGGATTCCCATTTCACATAGCGGTTGCAGGCAATACATGGGTTGGGTGTTTTTCCCTGCACATATTCATCCACGAAATAATCGATCACATGATCTTTAAATTCCTGCTTAAAATTCATCACATAGTACGGAATGTCCAGTTCCCAAGCCACCCGTCTGGCATCATCCACCGCGCTTAAACCGCAGCAGCCTCCATTTTCTTCCTGGGCCGTCTGGTCTTCGTCCTGCCAGATCTGCATGGTAACGCCTACCACGTCATATCCTGCCTCTTTCAATAAATAAGCCGCTACAGACGAATCCACGCCGCCGGACATTCCCACCACTACTTTTTTCTTATCCATCTCAACACCTTTTCCTGGAAATTTTCAACCGGGATTAATACTCTTCGTTTTCTTCCTCTTCTCCAATATCGGATTTTGGTTTGGACAAGCCCTTGATTTCAATGTTATTTTTCTGAGCATAGTCCCAAAGAGCAGCATGGATGGCTTCTTCTGCCAGCAGGGAACAATGTATCTTTACAGGCGGAAGTCCGTCGAGGGCCTCGCAGACAGCCTGGTTTGTCACTTCCATGGCTTCCTGAACGGATTTTCCTTTTACCAGTTCGGTTGCCATGCTGCTGGTAGCCACGGCGGCGCCGCATCCGAATGTTTTAAATTTCACATCACGGATAATCTGGTTTTCGTCGATATCCAGGTAAATTCTCATGATATCTCCACATTTTGCATTGCCTACGGTTCCTGTTCCGCTGGCATTCTCTATCTCTCCAACATTTCTTGGATGCTCAAAATGATCCATAACTTTCTCTGTGTACATAAATCTCCTCTTTTCTTCCCCTTACTTTGGGTAAATATTCCGTTTTCTGTATTATTTGCGGGCCTGACGGCGGATGTAGTCTTCATAAAGCGGTGACATATTTCTCAAATATGCCACGATCTCTTTAATCTGATCTGCAACGTAATCCATCTGCTCTTTCGTGTTTTCTTCATTTAATGTCAGACGCAGGGAACCATGGGCGATCTCATGAGGAAGGCCGATGGCTAGCAGCACATGTGACGGGTCTAAGGAACCTGAGGTGCAGGCGGAACCGCTGGAACCGCAGATTCCCGCCATATCCAGCTTGATTAACAGGGATTCCCCTTCAATAAACTGAAATGCAAAATTCACATTGTTTGGAAGACGCATGGTTCTGTGGCCGTTAATCCGGCAGTAAGGAACTTCCGCCATCACGCGCTCCATCAGGTAATCTCTAAGCTCTGTTTCCTTTTTCGTCCGTTCTTCCATGGTATTCATGG
This sequence comes from Clostridium sp. MCC353, assembly GCF_018785315.1. GTDB lineage: Bacteria > Bacillota > Clostridia > Lachnospirales > Lachnospiraceae > CHH4-2. The sequence continues at coordinate 13,224 of NZ_WQPN01000034.1, read as the reverse complement.
CGATCTCCGCCGCCTTTCCAAGTCCCACGATTCCCGGAACATTCTCCGTACCGCCGCGGCGCTTGCGCTCCTGGGCACCTCCATGGATGAAGGAACGGCTCTTGATGCCGGTGCGGATATATAAAAATCCGATTCCTTTCGGACCGTTGATCTTATGGCCGCTGGCGCTGAGCATATCTATATTGTATTCATCTACATTGATCGGGACGTGGCCATAGGCCTGAACCGCATCCGTATGGAAAAAGATGCCGTGTTCTTTTGCAATGGCGCCGATCTCTTTCACCGGCTGGATGGTTCCGATCTCATTGTTGGCAAACATGATGGAAATGAGGATGGTGGTGGGGCGGATGGCCTTTTCCAGTTCTTCCAGCTTGATCACGCCATTTTCATCCACATCCAGATAAGTGACTTCAAATCCCCGTTTTTCCAGATACTCACAGGTATGAAGCACTGCATGGTGCTCTATTTTACTGGTAATGATATGGTTTCCTTTGTTCTGGTATGCCTCGGCCGTCGCCTTGATGGCCCAGTTATCAGATTCGGTTCCTCCTGCTGTAAAATAGATCTCGTTGGTTTTCGTTCCAAGAGACTGGGCAATGGTTTCCCTTGCGTGGGAAATCGCCTTTTTACATGGAGTTGAAAATTCATAAACGGAGGATGGATTTCCATAATGTTCTGTAAAGTATGGAAGCATCTCCTGCACGACCTCCGGCCGTGTCTTTGTCGTTGCTGCATTATCCAGATAGATAATATCTTTCATAAGTGTATTCCGCCTTTCTGTAGAATTAAAGTTCAAAGCTTCACCTACAGTTTCTATTATATAATATATTCATAGAATTTCAATAGGAATTATCATTTTCATTATTAAAATGTTGGACAAGGCCAAAAACAGGCAGCAATTCCTATTTATTATGGAAAATTCTATCTTAGTATAACCGGCCGGAAGTGCATTTATGTTCTGATCTTTTTTATAAACTCCAGCCTTCTCATATCATTCCCCTCATAATCCTGCGAATCCAAAACCGGCAAAGCTGGTGCAGGAATAATTTTATATTTAATATGAGAACTTTTCTTTTGAATAAAAAAAGCGCCGCCCCGGAGATGAAACAGTCACTCTTTCATCCCGCGGGGCGGCGCTCCATTTATTCTTTTGGAGGCATATTTATGATGTAATTTTCAAATCTTCAGGCAATTACCGATCCCTTAGTTTTTCTCGTAAACCGCTTTGATCTTTCCACCCTTAACTTCGTAGATGAAATCATCGCCGTCTTTTGCGTTGCTCTTGTTGTCAACTACTTTACCGGAAGTATTAACCAGTTTGTATTCGAAACCTGTTTCAGCGTTCTGAGCCTTGAATGAGTAGTAAACTCTGTCTTCGTCGTATTTCACTCCGCTTTCGATTACTTCTTCTTTGGACATGGTTCCGTTAATGAATTCGTCAGTGGTCAGCAGTTTCATACCGATAATCTTGCCGTCTTCATTCTTCTGGATTTCAACTACAGAGTACTTGTCCTCTTTGTCTGCTTTCAGCAGTTTACCCTGCTGGTAGTATTTGTCGTTGTCTTCACCGTTCTTGCCGGCTCCCTTGGTGCTTCCTGATTTTGTGAATAAGAAGCTGAAGTTCTCGCCGTCTAAGTCGATTGTCTGTGTACCTGTCTTTAAGGAGCCGTCTTCATCTTTACCGAAGAAGTAGCAGTATGTAGTGTTTCCGCTTTCGCCTGTGAAATCAGGTGCAACGCCGTCTTCTGTGTTGTAGTCTTCGCCGTTTACAAATGCGGTGAATTTTTCTTCTGTATCATACCACTCATCATCGTGAACTGCTACGATGCTGTTTTTGTTTGAATTTTCAACAGTGACAAATTTCAGGCCGCTGATCATTGCGCCGTACTGGTCAAAGGCGTATTTCTTGCCGTTGATGGTCTTGAATTCGCTGGCAACCAGCTTGCCGTTACTGTCGCTGTAGTACCAGTTGGCTTCATCATCATCGTAATCCTTGCTGTTTAAGTACTCAGCAGGAACTACCTGGAACCAGCCTTTGTTCACTCTGGCGCCGCTTTCAGGGCTTCCGTAGAATCTCCAGGACTGTGATTTCTCAGCAGTTGACAGTGCATCGAATGCATTGGAATCAGAAGCTACTTCTTTTGCAGGATCTGCGTTCATTCTCCACTCTGCAACCATTCTTCCGTACTCATCAAATGCGTATTTCTTGCCGTTGATGGTCTTTCCTGTTTCATTGATGGTTTTCTTTCCGCTTGTCTTGAAGTAGAACCAACGGTCCTGTTCTTCATCTGTAAATGCGGTGTCAGCGTCAAATCCCTTGGTATCTTCGGATGCATTGTCATCGATGATGGAGATTTCCATCCAGCCCACTGTCATTGCGCCGTCGTTTTCATCGCCGAAGTAGTAAACGCCTTCTCTCCAAGCGTCATCGCCTGTCTCTCTGCTTCCGTCGTCGTTCACCCAGCCGTAAAGCATCTTTCCTTCTTCATCAAATGTATATTTTTTGCCGTTGATGCTCTTTAAGCTGACTTTGTTGTCAGATCCTTTTAAAGCTTTACCATTTGCCTGGAAATAGTACCAGTGGTTTGCCGGCTCTTCTTCATCTTCATCGTAATCTTCATTTTCAACAGCAACCCATCTGTTGGTTACCATCACACCATTTTCGTCTACATAATAGTAGTCGTCACCGGATTCAACCAGCATATCCACTGCCATGTAACCTGACTCATCTAAGTAATACCAGTTGTCTCCTGATTTTTTCCACTCGTCTTCTACACGTGATCCGTCTTTTGCATAGTACACCCATGTACCATCTTCTTCCTGCCAACCTGTAGCTGCGAAAGAAGCCATGGAAGCTCCAAGTGCCATCAATGCTGTTGCAGATAATACCGCAACTAATTTAGTCTGTTTTCTCATGTTGTTCTCTCCTTTGAATTTCTTGTTTACAGTTACAAGCTTCGTCGGTTTTCCCGATCTGTTTTGTTTCACTCACATCACGCTGCCTAGTATATAACACGGATTTTAAAAAAGCTATAAACTTTCTCTGTGCTTTTTTTTACGCATTTTTACAGGCTGTGATAAGAAATTGTAAGAATGAATAATATGGTAAAATGTAGTGAACAACACTCGGTAAAATGGGCCTTTCCGGCCTTTCCCATTATATGGAACCGTGTAAAATGGGGCTGGAACCAGTTTCCAGTTGACAAAAAAAATGAAAAAAATATTTTTATCCCCATTTCAGGCTGGATGGACGTGGTAAATTTTCCTGAATTAAGGATAATTTTTTTCCCCGCTGTATATTTGATTCTCCCGGGGAATAGATTATATCAATATATTCTGACGGAGTTCCCATGACCGATTTTTTCAAAAAGCATACGCTGATCACAGGCACCCTCCTTCTGACCATGACCGGTTTTCTGACACGTGTCCTGGGCTTTTTCTACCGTATTTTCCTTTCAAGAACCATTGGGGCGGAAGGTCTGGGACTTTACAACATGCTTCACCCGATCTTCGGAATCTGCTTTGCCCTCTGCGCAGGTTCGATCCAGACAGCCATTTCCAGATTCGTGGCTGCCAACCTGTCAAAGGGAAAGGCGGTTTTTCGGACCGGCCTGGCAATTTCCCTGTCCATTTCCATCCTGCTCTCCCTGCTGATCTGCCAAAATGCCGATTTCCTGGCTGTCAACGTGCTGTTGGAGGCGCGCTGCGCCCCTTATCTTCCGTTAATGGCTTTATCGGTTCCATTTTCTGCGGTTCATGCCTGCATCAACGGTTATTATTACGGAATCAAAAAGACAAAGGTGCCTGCATTTTCCCAGGTGGTGGAACAGGTGATCCGTATGGGGGCTGTGTTCTTCATCGCCAACATCCTGGTGGAATCCGGCCGGGAGATCACCGTGCACCTGGCAGTTTTAGGCCATCTGGTGGGAGAAATGGCCTCCTGCCTGTATACCGTCCTGGCCTTCAGCCTGTTTTCACCGGAATCGGCCAAATCCCCTTACGGCATTTTTGGAGACTTTAAGGAAATGGCCTCGCCGCTCATGGCCCTGGCCCTTCCGCTCATGGGGAACCGGCTGGTGCTCAACGTCTTAGCCAGCGCGGAGGCCATCTGGATTCCCAGTTGTTTAAATGCCTTTGGCATGACCGATTCGGAAGCGTTCAGCATCTACGGCGTGCTGACCGGCATGGCCCTTCCCTTCATCCTGTTCCCTTCCACCATCACCAACTCCATGTCTGTGCTCCTTCTGCCCACGGTTGCGGAGGCCCAGTCGGTGGGAAATGACAACAGAATCGCGTCCACCATCGCCATGTCCTTGCGGTACAGCCTCTATATGGGCATTTTGTGCATCGGCGTCTTCACATTGTTCGGAAATGAACTGGGCACCAGCGTATTCCACAACGCGGATTCTGGGGAATACATCACGATTCTGGCCTGGCTCTGTCCATTTCTCTACCTGGCAACCACCATGGGCAGCATTTTAAACGGTTTAGGGCGTACCACCACCACCTTTGTACAAAATGTGTGCGCCATGATCGTCCGGCTGGCTTTTGTCCTCATCGGCATACCCCGGATGGGAATGCTGGCCTATCTGTGGGGAATGTTAGCCAGCGAACTGCTTTTGTCGTCCCTCCACCTGATCTCATTAAAACGGCTGGTGCCGTTTCGCTGGGATCCGCTTAATATGCTGGTGAAACCTGCGGCATTTCTGATGATTTCCATAGGGATTTATCTGGCTCTGTTCGATCTGTACCGGTTTAAGACGGGATTTTCCCTTTTTATCGAAACTGGGGTACATATTATGTTTCTCTGCGTTTGTTATGGGGGGCTGCTGATGCTGTTTCATAAGAAGCGGTAGGATTTGCGCCATATAAAAAAGCATTGCCTATGGCTGTTTCATGCAGCCGGAGACAATGCTTTTTATATCTCTACAACAACGGGCTGGCCTCTCCTTTACAGAACACATTCAGTCTGTGAAGGGCTCTGGTACATGCAATGTATAACAGTTTCCTGTCATCATCACTGTGATAATTCTCCGAATCCGCGTCACAGACCAAAACTGCATCGAATTCCATGCCCTTGGACAGATAAACCGGAATGATAAATGCGCCCTGAAGGTCGGTCATGCTCTCACTTCCGATCAGCTGCAGCTCCATCCTGTCTTTTAACTGCTCAAACAGGCGTGATGCATTTCTGCCGTTTTTACAGACCAGGCCAATGGATCCGTATCCTTGTTCCAGGCATTTTTCCACTTCTGAAATGATCAGGCCATTTAAACCGTCCTGATCCGGGGCCGTGTAAACGTCCGGCGCCTCTCCGCTTCGGTTAAAACTCTTGATCTCCGGCCGGCGGCCGATGAACTTCAAACCGTATTGCAGAATTTCATTGGTGCAGCGGAAACTTTTGTCCAATACGATGAGAGAGGCTTTCTTCTTATTTAATATCCTTTTGATCAGGTCATAAAGAGAAATGTCCTCCTCTTTTTCAAGGGTCTGGTTCATATCCCCTAAAACCGTATATTTCGCGCCGGGGAACAGCAGATTGAATATTTCATATTGGAGGGGATAGTAATCCTGGGCCTCGTCGATCACAACCTGCCTGATATTTTTATATTTGCCGGTTCCGTAGATTTTCAGTTTTAAATAGGTCAGCGCCGCCGCATCATCGTAATACAACGTGCCGCTGTCCAGATTTTCCCGGGTATACCGGAGGATGCGGTTCATGTTGTCCGGCATCTCAATCCCCTCAGCCAGGCCGTAAAAATACTCTTTATCTGCAAAAAGACTTCTATAGAGATTTAAAAGCTTCAGTTCTGTAAATCTGCGCATCTCATTAATCACAAGCACTTCTTCTTCTCTGTTCATGTGCAGTTTATCCGATCCCCTTATGGCTTCCACCACAAAATCTTCCAACTGTCCCAGCTTCATGCCCAGAGGGACGTCCGGCCTGGCAAGCACCCTCTCTTTCAGCATTTCTCCGCTCACAATGCGCTCGCCTTCATAGCAGATATCTTCAAATGGAATCCACCGGCGGGGAATATCGCTGATAAAACGGTTTAACAATTCGGCAAAACTCCTGGACATCTTAAATTCCATGCTGCCTTTTATCACGCTGCGGTATTTACTGCTGCTGGCGGTGATCAGGTTTTCTAAAAATTCGTTTCTCGGCTGGATGCGGCCCCGCTGCAATATCTCTGAAACCATCTCTTCAAACACCACGGAAACCACATTGCTTTCCCCAAGCTCAGGCAGCACATTGGAAATATACTGCTCAAACAGCGGGTTCGGGGAAATGATTATGATGTTATGGGCAGCCAGTTTATTTGACAATCCCTGGTACATGAGATAAGCGGCTCTGTGGAGAGCGATGGAAGTCTTGCCGCTTCCCGCCACTCCCTGAACCATCATCAGGTCATTTTCCATGTCACGGATCACCATATCCTGTTCCTTCTGTATGGTCTCCACAATGGTTTTCATCTTGGGAGACGTGTTCTGGGACAGCAGTTTTCTCAGAAATTCATCCGTAATCTGGACATCCGCGTCAAAAAAATACTCTAAAATCCCCTTTTTTATCTCGTACTGGCGTTTTAAGGCCACTTCTCCCCGGATTCTTCCGCCGGGCGCATCGTAAAACGCAGGCCCTGTGACAAAACGGTAGAAAACACCGGCAATGGGGGACCTCCAATCATAAATGTACATTTCATGGGTTTTCTGGTCCTTCAAAGAAGCCCGCCCGATGTAGATGTTTTCAAACTCCTCTTCATCCTCAAATTTAAAGTCAATCCGGGCAAAATAAGGGGACTGGATCAGGTTCTCCAGAATCGAAATTTTATTTTCCACCTCTTCATAATCGGCGATCTTTTCATTTACCGGGTCTAAATACTGGCTCAATTCCGCCAGCGCTTCAAAATCCTGGGATGAACTGAGATTTGAAATCGCATGTGAGGTATTCTCACGGATCTCTCTTTTCGCCTCAATGATTGCCGTTTTCGTGTCCTCATTGCGCTGTTTCGCCCGTTTTAACTGTTCCTCTGCCAGAGAAACAGTCTGTTCCAGTCTTTTGTATTCAAACTCCAATTCCGTCTGCATATGATTCATTATGATAGCCACCTCTTCCTGGGTTTACCCATTCTGCCAAACAGTTACGCTCACACAAGTCTAGCATAGTTGAAACGGAAAAAACAGTCTTGTTGGAGACGCCAATCTATGGTAAAATAAGGGTAGTAAAAAGGTGATCGGCATACAAGCCCAATCACCTTTTTCCTGTTCTTATGATTCTTCTGCCCTCAAAATGTTGGAAATCCCCTCGGGAATCACTAAGACATTTCCTCTGTATCCCAGCAGTTCATCCGCTTTCTTTAGAGCGTCTTCTATTCTGGCCGCAGGTATCATATGAAGATCCCTGACCGTCTCCTCATCGGCCGAACTCACAAATATCACCGGATGATCCATCAAAACCCGGGCAAATATCTGGGACTGCCACTGGTCCGGCACCGTCTTGTCCTGAGGCGTATTGAGGATTTCCTTCATCACATCCCCTGCAGTGAAATGATTTTTAAACGTGCGGTAAAATTCATCGCCCCCGATTCCGTCCCCGCACTCCGCGGCCATGATGATGATTCCCCCCGGCCTGCAGACCGCTTCTGCTGTGGTCATCCCCTTGACCGCCTGGTAGATATTCTGATCCAGCGGATAACCGTTGTTCGTAGTTATAACGATATCCGCCTTTGGAGCTTCGCTTCTGCAAAGTTCATCCAAAAAACGGCATCCTGCCAGATGGGCGTCTCTGCCGTCTCCGGCAAATGCCCCGATCACCTCTTTTTCGGAATTAATCACCACATTGACTATGAATTTAAGCCCCGCCATCCGGGCTGCCGCCGCCATATCCTCATGAATCGGATTCCCGTCCAGAACCCCGCATCTGGAATTGGGGTCTGCGATCAGACTGGAACAATGGTTCCCCCACACGCTCACAGCCGCGGCCACGCCAGGAAGCACGCTCTTTCTTCCTCCGGAATATCCGGCAAAGAAATGTGGTTCGATAAAGCCTTCCGCTGCCAGCAGATCCGCATTGGCGGCGATTTCATTGATTTTCAACTCCCCGCCGGAAGGCAGAGTGCCCATTGAAACAAATGACCCGTTCAGGCAGTCATGAACCAGGATTTTTTCTTTGGAAACGATCTCTTCTCCAAACTTTTCCACCAGTTCCGCTTTCGTAGTCTCCCTGTGGCACCCGGTTGCGATCAATAAGGTGATATCCGCCTCCGGGTTTCCATCCCTGATTTCACGGAGCATAGGGGGTATGATCCGTTTGCTTGGCACCGGCCTGGTATGGTCGCTGCAGATGATCACAATATTCCTGGCGTCCCGGGCCAGGTCTTTCAGCCTGGGGCTGCCGATGGGGTTTAACAGCGCCCGGTCGATCAGTTCTTCCTCGCTAAATTCTGAAGTCCAGTCATCCAGGCGGCTGTGGATCACTCCTGATACCCTGTCATCCGGGACTTGGGCCTGAATGCGGCCTTTTCCATATGGTAAATCGATTTTCATAGGTTCCTCCGATATTTGTTTTCCAATACTAATATAAGGAATATTATATCAGAAAACCGGCAGCCCCTCAATCGGGAAAACATTCTTTCATCTTTTACTTCCCTGCTGCCAGCGGTATTTCCTGGCCACAGTCCGGTTAAAAGCCGGATATAAGCAACCGTTTTGCAGAATCTCCTTTGTTTTTACGACAAATGCTGCAACCCCCTTGCAATCTGATTTCAAAACATTTCACCCCGGCTGTCTTTTTCTTATAATGGCTTCATGACACTATAAAATCAAAAAGGGGGATTTTTTATGAAACAGACGAAAGAGAAACCGGCGCGCCTGACGGCATGGATATTTGCCGTTCTTGCGGCGCTCACTGTCATGATCTGGGGAATGCAGACCAATTGGGGGGCTGTGAAAATCCAGCGGCTGACCTTAATTGGAGAAAATGGAACAAAGCTGAGTTCATTGATCTATATTCCTAAAACGGCCACAAAAGAAACACCGGCTCCTTGTGTGGTAATCTATCACGGCACATCCAACCAGGCCCACAGCAACGACACCTGGAGCATGGAGTTTGCCCGGCGGGGGTATGTGGTGCTCTCGCCTGATATGAGCGGCGGCGGTCAGTCTGATGTGACCGGAGACCGCACCTCCCAGGGGATCACGGCGGCTCAGTACGCACTCACCCTTGATATTGTAGACCGGGAACAGGGGCTGAATCTGATCGGCTATTCCCGGGGCGTGCGCACCATTTCCCACGTGTATCCGGAACTTTCCGACAGCATTAATTCTTTGGTAGCCGTATTTGGCAACTACCGCTGGCCGGAAGCCGATGTGGATGCCATTGACACCAACATCTGTTTTGTAAAAGCTAAGGCAGACCAGTATGATTTCATCAATGCCGGTGATGCAGATGCGCTTCAATCCATGTTAAGCGGGCTTTTCGGCTTTCCGGAACCGTTGGCGCCCAACAGCGATTATGACAGAAACGGCAGACTGGTCCGCTATGCGGTCATCGACGATGCCCTTCACCAGACTGCCAACATCAGCAGCCAGGCAATTTCCGTCATCCTTCAATATGTAAATGACGTGGCTCCCGCGCCGAATCCATTGGATGTCAATGACCAGGTCTGGAAGGGACAGCAGATTCTCTCCCTGGCCGCGGCCGTCACCATGATATTTTTTGCAGCGGCTTTGGCCGGATTGCTGCTTCAAAATCCATTTTTCGCAGGCATTAAAACTCCAATGCCCGCCAACCGGGGGCTCAGGGGCAGGAAACTGGCGCTCCAGTATTTTGTGGATATCCTGATTCCTACTATTTTATTTATCCCGGTCTCTTCATGGGGAATGGCATGGTTTAAATCATCCAAAATCCTGACTTCCACTAATTTAAACGGCATCATGCTGTGGCTGGTTTTCCTGGCAGGGATCACCGGAATTACTGCATTCGTCGGAATTTTAAAGAAAAAAAGAACCGGGGAGAAGATCTTCTTATCGGACTTCCTTCTGGGGCCCGATGGTGAAACAAAATTCAAATATTCCAGTTTCTTCAAAGCTCTGCTGTTAGGTGCAATCGTATCTTTTATCGTCGTATCCTGGCTCAGCATAATTGAGAATTTCCTTGGAATTAACTATCAGTTCTGGTGTATTGCAACCATGCTCAGGCTGGGGCCGGCCCGCTTTATCAAAGCCCTTCCCTATGTGGTTATCATTTTCTTCGTCATGTATGCAAGCTGTCTCAACATGCTTACTAAGCGCCGTCTTCCTGAAAGCGGCAATGAAAGAAAAGATATGATTATGGCTGTTTTAATCAATACCCTGACAGCGGCGGCTCCCCTTGCCATTCTTCTCACCATCCAATATGGAGGAAGTTTAATCATCGGCACCGGACAGACACCATTTTCGTCCACGTTAGCCATGAGCCATTCAGGCAGCGCTTTGGCATTCAGCACCGTGGGCGCCCTGGATTATTCCTTTGGATACTGCTTTATGATGGGAGGCGGCTCCGCTATCTGCACCTATCTCTATAGAAAGAGCGGTAACATCCTGGCCGGGCTGCTTACCGGATGTATGTTCTGCGGATTTATTACAGTGGCGGCATTTACACTGGCAAGATGATGCCGGAGCAAGATAATGCCAGATAAGTTTCGTTTGACTTTTCTTCCTTTTTCACCGTATAGTTAAGGGAGAAAAAAAGGAAAAGGAGGATCGTCATGCTATTGCAGCAAAAAATGCAGGAGATTGAATTGTCTCCCACCGGCCGCAGCATATTGGACTTTATCGTGGATCATCAGGATCAGATATCGGATTATTCCTTAAAAGATCTGGCCTGTGCTACCTTTACCTCACCGTCGACGGTTGTCCGGGCTGTCCAACGGCTGGGGTATAAAGGGTGGCCCGATTTTAAACAGGAATTTTTGGATGAGGTGGAGTATTTAAATAAGCATTTTAAACACATTGATGCAAACCGGCCATTTGAGCCGACTGACAATATTATGACAATTGCAGGAAAAATCAGCCAACTGGCCTGTGAAAGCATCTCGGATACCATGGAACTGCTGCATCATGACGATCTGCAGAAGGCGGTTCAGATTTTGAAAAAATCCGATAACATCTCCATATTTGGAATCAATCTTTCTATGGGAATCGCGGAAAATTTCAGGTACCGCATGATGAGAATCGGGAAGCGGGTTACCTTTATGGGGCATAGAAGCGAAGAAGTCTTCCAAGCTTCCATGATGACGCCAAAAGACTGCGCCATCGTGCTTTCCTACAGCGGAGAGACCAATTGGACCAGAAGGGTGACTAAATATTTGAAGTCGCATGGGATTCCGATTATTGTAATCACCACTTATGGAGATAATTTTCTGAGGCGCAAAGCATCCTGTACTCTGACCATTTCAACACGGGAACGGCTTTATTCTAAAATCGGCAGCTTTACCAGCGACCAGTCATTCTGGCTCATTTTTGATATTCTATACGCCTGTTATTTTGCATCCGACTATCAGAATAACTGGGATAAGAGGATCAAACTTTCTAAGGATTGTGAGCCGATTGATTCTTCTGAATCGGAGATTATTAAGGAGGAGTTCTTCCGAAGGCCGGTTGTGGAATGAAAATACAGGTGTTTTTCTTATATTCCTTTGGGAAACTGCGGATAAAACAGGGCTGTCGGGAACGGCAGCCTGCGGCTTGTATATCTTCTCATAGCCTATCCTTCTGATTTTGGTACAATACACTATGTCAAAACTTGAACCGGCTCTTTGGGTATAGCAGGCTGGGAATAAAAACCATATTTTAGGAAAGATATGGAATATTTAATGGTGTTGTGTTATACTTACTATTAAATAGTAAGTAATAAGTAATAAGTAGTAAGTAACAGGTGAAAAATGACAGGATAAATCCAAAGGAGGCGGATCATGAAGGAATATACATTAGCCCAACAATACACATTAACTGCCATAGACGGGCAGGAAGCGGTTCATATGTCCCAGGCCAAGCTGGCCGTCTGCCGGGGAATTGCAGCGGCAAAAATGCTGGAACATCTGTTTTTATCCGGAGAATCGGCTGAGAAAGATGTTTTGGAAAAGAAGCTGGACGAGGAATTAAAAAAGATCCAGGGCATGGGCAAAAGAGCGGCCCGCGATCTGGAACAAGAAATGGTAAGCCTGCTGAAGGCGGACGGAACGCTGGAAGAAATCCCGGATTTGATGGCCTGTGATATCAATTACAGTACTATGAACATGGAACTCAGGGCTTACCGCTGTCAGGAAGACATTTACAGGAAGATCACGGAGGGAATGCGGGCGGAACTATTGGACGGCGGGGAAGTCTCTCTGGAAAGCCTCTGCCTTATATGGTTATTCCGGGAAAGCGGCTGTATTCCCGAACTGTTTTCTTCCTCAGAACAAAATCAGCTACTCAGCCGCATGACAGAACTCACAGCCTGTAACCCTGTTGCCAGAATTCTTTGGAATACCGGATTTTCCCGTTGGACGGAGCGGCTGTCACAAAACTTTCTGAACTTTAAAAGGGAAATCTTCAAAAATCCGTATCTGGAGGGCGTAAACCTGTTATTTCCATTTTTGGAAAGAAGGCAGGCAGTTTTTATCGACTTTGTGGTGCTGGGAACCAGCGTAGCAGACAGACGCCTGGCCGTACTGGCTTTTCTCTCAGAAAAGGGGCATTACGTCCAGGAGGTGCCGCGGGGTTCTGAAACATTGCTGAAGATAGACAATTATTATTACCGGATTTTCCCGATGACAAGGACTTATAACAGGATACCGGTCCAGGGCGCCAATCTGGTTCCGGTTTATAATTAGGTGATCAGATGTCGAGACAACGAACCATAGAAAAAATCAGCGCTTCCGAATATGTTTCCATCGGTGAACTGGCACGGCTGACGGGGTGCAGATACAGCACATTGAAATTTTATACGGAAGAAGGGATGCTCCCGTTTGAACAGGAGGAGGAGAATCTCACACGGAGATATAAGAGGGAGTTTACTGTGAAAAGGATTGAATTTATTAGAAATTTAAGGCAGGATGGAAAATCTGTTTCTGACATTAAGCTGATGCTCTATGAGGATTGTGCCGGATAGATGGATTTTTTTACATAAGGGGTGTTACAAGAAGGCGTTTACAGGAAGGATTTTACATGAAGGGTGAAGCCATTTTCGAAAATGGCTTCACC
>NZ_WQPN01000173.1 GCF_018785315.1 Clostridium sp. MCC353 | reverse complement strand
TTTTTCTATTCCTGGAGCCTTAGTTTCACTTACGGTTGGAAGCTGGTTTTCATCCCCGAAGGATTCCCCTGGGCCCGCCCGCATCCAAACATCCAGTCCGTCCCCTCCTCCCGCTTTCCTGCGTAACTTTCTCAACTAAATCAAGATTTCGCCAAAATACTCCTGGCCACGCTGATTCCATTGGCGGAAGCCTGCTGGAGTCCCCGGGTGACGGATGCGCCGTCTCCGATTGCCCGCAGACCTGCGATGCTGGTCTCAAAATCGGAATTGACCACTACTTTGTTGGAATAGAATTTTACTTCCACGCCGTAGAGCAGGGTTTCGTCGCTGGCAATGCCTGGGGTGACTTTATCCAGTGCCAGGAGCATTTCTTTAATGTCCACCATAATACGGTGGGGGAAGACTAAGGAGAGATCGCCGGGAACCGCATCTTTCAGGGTTGGGATCAGGTTGTTGCGGCAAAGGCGTTCCTCCGTTGTACGGCGTCCCCGCTGGAAATCCCCGAAGGTCTGGACCATGATTTTCCCGTCGCAAAGCATGTTGCTGAGCTGGGCTATATGTTTGCCGTACTCGATGGGGGTCTTAAATGGCTTGGTAAAGTTTTTGGAGACCAGCAATGCGAAGTTGGTATTGTTGGTTTTATATTCTTTGGATTTATAGGCATGGCCGTTTACTACTGCCAGGCCGTTTTCATAGTATTCGGTAGCGACCTCGCCCGATGGGTTGGTGCAGAAGGTGCGCACCTTATCGTCAAATGTGGGGGTGTAGTATACCAGTTTGGCCTCGTAAAGATTTTTGTTTAAAAATTCCATGACTTCATCCCGCACTTCTACGCGGACGCCGATATCTACGGTTCCCACCTGGGTTTCAATTCCGTGGTCATTGCAGATGTGGCTGAACCAGTCGGAACCTTCGCGGCCGATGGCGGAGACGATTTCATTGGCGTAATAGACCTCATCCTTGTCGGTGCGCACGCCTTTGGCCTGGTTTTCTTCGATTATAATATCTTTGACCATGGTATTGAATTCCATGTGGACGCCCTGGGCCAGCAGATGTTCCTGAAGTCTGGTATATATCTTATAGCCTTCTTCCGTACCCAAATGACGGATCGGGCATTCAATCAGCTTTAAATTGGCTGTAATCGCTTTTCTGCGGATTTCCTGAATCTCCTTTTGTTTGTCGATTCCGTAAACATTGGTATCGGCTCCGAATTTCAGATAAATATTATCGGATTCCTTTAAAAGTTCCACAGTTTTGTCATAGCCCAGGATCTCAGGCAGATTGCCGCCTACGTCGGGAGACAGGGAAAGCTTTCCGTCGGAAAATGCTCCGGCTCCGGCAAAGCCAGTGGTGATGGAACAGGGCTGGCAGCCGACACAGACTTTCGTTGTACGTTTCGGACAGGTCCTTTTTTCGATGGGACGTCCTTTTTCTATCATCAGGATTTTCATATCAGGCTTTTCCTGAATCAATTCATAGGCGCAGAAAATTCCGGAAGGTCCGGCTCCGATGATGATGACGTCAAATTGGTTGTTTGCATTCATTGACAACACTCCTTTCAAGATAAAAAATACCAACAGACCGGTTAGTAAGATACAGTGAGAAATCACTTATAGTCAACTATTCCGGTAGTTGGTAGAAACGTTCAACCGATCTTGAACTTATATAAGCACAACAATAGAATTTTAACATATTGTCACCCCCAGCGCAAGGGCGTGTTTGAAAATTGATTTCTGGAGACTTTGCGCGGCAGTTCGTTGGAATGAATTTTCAAACATGCCAGGGAAGGCGTGCAAAAAAACAGGGCGGATTTACGGATATTGCTGGAAATGTGATGGGCGGGATGATAGAATTAATTATGTTGATACAAAAAACAGGAAACTTGCAGAAATTGGGCGGAAGAAAGGAAAACGTCGAAATGCTGGATCATTTTAATGATATGGATAAGAGGCAGGAAGTGCTGCGTGAAGCTCAGACCGGCCTTTGGGTGATTGAACTGGGCGAAGGCAAGCCGCCCAGGATGTATGCGGACAGCGTGATGCTGGAACTGCTGGGATTTGACAATACGCCGACGCCGGAAGAATGCTATAATACCTGGTATGAGCGGATAGAAGACGCATATTATCCGATTGTCCAGTCCGGTGTTGAAAAGATTATATCGGATACCAGAGCGGAGGTTCAATATTCCTGGAACCATCCCCACTGGGGGAAGATTTATGTAAGGTGCGGAGGCGTAAGGGATAATAATTATAAAAATGGCGTCTGCCTCAGAGGATACCATCAGAATATTACGGACACCGTAATGCTGAAGCAGGAATATGATTCGGTGATACAGACTTTGAATCAAAGTTACTGCGGGATATTTTTGTGCAATCTGGAGGACGGTTCTTATAAAGTGATCAGGATACAGGATAAATTTAAAGGGCTGCTGTCCCCTGAGAGTGACTATTGTGAGATTCTCAGACGATATGCTAAACAGGGGACGGACGGGGAATACCGGCAGCAGATACTGGAACTGGCAGAGCCGGGGGCGCTGAAGGACAGGATTAACAGAGGCGAATATCCTATTGAACGGCTGTACAGGAATAGGAACGGCCGATGGCGGCGGATCAGAATCCAGCCGTCCGGCCAATATACGGAAAGCCATCCGTGGGTGATTGTGGCATTTGATGAACAGGACTACGAGGTGGAAAAACGGGCCGACCAGGCAGGGGCCCAGGCCGCGGTTTCACAGATTTATAAGCTGGTGGTAAATGTGGATGCGGATGGAGGGATGTATAACTGCATTTATGCTTCGGATGAATTTAAAGACCTGCATGCCCATGGAAGTTATGAGGAATTCTGCGGCTATATGATGGTTCGGATGCCGCTGGAAGACAGACGCAAGTTTAACAGCATTTTTGATAAAGATAAGGATGCCTGTCTGAACGGGAGAAATTTGGATGGCATGATCAGAATGTGGGAGACAGAAGGGGTACTGCATTATTACGATTACAGCACGGTCAGGATTTTTAAAGAGATGGGAGAGCGGATGCTGTTCACCCTTCGCAATATCGATGACAAACAAAAGGAGCGGAAGCTGGAAAGAGTGCTTTCAAATCTATGCCAGTGCTACTATTCCATTTATCTGTTTGATCTGGATCATGATGAGGAAGAGCCGATTTGGCAGGAAGATGTGATTGCAGCCAGCAGGGATTTCATAAAGGGTAAACTTTCTGATTACTATGAAAAATTTATCCGGCTTTATGTATACCAGGAAGACCGGGAAAAGATGCGCAGGGCGGGAAGTGTGGAGTTTCTCAGGCAGACGCTTACAGAAGAACAGCCGGTTTTTGATATAGATTTCCGACGGATATACGGAGATCATTTGGAATGGGTCCGGTCGCGTTTCAGCATAGCGGAGATAGAGGACGGAAGAGTGAGCAAGGTGATCTTTGCCAACATGAATATCAATGAACAGAAATTGGAGGAGCTGGAAGAGGAGAAAAAGAACCGGGCAGCCTTGATGGATGCATTTGAAAAGGCAAAATCGGCGAATGAAGCTAAGAGCCAGTTTTTGGCGCAGATGTCCCATGACATACGCACTCCGATGAACGCGATTGTAGGCATGTCGGCCATTGCTTCCGCCCATCTGGATGAGAAGGAACGGGTCAGAGACTGTTTGGAGAAGATTAATGTTTCCAGCTCCCATCTGCTGTCCCTTATCAATGAGATCCTGGATATGTCCAAGATAGAAAAAGGCAGGCTGGAACTGGCAGAAGAACCATTTTGCCTCAGGGCTTTGATTAACGACATCAATTCCATTGTCCGCGCGGAAGTGATAGGGAAAAAACTGACAATCCGGTTTAACATGGACGATGTTATCCATGAAGCGGTTATTGGAGATGAGAACAGAATCCGGCAGGTGCTTTTAAACCTGATCAGCAATTCCATAAAATATACGCCTGAAGGCGGTCAAATCAGGGTTGCGGTTAAGGAAGTATTTGTGCGGTCGGAAGAGCAGAGGTGTTTTGTATTCACGGTAGAGGACAACGGTATAGGGATGTCAGAGGAATTCCAGAAATTTATCTTTGCGCCGTTCAGCCGGGAAGAAGAAGTGAAGGAAAAGCATATTCAGGGAACCGGACTTGGAATGTCCATTGCCCATGGCATTGTGTCAGCCATGAAGGGCGATATTCAGGTGGAGAGTGAAAAGGGGCGGGGCAGCCGTTTTACGGTTACTCTGTATCTCGGAATCAGGACTTCCGGTTCAGACTGCGGGCTGCGGCAGGATCCTGAGCAGGAAGAGAACGGTGGTTTTGGAGAACCGGCAGCCGGAACGTCACCGGGCTGGCATATTCTTTTGGCGGAAGATAATGAGCTGAATATGGAGATTGCCCAAACACTCCTTCAGGAATCGGGCCTGACCGTTGACTGTACTGTAAATGGACGGGAAGCTGCCGAACGTTTCCTCAGTTCAGCACCGGGAACCTATGACGCCATTTTGATGGATTTGCAGATGCCCGTTATGGACGGATATACGTCCGCCAGGGAAATCCGGGGCAGCGCGCATCCGCAGGCCGCAGATATCCCTATTATAGCCCTGACAGCTAATGCGTTCGCCGAGGACATCGCCAGGGCCATGACATCAGGAATGAATGATCATGTGGCGAAGCCGGTTGATTTTGGGAAGCTGCTGGCGATATTGAAAAAGAATATTGGGGATTAAATTATTTTTGAGGAATAGCGAAAGTTACGCAGAAACGCGGGGGGAGACGGCGGCTGGAGGGCTGGGCTTTGGGGATTGGACGGGCGGGATGGAATCCGGCGGCGATGAAAACCGGCTTCCAGCCGTAAGGGAAACTAAGGCTCCAGGAATAGAAAAAGACGGTCCGATGCCCATTCACGGTGAACTCTTTATGGGACTTCACCGTTCAGTGGGCATCTCAGAAACTGATTTGGTTTTCAGTTTCTGCCCGTCTTTTTCTATCCCTGCAGCCTAAGTTTCCCTAACGGTTTCCAGACGGCTTTCATCGCCGCCGGATTCCATCCCGCCCGTCCAATCCCCAAAGCCCAGCCCTCCAGCCGCCGCCTCCCCCCGCGTTTCTGCTGGTTTTGGCTGTTCAACCGTGATTTACATTACCCCTGATATTACCCCTGAAGGCATTTTCGAAAATGCCTTCAGGGGTAATGTAAATCACGGTTGATGTTAAAACAGGGTTGATGTTAAATTTATCTTTTATTCCGCCAATACCCAGCCGTGAATCCTGGGACCGGGGGCGGGCAGGGCCTGTGGGGGCGGGGGGCATCTGGAAACCATTTAGTGGTTCTTGGTCTGCAAGGGCGGACAGAGGCGGGCAGAAGCTGAAAACCAGATCAGCTTCTGAGGCGCCCACTGAGAGGTGAAGTCCATACAGAGTTCACCTCGAATGGGTGCCGCACCGCCTCTGTCCGCCCTTACAGACCTAGAACCACTTACGGTTGGAAGCAGTCCCCCGTCCCCACAGGCCCTGCCCGCCCCCGGTCCCAGGATTCACGGCGTTACTTTCACGAATAAACTCAAATAACGTAAAATAATGTCAAATAAACCCACCCAAAGATGTAACTTTCCCGTTTACTTATCCGCCCATAACTGATACAATGAAGAAACCAGCGTTAGATCCCCGTCCATAGAGATCTAACGCTTAAAGTGTTGCGTAAATGACCGGAATTGAGAAGAATATAAGGAGTCTTTGATATGTATATTATAGTAGGGCTGGGAAACCCCACAAAACAGTATGATAAAACCAGGCACAATGCGGGTTTTCAGGTGATCGATGTGTTGGGAGACAAGCTGAATACGGAAATAACGGAAAAAAAGAATAAAGCGCTCTGCGGCAGAGGAATAATAGGAGGGGAAAAGGTGATACTGGCCAAACCTCAGACATTTATGAACCTCAGCGGCGAAAGTGTGAGGGCGATTGCAGATTATTATAAGGTGGAACCGGAAAATATTATTATCATATATGATGATGTCAGCCTGGCGCCGGGACAGCTTCGGGTGAGGAAAAAAGGGAGCGCCGGAGGGCATAACGGAATAAAGAGCATCATTGCCCATTTGGGCACCCAGGAATTTCCCAGGATCAGAGTGGGCGTGGGGGAGAAGCCCAAAGGCATGGATCTGGCGGACTATGTGCTGGGGCATTTTTCGAAAGAAGAGTCTGAGGTGATGGAAGAGGCGTTTAAGCAGGCTGCAGAGGCGGCATGCCTTCTGATTACGGATGGACCGGACGCGGCTATGAACCATTTTAATGCGAAGAAATGAGGTCGGCAATGAGTACAATATTTGCAAATCCGTTGGTTGAACTAAAGGAATATGAGGAGCTTGATAAGGCTTTAAGGCAGGGAAAAGGGCCGGTTTCCGTCAGCGGCTGCATGGATTCCCAAAAGGTGCATTTGATGTCGGAGACCGCGGATAATCTGCCCTGGAAACTGGTGGTGACTTATGATGATTCCAGGGCGAAGGAAATCTATGATGATTTCTGCTATTTTAATCCTCAGACGTGGCTGTATCCCGCAAAGGATTTATTGTTTTACAGTGCGGATATTCATGGCAATCTGATCACAAAACAGAGGATGCAGGTTCTGAAACATCTTTTAGAGGATCAGACGGGGGTTGTGGTGACCACGCTGGACGGTCTGATGGATCATCTCATGCCTTTGTTGTACTTAAAAGAACATGCCCTGACGGCAGAAACGGACCAGGAAATCGATCTGGATGAATGGAAGGAAAAACTGACCCTTTTGGGATATGAGCGGATGGCCCAGGTGGACGGCATGGGCCAGTTTTCAATCAGGGGAGGGATTATCGATATCTTTCCTTTGACGGAGGAACTTCCCATCAGAATTGAATTGTGGGATACCACTGTGGATTCCATCAGAACTTTTGACTTGGAGAGCCAGAGATCTGTGGAACAGTTGGACCGGGTTTTAATCTATCCCGCTTCTGAGCTGGTGTTTAGCAAATCCCAGATTGAAGAAGGAGTCAGGCGGCTGGAAAAAGAGGCCAAAAGTTATGAAAAAAACCTGAGGAATCAGATGAAGACCGAAGAAGCGGCCAGAATCAAAGGAATAATCGGGGAATTGGTGGAAGGGCTGAAAGAAGGATGGAAGTTAGGCGGCCTGGACAGCTACCTTCAGTATTTCTGCAAAGACAGCGTTTCCTTTTTGGAGTATTTTCCAAAAGGGCAGACGGCGGTTTATCTGGATGAACCGGCCAGGCTGAGGGAAAAGGGAGAGGCGGTGGAACTGGAATTCCGGGAAAGCATGATACACAGGCTGGAAAAGGGGTATCTTCTGCCGGAACAGACTTCACTGCTCTACCCGGTGAAAGAGGTGATGGCGGACTGTACAGGGGCTAATACGGTGCTTTTGACGGGATTGGAACAGAAACTGACCGGCCTGTCGGTGACAAAACGGTTCAGCATACAGGCGAAAAATGTAAACTCCTATCAGAACAGTTTTGAGATGCTGATAAAAGACCTGCAGCGATGGAAACGGGAAAAATACAGGGTGGTTCTTTTGTCGGCTTCCAGAACCAGAGCCAGCAGGCTGGCCGGGGATTTGAGAGAATACGAGTTAAGCGCATTTTGCCCGGATGATGAGGAACGGCAGGTAAAACCGGGAGAAATCCTGGTGACTTACGGTAATCTCCACCGCGGTTTTGAATATCCGATGATTAAATTCGTGGTCATTACCGAAGGGGATATGTTCGGTTCTGAACGCAAAAAGAGGAAAAAGAAGAAGACGGTTTACGAGGGCAAGAAGATTCAGAGCTTTACGGAACTGTCGGTAGGCGATTATGTGGTACATGAAGACCACGGCCTGGGCGTTTACCGCGGCATTGAAAAGATAGAGCGGGACAAGGTGATCAAGGATTATCTGAAAATCGAATATGCGGACGGCGGCAATTTGTATCTGCCGGCCACCAGGCTGGACGGAATACAGAAATATGCCGGTGCGGACGCGAAAAAGCCCAAACTCAACAAACTGGGCGGAGAACAGTGGAATAAGACGAAGACCAGGGTCAGGGGAGCGGTCAAAGAGATCGCAAAAGACCTGGTGGAACTCTATGCCACCAGACAGGAAGTGGAAGGTTATCAGTACGGGCCTGACACGGTATGGCAGAAGGAATTTGAGGAATTATTTCCCTATGAAGAGACGGATGACCAGTTGGAAGCCATTGATGCCACAAAAGCGGATATGGAAAGCAAGAAGATCATGGACCGTCTGATCTGCGGCGACGTGGGGTACGGAAAGACGGAAATCGCCCTCAGGGCTGCATTTAAGGCGGTTCAGGAAAATAAACAGGTGGTTTACCTGGTTCCCACCACGATTCTGGCCCAGCAGCATTACAATACATTTCTGCAGAGGATGAAGGACTTTCCTGTGCGGGTGGATTTGATGTCCAGGTTCCGCACCCCTGCCCAGCAGAAAAAGACGCTGGAGGATTTGAAAAAGGGGCTGGTGGATATTTTGATCGGAACCCACAGGGTTTTGTCCAAGGATGTGCAGTTTAAGAATTTAGGGCTGCTCATCATTGATGAAGAGCAGCGTTTCGGAGTTGCCCATAAGGAGAAAATCAAGCAGCTCAAGAAGAATGTGGATGTGCTGACGCTGACCGCCACGCCCATTCCCAGAACTCTCCATATGAGCCTGATCGGCATCCGGGATATGAGCGTGCTGGAGGAGCCGCCTGTGGACCGCGTGCCTATCCAGACCTATGTGATGGAATATAATGATGAGATGGTGAGGGAAGCGATTAACAGGGAACTGTCCCGCGGGGGGCAGGTTTATTATGTCTACAACCGGGTTAATGATATCGATGAAGTGGCGGCCCATGTGGCTAAACTGGTGCCTGACGCTGCGGTTACATTTGCCCATGGGCAGATGAGGGAACATGAGCTGGAACGGATTATGCTGGATTTCATCAACGGGGAGATCGATGTGCTGGTATCCACCACGATTATTGAAACGGGATTGGACATTTCCAATGCCAACACCATGATTATCCAGGATGCGGACCATATGGGGCTGTCCCAGCTCTACCAGCTTAGAGGCCGGGTGGGGCGTTCCAACCGGACTGCATATGCATTTTTAATGTATAAGAGGGATAAAATGCTGAGAGAAGAGGCGGAAAAGCGGCTTCAGGCCATCCGGGAATTCACGGAACTGGGATCGGGAATCAAGATTGCCATGCGGGATCTGGAGATCCGGGGGGCTGGAAATATTCTGGGTGCAGAACAGCATGGGCAGATGGAGGCGGTGGGATACGATCTCTACTGCAAGATGCTGAACCAGGCGGTTCAGGCCCTCAGAGGGCAGCGGACAGAGGAAGAGAGTTTTGATACTGTGGTGGACTGCGATATCGATGCGTATATTCCGGCTTATTATATTAAGAATGAATATCAAAAACTGGATATCTATAAGCGCATATCCGGGATTGAAACGGATGAAGAGTACATGGATATGCAGGATGAGCTGATCGACCGTTTCGGGGAGATTCCGAAGCCGGTGGACAATCTGCTTCGTGTGGCCAGTTTAAAGGCCCTGGCCCATAAAGCGTTTGTGACGGAGGTCAACGTGAACAGGCAGGAAGTGAAACTATCCATGTATCCCAAGGCCAGGCTGGACGTGGCCGGAATTCCGGCCGTGGTGGAACAGTACCAGGGAGATTTGAAATTTCAGATGGGTGAAGCGCCGGGCTTTTTATATGTGGACCAGAGAGGAAAGAACAAGGACTGCGAGGCTATGATGGATAAGGCGAAAGAGATTCTCAAACAGCTTTGTGAACTGTCGGGGCAGAATGCGGGATGAGTAATTTTATTTTGGAACAATAACCGGCTTCAGTGAGAATATTTGTGAAAATATGGTAAATGGGAACTGTTCTCATTTACCATATTGCATTTAATTAGGAAGAAATCATGTAACTTCAGCCAATCATTTAAATAAATATTTTCAACCACCCTTTAGTAGTCGTTTTTTTTCAGCCTGAATATAGGAAAAATCCATTTAATTATTTCTATTGATTATATATAATAAAAATAACAGGTAAAACCGGAATGAGCTCCCTATATTGAGGGCCTGTAAGGAGGAAAAATTTATGAACATGACACTTCGTTGGTATGGACCGGGATATGACAGCGTGAGTTTAACGCAGATCAGACAGATTCCGGGGGTAAAAGGCGTTGTAACCACCCTGATGGGTAAAATGCCGGGTGAAGTATGGGAAAAAGAAGAAATTGCAGCGCTTAAAAAAGAAGTTGAAGACGCCGGGCTTTCCATCATGGGAATTGAATCGGTGAATATTTCCGATGATATTAAAATCGGGACAGAAAAACGGGAAGAGCATATTGCCAATTACATCACCACCCTTGAGAACCTGGGTGAAAATGATATTCGTATGGTTTGTTATAATTTCATGCCTGTTTTTGACTGGACCCGTTCGGACTTAGCCAGAATGAGAGAAGACGGCTCCACGGTTCTGGCCTATAACCAGGATGTAATAGACAAAATTGACCCGGAACACATGCGGGAATCCATTGAAAAGATGTCCCATGGCTTTGTTATGCCTGGCTGGGAGCCGGAAAGGCTGGAAAAGCTGAAGTCTTTATTTGAAGCATATAAAGATGTGGATTCTGAAAGGCTGTTCCAGAACCTGGTCTATTTTTTAGAGGCCATCGGGGATACCTGTAAAAAATACGATATCCGCATGGGAATCCATCCCGACGACCCTGCGTGGCCGATTTTCGGGCTGCCGCGGATTGTCCGCAATAAGGAGACGATTGTCAGACTGTTGGAAACGGTGAACCAGCCCTACAACGGCATTACCCTGTGCACCGGATCACTTGGTTCAAACCCAGCCAATGATATCTGTGACATCATCCGCTGCGCAAAGGGCAGAATACCATTTGCCCATGTCAGAAACTTAAAATATAACAGCGGCCGGGATTTTGAAGAAGCGGCCCATTTATCCGCCGACGGATCTATGGATATGTATGAGATCATGAAAGCGCTGTATGAAACCGGATTTGACGGCATCATCCGCCCGGATCACGGAAGAATGATCTGGGGAGAAGAAGCCATGCCGGGATATGGGCTTTATGACCGGGCATTAGGAGCGGTTTATCTGGAAGGGCTTTGGGAAGCGATTGAAAAGAATGCGGGATGTTCCAGCCCGAAGCTGTTTTAAGGATGCCGGGAAAAGGCTTTCCGGTCCGGTAAGGTTAAAAATCAGATTAAAACTATCAGATTAAACTAAATTTTGAGATTAGAAAATGTATAAATTCCTTCATTTGACAAATACTACTTCCAGAAACGGAGAGTACAGTAAATGGAGGAATTTTTATGAAAGCTACAGGAATTGTAAGAAGAATTGACGATTTGGGCAGGGTAGTAATACCAAAAGAAATACGTCGGACCCTTCGTCTTCGTGAAGGTACACCGCTTGAAATATTTACAGACAGAGAAGGGGAAATCATTTTAAAGAAATATTCCCCCATGGTGGAGCTGACCTCATTTGCGACCCAGTACGCGGACGCCATGGCACAGTCTACAGGAATGATGGTTTGTATTACGGACAGGGATCAGGTGATCGCGGTCTCAGGCGGATCCAAAAAAGACTTATTACAGAAGACGATCAGTAAACAGTTAGAGCACCTGATTGGTGAAAGGACTACGGTTCTGGCCGCAAAAGATGAAAAAGGGTTTATTTCTCTCACATCGGAAGAGATGGAAGGAATTACCGCCCAGGTTATCGCTCCAATTATATGTGAAGGTGACGCAATCGGTTCCGTTTCTCTGCTGAGCCGCGAACCAAGGGCCCGCTTTGGAGATACAGAAACAAAACTGGTCATGACCGCTGCCGGTTTTCTCGGAAGGCAGATGGAGGGATGATCAGAAACAGCAGCCGTTCAGGCAGGTCTGAACGGCTGCCAAAAACAGGAGGGGCAGGCACATATGGCGGCTGCTCCTCTTGTGATTTTGTCATGCATGAGCTATAATACTTCCAAAAGGAGGAACCGTTCATGTATACATTTGACGATTTGAAACATATTATGGAAGAGCTCCGTTCAGACCATGGATGTCCGTGGGACAAAGAGCAGACCCATGAAAGCCTGAAAAAATGTCTGGTGGAAGAGTGCCAGGAAGCGCTGGACGCCATCGATCATCACGATAAGGAAAACTTATGTGAGGAATTGGGAGACGTGCTCCTGCAGGTCATGATGCACAGCCAGATTGCCATGGAAGACGGAGACTTTACGGTAGACGATGTTGTGAACGGGGTCTGCGAGAAAATGATCCGCCGCCACCCCCATGTTTTTGGCGGCAAAAAGGTCAGTTCCCCGGAGGAAAGCCTTGCTTTATGGAACGAGATAAAAAAGCAGGAAAAAGCCAAAAAACCTTGACAAATCAACGATTAGAGGCTATAAATGATAGAGTATAGTACAAATAAAATTGAGTAGTGATTTAATCGTCTACCATAGACAATTCTAGGAGGAAAATTTAAATGAACAAGACAGAATTAATCGCAGCTATCGCAGCAAAAGCAAACCTCAGCAAGAAAGACGCTGAAGAAGCATTAAAGGCATTTACAGACGTTGTTGCTGAAGAATTAGTAAAAGGCGAGAAAATCCAGTTAGTTGGTTTTGGTACTTTTGAAGTATCTGAAAGAGCTGCAAGAGAAGGAAGAAATCCTAAGAGCGGCGAAGTTATGAACATTCCTGCATCAAAATCTCCAAAATTCAAACCTGGAAAAGCGTTGAAGGATAAAGTAAACGAATAATTTATGAGATTGGATAAATTCCTCAAAGTATCACGACTGATCAAGAGACGGACGGTGGCTAATGAAGCGTGCGATGCAGGCAGGGTATTAGTCAATGATAAGCCGGCAAAGGCTTCCCTGAACGTAAAGACAGGGGATATCATAGAGATTCAGTTCGGAACGAAATCTGTAAAAGTTGAAGTGCTGGATGTACAGGAAACTGTGAAAAAAGATGAGGCAAAAGAACTTTACCGATATTTATAATAGTCATAAATTACCGGACCTCCTAATATATTTAACCAATGAGTTAAATATATCAGGAGGTTTTTGTATGCAGGAAAAGATGGACATCCGTCCTCACAAAATAATAATGGAAAACCGGTCGTCCGGCAGCATAACGGGAATTCGCGATGTGGTTTCATTTAACGATAATCAGGTTGTTCTGGATACGGATATGGGTCTTTTGACCATCAAGGGAAAAGATCTGCATGTAAGCCGCCTTACCGTGGAAAAAGGGGAAGTGGATGTGGACGGAACCATTGACAGCCTGGTGTACTCCTCCAACGAAGCATTTCACAAGTCGGCCGAATCCTGGGTGGTGCGGCTGTTTAAGTAAGGCGGTGAGGGAATTTGAGCGGAAACATCCAATATGAACTTCAGCTCCAGTTTCTGGGGCTTATCACAGGAGCCGGCCTGATGCTGAGCTACGATGTGCTGCGGGTATTCAGGATTTTTATTCCCCACCATTACATATGGGTCGGAATTGAGGATATGATCTACTGGATCTATGCGGCGCTTGTGACCTATACTCTGCTCTACCGATTGAATGACGGAGGAATCCGCGGATACGTGGTGGCGGCTGCATTGGTGGGAATGATCGCGTATGACCGTCTTATCAGCCGCTTTTTCTTGAAAATATTGGAAAATAGTTATAAAATGTTGCAAAAAAAGCTGAAATATCTTAGAATGAAATTAAGTAGACATAAAAAACGGCGAACGGGAAAAGCTGGTGATTAATATGGGAACTTCAAACCGAGCCAGAAGGCGCAAAAAAGAGAGACTGGGCAATCGCATGGCCCTGATTGGTATCACGGGTGTCATTTTAAGCATGGCAGTGGTGGTTAGTATTAAGGGCGCCACTTTACAGGATAAAGACCTGGAATACATGGTGAAAGAAGAGAATCTGGAGGCCCAGAAAGCCAAAGAAAAGGACCGGGCCGCCGAGCTGGAAGAGCGCCGCATCTATGTCCAGACAAAACAGTATATTGAGGAAGTGGCAAAAGAAAAACTGGGACTGGTCAATCCGGATGAAGTGATTTTAAAGCCAAGGGGATAAAAGGAATGTCGAAAGATTTTGTGTATGAGCATCCCTGATTTGACATATATTTCCCTCCTGCCTGTATATAATATGATTCAGTATATACAGGTGAGGAGGTTTTTTTGTGTTAAAAAGGAGATACGTACATAAAGATATGGCTGATGTGAATATCTATACGGCGAGAAGGCTCAATGATATGGCCGGTTCTTTGGAAGAGCTGGCAAAGGCCTTTGCCGATGAAATAAATGACGGACAGAAGCTGACAAAAGAAGACGGCATGGCGGCCATGCAGACGGCTGCGGCTGTGGTCTGCGGAAGCTGCAATAAATGCAATATTTATTCGGACAGTGAAAAAGAGGACAGCTATTATCTGTACTATCTGCTGAGGGCATTTGAGCAGAAAGGGATGGTAGAGCATTCGGACATGCCCCGGCTGTTTCAGGAAATGTGCAGGAAAAAAAACGACTATCTGGGCCAGTTAAACAGGAACCTGGGAAAGGCCACCATGAATTTAAGCTGGAAGAACCGTTTTTTGGAGAGCCGGGACGCGGTGGTGGTACAGTTTCGGGAGCTGGCGATGATTCTGGAGGAATTTTCCCATCAGATGGAGGAGGCGGTGGATATCACATCCACCAAGGCGGACGGGATCAGAAGAATTTTGCGGCGGCATCATATGGCGGTGGAAAACCTGCTGGTGCTGGAATATGAGAATAAGAGGCGTGAGGCATATCTGACTGTCAAAACCACCAACGGAAGGTGCATGACCTCAAAGGAAGCGGCGGGACTGATCGGACAGGCCATGGGAGGAACGGAATGGGATGTGGCAAAGGACAGCAAGAACATCATAACCCGCCAGTTTGCGACCGTCCGCTTTATAGAAGAGGGAGCGTACCGGATGTTATACGGAGTGGCCCGGGCTTCGAAGCGGGGCGAGACGGTATCCGGCGATAATTACACCTATGGGGAACACGTTCCGGGCCAGGTGCTGATGAGCATTTCCGATGGAATGGGAAGCGGGCAGACCGCGTCAGGGGAGAGCCAGAAGGTGATAGAACTGACGGAACAGCTTTTAGGCACAGGGTTTTCCTGCCGGTCGGCATTAAAACTGGTGAATACGGTGCTCCTTTTGTCGGGTACGGAGCAGCATCCGGCCACCCTGGATCTGTGTCTTGTGGATCTTCACACCGGAGTTCTGGAAGCTATGAAGCTGGGAGCCTCGGCCACCTATGTGATGAGTGAAAATGGAGTTGAAATACTGGAAGCGGGAGACGTGCCCATGGGCGTGCTGAATACGGTGGAACCACTTCTGCTGTCCAGAAAATTATGGGATGATGACAGGATCATCATGGTCAGCGACGGGGTGTTGGACGCCCTGCCGGGAGAGGATAAGGAACTCGTGTTAAAAGAATACCTGGACAGCATGCCCAGGAAGACGCCGCAGGACATGGCAGAACGGATTCTCAGGTTCGCATGTTCTTTTTCTAATGCGGCCAGGGATGATATGACCGTATTGGCGGCCGGAATCTGGAAACGAAAATAATATTTGCATGTATCGCGGAATACTAGTATATTATTAGTAACAGTTGAGACGGCGGGAAAATTGATAAAGAAAGCAGCGTCAAGCTGGCTTGTAAGCGGCTTTCTTTATCAATTTTCGCATCGGATGGACATCCGATGCTTCTTGACCGGCATTTTCGGTCAAGAAGATTAGCCGTCTGAATCATTAAAATTGATAAAGAAAGCAGCGTCAAGCTGGCTTGTAAGCGGCTATCTTTATCAATTTTCGCATCGGATGGACATCCGATGCTTCTTGACCGGTTTTTTCGGTCAAGAAGATTAGCCGTCTGAATCATTAAAATTGATAAAGAAAGCAGCGTCAAGCTGGCTTGTAAGCGGCTATCTTTATCAATTTTCACATCGGATGGACATCCGATGCTTCTTGACCGGTATTTTTGGTCAAGAAGATTAGCCGTCTGAATTATAACGTAGGCGGAAAGATGCAGAGTGTATTTGAAGGCTTAAACACACTCCAGAAAGGTGATATCATCATGCAAAAGAGATTTCTGGAATTCAGTGAAAAATATCATATGTTCCGTGAGGGAGAACGTGTCGTCGCCGCTGTATCGGGCGGCGCTGATTCTGTGTGCCTTTTGCATTTGCTGGCTGTAAACCGGGAGAAGCTGGGCATCGAGGTGTCCGCCCTGCACGTACATCATGGGCTGCGGGGTGAGGAGGCGGACAGGGACGCCGCTTATGTGGAGGAATTTTGCCGGAGCCTGGAGGTTCCCTGCCGGGTGATCCGCGCGGATGCCGCCCGTTACGCCAGGGAACACGGACTGTCTCTGGAAGAGGCGGGGCGGGAGATCAGGTACCGGGAGTTCGGCCTTGAGGCGGAGCGGACCGGAGCGGACAGGATAGCGGTAGCGCATCACCGGGATGATAATGTGGAGACGATCCTTCACAACCTGTTCCGGGGAAGCGGACTGAAAGGAATTGGCGGAATCGCGCCGGTCAGAGACCGGATTGTGCGTCCGCTGCTTTGTTTTGGAAGGGAAGAAATTCTCTGCTATCTGAATGAGAGGAAGATCCCTTACTGTACGGATTCCACAAATCTGACGGATGATTATACGAGAAATAAACTGCGAAACCAGATCATACCCATGATAGGGGAACTGATCAATCCCCGGGCGGCCCAAAACATAGACCATGCCGGAAAACTAATATTCCAGGCGGATGAATATCTGGCCGCTCAGGCGGGGAAACTTTTAAACGATTGCGGAGTGACAGAGGAAAACGGATGGGGCATGCCGGTCCAGGCGCTGGAGGGCCAGCCGTCCATCATCCAGACCTACGTGTTGTTCAGCATGATTAAGCAGGCGGCAGGCCATGGAAAAGACATTTCATCCAGGCATATTGAACAGGTGCAGGAACTGCTTTTGAAGGAAACCGGAAGCAGGGTGGATCTGCCTTACGGCCTCCTCGCGCGGAGAGATTACCGCAATTTGTGGATAGAAAAGAGAAAAAAAGACGATGTTGTGGATAAGCAGCCCTCCGTTTGGCTGCCGGAGCCTGTTTTTACGGTATTTCCTTATGAAAAATCATCGGAAATTCCCAAAAACCGGTATACGAAATGGTTTGATTATGATAAAATCAAGGGTATGGTATCTGTCCGGATACGCGAAACCGGAGATTTTATCACCATACCGGGAGGCCGGAAAACGGTTAAGGCCTTCATGATTGATGAGAAAATCCCCAGGGAAGTGCGGGATCATATTCCGCTGTTGGCAGATGGAAAACATATTATCTGGATTATCGGATACCGGATAAGTGAATATTATAAAGTGACGGATAATACAAAAAATGTATTGCAGGTACAATTAGATGGAGGAAAGAAAAGTGGCTGACAAGATTAGGGTATTATTATCAGAAGAAGAGGTTAATGTCAGGATTAACGAAATTGCTGCTCAGATCAGCAAAGATTATGAGGGAAAGCAGATTCATTTGATCTGCATATTAAAGGGCGGCGTGTTCTTTACCTGTGAACTGGCTAAGAGGATCACTGTGCCGGTATCCCTTGATTTTATGTCTGTATCCAGCTATGGATCGGGCACCGCGTCCAGCGGGGTTGTGAGGATCATTAAGGATCTGGATGAACCGCTGGAGGGCAAAGATGTATTGATTGTGGAAGATATCATCGATTCCGGAAGAACTCTGGCTTATTTGATTGAAGTGTTAAAGCAGAGGAATCCGAGAAGCGTTAAGCTCTGCACCCTGCTTGACAAACCGGAGAGAAGGGTGAAAAAACAGGTTCAGGTAGATTATACCTGCTTTACAATCCCGGATGAATTTGTGGTCGGATATGGGCTTGATTTTGATCAAAAATATAGGAACTTACCTTATATCGGGGTAGTGGAGCAGTAAGGAGGCAGGAGTTGAAACAACAACAACCTTTTAGAGGATTAGGATTTATGGCTCTGATGATTATGCTGGTCGTGCTGGCGACCACATTTCCAAGGCAGGGAGCGTCAGAGAGGATCACCTACCAGCAGTTTTTAGAGGCCGTGGATGCAGACCGCATCGATTCGGCGCTGATTAAACAGAATAAAGAGACGCCTACCGGCGAGGTGGAGCTGTATTTTAAAGACGGCACGGTGAGCAAGATTTATGTGCCGGATGTTAATGAAGTGAAGACGCTTATGATGGATAATGACGTGGTATTTTCTTTTGATAATGTTCCGCAGGAGAATTATCTGCTCAGCGTCGTGGTTCCAATTGTGATTTCTGCGGTTGTGCTGGTTGTGATCATCATGATGATGAATGCCAGGGCAGCAGGCGGCGGCACCAATGCCAAGATGATGAATTTTGGCAAAAGCCGGGCGAGAATGAGCAGGGACAGCAAAATAAACTTCCAGAAGGTGGCCGGACTGAAGGAAGAAAAAGAAGATTTGGAAGAATTGGTGGATTTCCTTAAAAATCCGCAGAAATATACCCAGTTGGGCGCCCGTATTCCTAAGGGAATGCTGCTGGTGGGCCCTCCTGGAACCGGTAAGACATTGCTTGCAAAGGCCGTGGCAGGCGAGGCGGGAGTGCCGTTTTTCAGCATTTCCGGCTCTGATTTTGTGGAGATGTTCGTGGGCGTGGGCGCATCCCGTGTCCGTGATCTGTTTGAGGAAGCGAAAAAGAACGCGCCTTGTATTGTATTTATCGATGAGATCGATGCGGTTGCACGGCGGAGAGGCACCGGCATGGGCGGCGGCCATGATGAAAGAGAGCAGACCTTAAACCAGCTCCTCGTGGAGATGGACGGTTTTGGCGTAAATGAAGGAATCATCGTGATGGCGGCGACCAACCGTGTGGATATACTGGATCCCGCTATTTTAAGGCCGGGCCGTTTCGACCGGAAAGTTATGGTCGGCAGGCCGGATGTGAGGGGCCGGGAAGAGATTTTAGGCGTCCATTCCAGGGAAAAACCGCTGGGAGAGGATGTGGATCTGGGCCGGGTAGCGCGTACTACCGCCGGATTTACAGGCGCGGATTTGGAAAACCTGATGAATGAGGCTGCGATCCTGGCGGCCAAAGAAGACCATAAATTTATCCGCCAGGCGGATATTGACCGCGCATTTATAAAAGTTGGAATCGGTGCGGAAAAGAAGAGCAAGGTGATCTCCGAGAAAGAAAAACGGATTACCGCTTATCACGAAGCGGGCCATGCGATTTTATTCCACCTTCTCCCGGATGTGGGCCCGGTTCATACGGTTTCCATCATACCAACCGGTATGGGGGCGGCAGGCTACACCATGCCTCTTCCGGAAAAAGATGAGCTGTTCAACACCAAAGGAAAGATGCTTCAGAACATCATGGTGTCCCTGGGCGGGCGCATAGCGGAAGAGATCATTTTTAAGGATGTGACCACCGGCGCGTCACAGGATATCAAGCAGGCAACGGCTATCGCCAGAGCCATGGTCACCAAATACGGCATGTCCGATAAGATCGGCATGGTGGATTATGGCGGGGACGAAGACGAGGTGTTTATCGGCCGGGATCTGGCCCATACCAGAAGCTAT
Source organism: Clostridium sp. MCC353 (assembly GCF_018785315.1). Taxonomy (GTDB): domain Bacteria; phylum Bacillota; class Clostridia; order Lachnospirales; family Lachnospiraceae; genus CHH4-2. Next base: position 55,922 of record NZ_WQPN01000173.1, on the reverse strand, counting down.
GGCGAAGGGGTGGCTACAGCCATTGACGCTGAAGTGAAGCACATCATAGATGATTGTTATGAGAAAGCCAAAAAGATGATTTTGGAACATGAGAATGTATTGCACGCCTGCTGTCAGCTGTTAATTGAAAAGGAAAAAATCGGGCAGGAAGAGTTTGAAGCCTTATTTTAAGCTGGTTTTTGGTGAAAAATCTTATGAAATATAATTTCATGAAAAAATGCTCTGTGAAAATGCATAAAAAAACTTATGTAATTTCTTCATGTTTGTGCACACTTATTCCGGCGCATATGCTATTATAATTAACGTAACCCCCCCAATACATTATATAGTTTTTGCTACACCCCATAAGAAACGAAATACCTTCTCCTAGAAGAGCCAGCTACCCCGCTGGCTCTTTTACTTATCCGAATGAATGTCCTTCTCAAAGAAATAAAAAGGACTTCCGGGGTATTTTATATAACAGGAATACATTTTTCACAGCCTGTGCCCGCAGACAGTCAGGGCAATACAGAAGAATTTGGACAATATAATGGAAACCGGTATCTGAAAACTGGTGGATATTTCTGTTGTATATTCTAATTCAATCATTTAAAATGAAGGGGAGGGGAAATAGATAACGAAGAAGGGCTTTAGTTATGGATAATCATAAGAATGCTATAAATAGAAGAGCGTTATTTTGCGATGAAACAGAGGATTACCGAATGCCGCCTGAGCCCGATGAGGGGCAGTTAGTCCGGCTGCGTTTCCGTACTGCCAGGAATGACGCGGACCGCGTCTGCTATATAGAACCGGATAATTACATTGAAACAGAGATGATAAAATACGATGCGGACCAGTTGTTTGATTATTACCAGACCTGGATTGACGCTGGGAGCGTGCCGAAAAACTATTTCTTTCAGGTGATGAAAGGGATGGAGGTCTGCTATTATAACCGGCTGGGAGCTACGGCGGATATTCAAAGCTGTTTCAGTTTCAGGATCACTCCGGGGTTTCATACACCCGAGTGGGCAAAAGGGGCTGTGATGTATCAGATATTCGTGGACCGGTTTAACCGGGGCGACATTTCCAATGATGTGGAGAGCTGCGAATATATCTACATTGGGCGGCCTGTTTCCCGGGTGGAAGACTGGAAGAAGAATCCGTCCTCCATGGATGTGGGCTGTTTTTACGGCGGTGATCTGCAGGGAGTTTGGGATAAACTGGACTATCTGCAGTATCTTGGGGTGGAAGTGATTTATTTCAATCCTATTTTCGTATCGCCGTCCAACCATAAGTATGACTGCCAGGATTATGACTATATTGATCCGCATTACGGTGTGATTGTGAAAGACGGCGGGGAGCTGGTGGAAGAGAATTCGCCAAACAATGATAAGGCCACTAAATACATGATCCGTTCGGCGGACAAAGAGAACTTAGAGGCCAGCAATGAATTTTTTGCCCGCTTTGTGGAGGAAGTTCATAAAAGGGGCATGAAAGTGATCATTGACGGGGTGTTCAATCACTGCGGATCATTTAACAAATGGCTTGACCGGGAGAGGATTTATGAGCGCCAGGGCAGTTATGAGCCGGGGGCCTATATCTCCAAAGACAGCCCGTACCGTACCTTTTTTAAGTTTTATAATGATGAGGCATGGCCTTATAACGGGAATTATGACGGCTGGTGGGGGCACAGCACCCTTCCTAAGCTGAACTATGAAGAATCGCCGAAACTTTACGAATATATCATGAAGATCGCGAGAAAATGGGTGTCGCCGCCCTACAGTGTGGATGGATGGCGTCTGGATGTGGCGGCCGATTTGGGCCATACCAGCGAAACCAACCACCAGTTTTGGCGGGATTTCAGAAATACGGTAAAAGAGGCCAATCCCAACGCCATTATTCTGGCGGAACATTATGGAGATCCCAGCAGCTGGCTCCAGGGGGACCAGTGGGATACGGTGATGAATTACGATGCGTTTATGGAGCCGGTGACCTGGTTTTTGACGGGCATGGAAAAGCACAGCGACGAATATAACGGCAGTTTATTTGGAGACGGACAGAGCTTTTTCCGTTCCATGAATTACCATATGAGCCGGATGCAGACCCCGTCTCTCCAGGTGGCCATGAACGAACTGTCCAACCATGACCATTCCAGATTCCTGACCCGGACCAACCGGACGGTGGGGCGGATCGGCACGGCTGGGCCGGATGCGGCGTCTGTGGGCATTAACTACGGCGTGTTCCGGGAAGCGGTGATGATTCAGATGACATGGCCGGGAGCGCCAACCCTTTATTACGGGGACGAAGCGGGCGTGTGCGGCTGGACGGACCCGGATAACCGCAGGACTTTTCCATGGGGGGAAGAGAATTTTGAACTGATCGAATACCACCGCTATATGATCGCCATCCACAAACGCAGTATGGCGCTCAAAAAGGGCTCTGTAAAGGAATTGGCGGCCGACAGGCAGTTAATTGCATATGGAAGGTCTTATAAGCGGGAGAAATGCGTGGTAGTGATTAATAACAGCGCGTCGGAACGCCATGTGGAGATTCCGGTATGGGAAATTGGCGTTACGGATGAGATGAGCATGATGCGGGTTGTGCTCACAACAGAAAAAGGATATAATGTAGGACAATTGGCGGTTGAAGTTAAAGACGGAGTGATTGGGCTTGAGATGCCTGGAAACTCCGGTATACTCCTGATGTCTGAAAATGACAGAGGATAAAGCCATACAGCATGGGTGGAATCTACAGTTATAAAAGTGAAAATTATAACTGTAGATTTTATATAGATACAAAAGATGTAAAAGGAGTGGTAGAATGGAGCATGGGACTTTAAAAGAAAAGGCATACACGACGATAAGAAAAAAAATCATCGAATGTGAATATATGCCGGGGGCTGTTTTGTCAGAAAATGAGCTGATGAATGAGATAGGAAGCAGCCGGACACCGATCAGGGAAGCTTTAAACCGTCTGGAGCAAGAAGAACTGGTAAAAATTGTACCCAAAAGAGGGATATGGGTCAGCGAGCTGACCACAGGGATGATTTACAATATCTATGAGGTCCGCATTCTTTTGGAACCATATGTGATCAGAGAATATGGAAGTGAGATGTCTGCCGGATCGCTGGAGGACATTAAAAGGCTGTGTATGGACCTGCTTAATAATAAACAGGAGAATGTGCTGCAGTACGACATGGACACGTCGGAAAAGCTGCATTTGTATCTTCTTGGAGTATGCAAGAACACGTTTATTACGAACCTTGTGAAGAATGTGTATGATCAGAATTACCGGATGGGAACATTGGTTGCTGGAAACCGTGAAGAGCGTTTTTTTGAATCCCAGAAAGAACATATCAATATTATTAATTATATTTTGGAAAAGAACTATGATACAGCAGCCGGCTTATTGTCAGAACACCTTGTAAAATCCAGAAATGAAGGAATTGAACTCATGATGAAAAACCTGCAATGGAAGTGATACCGTTAAAGTGCACAAAACAAATGTTGACATGTCAATAAAATTGTGCTATTTTAGTAACAAGTAGGTTGATAAAACCCTATTTTTTATAAAATAACTTGCATACAAGTTGTGCACAACATAAATGCAAATAAACGTTACAGGATGAAGAGGAGGGTGTAATGGAACAAAGTATAATTATTTATCAGGATCCGGATTTTCAGGATCCTGAGGTTGCAGTGGCAAAAGAGCGTCCGGAATTGAAAAATAAAATTCTCAATATTCCATATGCAGAAAAGACGGAGTATGAATTAATGGATCTTTATTTTCCAGATACGGGACAAGGGCCATTTCCGGTAATTGTGGATGTTCATGGAGGCGGCTGGTTTTATGGAAGCCGCAGTTCTGAACGGATGGAGCCTGTACTGGACGGTTTAAAGAGGGGATATGCCGTAGCCTCTGTAGATTACACATTATCTTCTTATGGTCAGTTCCCGCTTCAGATATATGAATTAAAGGCCGCAATCCGTTTTCTAAGAGCAAATGCTGAAAAATATAATCTGGATGCAGATAATATTGTGTTATGGGGGCTGTCTGCCGGTGCACACCTGTCAATGATTACTTCCCAGTCAGGAGACGAGGATCTGTTGGATTTAAGTATGGGAAATGCCGGGGTTTCTTCTAAAGCAGCAGCGGCGGTTACGCTATATGGCCCGGTTGATTTGACGTCAGGAGATATTTCATCCTGTGACTCGGCGGAGGCAAAACTGCTTGGCGGCGCCGTTCACAATAAGATGGATATGGCAAAAAAAGCAGATCCACGCAGCTATATAAAACAAAGTGGACCGCCATTATTTTTACAATATGGAAATGCTGATGGGATTGTGCCTATAGCACATGCTTATGCGATTCAGAAGTCATTGCTTGATGCAGGACGGAAACAGGATTATTTTGAAATTATAGATGGGGCAAAGCATGCGGATTCTAAATTCAGGACAAGGGAGAATACGGATAAAATATTTGAATTTATACAAGCCCAGCTAAAGAAAAAAAATGAAAGAGAAGGGGAATAAACGTATGAAAAAAAGATTGGTATTTTTAACAGCAGCGGTGTTAACAGCAGTAAGTCTTATGGGGTGCCAGGGCACCGCTAAGGAAGCCGGGAAACAGGAAAACGTAAAACAGGAAACAGCAAAGGAAACAGCAGCCGGCAAGTCAGAGCAAAAGGACGGGGAATCCACAGCAGAGGGGACAAACGGTTCGAAGGACGCTGTTGTAATCAGTGTTGGGTTTGAAAACAGCATGAATGACCCGATGGCCCAGGCCGTAGAAAAATGGAAGGAATTAGTGGAAGAAAAAAGTGGAGGCACAATCGTCTTAGAGTTATATCCGGACAGCCAGCTGGGGAATAAAAATGACTTAATCGATTCGATGCAGTTAGGAGAGCAGGTAATAACCATAGCGGATGGAGCATTTTTATCCGAATATGGAGCTTCTGATTTAGGAATCGTATTTGGGCCTTATATATTTAACAGTTGGGACGAATGCTGGAAACTGCAGGAAAGTGACTGGTATAAAGGGCAGGACGAATTACTGCAGGAAAACGGCTTGAAGATAGTTGCGTCGAACTGGAAACTGGGAGAACGCCATCTGCTTACGGTATCACCTGTTGAACACCCGGAAGACTTAAAGGGAATGAAGATAAGGGTGCCTAATAATCAGGTCCAGATTGAGTCAATTAACGCCATTCAAGCGACAGCGACCCCAATGGCTGCAAGTGAGGTATATCAGGCACTGCAGACGAAGACCATAGATGGTTTGGAAAATGTCACGTCTGCTTTTTATTCCATGCAGTGGGCAGAACCGGCAAAATATGTATATAAAGACGCTCATATTTACAACTTTGCGATCTGGGTTTGCGGCAGCAGCTTTTTTGACGGACTTTCAGGTGAACAGCAGGAATGGCTGATATCTGCAGCAGAAGAAGCGGGAATTTATAATAATGACCAGCAGGAGACAGCGGAACAGGAGTATGTTGATAAGCTGGTAAATGAAATGGGGGTAACCTTTACAGAAGTATCGTCTGAAGACAGGCAGAAACTTATAGAAATGTCTCAGAGTTTTTACGATAAAGCAGCGAGTTATGGATGGTCGGATGGTCTATATGATACAGTCATGAAAGCGATGGGAAAATAAAGAAATCCTGGCAGTTGAAACGGATAAAACAGGAGGCTATATGAAAGGAAAAATATATTGGAAAGACATTTTCCTGAATCTTGATGTGTATGTATCATCTGTAATTATGCTTATTTTAATTGTGATTACATTTTTAGGAGTGATATTTCGTTATATTGTAGGAAACCCATTTACCTGGCTGGAAGAAGTTCAGCTCATGTGCATGGTGTGGATTGGATTTTTATCGGCCGGCGCAGCGTTCCGCACAGGATCCCATATCGCTATAGAGATGGTAGTAGATGCACTTCCGCAAACAGCACAAAGGGTGATTAACTGGCTGATTCGAATCATTGTTTTATTGGTTTTATCTTATCTTTTTAAACAATGCATAGGGTATTTCCTGCTTTTTGTTAAGAATGGACGTTTAACTCCTGTGCTCCGGATTCCATATTCAGCCGTCTATTTTGTGGCGCCTCTTTCCTGCGCGCTGATGATTTTAAGCTACCTAAGCTATGAAATTAAAGGGCTTATGGGAAGAAAGGGGGGAGATAATTGAACCAGATTATTATAATTTCCGCGGTTGTGATGTTAGTTCTGCTATTTTTAAAAGTTCCTGTGTTCATTTCTATATTAGGTGGTGCGGCCGTTTATTTTGTCGCAAATCCCAATGTAAATGATATTATTTTTGCTCAAAGAATGATTTCTTCAGGTGAAAGCACCACATTTCTGGCAGTACCGTTTTTTGCAGCGGCAGGAGCTTTGATGAACTGTACTGGTGTAACCCGGCGTATTATGGATTTCTGCGAAATCGTTACCGGAAAGATGAACGGCGGGCTGGCTCAGGTAAATGTCCTTCTCTCAACTCTGATGGGCGGTTTGTCCGGTTCTAATATTGCGGATGCTGCTATGGAGGCCAAGCTGCTTGTTCCGGAGATGGAGAAAAAGGGGTATTCAAAAGAGTTTTCCAGTGTTTTGACAGCATCCTCAGCAATTATTACCCCTTTAATTCCACCTGGAATTGCCATGATCCTGTACGGCTGTATTGCACAGGTTTCTATAGGAAAATTGTTTGTGGCAGGTATCGGTGTGGGAATCTTACTCTGTATTGCTCTTATGGTGCTTGTATCGGCAATGTCTAAGAAACGGGGCTATAAGCCGATTCGGACACACAGACTGAGTAAAAGAGAAATATGGGTATCCACGAAGCCGGCTGTTTTACCCCTTATGCTCCCGATTGTAATTATAGGCGGCATTAGGATTGGTGCATTCACTGCTTCTGAAGCGGGAGCAGTCGCTCTTATCTATGCATTGATTTTAGGTTTGGTTTACCGTGAAATGACAATGGATGATTTTATTGGGAGTATAAAAGAAACCTGTATTACCACCTGTACTATTATGTTGATTGTGGGTGCGGCGTCTGTGTATTCATGGATTTTAACAAAAGAAAAAATCCCTCAGGCGCTGACTCAATGGATGGTGGCAACAATTAATAATAAGATCGTTTTTTTACTGTTTGTAAATGTTTTTCTGCTCGTTATAGGGATGTTTATAGAAGGTACGGCTTCAATGATCGTTTTGGTGCCATTGCTGGCTCCCGTTGCGGCGGCATATGGGGTGAACGAAATACAGTTTGCCATGATTTATATTTTTAACAGCGCCATTGGCGCGTTATCACCGCCCATGGGAACATTGATGTTTGTTACCTGCGGCATTACAAAATGCAAGACTAAGGACTTTATCAGGGAGGCAGTGCCGTTTTATGCGCTTTTAGTTATCTGCCTTCTGATTATTACCTTTATTCCGGTTGTTTCTACCGGGTTGGTGGGACTTTTGTACTGAATTTTCTTTAAAAGCAGAGGGTGTAAAGTAGAGGGGGTAAAGTAGAGGGTGAAGGCATTTTTGAAAATGCCTTCACCCTCTACTTTACCCCCTCTACTTTACACCCTCTACTTTTAAAAAATGCAGTGCGGTTCTATGGCGAGGTTCTGTGATAAAAAATGCTTGATTTTTTAATATTGCTGTGATAAGATAATTCTTGCTTATCAGAGTATATGGGTGGATTCCCGAGTGGCCAAAGGGGACAGACTGTAAATCTGCTGCGATTCGCTTCGGTGGTTCGAATCCACCTCCGCCCATTTGAAAATTACATATTGATATTTTGCCGGCGTGGCGGAACTGGCAGACGCACAGGACTTAAAATCCTGCGGGCCTAATCGCCCGTACCGGTTCGATTCCGGTCGCCGGCATAAAAAAATCCCTTGTATTTACAAGGGATTTTTTATTGCATGCTGCACGCCGTGTTGCATTTCCTGTTGCCGGAAACTGCCTGTTGTCTTGTGTCTGTTAATCCTGAGGCCCGGCTGTCTTATGCTGGGAAACCGGCATCACGTGCATATTTCCGCGCTGCTCATTTTCAGCCCAGAAGATATCGTCAGCCACTTTCGCTTCGGGATTCAGCACGACGCCCTCTAAAATCCGTTTCTTGAATTCTTTATAACCGGCCCGGTCGATTAGATGGCCGCCGTGAAGGTATTCCGGTTTGTAATCCAGAACCCAGGCGGAGAACTTCTGCCAGTTGCCGAACATGGCCAGGATTACGTCTTCTGTTACCCAGTTCATGAACAGTTTTCCGGCTCTTGGATTCTGCTTTCCGGTACGTCCGCCTAAGGTCACGCGGTACAACTGCTTGGTGTTTCTGGTCCAGGCTCCGGTTGGACAGATCAGGGAACATTCGCCACAGCCTACGCAGCAGCAGGCGTCTTTGTCGATCTTGCCGTTTTTGTTCAGGCTCAGTACGCCGGTGGCGTGGTGCTGGCAGGCGTCTACGCAGGAGCCGCAGCCGATGCAGCGGTCGATATCATAGTCCTGCTTATTGATTCCCATGATGCCAAAATCGTTAAAGTTGGCTTTCACGCAGTCGTTGGGACAACCGGCAACCGCGATTTTGATGTGGTAATGGGAAGGGAAAATTATTTTTTCAATTTTGCGCGCCAGCTCATAGGTGTTGGCATTGCCTTTGATGCAGTGCGCATTTCCGATACAGCTCATGATGTTGCGGGCGCCGATGGTGGGATAGCCGTAGTCGTCCGCCTCCATGTCCACGTTGCACATTTCCACATCCACTTCACGGATGTAGTTTTTGATGAACTTGTTGACTTCTTCAATATATGGGTATTTGATTCCCGGAATGTTGAGAGTCTGTCTTGTTCCGATATGGAATGTCCCGTTGCCCCAGCGCTCACAGATTTCCTGAACCATACTCAGGTGCTTTGCTTCGATCAAAGCGCCTGGCACACGCATCTGAAGCATGAATTCACCCTTGACTTTGGACTGCCTGAAACAGTTGATTCGTACCTTTTTAATATCAATATCGTAATTCATAACCGATCCGCCCCTTTCTTAATCCACCAGATATTTGGCCTGAGTATAGTTAAATACCGGTCCGTCGAGGCATACATATACCTCGTCGATACGGCAGTGTCCGCATTTGCCCACGGCGCAGGACATCTTCCGCTCAAAGGATACCCAGATTTTCTCTTCCGGCACACCGCATTCTACCGCTTTTCGTCCGGTGAATTTCATCATGGGCGGAGGCCCCACGATTACAACCGCATAATTGTCGTCAAAACTTTCAAAAGGAACCTGATTTACAAATTCTGTTACAAAGCCTGTGCTCCAGCCTTCTTTCCGGTCTTTGTCCAGAGCATAGATTGTGGTGAACTTTTCTTTCCAGCGCTCCAGATCATTTTTGAAAATGATGCCGTCTTCATTTTTGAAGCCGCAGATCAGGTGTACGCTCTTCACCAACTCAGGCTGGTCGAAGAACAGATTCAGCATACTTTTTACTGGCGCCAGTCCGGTCCCGCCGGTGATGAATACCACGTGTTTTCCTTTGAACTGGTCTACCGGCCAGCCCTTTCCGTAGGCGCCGCGCAGAAACAGGGTGTCTCCCGCAGTTTTTGAAAAAATTTCATCGGTCACTTTTCCCACAGAGCGGATGGTGAAGTCCATCCAGCCGTCGCCAAATGCGCTGACAGATATGGGGGCTTCTCCCACTTTGGGGATGGACAGCTGTAAAAACTGGCCGTGCTCTGGCTTAATGTCAGTTTCCACTTTAAATGTATATTCATGCAGGCTCTCGCGCTTTACATCCATAATCCTGCATGCAACCGGTTTTATGATATTATTCATTTTTTCCTCCATTTTTTCCATATTATTCGTAACAGTTCAGACATCCAATGTGAAAATTGATAAAGAAAGCTGCTTACAAGCGGGCTTGACGCCGCTTTCTTTATCAATTTTCCCGCCGTCTGAACTGTTACTATTATTCTGAAGTGATTTCGTCAATCGCTTTTGCCATCTTGTCTACTGTTGCCGCAATTGAGATGAACTCCGGACAGCGGTCTATACAGCGCCCGCAGCCGACACACATATGATAATCCTTAAAACGGGCTTTATAATCATGGAATTTATGAAGCACTTTGTAGCGCATCCGGTCGCCGGCGGTGGGGCGGAAGGACATGCCTCCGGCCATATCGGAGAACCCTTCTACCTGGCAGGATGCGGATGTGCGCTTGCGCTCGCCTACATTTGCATTTTCATTATAAATGATATCGGTGGTGGTAAAGCAGGTGCAGGTGCTGCAGGCCACAGTACAGGCTCCGCAGGAAACGCACCGTTTGTTGAATTCCTGCCACATGGGATGTTCTTTCAGTTTGGTGAGAACTTCTTTGTCAGGGATTTCAGGAATGGTTACGGTGAGTTCGTTCTTTTCTATGTAATCCGGCTTGAAATTGTTCTCTTCCATGCCGTCAAAATAGGGCGCCAGGTCATTGTCGGCTACATCGAACATCAGGTCATCGCCTTCAAAACGGACGGCAGCGGCATAATTTTCACTCCGGTTAGCGCCCATGCTGACGCAGAAACAGGTATCCCATCCCTCTGTGCATTCCATCATCACGATCTTAACCTTTTCGTTCATCCGTTTATAATACATATCCTCAAAACCGCCGTTGCCCAGATAAATCCGCTCCTGATGGTGCTGGGCGTGGATATCACATGGACGCATGAAAATCAGCAGCTTCTTATTAGAAGCTTTGCTCTCGATAAACTCGTCTTCCGTAAAATAAAACAGAGACTGTGTGATGGGACTGAGCACTTCTTTTGCCGGAAAATCCGACTTTTCTTTGTATTCAATCTCCTCTGCGCTTGTGATCTTCTCATAACGGATTAAATCGGTCTGGGAATATCTCCCCTTTCCCTTCAGCCGTTTGGGAGCCCAAATTTCATACGTTTCACTGAGGTCTTTGAAAATCTTATCCGCTTGCTCATAGCTTACTTTGTAACCCATTGACCCTTATCCTCCTTATAATGACATATATTTCCAGTATAGCAGAATGGGATAATAAAGTATAATAATAAGAAATGATTAGTCGATAAAAATAAATTATGGATGATTTTGAGGGGCAGATTTATATGGAGTGTGAAGTGAAGGGTGAAGGCATTTTTTGAAATGCCTTGAGGCTTTAAAGTAAAGGGTGAAGGCATTTTCGAAAATGCCTTCACCCTTTACTTCACACCCTTTACTTCAAATCCCCCCATACGCTAAAGCGTCGAAAGCAGCAAGAACAGTCCAGCCAATACCGCCCCCACAACCCCAAAGAACACCGCATCCGCTTTATTGCCGCTTTTGTAGGAAACATACACTTTTGCGCAGATTAAAAACAAAATTAACAGTACCATAAACCACCGTCACCACCTTCATTTTCTGGCTTAATTTTAGCATATTTTAAATGGAGGGACAACAAAACGGCGCACGGCCTTATAGATCTAAAATTTTTTAAGAATTTGCATTAAATAGGTAATTTAAAATATAGACGTTCCTTATTTCGTGTAGTATAGTTAGTAGTAAGTTAAGTGTTGGTTCGGGGTGCAGTACAGGAGGGGAAGTATGTATCGGTATTTGTTCAATATCGTAATTTTAAGTGAGACAAAGGTGTTGGGAGAACTTTTAAGCCAGGTTCCGCCGCCGGAAGGGGTTGACTGCGTTTTTTCAACAATTGGTTCAGCGGACCGGATTGAAACAGTGAAGGCGGATCTTATCATTTTGGACTCCCCCTTTTCTCAATATGAGTGTGACGGGAAGGTTATCATCTGTTTGGAAACGGAGGAAATGGAGAGCTTTGCAGCCAAAAGGTGGGAGAGCATTTTTGATATCTGGCTGAAACCTTTTAACGAAAAGCTGATAGCCTTACGCTTCAGACATATTTTAGAGCATTGGAAGCTGGAGAAGACCCATCGTTTTTCTGAACAGTGTATGGACACATTATTGGAGTGCATACCGGATATGGTGTGGTTTAAGGATTTGGAAGGCCTTCATGTGAAAGTCAATGATGCGTTCTGCAATATTGTCGGCAAGCCAAAGGGCGACGTTACGGGAAAGGATCATTGTTATATCTGGGATGTTTCCAGGGAGGAGTTTGAAAAGGGCCAGTTTGTCTGCAAAGAAACGGATGAATACGTGTTAACCCACCGGCAGAAATGCAAATCCACCGAAGCGGTTAAAAGCCAGCATGGAATGAGGCAGTTTAATACATATAAAGCGCCGTTGATCGACGAAGGCGGCAGGATTATGGGCAGCGTGGGCATCGGACACGACATAACGGATTTGGAGAATAAAGGGGCGGAGATGGAGATCATCCTGCGCAGCATGCCATTTGGAATCCTGGTCTGGAATGAAGAGGGCCGCGTGATCAATGCAAACAGCAAATTTGAAGAGTATTTTAATGTGTCGGGAAAGGATATCATCGGTAAAAGTTATGAAGCCTGGTCATATAAGACTTTGGGCGGGGAAACATTAGACAGGTGCGAGGGATATCGGGAAGTGAAGATCCAGTGTGATAAGGATGATATAGAACGGCTGTTGGAACTCCACGAAGAACCCATTTATGATGTGTTCCAAAATGAGATAGGAAGGATTTGTATTTACCGCGATATCACCATGGAGCGGGCTATGGAGCAGCAGATCCTGCGCAACTCCAATACGGACTTCCTCACAGGACTGAATAACAGGCGGAGCCTTTACCGATTTTTAGGCGAGAATAAGGAGGAGGCGACGTTTTCACTTTTATATCTGGACCTGGATCATTTTAAAGGTGTAAATGATAATTACGGACATCAGGCGGGGGATGAAGCCCTCATCATGACAGCCCGGCTGATGCAGGAGTGTTTCCCGGAAGAGTTCATTGCCCGGATCGGCGGCGATGAATTTTTGATCGCCATATTGGGGAAAAAGGATATCGGGGAGCTTACGGTCAAGTCCCAGAAGCTTTTAGGGCGGATGCGGGAAGAATTTACAAAATCTCCTTGCTGGAAGGAATTGTCGGCCAGCGTGGGAATCGCCCAGGCAGAAGGAAAAGATCTGGATATTGATGAACTGATCCGCCACAGTGATTCCGCATTGTACGCGGCCAAAGAAGCGGGGCGTGCAAGAGTGTGCGTCTACCAGGGAGAGTAGCGGTCAAAAGTGAGCGGGATCGTGTTATTTTTGCGTCGTATTTTTATGGCAGCGGGCCAGCAGGATGAAAAAGGTGACTACTGCCGCCCATCCGGCGCCGGTGGCCAGTGATATGGCGGGCAGCCCAAGGCTGGGAGCCAGAAGACAGGACAGCAGGACACGGATGGAGATATGCAGGGTGGTTCCGATTACCGGAATATTGACCCTGCCGGTTCCGCGGAAATAGCCGACGAATGCATTTCCAATGAAACACAGGGGATAGAAGACCGATATGACCCGCAGATAAGCAGTTCCGGACGTGAGCGGGGAGGGCTGGTTATTTCCAGTCAGGAGGGCTGTAAATGGCCTGGCCCCGGCGTACATGACCAGGCTCAAAAACAGGCCAAGGCAGGAAAGCAGGATAAAACCGTTTTTTAACCCGGCGCGGACCCGTTTCATTTTTCCGGCACCGGTGTTTTGGGCTGTAAAAACGGACAGCGCCTGGCTTCCGCTGTCGCCAAATGAGTTGGCAAAACCTTCGATTCTGGAGGCGGCGGTGTAGGCGCAGACGGCGTCGGCGCCCAGGGAATTGACGGATCCCTGCACCATCATTTTTCCGATATAAAGGCTTGACTGATGGAGGGCGGATGCAAAGCTGAAAGAAAGAGTGCGGCCGGCCATGGCCTTATCACAGTGCATGTCATTTTTGGTAAACAGGAGTTCAGGATAACATTTTTTTATGTAAATGACGCAGAGCAGAACGGAAATGAGCTGTGCCGCAACGGTGGCCAAAGCCGCGCCTTTAGTTCCCATGCCTGCGCCTGCTATAAAAATCAAATCAAATATTATGTTTGCGAAGACGGCTGCCGCCAAAAACAGGAGGGCAGCTTTTGTATTGCCTGCCGATCTCAAAATCGAGGAAAAGAGGTTGTACAGGTAGGTGACCGGCAGGCCGGCAAATATGATGCAGAGATAGTTTCCGGCATGGGGGAGCACAGCCGCAGGCGTATGAATGAGTTTGAGCAGAGGGACGGCAGAGAAAATGGCCGCCAGGCTGATTGCAAGGGTAAACATGCCGCCCCACACCAATGTGAGAAAGACTTCCCTCCGGAATTGGTCCATGGCCCTGCGGCCATAGAACTGGGCGAACAATATGGTCATTCCGCTGCAGGAACCGCTGAGTATGAAGATAAACAGGTTCATAACCGTACCTGCCACGCCTGCGGCTCCAAATGCGTCCATACCCGCATATCTGCCCAGAATAAGGGCATCAACCGTATTGTAAAACTGCTGAAGAATGCTGCCGGCCAAAAGGGGCAGGGTGAGGGCGGCCAGTTGTTTTCTAATATTTCCAGAAGTCAGATTTTTATTTTCCATGAATACTCTCCCTATGCATATTTCCGCATTCATACCCAGATGAATTCTTAAAGTTTTTCCAATAGGTATATGGCGTATAAGCTGCAGTTCAGATGGCGGGAAAATTGATTAAGAAGCCGCTTACAAGGGAGCTTGACGCCGCTTTTTAACCAAATTTTCTGTCGTCTGGGCTGTTACAAATATAGCATGAAAGAGTATTGTTGAATAATGCTTATTTTACCAATATAATATAACTAAATAGACATATTAAAAAGGAGAAAAACATGACATTAGCAGAGATTGGAGCATTTCTTGCCATTGTAAAATACGGGAGTATCAGCCAGGCGGCGGCGGAGCTGTATATTACCCAGCCGGCGTTGAGCCGCCATTTAAGCGCTCTGGAAAAGGAATTGGGGTATCGCCTGGTGATAAGGAGCAAAGGCGTCCGTTCCATCGAACTCACAGGGGAAGGGCGTGGATTTATCCCGGTGGCGGAACAGTTGAAGCGCCTTTGGAATGAGGCGAAAAACCTGCCGGACTTAAACCGGAACCATACGCTGAACCTGTCATCCGTAGGGAGCGTCAGCACCTATTTGCTGCCTGAGGTGTTCCGGAATTTTATGGACAGGAATCCGGAAATCAGCCTGCAGTTTCACAACTATCATTCGCTGGAAGCTTATGGGTATGCTGAAAAAGGAGAAGTGGATGTGGCCATCATTTCCGATGATATGTTTTCGAAACATGTGGAGACCATTCCGTTATTTCGGGAACCCATGGTCTGCCTGGGAAATGAACTGTTTTCCGGCAGGGACAGTGAAAAGCCCGTGTCGCCGGAGGAATTAAATCCGGATAAAGAGGTGCGGCTTCCCTGGAACCCGGAATATGATATCTGGCATGATTACTGGTTCGGCCCCGCATCACAGCCCAAGGTATTTTTGGATCAGATGTCTCTGCTGGAGGGCTTTTTGGAGAGGGAAGATGTTTGGGCGGTTATGCCGGCTTCGGCAGGAGCGGCTATAAGCAGTAAACTGGGGCTGAAAGTATGGGAATTAAAGGACGGACCTCCGCCAAGGATTATCTATTATCTTTTGGGGAAAGAGAAAAAGCCGGTGGTTACGGATTTGTTTCTGCGGTGCGTGAAAGAGGAACTGGGGAAGAGGGATTATATTCAGGTGATGTAGAGGGAAGATGTAAATGGTGTGGGGATTTACATTAAAGGGTGAAGGCATTTTCGAAAATGCCTTCACCCTTTATGTTAAATTCTCACTCCCTAACCTGATACCGGTCAAATATCTTCACCAGGAACCAGGAATTGATAAAGGCCATCAGCGGCAGCCCCAGCAAAAGGATTGGCGGAAATGCCAGAAACCCAATTGCTGTCAGGATTATATTGGATGCTATCATCGAGATGCTGGACGGCAGGTGGCGGATGGACATGAGGAAGGCGTTCTTCAGGGTTCCGCGGATGGTATTGTCAAACCGGGCCAGCAGGGCGAATACATAGATATTCATAAACAGGTAAATCACGGCCACTGCGAAGAATGCGGCCATGAGAACCATTCCAAAGACGCTGATAGATGAAGATCTCATGTATACGGCCAGATCGGCTCCGATCAATGCGCCGACGGCGGCCAGGATCAGCCATAACACGGTTGCCTGGCGGAAATTTGTTTTGAATGCGTCAAAAAAGCTCTTTGTAGTATAACCCTCTTCATCCCTCACCAGTTTTAAGGTTACATAATAGACTGCCGTGGTGGAAGCCCCTATGGTGAAAAGGGGGATGGAGCAGACGATCCATAGAACGTTCAGCAGCAGCACATGAAGCAGTTTATTTATAAAACGCCATACAGGGTTTTCGATTGAGAAAATACCGCCCATAAATTACCTCTCTTTCCGGCGCGGATATCATCCTGCGCAGGAGTTATGTAAAATGTATCTGTTCTTTGTGACAGACGGCTCATCTTCTTGAGTGAAAAGGCCGGTCAAGAAGCATCGGATGTCCATTCGATGTGAAAATTGATAAAGGAAGCAGGGGCAAGCCCGCTTGTAAGCTGCTTCCTTTATCAATTTTCCCGCCGTCTGAACGGCTGCTATATTACAGCTTCCGGATGGGGAACAGGGCAGGCGCCCATGTCCGTATCGTATTCCACGATGCCCAATTCCTTTTTCATTTTCTGCTGGAACTCTCTGGCACGTAAATCCACTTCATAGGGATTGCAGACGGAGAGTAGGCGCTTGTGGCATTCTTCCGCGGCAATTCTTACCTGCGGATCATTTGGACACTCTTCCAGCAGGGAATGATCTTCGGCCGGATCACTGCTCAGATCAAAGAGCTGTGGTTTTTCATAGCAGAAATATACGTACTTATACTGTTTCCAGCGGATCATGAACATGCCGTAGGGGATTCCGTGGGCATTGTATTCGCTGAAAGCAAAATCCTGATGGGCTTCATTGCTGCCCGTTTCAATATAGGGCTTCAGGCTCTGGCCATCCAATCCGTCGGGAATGGGCACGTCCATGTAGTCGCATACCGTTGGGAACCAGTCCACCAGATTTACCGGGGCGCTGATCCTTTTGGGCGTTTCACCGGGAACTCTAACGATCATTGGAACATGGGCCGACTGCTCAAACATACAGCATTTCCACCACATGCCGTGATAACCGGACTGTTCTCCATGGTCGCTGGTATAGCAGAAAATTGTGCGGTCCGAAAGTCCCAGTTCATCCATTTTATCCAGCAGGATTCCCAGCCGTTCGTCCAGTTCCGCGATGGCGCAGTGATATCCGATCAGAAGCTTCAGAACGGTTTCCTCCGGCACTTCTTCACATTTAAAGTAAGTCCTCAGCCAGCTCAGGGGTTCGTTCAGTGAGGTAAATGGAGGCTTTAACGCCTGTGGAACCTCAGTGATCAGCTTTGAAAAATGATTCCAGTTTTCCTCTTTCACATAGAACGGGAAATGGGGATCTAAAAAGCCGATATAGAGATTCCAGTTTTCCTCATTTCCATGTTCCTCCAGCCAGGAAAGGCTGGCGTTTAAAACCCGGTCGTCATAGCTTTCCTCGGTTTTGAGCCCGATTTTTTCAAATCTCTTTTCAGCCCCCACACGCCCGGTTTTGCGGTCGCGGAAGAAACAGCCGATATCCGGCCGGTGCATGTATCCGGCAAATTCTTCATGGGTGAATCCATAATCCCCTTCATGGTGGAAATGGGTTTTTCCGATGCAGATGTATTGTCTGCCATGTTCCGTCAAATGATGGGACAGCCCTTTCACCTTGCCGTCATAGGGAGTGGAATTATCCCAGGTGCCGATCCGGTTTACATAATGTCCGGAAATGAAACTGCCTCTGGCAGGAGCGCAGACAGGACAAGGGGTATAGCAGTTGTCGAAAACCGTGCTTTCCGCGGCAAGGCGGTCCAGGTTCGGTGTTTTCAGTATGGAATGATCGACGAACTGCATCATTTGATAGGAATGCTCGTCTGACATTACGGTGATGATATTCATGTTTTCCTCCATTCCGAAGCATTTTAATCTGTGTCTTTACCAATAAGGATTCCAGTCCTTGGAGAGACGGGTCAATGCTTCCATATAATAATAATCACCCCAAAGGTTGCATTCGTCAATACCATGATCGATACAATCGTTAAAAGGCGTCTTTTTTCCGTAGACTCCGTGAAGAAGAAGGCCGTTGGATTCTTCAGGAGATGTTACGGCGCACAGGTCTTTCAGCGCCTTCATAAGACGTTTGGCGGCGGAGGTGTAATAAGCGGCTTTATCTTCCGGAAGGTATTTTGCCATCTCCAGCATTCCGCAGGCAGCCACGGCTGAAGCGGAAGAATCCCAGGGCTCACTGCTTCCCTCTTCAAAGATGAAATCCCAGTAAGGAACCAGGTTGGAAGGAAGGTGTTCCAGAAAATATCCGGTTACCTGGTCAAAAAGTTCCAGATATTTTGGATTTTTTGTATACCGGTAGCTCAAAGCGATGCCGTACACGCCCCAGGACTGCCCTCTGGCCCATGCCGAATCCGCAGAATAGCCCTGGTGGGTAACGCCTTTTAAAGGCGCCCCTGTTTCGGGATCGAAATAATAGGTGTGATAGGTGGAATGATCCGGCCTGATAATGACTTTCAGCGCTGTTTCCAGATGGGCTTTGGCAATTTTTCCATAGCTCTCGTCCCCGGTCACCTCTGAAGCCCAGTATAACAGAGGAAGGTTCAGCAGGCAATCGATAATTAAACGGTAATTTTTTATATTGTCAAGGGCGCCCCAGGCCTGGATGAACTGTCCCTTTTCGTGAAAACGGGTTTTTAACTTATCTGCGGCCATGAGCGCCGCCTTTTTGGCAGTTTCGTCCCCGGTCAGTTTATATCCGGCCACGCAGGAAAGGGAGTAAAGGAACCCTAAATCGTGGGTATCCGTGTGGTTTCCCGTCTGTATCCTGTTTAAAAAGCTCTGCACCTGGGTGAGCGCGGCCTGGCAAAAGCTGTCTTTATGGGCCGCTTCATAGGACAGCCAAAGCTGCCCGGTCCAGAAGCCGTTGGTCCACTGTTCATTGGGCGCGGTTCCATAAAATCCGTTTTCTGAAAAAATATGTTTAAACTGTCCGGCAAATTCAGGAAGACAGCTTTCAGTCAGCATAACGCAGGTATCCAATGCCTGCTTTACTTCTTCGGCGGTGATTTCCGGTTTGGAATGAAATGTTTCGTTATTCATCGTCTTATATCCTCTCTTAATCTGTGTCTTTGTGCTGTAATCAGTATATTGGGAACTGTTCCAGAGTTTCCGGGCGGTTTAAACGTCCGGCAAGCTGTCTGGCCTCTTCTTTCAAACGGTTCAGCCTCTCCACGGAAATGCCGCCTTTCAGGCATTCCAGCCGCTCTTCGGAACTTCCGCCTTTCAGGCATTCCAGCCGCTCTTCGGAACTTCCGCCTTTCAGGCATTCCAGCCGCTCTTCGGAACTTCCGCCTTTCAGGCATTCCAGCCGCTCCTCCAAACTTCCGCTTTCCGCAGAGCATCCCCCAGTCAAATCTAAAATCATTAAATTTAAAGTTACGGTTACATTTTGGTTCTCCTGCTCCTCTGAAGCGTGGAAAGAGACGTCAATGATATCTGCCATATCCTCTTTGCCAGAAATCATTTCAGGACAAAGAATCTCCGGTTTGCAGAGGGTTATCCGGTGCTCTGCTCCAGTCCATATAAAAAGGAGTTTTACGCCGCGTTTTTCCACCAGGGCGGCGTCGTTATCCAGCAAAGTCACCTGCACGCCGGGCATCATGTTAAAGCGCTGGATGTGATCCCCTTCAATCCGGTTGCCTCTCAGGATGTGGTCGGAGATCATAACGCCCCGGCTCCGGTGGAACAGGACTTCCCTCTGGTGGCGGCAGAAGGTATAGCCGTCGTGATAAGCGTTGACATAAAAGCCGTCATTGGCGGAAAATGATTCTGTAACCGGCGACGGCGTGCGCAGGACGCCCCATTTATTGGCATACATCCGGTCCAGGAGAATAGGGGTTCCGTAGGCCAGCACCGTGTTGTGGGAGGCCATATTGTACATATAGCCGCGGATTTCCGAATTCATGCGGACCCGGTGGTACATCATGTTTACATAAGGTTCGCCGATGATCTCTTCCCCGTGGAATGTGAGGAATAGAGAGAGCATATCCATGTGGTTGTGCCCGCAGTATCCACAATTTACCTTTGCTGACATCAGCATATAGTTGGAATCAGGGGTGTAACCGCTTTTGGCACAGACAAATCCGGCCTGGTCATTGCAGTAGTCCAGAGGGGGCAAACCAATGGCGCCATCACCGTCAATATCCGCCCCACGGCGGCACTCCAGCACCTGCCTGCACTCCTCATGTTCCATCATCCGCACCCCAAGGTTTAATATCGGTTCTGCCATAGGCCCGCCGTTATCTCCCAGAGAGGGATACCGTTCCCCGGGCGGGCAGATGAGCGCCAGGACCCGGAATGTCTGTTCCATCCTGTCCCTCGTTTCTTCATCTAAGAGAGTTTCGTCATTTAAGCGGGCCAGATAGATGCCGCGGTAGAGCATTTCTCCCACAGCGGCGCCGGACCAGTAAGCGATGGAATGTTCGCTGTATCCGCCGGATGTGTTAAAGTCTTCTTTAATGTGGCGGCATACGGTTTCTGCTCCATGGGCTTTCATTGCGGTAAAATCCGGGATTTCGGGGTACATGGCGCCCAGAA
Organism: Clostridium sp. MCC353; assembly: GCF_018785315.1. Taxonomy (GTDB): domain Bacteria; phylum Bacillota; class Clostridia; order Lachnospirales; family Lachnospiraceae; genus CHH4-2. The sequence goes on along the minus strand of NZ_WQPN01000173.1, from coordinate 35,249 downwards.
TGAATGGTACGAGGCCACGTTCCCACATGTGATGATTGTACGGCCGGTATCCGTCTTCGTCAAAACGGCGGAACTGGATGCCTAAAAACCAGATCCGTTTCAGAATTTCAAATGCCAGTTCCGTATGGATTTCATAGGGAACTCTTGTATAAAATAAGCCGGTGTAAACCACTGCCAGCCATCCGGCGCTCATTACGTCGCGGTCTTCCGTATATTGGAACCGGTTTGTGGAAGGCGAGCCGTCCACGATCTGCAGCGGATAGGTTTCCAGAAATACCTTCAATATCTCTTCAAAGGATTCCAGCACTTTGGCGTCCCCCGTCTCATGATAAAGAACGCTGAGATATTCGAAAAACTGTCCCCGGACGATCATATCCAGCGGGTTTCTGTGCTTTTTACCCTGATCTTCCAGGAAGTTAAAATGAATCATGTTTTCCCAGTTTTTCCCCAGATCAAATTCCCGCCCTTTTCCTCCGCCGGGCAGGACATAGACGTGATCCATCATTTTGCGCCCCGCGTAGAGACAGAATTCTTTTAAACTTCCGCTCAGGCCAAGAGAGGCCTGAAAAGAATAGGGGCAGCTGTCGGTATCGATAGGAGCAAGGGGCTTAGACCGGTAATCATAGAGAAAATGAGGCTGGCTGCGCACTTCCATATGCCGCACGAGCTGTTTTTTCGCTTCCTCCACATCGTTGGATTCGAGCGCCGCCCGAACCTTTTCCAGCCCGGGGTAATTGAGATCCAGCGCCTCAAATACCTGTTCATCGGTGATATAACGTTCGTCCGTTGGAATCGTAAGCATCATAAATTCTCCTTTACTCTGGCCAGTTTATTGTCTTTCCATACCAGGCGGTATTCACTGGAATCAATGCAGAAGGTTATATAAAATCCGTCCTGTTTCTGTTCCGTCTGGTAGAAAGAGCAGGAGGGGCCGGACTGTTCTGTGCTGTGAGGAATCAAAATGGCCGCATGACGGAAGGTTCCGTTCTCTTCCATCCGGTGATTCAGGTGTACGACCAGGGAATCATGCCACACGTCGTTGACCGTGGATATTTTTCCCGCCTCTGTCTGTGTTTCCATAAAACTTCCGTAAGCCAGTTCGATATTGGGCCGTCCGTCCAAAGCGCTGATCATCCCGAAGGGTGTTTCCTTAATAAAGGTTCTGTCCGGGTGAAAATGAATCTGGACAGAATCCCCCTTCTCCAAACCGGACACCTGGTCCACGACCACTAAAAACCGGTTATCGATCAAGGACAGGCATCTGACCGCCTCCGCCGGTTCATAATTGTGGTGGCAGGACAGAGCGCAGATGATTCCGTCTTCCTCCGTCACAGAGACAAGCCGTCCCTCTTTCTGAGGCCCATATGCCCAGGAAGCCTGATATTCCCACATGTTTTTCCAGTTTACAGTCAGACAGTTGTGCCAGAATGCGCTTTTAAAACGTTTCCGGTTCTCATCATTTTTATAGGTATAAATGCCGGGATCCGTCAAAAGCGGCTCTCCAAAGGCAGTGAGGTCAAATCCGCCCGCATCGATATGGGCGTGCAGATTCTGTACCGGCGTCCGGCAGGCAGTCATGAAGCTGATGGCATCCCGTTCCCATCCGGTTCTTATGTAAACCTGATTCAAATCCTTCTGCCATGCGATGAGCGGAAGGTCAGGCTTTTTGGGGGAAGAAACGGCTGTTTCCATCACTTCTTTGATCTGTCTGGTATCGGGAATCCTCCACAGATTATCCCGTACGTCTTCCAGCAAGGTGGAAGGGGGATAAAAATAGAGGGCTGTTTCCAGGTATTTTGGATCAGAATACGCCATATAGCAGGAGACAGCGGCCAAAGACATGGTTTCCTTGTCCGCGATGTGGCTGTCGCCCCATGGGAAATTGCCGCCGCAGGAGCGTGTGGCGTATACTGAGTGTTGAAACATCTTTTCCAGGCGTTCCAGATAAGCGTTTGGAACCTGGATATTAAATTTACGGGCAAATACCGCCCGCATGGCGAACCAGAACACGCACCCGTTGTGATAGGACGGACAGCCTTCGATCTGGCCGCCGCAGGGAGTGCACTGGGCTTCCATACAGCGGTCCAGCTCGTTCTGAGAATGGGCCAGATACACGCCGCTGTTTTTCATTTCCGGGAACAGGCAGCTAAAGGACATCAGTCCCAGATTTTCCATCAGGTAGTGGTTATGGTCGGCTTTCGGCCATAAAAGCGGAGAAATCTCATAGAGCACCCGGCAGTGCTCATAAATGCTGCAGACCAGCTTTTCCAGGAATTCCGGGGTGAAATAAGGTGTATCCGCCAATAGTTCTATGATGATCGGCCAGGTGCGGTAGCCGCGGATTCCCACTTCCAAAGCCCGCCAGGTGCTTAACCCGCTGTAACGGTCCAGGGCATAAGCGCCTGTTTCATCGGTCAGGCCGGGACACTTGTTGGTGTCGATCCAGTCGGACAGCTCATCAATGGCTTTTTTTGCGTATTCCAGGTTTCCGGTCAGGCTGTAGGCCTCTGCCATGGTTTTTAAATGGTGCATCCGGTTTAAGTGAAAGGTATATTCATTGTCATTAACCGGATTAAACTGCCATTTGGGAGGGTTTCCCACAAAATAAAGGTCCGGCCCGGTGCCAGGCAGTACGAGAAGCCCTTTCAGGGCCTGGTCCGCAAGCTCAATGGTATGGCTGGCAAGTTGTGGGAACTGTTCTTTGATTACCGCGCCCCGTTCCAGGGCAGTTTTCCCCTGATTGGCGGCCAGTATCCTGTCTTTCAAGCGTTTTAACAGTTCCGGGGAGGTCATTCCCTCCGGTAAAATGCCTTCGGCTGTAATTGTTTGGTTCATAACTGTCCTCATTTCTCCGGATGTGTGGAATATCCGGCATTCTTATAATTGGTATCTCCATCCGGCCCGAATCCTAACTGGGCGCGGCGGCTGCGCATCCGTTCCAGAACTGCTTTATAGTCAGGATCGGAAATCAGATTTGTGGTTTCTCCCGGGTCTTTTTCCAGATCCCATAAAACTTCCGGCATATCTTCGCCGTAATAGTGGTATTTGAGGTGATCCTGTTTGATCATCAGATACTGCCCCAAATACTGGCTGATGGATTCATTGTCCCAGCCTTCGCTGCGGCCCTCCATCAGACCGGCCAGGGAACGGCTGTCCAGGTTATCCGGCGTATCCAGATGACACAGGTCGCAGAGAGTTGCGTAGATATCGCACAGGTTCACATTTTCCGTCACCCGTCTTGGTTTAAAACGGGAGGGATAACGGATGAACAGGGGCACCCGGACGCTGGATTCATAAAATTTATGTTTGGCCCATATTCCGTGTTCTCCCAGCATCTCCCCGTGGTCGCTGGTGAAAATGATGATCCAGTCGTCCAGATCCTGCCCGGCTTCTCTTAGCTTATCCAGTATCTGGCCCATATAATGATCCGCTGTTTCGATCATGGCGTAATAAGCCGCGGTGGTGCGCTGGATGTCCCTCAGCTTCACATCGGTTCCGATTTCCAGGTGTTTGGTATCCAGATAAGGGTGCCCGCTGAGGGTCTGTTCTTCCCCGAATACCGGAACCCGGTTTAAGTAGTATTTAAACAGCTCTTCGTCGCAGAAATAGGGATAATGGGGCAGCACGAAGCTGGCTTTTAAAAGCAGGGGCTGTCCGGTCTGCTGTTTATCATAATAAGGGGATTCAAAGATATCTTCAATGATATTTAACGCCCCCTGCAGGGTATATTCGTCATTTGCCGTATTTCTGGCATGCCCCACACCGGCCCGCAGCACTTCTTTTGCGTTGGTCCAGCGGTGGTCGGCCTGGGACACCCTGAAACGGCTCAGTTTTTCTTTGTCCTGGTTTTCGATGAAACGCTCAGTCAGCCGGGTTTCATTGCCGATCCGGTGCTGCCAGCCCTGCATCTGATCCGGCCCGTTGTGGTGCAGTTTGCCGCAGCAGACGGTGTTGTACGCGTTTTCACTGAATGTCCTGGCAAATGTGCGGTAGAAGGGCGTCAGGTCGTCTCCGAACACCTCGCAGCCGCAGGTGCGGGGAAGCTGCCCGCTCATCAGGCACTGCCTGGCGGGAATGCAGACCGGCGAAGGGGTGTAGGCGTTTTCAAAGATCACGCTGTCCTTAGCCAGCCAGTCCAGATTCGGTGTGCGCACCACGGGATTCCCGGCGAAGCCGGCCAGGTCGGGGCGGTGTTCGTCGGTCATGAGAAACAGGATATTGGGATACATTTTATCAGACATAAATACCTCCGGTTTTATAGTTTTTTCAGTTCATGGGCCGTCAGTCCAAACGAGTACTGCACTCCTGAAAGCAGGAATGATACGGCTGCTTCCGGATGACGGGATACGGTTACATGTTGCGGCACCGACGCAGGCGTTCCTTTTGCGGGACAGAGGACGGACAGGAATACTTCCGTCTCTTCCGGCCGGGATTTTTGGTACTGAAGGATCGTGGAATCCCTGTATATATCATTCCGGTCAGATATTCTGGCGGGAATGAGGGCCGGGCTGCCGCCATTGCTGGTGACGGACAGGGAAATATCTCCGTCCCAATGTGCTGTGGCCGTTTGGCCCTTGAGGCACAGATGAGGACGGTCAATGTGAAACTGGATTTGAACCGTGTCTTCCGGCTTCAGATGTTCAACAACATCTATAACCATCAGAAAATCCCCGTGAACCAGGGCCAGGGCCCGGGTGTGGATTGCCGGTTCATAATTGGCATGGGAAGCAGCGGCCCAGAGAAGCCCGCCTTCGGTCCGGCAGCCGGTGATCCGCCCCTCTTTCTGCCTGCCGTATTTCCAGGAACTGATATATTCCCATGCGTCCTGGTGGTTTATGGTCAGGGTGTTATGCCATCCCATGCTCTTAAAGTTCTTTCGGTCCGGGCCGTCCTGATAGGTGTATTTGCCCGGGTCCACCGCCATGGGGATTCCAAAGGCTGTAAAATCAAAGCCGCAGGGATCGATGTGGGCGTGATTGTTCTGGATTGGGGACCGGCATGCGAACATGACGCTCAAATCGTCCCGTTTCCAGCCTGTACGGAAATAAACGTGTTTCAGGTTTTCATTATAATAGAGAAGGGGAAGGCCGGGAAGTTTTGGACGGCTTTCTTTTAGAGCGGTTATAAACCCGCCCACATCGTCCATCCGCCAAAGCTGTTCTTCCGCTTCTTTCAGCAGGTCTTCATAACGGTAATAATTCAGGCACAAGCTTAAAAATGAACGGTCGCCAGTTCCCAGATAGGAACAGACGGCGGCTTTGGGCAGGGTGCCTGTCAGGGTGCTGGTATCGCCCCAGGGGACATTGGTCCCATTTGGGCGGGTGGCGTAAATGGAGTGGACTGCCATGCGCTCAAAGCGTTCCCGGTAGCTCTCAGGCAGTTGGAAACCATATTTTCTGCTGTAGACCAGAACCATTGCGAACCAGAACAGACAGCCGTTATGATAGGAAGGGCAGCCTTCGATCTGGGCACCCTGGATATCCACCTGCTGTTCCATGCAGCGGCAGAGTTCCTTTATTGCATGATTTTTCCAGATTTCCGAATCTTTTAACTCGGGAAACATGCAGGATACGGCCAGCAGCCCCAGATTTTCCATCAGATAGTGGTTGTGATCCGCTTTCGGCCAGGCCAGAGGCGACAGGCGGTAAACGGTCTCACAGTGTTCATAAAGGCTGTAAAGAGCTGATTCGAATACCTCCGCTGTAAAATGCGGAGAATCACACAGGCCTTCCAGCACCGGACACCAGGTACGGTATGGGCGGATTCCGCATTCCAACAGGCGCCATTCTTTGGCGGCCGGAGAGTTTATGTAACCGGTTCTCGGGCTGCCGTCCTCATCAAAGATAGGCGGTCTGGGACAGTTGGAAATCCAGTCTGTCAGCTCATCTATAATTTTCTTTGAATAAATCTCATCCCCGGTAACCGAATAAGCATAGAGCATGGGCAGCCAGTGATTCATGCGGCTGATCTGAAATACGTATTCGTTGTTGTGATATGGGTTCTCGTGCCATCCCGGCGGATTGCCGATCTGGGATTTCTGTCCGTTTCCGGGAAGCAGCACGAGCCCATTCATGGCATCCCCGGCTTCTTTTAAAACGGAAGTTATGATTTCCGGCAGTTCCCGGCTGATGATTTCCGCTTTGTTTTTGAGGGAAGAATTGTTTTTCGTCCGCTCCCTGAACCGGTGAAACGTCTGCTCCATGGTTAGTGGTTCTTTCAGTATTTGGTTGTGACTCTGCATGTTTTTTTCCTTTCTGATCATTGCGTTATCTTCATTATAGAATCGGTAAATATTGGCATCAATGATGGTTTTTTGAAAAATACCACAATTTTGAAAATGGCCTGGAGTTTATTGCCAAAGCCCCTTCCCCGCCCCTTTAAAATGGGGAAAACCTGACTTGGAAATTATCAAAATACCATTTCTATGGAGCGGAAAATGTGATGCAAAAAAACATAAAAAGAACTGGAAAACCCCATAAAACCGATATTTTTTGGAATGCTCATAATGGCTTTCACATCTGAAAGAAAAGACTAAAAATACAGGTACAAAAAAGTGGTATTTTACAAAATGTTCATAATTGCCTATTGAAAATTCTTGTGATACCATTGGTGCAGAGTAATTGCCGGCGCGGTAAGACAGGGGAAGGCGCCAAAGGTCTTAAAGGCATGGCAGTTATTACATTATAAGAGTTTTAAAAGAGTTATAAGCTGCCGGATTAAATAAGTTAAGAGAGCAGCAGAAGGAGAAGAAAGTGTGAGAAAATCATTAAAGCGGATTATGGCTGGTATGATGGTATCTGCAATGGCAGTTACATCATTGGCAGGATGCGGATCTTCTAAAAAGGAAGAAGCACCTACAACAGCAAATCAGACAACAGCAGCGGCAGGTACGACTGCGGGAACTCAGGGAGCAGAAGAAACAACAGCCGCAGAAGTTAAGGAAGAACCGGTTCAGATGGAATGGCTGGTTGGTGAAACTTCAGCAGAAGTTGATGACGATGCAGAAGTTGTTAAAATGATAGAAGAGCGTTTTAACATTGATTTGAAAACATGGTATGTGGATGCCAACAAGTTCCGTGAGAATTTGAATGTTCGTTTTGCAGGCGGCGAAATGCCGGACGTGCTGGTAGTTAACGATTTATCCCTGCTTCCTACTTATGTAGAAGGCGGAATCCTCGGCGAACTTCCTATTGAATTAATCCGTGAGAAAGCGCCTCATTACGCGGCGGTAGCGGATCAGTACGATGACGGAACCTTATGGAGCACAATGATTTATAAAGGAAAGAACTACGGCGTTACCAATCCTATGGATGCGGTTCCAATGGCTATGTTCTGGAGAAAAGACTGGCTGGACAAGTTAGGCCTGGAAGTTCCTGAGACATTGGAAGATTATGAGAAGGTTCTCACCGCATTTGTGGAGCAGGACCCTGACGGAAACGGAAAGAAAGATACGGCTGGTATGGCTGAACGTACCTTCGGCGCTGTATTCGGCGCTTACGGGCTCCGCTGTGTAACTGGCGGCAAACCTGGATTTAAAGTAGAAGAGATGCAGCTTGGCGAAGACAATGTGCCGTTCTTCCCATATATCCATCCCGATGCAAAGAAAGCTTTGACAACATTACATGACTGGTATCAGAAAGGTATCTTGGATAAAGAATTTATCACAGGTGAAAACCATGGCGGTTATACATGGCTGTCCCATTCCTTCATGAATGGCAAGATCGGTTTAACATCCGCTCAGCCATACCACTACCTGAACTCCAGCACAGATACAACGGATGAAAGCAACTGGGGCGTATGTATGAAGGAATTAAAAGGCCTTGATCCCAACGCGGATATCGTAATCGGGCCGGCTCCTATCGGACCAGATGGCAAATCAGGTACAGAAGGATGGAACCTGACAGGACGTTTAACCTGTCTTACAACAAAAGGCGTATCAGATCCCCGTAAGGTGGATGCGTTCTTAGCAATGCTGGATGCTTACTATGCAGATATGGAATATGCCCGCTTAGTAAACTACGGCCTGGAAGGAAAACATTTTGAAATGACCGATAACGGCCCGATCCGTCTGATGGAAGGTACGGAACTGAGAAAAGAAGGCGTTTTACAGGTAGACTTCGGCAGCACCGTTACATATGCTGAGAATATCACACCTCAGAAGACAAAATTCGGCCATGATGTTACTGGAAATGGATATTACCGTTTCAACGCTCCTCCTACAGAGGAATTCGCGAATGTGATCGCAACACTGGATACATTGACAGAGCAGGCTTATTTCGATATGATTACTGGTGCGAAGCCTCTCGATTACTTTGAAACATATGTAGAAGAATTTAAGAAAGCCGGCGGAGAAACAGCTGAAAAAGCAGTACAGGCAGCTTATGCTGAAAAAGTTGCTGCTATCGGCAAATAACAAGATTCCGGCCAGCCGTGGGAGGTAATATTAAGTGAAAGTCGCAAAAAATGTAGAAAAGGTTACAGCAGGCAAAAAATCTAAACGAGGGTTTATTGGCAATCTGGTCTACTATAAAGAGTATTACATCATGCTGATTCCGGGCCTGTTGTTTTTCCTGGTGTTCTGCTATGGACCAATGTACGGGCTGATCATCGCCTTTCAGGATTATTATCCGTTAAAGGGCGTCAGCGGGAGCGCATTTGTAGGCCTGAAGCATTTTAAGGCGCTGTTTTCAGATCCGTTCTTCTTATCCGTACTGAAAAACACGATTGTTATCAGTCTTTACAAACTGGTGATCTGCTTCCCGGCGCCGATCATCTTATGCCTGGCATTGAATGAAATTAAAAGCGTGCGTTTTAAGAAAGTGGCCCAGTCCATTTCTTATCTGCCTCATTTTATCTCCTGGGTTGTGGTTTCAGGAATTATTATCGAATTCCTGTCCCCTTCCCGGGGACCCATCAATATTCTGCTTCAGAATATGGGGATTGAACCGATCTTTTTCGTAGCTGAACCAAAATGTTTCCGCGGAGTGCTGGTGCTCTCCGACCTCTGGAAATCCATCGGCTGGGGTTCCATCGTTTACCTGGCTGCAGTTACATCCGTGGATCCCACCCTTTATGAGGCGGCTGAGATGGACGGAGCAGGAAGGATTAAAAAGATTATCCATGTGACGCTGCCGGCATTGGCGCCGATCATTACCGTTATGTTTATTATGGAATCTGGTAAGATTTTAAATGACAGCTTTGAGCAGGTTTATAACTTCCTTACCCCGTCTACCTATGCCGTAGGCGACGTTATTTCAACTTTTGTATACCGGATGGGTATTCAGAAGATGCAGTACAGCTTTACAACGGCGGTGGATTTGTTTAAGAACGGCATATCGTTTATGCTTGTAGTTCTGACCAACTATATAGCGCGTAAGACCAACGACTATGCGTTGTGGTAAGGAGAGGAAGTGAAAACTATGAAAAAGGAAAAAGCCATAGAAGTGACCGTCAGGAGAAAGAGAAAACGGAGTGCGGAAGACTGGTTTGTAGATGGATTTGCGTATGCGATAGCCATTATTCTGATGCTCTCCATCGTCCTCCCGTTCATGCAGGTGATTACGATTTCCATGAGCCCTGCATCCATTGTCAATAAAACAGGATTCCATCTGATTCCTTTGGAATTTGATTTTTCGGGATATTCCAAGATCGCTACGGATGATAATTTCTGGCACAGTTATTTGAACACAATTATGCGTGCGGTGGTTGGTACCGCCAGCGGAGTGCTTGTCACACTGCTCACAGCCTACCCGCTTGCCAAGCTGAACCTTCCTTACAGAAAAGGGCTGATGCTGTTCGTCGTGTTCACCATGTACTTTTCAGGCGGTATGATACCTAAGTATCTGTTGATTAAAAACCTTCATTTGACAAATAACTTTCTGGTATACATTCTGCCATGCCTGATAACGGGATTTGCCCTGATCATCACGCGGAACTTTTTTATGAGCATACCGCCTGCGCTGGAGGAATCGGCCAAAATAGACGGGGCCACCAATCTACAGGTTCTGTTTAAGATCTACATGCCGCTTTCAACGCCGGTTATGGCAACGATCGCGTTGTGGTATTGTGTTCATCACTGGAACGCCTGGATGGACAACATGCTCTATGTAACAAAAAACAGCCTTTATGTGCTTCAATATGTGATACAGACCATCTTAGTCAACGGCCAGACCGCTGATATGGAGATGATGACCGATGTGGTAATACATACGGAAACAATGAAGATGGCAGCGCTGGTATTGTCTTTGATACCGATTGTCTGCACCTATCCGTTCTTACAGAAATATTTTGTAAAAGGTATGATTGTAGGTTCTGTTAAAGGATAATAAAACATGTTTAAAAAATTGTTATATATCAACTTGTTCAGCATCACATTTCTTGCATTGTTTAATTATCTGGTATTTCATAATCTGAACAGCAAAGCGTATCTGGAAAGCTTTACTGCCTATAATGAGAGGATTACCAATTTGGCCTTCCAGAATATCGATAAGCAGATTATGGAAGCGGCAATTGATATACCCCAGTTGTATTTTTCCGATACCCGGCAGAATGAGGATACCCTCATTCCCCAGGAAGAGGAGATCATAGGTTCACCGGCCCGTATCCGCGGGCTGGTGTCCCAATTGGAGGAAATCCATAAATCCTATCCATATGTAGCCAGTGTGGATATCTATTATGAAGCGACCCGCACGATTGTGACCGGGTTTTCCAGAGTACATTATGTGAAACAGGAAAAGGATGTTGACCAGTACCTTCCCTGGTATGAAGAATTTCTAAAAAAAGGCAGAGACGCGGTGTTTTTGGAATCCCCGGAAGGAATTTACCCGACCAGAGAGCCGGTCATAACGTATGTGAAAAGAATCTCCCAGTCCAAATGGAAAGACAGGGGGATTATTGTCGCTATACATATTATGCCGTCCAGTTTCCGGGAATACATCGATGAAGAAGAAGGCACGCTGGTGATCGCCTCACCGGGGGGCCAGCTTTTATATGTGACCCAGGGGGCTGACCGGGAAGTGGCCGGGGATATAATCAAGGACATGAAAGAGGAAAAGGGCATGGCCGTCCCTAAACTGTCTCTGAAAATCGATGATGAGGCCATGACTGCCTTTTATTCCAATTCTCAGAAAACCAATCTGAACTATGTGTATTACGTGCAGAACAGCACATTTTATGCGGATTACAATGTGAGAAACCGCATATTCTTCATGAACTTTTTGATCTCTATTCTATTCAACCTGATTATTCTGGTTGCATTTTCCTGGTTTAACCATCATGCCTATAAAAAGAGGCTGCTGAAAGTCTCCAAAGACGCGGGGATCGATCTGGAGGATGGAAAAGCCAGTTTTGACCATTCTCTTAACGCCCTGACCCAGGAAATCACATCCCTGAATGAGACGGTAAAATCTTCTAAACCGCTGTTGTTCCAAAATGCAGTCCGCTCCCTGATTCTGAACCGGAGGACAGAATCTGCATATGAACGGATGAACCCTTATCTGGATCATAACAGCGTCTGCACCGTCGTTTTGTATTATCAGGATGCCGCCGGCTCCAATGACCTGGTGATCCGCCTTCAGGAAGTATTTTTAAACAGGAATGATCAATATCATGGTCTGTTTACCACTATGGAAAAAGGGGAATTGGTTTCAGTGCTGGTATTTGAGAAGGATCAGTTTGAGCAGGTATATGAGGACTTTACCACCTGCATTACAAACCTGATCCCGGAATGCAGAATGGTTTCAGGAGCTGTTTTTGAAATGGCAAAGGACAGCATTAAGAACAGCTATAAGAGCGCCAATGAGGTATCCAGATACCGTTTTATGTTCACACAGAAGCAGATTTTAAGATACGAGGATGTGGATATGGAACATAGAAAGGGTTCCGGCAGCCATCTGAAACTGTTTGACGCCATGGAGCGGGATATAAACAGTGAGAATTTCCTGGATTTCAAATATCATTTTGAAGGCCTGACAGTCTCGTTTAAAGAAGGGAATTATACCATCGACTACTGTCTTTCCACGCTCAGGGATCTGGTCACGCTGCTGTATCAGATCATGGTTCAGAGGCAGCTGGATATGTGGATTGTATTCGGTTATGATATCCGGGAGTATTACAAACAGATTGAGGATATCGACCAGTTTGAGGAATGGGTTGTGGATCTGTGCGAGGTCCTGCTCCAGAACATACGGCAGAAGAAGAAATCAGTGGATGCGGACATGCAGACAAGGCTTCTCAGGCTGATTGACGAGAATCTGGAAAATGACATTTCTCTGGACTTTTTATCGGATCAGTTCGGGCTCCGGCCGGATGTCCTCAGCCGCATGTTCAAACAGATGATGGGAAAGAGCTATACGGAATATATAAAGGAAAAGAAGCTGAACCGGGCTGTGGAACTGATCGGAGAAGGCCACAGCATGAAGGATATTGCCCGCATGCTGGGATACAACTCTCCGCAGTATTTTATCAAGATATTTAAAGAAGTGTATGGGGTGACCCCTTATCAGTACAAGAAGCAGAAGGAGGCAGAGGGAGCTGAGGGGGCTGAGAAATGACAGCCTCTTCAAAAGCCGCGTGAACCGACTGGAAGAACAGTGGGTTTAAAGCCAGGGAATCCAGGGAAAGGCGGCTGCAAACCATCAGAAACCTGTCTTTCTCCGGTGCGTCTGGTGATTCCTTCATCACGGATGCCGCCGCCTGCCGGATCGCTTCCAAATATTCATAACCGTCTTTCATGGCCTGGAGGCCTTGTTCTCTGTCATACGCATGATCCCATGCCGGGCAGAACTGTGAAACCTGTTTCAGGTTCATCAGCTTTAACAAGGTCTCCAGGCTTTTTGAATGGCTGACGAAGATGGGGATATCCCCTCTCACGGGAATGGCATCTCCTGTGAAGAGCGTTTGGGCTTCCCGCAGATAAAAGGACAGGGATTCTTTGGAATGGCCGCTGGTTTCCATCACTTCTAATGTGAGGCCGGATTCTAATGGAATCAGGTCATTCTCTTTTATATAGTGGTCTATTTTAATAGACCTTTTTAGGAGGTCATAGAATCCGGGTATGGGCCGTTCTTTGTATTGGGTATGGATGTCCTCCATCCACTCCCTTTCTCCCCGGCAGGCATAGACCGGGGCGCCGGACGCCTCTTTTATGGCCTGGGCGGCGCCGATGTGATCCGGATGGGAATGGGTGAGGAAAATTCCCTTAACGTCTGCCAGGGACTTTCCTATGGATTCCAGATAGGACTGGATGAGGGTTTCGCTGCCGTGCACTCCGGTATCGATCAGATAGCAGTGCCTGCCAGTGATGATATAAACATAGACATAGCGTTTAATTTGGGGCGTTAATTGAAATGTGATTTTTAACTGGTGGACTTGTTCATTTATCTTCAATAGTGTTCCTCCTGATATGGTGATGAATGGTTTTAGTGTTGAATACGCTGTAGTACTAGTCAATTCCTTCGGCGATGACGGCTCTGCTGTCCACAGAGTTTTCACGTTTCCCGGCAATCCGGCGGTATTCTTCCGACTGAAAGCACCGGTCCAGATGTTCCCGGTCCGGGAACCGGATGATGATCAGCCGGTCGGGGGTCCAATTATTGCTGAGAGCTGTAAGATTCTCAGTTCGGACCAGGTAGACGCCAGAATGCTGCTCGACAATCGGTTTCACCAGTTGGATATAATCCCGGTATTCGGATTGAGACTGAGGGGTGGTGGTGTGAATGGAAGCAATAAAATAACATGACATGGCAGATCCTCCTTATTGTTATTTGCAGTATATTTTGCTTAAAACTGCGCCGCTGTATTTAAAGCAACTGAACAAAAATGCAAGTACTTACTTGCACATCTGTTAAAAGAAAAGGATTAAAGGAATTTACTCTTTAATCCCTTTTACAAAAGCCTTAACTCCGGCTTTTATATATTCCTGGCTTTGAATGGGAGTGAGACGGTCTTCAAATGACGCTTTGAAAAACACGAAACCGAAGCACATGGACAGAAATGCCACTGCAAGGCTTTCATAATCAGCCTTTTTAAGCTTTCCCTTCTTGTTCATCTTATCAAAATAATTCAATAATCCCTTCTTGAATGTGAGCGGGATCTGCATGATGCCGTCTGCTGTCTCGGCAAATAATTCCGGAGACCTCAATCCAATGGAAATTTTCACAAATCTGGGTGTAACCCGCTGCATATAGATGAGGGCAAAACGTTCTAAATCCTCCCGGAGATTCCAGGTACAGTTCTGAAAGTCTTCAGGCCCCAGGCTGGGGCACCATTCTTTTTGCTGCATTGCGGTGAGAACAATGTCCTTCTTCCCTTCAAACTTCCTGAATATGGTGCATTCGTTGACGCCGGCCAGGCGGGCGATCTCTTTGGTAGTCGTTTGGGAATAGCCCTTTTCCATGATCAGGTTCATGGCAGCGTCGATTATCTTTTGTTGCGTTTCATCAGTCATGGCAGCCTCCATTTCATAGTATGGCAAGTGATTACTTGCATTGTAGCATTGGGGGATGGAGTTTGTCAATATGTGAAGGGGATGCCTGGAACATTGTCTGAGTCATACGCATACTGCCAAGTTAAATAGAATCAGCCAGGCGCTCTGTTCCCGGAAAGGTGCATAGTGCCTGGCTGTTATGGTTTTAGAATTTCCCCTTTTTCCGGCTTATCATCGATTTATACATTCTTCCCCTTAAAATCGATGTTAATCCCAGTAATTGTCTGCCGGGCGGATAACGCCGTGGATGATTACTGCCCTTCCCATGATCTGGTCGACGGTAAACCTTTTATCATAAAAAGACGTCCAGGCATAACCCTGGTTTCCCAGCAGAGGGGGCAGATCCCCGGCGTGATCCGGATGAGGCTGGTTTGTAGGATTGTAATGTTCTCCCGTATGGGCGAAATGGTCGGAACAGTTGCCATTTTCGTGTATATGCATGGCATAAAAATCAGTTGAGCCGGGTGTCTGGATATTGGGATGACACAGAGGTATCACTTTCTTTTATGATGGTAGGCATTTTAATGAATGATAATTTTAATAGGTTATATAAAGGAGATGAGCGAACCAAGAGTTCAAAATAAGCAAACAATTGGGCAAAATTGTTAATTTTAAATCGACATTTGATATGATATTATACATTTGTAACATAATATAACTTCACTTTGAAAGTGAATGATAAGGAAAGGTGAATACATAAAAAATAAAATTGGGAGGTATTTGTTATGTTAAAATATGTGATAAAAAGAATTTTATGGATTATTCCTGTGATGATTGGTGCATCATTTTTAGTATTTGCATTGCTTAATATGGCACCGGGAGATCCAGCGCGAATTCATACAGGGACCAATGCAACGGAGGCGGATATAGAAAAATTTCGTGAAGATCATGGGCTGAATAAACCGTTTTTGGTACAATATACCGATTATATTTGTGATGTTTTTACAAAAGGTGACCTTGGGAATTCTTATAAATCCAATACTCCGGTAGCCAATCGAATTGCACAAACATTTCCTGTTACATTAAAGCTTACTCTGTTTTCTATGGTAATTATTTTATTGCTTGGTGTACCACTGTCAAGACTTTATAAAAACTAGTAAAAATTCATGTTAAAAGTAAAAAAAATTACGTTAGTAGTGTAAAATAGTTTATAATTTCGTAAAAAACAGCTCTTTTGGGGTGAGATTTCAGATATAACAATCCTTGTTTAGATATTTGGTAAATGTTTTTTTCACCAAGTGTGGATAGCTTTCTGCTATATAAGAAAAGATAGGCCAGTATTAAGCATTGTTTTTGAATTGACAGAGAATATCAGATCTTGGATGTATTTTAATAAGCCTAATTAAATGATATCAGAGAAGGTCAAAATTATGAAAAAAATTAGGTCAGAGTACTATACATGTGTATACTTGCATAAAGGTTGAAACAAAAGGATTAAAGGAATTTGCTCTTTAATCTCTTTCACAAAAGCTTTAGCATCGGCTTTTATATACTCCTGACATTGAATTGAAGTGAGACGGTCTTCAAAAAAGCTTTAAAAAACACGAAGCCGAAACACATGGATAGAAATGCGACTGCAATGATTCCGCAATTGGTCTTTTTTAGCTTCCCCTTTTTGTTCAACTTATCAAAATAACTTAATAATCCTTTCTTTAACGTCAGAGAAATCTGCATGATGCCGTCGCCTATATCAGCAAATAGTTCCGGTGACCTTAAAACGATTGATATTTTAACAAACCTGGGAGTGACACGCTCCATGTAAATGAGGGTAAAATGCTCTAAATCTTCCATCAGATTCCAGGTACAGTTAAAAAAATCCTCAGGTTTTAGACCGGGATATCAATCTTTCTGCTGCATGGCGGTGAGCACGATGTCTTTCTTTCCTACAAATTTTCTGAATATGGTACATTCATTGACACCGGTCGGGCGGGCGATCGATAGGTTTAAGGCAGTTACAGAATCGATAGGTTCAAGATAGAAACAGGTTTGACATTCCAAGAATATTATTATACTATAATGTAAGGTTAACATTACGTAATATTGACCTATGAATGTGAATGGGATTATCAGTTGTTGGAGAAGGAGAAAACCATGAAAAACAGGATTAAGGAATTGAGGGAACGGATGGGGCTGACACAGGAGCAGCTGGGAGAGATGGTGGGGGCGTCCAGACAAGCGATTCATGCCATTGAATCGGAGAAGTTTGAGCCGTCCATTTGGCTGGCTTATGATATTGCCTGTGTATTTGAGTGTACGATTGAAGACGTGTTCATTTTCAATCAAAGTATGCGCAAGTCCAGAAGCGACAGCAGCAGGAAAGAGAGGAAGGAATCTTATGGCAGTACGGAATTTACGGTATGAAGGGGATGCAGCGCTTAAAAAAGTCTGTAAAGAAGTTGGCAGGGTGGATGACAGAATCCGGATTCTGTTGGACGATATGATGGAAACACTTCATGAATTCCCAAACGGAGCCGCCCTGGCCGCCAATCAGGTAGGGATTCTCAAGCGTCTGGTTGTGATTGACTATGAGGACATGTATTTAAAGCTGGTTAATCCTAAAATCATCGGAACCAGCGGCGAACAGGAATGCCTGGAGGGATGTCTGAGTTTTCCAAACCGTTTTGGAAAGACCATACGTCCCCAAAAGGTGACCATCCAGGCGTTAGATGAAAATGGGAAAGAGATAATTCTCACTGGTGAAGGAGAAATGGCAAAATGTTTCTGCCATGAAATCGAGCATTTGGATGGGGAGATTTTTATAGATAAGGTGCTGGAATTTATAGAATTGTCATAGAGTAATATTTATATAGGGGTGCAGTATGGGGCGGTATGAATTACGTGGACATATATTCTGCATACGCATACTGCCAAGTTAAATAGAATCAGCCAGGCGCTCTGTTACCGGAAAGGTGCATAGTGCCTGGCTGTTATGGTTTTAGAATTTCCCCTTATTCCGGCTTATCATCGATTTATACACTCTTTCCCTTAAAATCGATGTTAATCCGGCTGTGACGTGAAATCGTCGGCTTTCTGATGGATGATTACTGCCCTTCCCATGATCTGGTCGACGGTAAACCTTTTATCATAAAAAGACGTCCAGGCATAACCCTGGTTTCCCAGCAGAGGGGGCAGATCCCCGGCGTGATCCGGATGAGGCTGGTTTGTAGGATTGTAATGTTCTCCCGTATGGGCGAAATGATCGGAACAGTTTCCATTTTCGTGTATATGCATGGCATAAAAATCAGTTGAGCCGGGTGTCTGAATATTGGGAAGGCCAAAGACCTCTGCTTCAACCAATACGCCGCCATAGTGTGTGGAGTAGAATTTAACCAGGCCGCTGAGCTGCGGATGGTCCGGGCCGCCGGTGATCCAGGCTTCAGCCTTCGGCGATTTATCTTCCAGAATGTCGACAAAACTCATTCCTGGAGTGACTTGCTGATAAGACATAGTTAGTTACCTCCTTTGATTCTACTATATGCGGCTCCTTTCTTTTTGACTTGAAAATGAAAGAAAAAGTTGTGCTTCGGTCAGTTTTTATAAAAACGCCACCACTCGCAGCGGAAACGCCTCCACACCTGCAATGGGATAAGGGAAAGCGGCCACTTTAAAATGGCTCTTATCAATGCTGCCCAGATTAGCCACATTCTCAATCAAAGGAATGTTATTGATAAATAATGCCGTGTGGTTTACATGTTCCTCGGAGGCAGGAAGTTCCACCCCTCCCGCGTCCACGCCCATCATCTTCATGCCTGAATGGGAGAGCCATTCAATGGCCTCCGTGGAGAAATAAGGGCTCAAAGAATATTCTTCCTGTCCATACCGGTCCGCAAACCCCAGATTACAAAAAACAATAGCTCCCTGAGGGATTCCCCCGATCCGGTCCGCTTCTTTTTTCACCCGGTCCAAAGAAATCTCGACCCGTTCCTGAATATCTGAAAAATCCAAAAGCACAGCATCCCCATAAAACGCCTCTAAGGGCATATCAGCCAGATCGTATCCGTCAGGCAGGATATGATAAGGCACTTCGATATGAGTGCCGATATGAGAGACCATGGAGATATTGCTCATAATATACCACTGCCCCTGTTTTCTTACTACATTCTTATTAATCGTCTCAGCCCCTATGGTCTCCACCGAAAATTTTCTCTGAACCTTTTTCGGATCGATGATATGGGTTAAATCAACCGCTCTACACATAAAAATATTCCTCGCTTTCCGTATTTTTATAATTATGTTTAAATAATAGTCTATATAAATGAGGAATGAAATAGAAATGAAATAATTAAATGTTTAAAAAATAGACATAATTGATTTCCAATAACAGAATCTACCAGATAAATAGTAATAATTATCCGTTCATATATAACCAACCCTCATCAATCTTTTAACACCTTACTCCAGAGATACCCAGCTAAGAGAAGAGGGGCGCCTTGGGCCGGCCGGGATGACGGGATTCGGTGGAATGAAAGGGCTGCTAATGAAAGAGATCGGCAGGACTTAGTGAAAATGAGACAAAAAAAGCAGGTGAATGTTGATTTCCGAATCAACATTCAAGGTGCCCCCGAACTGAAAATATATCAAAGATTTTCAGTGAGTGGCACCGGTCCTGCTTTTTTTGTCTCATTTTCACTTAGACCTGCCCTCTCTGGAATCCGCAGCCTTTCATTCCACCGAATCCCGTCGTCCCGGCCGGCCCAAGGCGCCCCTCTTCTCTTAGCGTTACTCTCACTTATTCACAATCCTCCACAGCGTTGTCCTGCATATCCCCAGCCTGGCGGCCGCCTGGCTCTGATTCCCTCCTGTTTCCGCCAGCACTGCCTTTACAATATCCTTTTCAATATCTTCCAGCGGCTTATTCAGATTCAAGACGCTGGAAAGGGCGGAAGAAGATGTGGGGTTGGAATCTTCAGATTCCAGTATCCGTTTAACGCTCTCTTCCTGTATATAAGAAGACGCGGCATCAGTCACAAGCTGGGTGATGACCCGTTTAAACTGGGTCAGATTACCGGGCCACTGGTAGGATTCGATGAGAGACATGGCCTGGGGGGTGAAGCCGATGACCTGCTTCGCCAGATCGATGTTCACCGTGCTGATGTAGAGGCTGGACAGTGCCTGGATCTCGCCGGAACGTTCTCTCAGAGGGATCATGCGGATGGTCAGGCAGGAAAGCTGGTTGATTAAGTTTAAGGCGTGGGCCGGGATTTTCTCCCCCGGCATGGTGGTATAGGATAAGATCACCCGGCTCCTGCGGCACAGGCCTGTGTCGTAGAGGATGGATTTCAGCTTATCGGTTTTTGCGGAAGACAGTTTTTCAATATTGCGGAAATAAATGGTGATCTCCTGGCTGTTGATGGGGGAATTCACATGGCTCAGCAGGAAAGTCCATGTTTTGTCCGAGGCCAGTTCAAAGTCGATGACCACATAAGGATGGTGCTGGTATTTCCCCTGGGTGTAAATGGTGGCGGCAATCTGCTCTTTTCCAGCTCCATTTTCCCCCAGAATCATGACCGGGTAGGGGGACTGGATGATCTGCTGGAGGGATTGGGCGGAATCATAGCCGGAAGAAGACAGTTCCAGATAGTGGTATAGGAAGGTGTCCACCGCTTCGCCCCGGGAAAATGCCCGGATTTCATTTTTAGGAGCTGTGTAAGGTTTTTTCTGCTGGGAAAAATAAAACACCGTAAATGGGCTGTCGCCGATCTCAATATTCTTTTCACGGATGGTTATGATCATTCCATTGTTCGCCTTTACAATGGTTGAATCTGTCTGCTGGACATTCTGAAGGCGTCTTACGGCAATGGAGACAGCCAGATCCTTTTTAATCGTTTTCAGAGATGAGAAAATCATCTCTTTTTCTTTGTTGAAAACAAGAATTTCATGGTCGCTCTGCACTAAAAGGGAGCGCAGAAAATCCTCTCTTTCCCGGACCCGGGCCAGGGTGGTGCAGAGCCGGACCGCCTGGTCTATAGCTGAGGACAGGCTTTCCCTGCCGGTGGTGATGAGAATGGAATTGAGGCCGTTTCTTCTGGCAATGGAATCGATGCCCATTCCGGATACGATCAGCCGGTAACCCTTATTCTTCAAACGCTCCATCAAAGGAACCGCATCTTCTAATGTAAAGAGGGTGTGGATATCCAGGTCCAGCTGCAGAAGATCCCGCAGCAGATGGGCGCTGTTGGTGACGGGGGTAAATCCGACGATGGCATAGGGTTCGTTGAAATTGTCGGCCAGTTTCATGGCGTGGAGCACATCGTAAAAGGAAAGAGGAAATTCGATGACCGGGATTTCCGTCACCTTTTTGATCATGGAAGCCGTCTCGCCGCGGGAAAGGATGGCGTCATAGTCAATGGAAGAGCGCTGCTGCACAATTTCCACCCCGCTGTAAAGGTTTCCCACATAGGCGTCCATATCCACCTGTTCCATAGTAGCCACGATTTCGTATAACTGGCTTTGAATGCTTTCGCTGGGGGCAATTGCTAATAATTTAATTTTTCTTCTGCTCATTTTACTAAGTATCCCTCCCGTACTGTTTAATTTATATACAATAATACCACGAACAAAAGCAAAACACAACAATATGTTTAAATAATAAACAAAATGCAATTGTATTTAGATTGAAACAATTGTTAAAATGTTTATAATTAAATCATCGGGAGGGAACAACAGATTTAGACAAAAAAGAATGAAAAAAGGAGAAGGGAACATGAGTAATTTTTATTCGAAAAATGCAAAGAACATTTTTCCATGGCTGCTGATTCTGCCTACGTTGGTATTTTTGGGGATGTTTTGCTTTTTTCCAATGATCCGGGGATTCGGATATGCGGTCACCAATTATGACCGTGGAAATCCAAAGGCAACGGAATTTGTGGGGATGGCAAACTTTGTAAAGATCTTTACGGAAGACAAGGTCTTTGTGAAAACGCTGGTTACTTCTTTAAAATGGGTGGTTTCACAGGTTACGCTGCAGTTGTTCTTTGGAATGATATTTGCGCTGATCCTGAACCAGAAGTTCAGAGGGCGGGGGCTCGTAAGAACGTTCTGTTTCGCGCCCTGGGCGGTATCGGGCGTGCTGACTACCATGCTTTGGGTTTTAATCTTCAATGAACATATCGGCCTTTTAAACAATGTGCTGAAAGCCGTGGGGCTTTCCCATATGACAAAAGCCTGGGTGCAGAATGTACAGACCGCATTTCCTTCCGTTGTGATCGCGGAACTCTGGAGAGGCATTCCATTTTTTACCATTACCCTGCTCGGCGGACTGCAGACCGTGCCCCTGGAACTTTATGAATCGGCAAAGGTGGACGGGGGAAATGCCTGGAAGAATTTCTGGCTCATCACCATTCCCTATATGAAGGAATCCATTGTATTTGCCACTTTGATGAGAACGATCTGGGAATTCCGTTCCGTGGACCTGATCATGACCATGACGGACGGAGGTCCGGTACGGAGGACGCTCACGCTTCCGATCTATATGTACAAGACTTCCATTGAAAACGGACAGTATGGTTACGGAGCTGCTTTGACGGTGATTCTGTTCCTGATCCTCAGCGTATACGTTGTGATCTACCTGAAAGCCAATAACTTCGGAAAAGGAGTGAACGAATAGAGATGAATCCAAAGACGAAAAAGAAAATGCTGCGCGTTCTGACCTTATATCTGCCTATGATGGCATTTCTGATCTTTATAGGCATTCCGCTCATGTGGGCCCTTTCCCTGTCCTTCAGAGAAGGTTCCAGCGTCATCAGGGGAGAATTTCAGATTATACCCAGACCGGCTACGGTTTTAAACTACATATATGTGTGGACCAGCAATAAACTAAATAAATTTTTTGTAAATTCCATGATTACATCCTTTGGGTCCGTATTTATTATCGGTTTTCTGGCTTTATTTAATGGTTATGCGCTGAGCAGGTTTAACTTCAAGGGAAAACAGGTTTTTATGGTGGTTCTTCTGATGACCCAGATGATCCCTCTCATATTTAATATGTCGTCCATTTTCCTGATGATGGTGAAATTGAAGCTGACCAACTCCCTGTTTGGAATCTGTCTGCTGCATATCGCGGCCGGCCTTCCTTATAACAGCCTGATGATGAAGAGCTTTATCGGGGGGATTCCCAAAGAGATTGATGAGGCGGCGGCCATAGACGGCTGCAACCGGGCCCAGATTATATTTAAAGTGATTCTTCCGGCGGTTCGGCCTGGATTTACTACGGTTATCGCCTATGCGTTTATCACCTGCTGGAATGAATATCTGTTATCCTACACGCTTCTTACGGATGCGAAGAAATTCCCAATTTCCGTAGGGCTCAAGTACCTTGTTGGTGAATACAGCACTGATTATTCGGCTCTTGCGGCCGGGTGTATCATAGCGCTCATCCCGCCGATCCTTCTGTTCGCGTATGTTCAGAAAAATCTGGTAAGCGGTTTGAACGCAGGGGCGGTTAAGGGGTAAAAACCGCCGGAAAAATGCAAGTAAAAAAAGAAAAGGAGAGGTTTAAGTTATGAGAAAATTAGGAAAGACAATGGCACTGCTGTTAGCAGGAAGTATGCTTTTAACGGGATGCGGCGGAGGAAGCAAGACCGCTGAAACCACCCAGGCGGCAGGCACGGAAAAAACAGAGACCACCCAGGCGGCGTCTCAGGGAGAAACCGCAAAAGAAGCGTCGGGAGAGGACGTTACCTTAACCCTGTGGGCGGATTTCGTCACACCGGAACGTACAAAATATGTGGAAACCATGGTTTCCAACTATATGAGCGAACATCCTAACGTAAAAATCGAGGTGACGCCACTTCCGGATTCCGCGGATGATAAGATCATGACCGCTTATGAGGCGGGTCAGGGGCCGGATATCTTCCTTTCTTCAGGACCTGATATTACCAGCCACATCAACGGCGAATATGTAATTCCGCTGGATACTTATTTTGACAAATGGGACAAAAAAGACCAGATCCTTTCATCGGCAATCGAGACGGTGCGCCAATATGACGTGACAGGGCAGAACCAGCTTTACTACATACCAAACGGCATTTCATTTACCGTTTTATGGGTGAGAAGCGACTGGCTGAAAGAGACCAATTCCACTGTGGACACATGGGATAACTTATTCCAGGCGGTGGAAAACATGACGGATAAGGGGCAGGGACGTTACGGCCTTTCCATCAGAGGCGGAAAAGGCGGAGCCAAGTTCCTGGAACGTATGATGTACGCTTACAGCGGAATTTTATCTGTGTTTGATGAAAATGGAAAATGTACCATCAATGATCCGAAAAATGTTGAATTTGTAGAACGCTACCTGGGACTTTATGGGAAATGTACGGCAGAAGGCGATTTGAACTATGGATGGACCGAACTGGCGGCCGCATTTGATTCCGGCGCGGCGGGCATGATCATCCACAACCTGGGGTCAGCGTCCAACCATATGGAGGCATTTGAAGGAGACCAGAGTAAATTTGAAGCCATCGGCATGCCTTTGAATGACAAGGGAACTTCTGTAAACCTGATGATCCAGCCGGGCGGAATGACCATTTCTTCAACCTGCAAGAACCCGGATGCGGCCTTTGATTTCATCGCTTATATGACAACGGGAGAACCGGTCAGCGAGTACTGCCAGCAGTGGGGCGTGGTTCCAGTGGATGAAGACGTGCTTGAAAATGCAAAATGGATCGACGAACAGCCTTGGTATGAATCTTCCGCAGACCTTCTGCTGGATGAGAACACACTCTTCTATAACCAGTATTCATGGCTGCCCGGACATGACGACATCTATGGTGAAATGGATACCGACAGCCAGTATGTGATGACCGGCGAGATGACAGCCCAGGAGATGCTGGATAAGTGGGCAGAGTACTATCAGGGATGTTATGACAAATTTTTTAATAAATAAGACTAATTTGGAAAGAAAAAGGTGTGGATAATGGGAGAACATAACGTAAATTGGACAGAACTTAGAAGCCTGTGCCAAAAACTTATGATGGCAGAGCATGTTTCGGAAGAAGATGCCTTTGTCTGTGCCGACAACCTGGTGGACGCTGATCTCTGCGGCGTGGAATCCCACGGTGTCAGCCGCATGACAAATTATATGAAACGGCTGAAAACCGGAGTGGTGGACAGCCGGGGACAGTGCAGAGTGGACCAGGAATATGCCGGAAGCATTCATGTACATGGCGGCAATGCCATGGGAATGGTGGTAGGGAAATTCGCCATGGAACGCTGTATTGAAAAAGCGAAGGAGAGCGGCTGCTGTTTTGCGGCCGCCAGCAATTCCAACCACTATGGAATGGCCGCGTACTATGCCAGGATGGCCGCAGAGGCTGGCATGATCGGAATCACCGGAACCAATGCGCCGCCAAACCTGGCCCCCTGGGGAAGCCCGCAAAAGTACATGGGAACCAATCCGATTGCATTTGGCGCACCCACTTCGGGAAATCCCATTATTCTGGACATGGCTCCCAGCGTGGTTGCCATGGGTAAGATCATTCTGGCGGCAAAACTTGGGAAAACCATACCCGAAGGCTGGGTGGTGACCAAAGACGGCAAACCGACCACAGACCCGGTAGAAGGGCAGTACGGCACCCTGCTTCCCATCGGCGGAGCCAAAGGGTCGGGTCTGGCCATATTCATGGAAATCTTCTGCGGAATTTTGAGCGGAGCTGAAGTGGGGCCTCACATCAGCCATTTCTGGAATGATTTTGAGCACCCGCAGAACGTGGGACATTTCTTCTGCGCGGTGGATGTGGATAAGTTTGTGGGACTGGATAGATTTAAGGCCAGTTTGGACCAGATGGTGCAGGAGATGAAGGCGCTTCCCAAGAACCCCGGAGTGGAGGAGATTTTCATGCCGGGTGAGATTGAGACGCGAAAGAGAGCGGAGAGGAAAGCCAATGGAATCAGCCTGTCCGACAGCGTTTATGAGGAACTGAGGGCGCTGGCAGAACAATATCAGGTGGAATTTGGAATCTGATAATCAGAAAGGAGAAGGGACATGGGTAAGAAAATAGGGTTTATCGGCCTTGGAAACATGGGCCTTCCGATGGCGTTGAATTTATGTAAAAATGGCTTCGAGGTTTTGGTGTGTTCCAGCAGTTCGGAAAGCCAGCAGAAGATTATAGCGGCCGGGGGCGGCTCCGTGGGAAGCTTTCAGACCATGGCGGAAATCTGCGACGTGATTATCACGATCGTTCCGGCAGACCAGGAAATACTCAGTTTATATAAGGAAGACGGCATTCTGCTGAACGCCAAACCGGGGCTGATCTGCATTGATATGACGTCTGCCAAAGGAACCACCAAGCAGGCCATTGCCCGGTATATCGAGCAGACGGAAAAGGATGTTCAGTTCATCGACGCCCCGGTCAGCGGCGGCGTGGCAGGGGCCCAGGCGGGAACCCTCACAATCATGGCGGGGTGTACGGAGGAACAATTCCAGGAAAACCGGGATATATTTGAGGCCATGGGTAAGAAAATCATCCACACCGGCCCGGTGGGCAGCGCCTCCAACATCAAGATGCTGAACCAGATGCTGAACGCGGCCAATACGGCCATTGCGGCGGAAGTGCTCTGCATTGCCAGGGATTTGGGCGTGGACGACAAAGTTCTCAGCGAAGTGGTGAACCAGAGCAGCGGCGGCAGTTTTGTCTTCGAAAAAAATGTGCCCAAATACATGATGACAGGGGACCACACCCCAGGTTTCCGCCTGGATCTGATGAAAAAGGATGTGGGCCTGTTTATCGATACCGCCAAGGAAATCAGCGGATTCACTCCTGTATCCGGCCTGGTATATCAGATTTACCAGGCGGTCTCCAACCAGGGCGCAGGGGATAAAAATTACACCTACATACATAAATGGCTGGAAGAGAACCAGAAAAAGTAAAGGAAAAGGAATGGTATTATCATGAGACTGATGGATTGTACGCTGCGTGACGGCGCTAATGTGATAGGAAAAGGATTTGATGCGAGGCTGACGACCATGATGATCGAAGGGCTCATAAAAAGCAACATAAAGTTAATCGAAATGGGAAACTGCCTGGGACTTGGGGCTTATGAGGCCAACAACTGCATTTCCCCGCTGAACGATATCGAATATCTGGAACTGGTGCAGCCCTATCTGTCCCAGGCGGAGATCGGCATGTTCATGGGCGTGAAAAATGCGGTTGAAAAATATATCGAGCTGGGAGCCCGTTACAACCTTCATTTTTTGAGAATCGGCGCCAATGCGGGCGATGGGAAAATGGCCTGCGACGGCATCCGTCTGGTGAAAAAGTATGGCATGAAATGCCGGTATTCCATGATGAAAGGCTACATTTTATCCGCTGAGGATCTGGCGGAGGAAGCTGCAATGCTGGAATCCTGCGGTCTGGATGAAATCACCATCATGGACTCCGCCGGAACCATGATGCCTCACCAGGTATACGATTATGTATCCGCGATGGTAAAGAAGGTTCAGATTCCGGTTGCATTTCACGGCCACAACAACCTGGGACTTTCGACGGCCAACGCCCTGGCGGCCGAAGAGGCTGGCGCGTCCGTATTCGACTGCGGCCTGATGGGAATGGCCAGAAGCGCAGGAAACTGTGCTACGGAACTTGCAGCTGCCACATTCCAGAGACTTGGTAAAATGGAAGATGTGGATCTATACGCCCTGCTTCATTTTATAGACGATGAACTGGCTCCTGCCATGGCGGAATACGGCTACCAGGCGCCTGTAAAACCCATTGATCTGGTATACGGACTGGCTGGCTGCCATTCCAGCTTCGCCAAATTATTCGAGGATACGGCCAAGGAAAAAGATGTGGATCTGTACAAGCTGATCACAAAGGTATCGGCCATCGACCAGAAAGCCCCGTCAGCGGAGCTGATTAACCGGGTGGCGGACGAGATGAAACAGTGATCCGGGAGGTATAGCATGAAAATAGTAGTTTTAGACGGATATACGGAAAATCCCGGCGATTTGAGCTGGGAAGGTCTGGAAAAACTGGGGGAACTGACCGTTTACGACAGGATTCCCTATGATACGGAAGCGGTTGTGGGTCACATTGGAGACGCAGAAGCGGTATACGTCAACAAAGTTCCTCTGACCCGGGAAGTCATGGACGCCTGTCCGTCCCTGCGCTTTATCGGCGTGCTGGCTACGGGGTATAACGTGGTGGACACTGAGGCGGCCAAGGAAAAGGGAATTACGGTATGCAACATCCCCTCTTACGGCACAAATGCGGTGGGACAGTTCGCAATCGGGCTTCTGCTGGAAATCTGCCACCATGTCGGGCACCACAGCCAGGCCGTTATGGAGGGAAAATGGACCAGCAATCCGGATTGGTGCTTCTGGGATTACCCTCTCATCGAACTGGCGGGAAAAACCATGGGAATCATCGGTTATGGAAGAATCGGCCAGTGTACGGGCCGGATCGCCCAGGCGCTTGGAATGAAAGTGCTGGCCTATGATTCCTATAAAAACCCGGAATTGGAATCGGATACCTGCCTGTATACGGATTTAGAGGAACTGCTTGAGAAGTCGGATGTGATCAGCCTTCACTGCCCGCTGTTCCCTGACACACAGGGGATCATCAACAAGGAAAACATCGGGAAAATGAAGGACGGAGTGATCATTCTGAACAACTCAAGAGGCCCCCTCATTGTGGAGGAGGACCTGGCGGAGGCCTTAAAGAGCGGTAAAGTCATGGCGGCCGGGCTGGATGTGGTGTCCACAGAGCCGATTAAACCGGATAATCCGTTGTTAAGTGCGCCAAACTGCATCATCACCCCTCACATTTCCTGGGCGTCTAAAGAGAGTCGCCAGAGATTGATGGATTTTGCGGTGGATAATTTGGTTCAATTTATAAATGGTACGCCTGTGAATGTGGTAAACCCATAAGAAATGCTAGTGCTCCATCCGGCCAGAAACTATACTTCCAGCACTGTCTATTTTGCCATCTGCCGCGTTGTCGTCAGTCAGCGGAGGGACCACTACGCTTCCTTCCTCCGCCTTGCAGGCTGACAAAATATTCAGCACTGGCAGTATAGTTTCTGACTGGATGGAGCACTAGAGTGTGTTTGAAAATTGCTTTCTGGCAGCTGTGTGTCACAGTTTGTATTAGAATGTGGTGAAACGCAGGACAGCGTCAGTTTATGTTAGCTGGTTACGGTTCATCCGGATGCGGTGTGCATTCGGCTGGGCTGTAATTTGCGTTAAAAATAGGGGCTGGTTTTTGGGGTATTTGGAGTGAGGGCTTTTAACTTCCGGTCTGCGTTGTTCGGGAGTGGAGTGCTTTTTAAAGTTGGTTTAAAAGGGATAGATGAAAGGGGACACATGAAGGGACAAAAATATTATTTTCAAATGAGTTCTGAGAAAGATCCTATAACTGGGGTGGAAGTTGTGCGGCTGACGGACAATAAGGGGATCTATGACCGGCCGTATTTTACTACGCCGCAGTTTAGCAGGGACGGGAAATACACGTTATTCGTGTCTGATTTTACGGGCACTTCCGTGGTCAAAAACCCGGATGCGCCGGCCATTGGAAAGCTGGGATTTGGGGAACTGTTCACTCTGGAACTGGAAACGGGCACTGCTTTGCAGGTGACACAGGGAGAAGCAATTAAGATGGGACATGGGGCCCATGCGATGATGGCCCCGGATGGGAAGAAAGCCTATTATTACAGCAATGAACAGTTAAAAGAGGTGGATTTGGAAACCCTGGAATCCAGGGAACTGATGTGGATTCCTTATTCTTATAATTTCCACAGCCTCTCCATGACAAAGGACTGCCGGTATCTGGCGTTTTCTCTGGTGGAAGAGGTGACGCTTGTCACAGCCGGATTCGCTAACCCGCTTGCGGAGACAGCGCCGGGGGCCAGGGAGCGTTTCTTTAAAGAGCCCAGCAGTCTGGTGATCCGGTATGACACCCAGCTTAATACGGCGGAGGTGGTATTTGGAGGACATCACAGGATTACCCATACAAGCCTGAAACCGGATGACGGGGACAGCGTGCTGTTCTGCCACGATGGTCCCTGGCATCTGGTTCAGAGGATGTGGACGGCCCGGGTCAGCACCGATGAGGTGACGCCGCTGATCGTTCAGCAGCACAATCTGGAAGGCGTGGTGCACGAGTTCTTCACGCCCAAAGGAAGAGTAGGAGCTCAATATTCCTACCGCTACAAACCGGATATGCCGTTTTTTATGTTTGCGGATATCTTTGTGGATTTTGATGGAAAAAACCAGGAACGCTTCTACTATCCCTATCTGCGTCCGGGCCATGTGAGCGTCAATGCCGCGGAAACCTTGGGAGTTGGCGACCGGGCCATGCTTTCTGCGGACATGAAGGACAGTGAACGGTATGTATCCCTGATTGAATACAATAAGGCGGATCACCGGGCAGAAGTGTCTCTATTGTGCGCACACGACACTTCAGGGAAAAAGTCGGCCCATGTACATCCGGTGTTTACGCCGGATGGGAAGCGGGTTGTGTATTCCTCTGATAAAGAAGGGAAGCTGAATATCTATATGGTGGAGGCGGATTTGGGGAGAGCGGTGAAGCGGCTTAGGTAGGTTGTATAAAAAGCGGGGACGTGTGAACAGTTTAGGCATAATTTATTGATTTTAGGTGATGCATATGCTAACATCTGAAGTAAGAAAGGTAAATAGTGTGGAAGTGCTGTCAATACTATACCATGAAAGGAAGTGATCCTATGTCATTACCTAAAAATGGCGGTTATACATCGGAAGATTACTGGAACTTACCAGAAGGGGAACGTGCTGAACTGATCGAGGGGCAGTTTTATGCCATGGCTCCGCCAAACCGGATACATCAAAAACTGATAACTAAATTTACTTTTGCTATTGAAACTTATGTCCGGTCACACCGTGGAGACTGCGAAATTTATCCGGCCCCATTTGCCGTAAACCTGGATGCAGATGATAAAAACTGGGTAGAGCCAGATATTTCCGTCATCTGTGATAAGGATAAACTGACGGACCGCGGCTGCTTGGGCACGCCGGACTGGATTATAGAGATCGTTTCGCCCGGCAGCCGGAAGATGGATTATTCAGTTAAAAATGCACTTTACTCCGAGGCCGGTGTACGTGAATACTGGATTGTTGACCCGGAGAAAGAACGAACCACCGTTTATCGTTACTATGAAGATGCAGCGCCGATGATCTTTGCTTTTAACCAGGAGATCGTGGTCGGTATATACGGCGACCTCCCGATTACGATATCTGAATTGCTTGAATAATTGAGATTTAGTTGAGAACGTTACGCAGGAAAGAGGGGAGAGGCTGGGCCCGGAGGCCGGAAGGCCGGACCGGTTGCAGTCTCTCCCCGCTTTCCTTCTGTTTTTTTACATCCTTAATCAGACCTTTTCTACAGTATTGACCGGGCTATTTCGAAAGCTCTGCGAGTTGCGTCGCCAATACGCGCCGGTTTTTGCGCGTCTCCAATGACATAGAGGTGTGCATAATGGCCGTCACATTCTTTTGCCAGCGTGTCACAGCTGCGTACCCCAATTGCCAGTACAGTCACATCAATAAGAACCGTTTCCAGTACTCCGTCTTTTCTGCTTAAATACAGGATACCATCGCCAATCCTGTCTAACCGCCTGCCAGGAAGAAATCTAACCGCTCCTTTTTCCAACCGTTGAAGGACGTCTCTGACGTTGGTTGGATATGCGCCAGGGGCAATTTGATCTGCCATTTCAATAATGGTAACGGAATTCCCCTGCTCAAGCAGATATTCAGCAGTTTCCAGTCCGGTCATGCCGGAACCAATCACGGCAATCCGTTTTTCGGAGTAGTATTTCTCTCCGTTTAAAATAGATGTCACTGTCACAACGGATTCTTTGTCAGATCCCGGTATTCTCGGCGAAGCAGCCTCGCCTCCGGTTGCTATAATCACGGCAAACGGTTGATATTCGCCGATGATTTTCTTATCAGCAGTTACATTGTAGCGAATGGTTACCCCTTGCTGCAGTGCCAGAAGAGTCATCTCTTGAATAAACCAGCCTATTTTTTCTTTATAAGGCGGAGTTTCTGCAAGGATCAGTTGTCCCCCGGGTTCAGCGTTCTTTTCTAAAACCGTGACCTGAAAATTTCTGGCAGCCAGTTCTTTTGCTGCAGTGAGCCCAGCCGGTCCCGCGCCTACGATTACGATTTGCCGTCCATCCCCGTCCTTGGGCGGGGTGTTTTCATACTTGCTCTCCTGGCAGGCGCGAGGGTTCACCGCACAGGAAATCGGCCTGCCGTTCAAAATGTTTTTACGGAAGCATTCCATACAATATAAGCAGCAAATGCATTTTAAAATTTCATCGCTTCGCCCCTCTTTGGCTTTTTTAGCCCATTCTGGATCTGAAAGAAACGGACGGCCCATTGCTATGAAATCCTGTATTCCCTGCACAAGCTGATCCTCCGCCTGTTCTGGGGAACGTATCAGGTTGGCGGCGATCACTGGGATTCCTACCGCATCCTTGACGGCCTTTGCCAAATATTTGCGCCAGCCGGGCTCAAAGCTGATGGGTTCGCAGGATGTCTGTTCCGTGTCATAGTTACCACTGCTGACATTAATGACGTCAATACCAAAGCTTTCCAGCCTTTTGGCTATTTCCACCCCCTCTTCCAGGCAAATTCCCTGACCGGGGTAGCCGATTCTGTCGTAAAATTCTTCTACAGACAAACGGACGCTGATGGGAAAATCGGTTCCGCACTCTTTTCGAATCCCGCTGATTATTTTCTGTATAAAACGCATCCGGTTTTCCAAAGAACCGCCGTATTCATCTGTCCGCAGGTTGGTATAAGGGCTTAAAAACTGTTGGATTAAATACCCGTGCGCCGCATGCAGTTCCACGCCGTCCGCTCCGGCCTTTTGCACCCTCTTGGCGGCTGCAACAAACTCATCGATGAGTGTTTTTATTTGTTCCTCAGTCATCGCAACGGTATTTTGATTGCGGATGGGGTTTTCGCCAAGCCCGCAGGGGACGGCGCTGGGAGCCAAAAGCGGTTTCATATAACGGTTCATACGTTTTACCATCTTAGGATCGTCCAAAGAGGATTCGTCAATACCGCCGGATAAGCGAAAGAACAAATTCCAATAAGAGGGAAAGATTTTTCCAAGGCGCTCATTATATTTCCACACAGTAGGGAAAACAACCAGATTTTGCCGTCCGGGATGGAATAACTGGATAAAAAATTTTGCGCCATGTGCATGTATCCGCTCTGTCACCTTGCGCATTGGCTCAATATACCTGTCATGAGACATTGACAGCATTCGGGAATGGGAGACGCAGTTCGTTTCATTGATGCGTGTGCATTCAGTCATGATAAGTCCCACGCCGGCTGCGGCGCGTTCCTCATAGTAATCAGACAGTTCTTCGCCCGCTGTACCGTCATATTCCGCTAATCCAACACACATGGAAGACATCACAATACGGTTTTTTATGGTTATTTGCCCAATCTTCATTGGAGAAAACAAAGTGGGATAATTCATATTTTTCCTCTTTCTAAATCACTGACTCAACGAGTTTCTATATAAGCGTTCCTATCTATTTTATCCAGAAATCGTTTCTATATTTATATCCCGGATATTTCAAAAAATCAGTTTTTGTTATTTATTATTTGTAAAAATGCATCTGCCATAGATTCGGGTGTTTCTTTCGCGCCGTTCTCAAGCCAGCAGAGCAGCACATTATAAAACGCTCCTGAAAAGAAGTAAAGCTCATATTTGGAAATGGAACCTACGGACATATCGCCGCAGGCATCGATCTCACAGTCAGTGATGATGTCCAGAAGTGTGGTTGATAACTTTGCATGATGAAAGGCCAGGACCAGATTGGCATGCTCTTTATAGAATCGGAATTTATACAGCATTGCTTCTCTGCTGTGAAAATCTTCATTTGGAAATGGGTTTTCTTCGTGGTAACGCTGAGCCATATGGTCAATTCCATAGTTGATGAGTTCTTCCACGGATTTAAAGTTGCGATAAAAAGAAGCCCGTGCAACGCCTGATTTTTTAATCAGTTCAGTCACAGTCAGCTTTGACCAGTCCTTCTGTCCGGCAAATTCAACCAATGCGGAAAACAATCGGTCTTTTACCCCCTTGTTGGCAGTTTTTCTCTTGTCCATGATACAATTCTCCTTAATTTGTCTCAGGTTGTCTAATTGACAACAACACCTTATATGATACAATGTGTATCATATAAGGTGATTGTAATTCTGTCAAGAGGAGGGGGTCTTTTTGAAAATACGCTTTGCAGTTTTATTCATAGTTCTCTGTGTCGCCGGTGTTTTTCTCTATTTTGAAGACGAATTAACGCCTGTCTATCGCAATTTGGCAACTTTTATGCCTGCTGATGATGCGTCTTTTTCCGGCAGCGGGCGCAGAATCGAAATTACCTTTGATTACGAGCGCCAAGGCGGCGCTGGTTCCAATCAATATGCGGTTTGGATTGAGGATGCCGATGGAAAACTTATTCGTACCTTAGCTGTAACCAAATATACCTCAACGGGCGGATGGAGATTACGTAAAACTTCGTTATCACATTGGCGGAAAATCGCCGACCCGCTCCATATGAGCATGGAGGAAATAGAGGCTGTTTCCGGAGCAACTCCCCAAAATAGCGGTAGCTACCGGGTTATTTGGGACTTTACTGATGATAATGGAAATCAAGTGCCGGATGGTGAGTACAAATGCCGGCTGGAGGCCGCCCTTTTTTTCTCATCATATGCGTTGTATGATGGTACATTTACAACCGGGAATGAAGCGGCGGTCATTTATCCCACACCGCAATACAGCTGCGAGAACTCGTCGCACATTGATATGATTGGTCAAGTCGAGATGGCCTATTATCCTGAATAGAAAGTGGGTGTTTATGGTGAACTCAAAGAAGATTTTCCGCTGTTGTCTCAATTTTTCCATGCTGATCGCAATTCTTGGAACAGTACCCTATATTCTTGACGGTCAGACACAGTACCGGCATGAAGTATTTGGGGTAACTGCCTTTGTTTTGATGGCTTACCACTGCATTGAAAATCGGTTATGGTTCGTGCAAATGTTCAAGAAAAGACGCTTAAAGCAGCCTGATAGCCGTGCCGTGAAGTTTCGTTATTGGATTAATCTTCTTTTGGCGGTTTCAACGTTAATTTTGCTGATCAGCGGCATTATGATCTCCAATATCGTGTTTCGATTTTTAAGAATCCCTTATCATGAGTTTTGGCATTACGTTCATTTCGCATCGGGAGTTTTGTTTCTCATATTGGTGACGATTCATGCATGGAATCACAGACGATAAGCCATCAGATATTGTACATACAGATTAATGGCGAGGGGCGGTAGCTTTATAAGGAATATACAGATCGGGCAATATGCAGCGAACATGAATTTTTGGAACGTCTAAAGTATTGGGAGGGCAGATAAATGTTAAATAAGGATATTTTTATTATAGCTAAAATTTTTGATAAACAGGGCTGTTTAGCGTATCGGTGTAAAACTTTAAATGAAGCCCGCTGTCTGCCCGGTACATTAGAAGCCTTGCGGGCAGACGGTGTACAGATTGTTATACTTGATAGTCCAGACATCTATTCAGAATATGAACCCTATAATTATATAGAAGACATGAAAGAATTTATTGATATGGTCAGCCAAATGAATCGTGTTGCATAGAGCCTGCATTCAATTTTCCTATTCTCTTACCCTAAATTGGGATTTAATTGAGTAAGTTACTTTAATTGTGAATGTTACGCAGGAAAGCGGGACGAGGGAGCAGAGGCGGGATTGGATGTTTGGAGGCG
>NZ_WQPN01000172.1 GCF_018785315.1 Clostridium sp. MCC353 | reverse complement strand
TATGGGGGTGTAGCTCAGTTGGGAGAGCACCTGCCTTGCAAGCAGGGGGTCAAGAGTTCGAATCTCTCCATCTCCATTTGGTTTTTGTATATCTATAAAAACCGCCCGTAAGCGGAAGCTTACGATATGTACCTTGAAAACCACATATTGAAATATATCAAGAAATGTTTTGTTATAAGAGATTATAACGGAACAATTCAAGACATCCGAGGTGAATTTATTAGAGATAATAGATTCCAAACAACTCGTTATGGAAACATAACAAAC
>NZ_WQPN01000171.1 GCF_018785315.1 Clostridium sp. MCC353 | reverse complement strand
GAAAAGCGTGGGGAGGGGACGGACGGCGGGCTGGGCTTTTGGGACGGGGACGGGGCGGCCGGAATCCAACGGCACCGGAAGGCGTCTGGAAACCGTTTAGTGAAACTTAGGCTGCAGGCATGGAAAAAGACGGGCAGAAACTGAAAACCAAATCAGTTTCTGAGATGCCCACTGAACGGTAAAGTCCCATAAAGAGTTTACCGTGAATGGGCATCGGACCGTCTTTTTTCATGCCTGCGGCCTTAGTTTCACTTACGGTTGTAAGCCGCTTTCCGGTGCCGTTGGATTCCGGCCGCCCCGTCCCCGTCCCAAAAGCCCAGCCCGCCGTCCGTCCCCTCCCCACGCTTTTCTGCGTTACTTTCGCTAATTACCCCCCAATTGCACCACCCTCCAAAAGGATTTTCCAAAACACCTTCACGTCCTCCGTTAATTGTGTTAAAATACTACCAAAAGGAGAAAGGTATCGGTGAAAAAACTATGAGAGATACAAAGGTATTAAAATCAAGGATACAGGCCGCTGCCCAAACAGTAAAACCGCAGCTTGTATTAAAGAATGCCAAAGTGCTGAATGTATTTACGAATGAATTGGAAAAAGCGGATGTGGCGATCACGGACGGTTATATAGCAGGAGTTGGGGAATATGACGGATTGGAGGAAGTGGATCTTTCGGGATGTGTGATTTGTCCCGGTTTTATTGACGGCCATATTCATCTGGAAAGCGCTATGATTACCCCTTCTGAATTCGAGAAAGCAGTCATGCCTCATGGAACTACGACGGTGATCACCGACCCTCATGAAATTGCCAACGTGGCAGGAACCCAGGGGATTGATTACATGCTGGCGGCTACGGAAAATCTGATGCTGTCCGTATATTTCATGCTTCCTTCCTGCGTGCCCTCTACGGGACTTGACGAATCCGGCGCCGTGCTGCTGGCTGAACAGCTCCGCCCTTATTATAATGAAGAGAGGGTGCTTGGTCTGGCGGAGCTGATGAATTCCTTTGGTACGGTTCAGGCAGATCAGGATATCCTGGATAAACTGTATGATGTCAAAAGCTTTGGGAAACTGACGGACGGCCATGCTCCCGGACTATGCGGCAGGGAACTGAACGCCTATGCGGCGGCGGGCGTCATGTCAGACCATGAGTGTTCCGATGCTTTGGAAGCCATTGAAAAGCTGAGACGGGGACAGTGGATTATGATCCGTGAGGGAACGGCTGCCAAGAACCTGGAGGCGCTGATGCCTTTGTTTAAGGAGCCTTATTACCAACGCTGTATGCTGGCTACGGACGACAAACATCCAGGAGATTTGATAGAAGGCGGTCATATTGACTATATCATCCGAAGAGCAGTTGAACTGGGGGCGGATCCGGTGAAGGCGGTGCGAATGGGGACCCTTCACGCAGCCCAATATTTCGGGTTGAAAGATTTGGGAGCGGTTGCTCCCGGCTATCAGGCGGATCTTACCATCCTTTCCGATCTGGAGCAGGTACAGGTCAAATGCGTTTATAAAAAAGGAAAACTGGCGGCAGAAGACGGCAGGTTCTTAGGTTCGCCGGAAGGGGAGCCCAGGGTTTTCCGCGAAGTCTATGACCGTGTGCTGCATTCCTTCCATTTGGATGAGATCAGGGAAAGCGATCTGCAGTTAAAGGAGCACGGAAGCTGTCAAAGGGTATTTGCCCTGGTTCCGGGAGAGATTCTTACCACAGAGCAGATTGTGCCGTGGAAAGAGATGGAAGGCGTTGCCCCTGGTGTTGATCTGGAACATGATATTGTAAAAATGGCGGTATTTGAGCGCCATCTTCATACCGGGCATATCGGAATCGGATTTATCGGCGGATATGGGCTTAAAAATGGCGCGGTAGCCACCAGCGTGGCTCACGATTCCCACAATCTGTTAGTCGCCGGAACCAATGACAGGGATATGGTGATTGCGGCCAATGCGGTCAGGGAAAATGAAGGCGGCCTGGCCATTGCGGCGGACGGAAAGCTGATCGGCCAACTGAAACTGCCCATCGCTGGCCTCATGAGCCTGGAATCAGCCCAAGAGGTGGAAGCAGGACTGGAAAAACTGAAGGACTGCGCCAAAGAATTGGGAATCCCGGATACCATCGATCCGTTTATGACTCTGGCATTCACCAGCCTGCCGGTGATCCCAAAACTCCGGCTCAATACATATGGCTTGATTGATACAGATTTGCAGAAAGTGGTTCCGGTTCTATGGAACCCTGAAGAAGACCAGAAAACAGGAGATATACATCAATGAGAAAAACAATTATAACGGCCCTGCTGGCTGCGTCAGTCAGCCTGGCAGGCCTTGTGGGGACTGCGTTTGCGGACGAAATTCTGGAGCCGGTGGTGGAAGCGGCGGCGGTTGGAAACCTGAAGGCGGCGGATACAGCGGAACAGCTAATCCTGGTGGAGGCATCCGGACTTGAGAAGGTAAAGGTGAGCTATTATAGAAAGGCGTCCTCTGAAAAAGGGCCTGGAATGCGGAAGAACTGGACGGAGGTATTTACAGTGCCGGGAGTTTATGGCAGGAACGGCGGTACAGCCGATAAGAAAGAAGGCGACGGAAAGACGCCTTTGGGCACCTATCAGTTCACCATGGCATTTGGACTGAAAGAGGATCCGGGCAGCGTTTTGGATTACCATGAGATTAAAAGCGGGGATTACTGGGTGGATGACCCGGAGAGCGTTTATTATAATAAGCTGGTAAATACCAATGAGACAAAGAAGGTATGGAACTCCGCAGAGGATATGTCTGCGGCAGCCCCATTTTATAATTACGGTTTGGTTTTAAATTACAATACGGAATGTATTCCCGGCAAGGGATCCGCCATTTTTATACATTGTACACAGTCTGCAGCAGATACCGGTTCGGCGGGATGTATCAGGATTCCGGAAGAACAGATGAAACAGCTGGTTCAGTCTGTGGACGGAAAAACTAATATCGTCATTGTGTCCGACCTTTCGCAATTGGAGTATGAATAAACCGGAATGCAGGCAGACAATTTAATAAGTACCGAAACTGGCTGAACTAGATACTGCGTTTAGCCAGTTTTTTTGAGAGCATTTTTAAGGTATCCAGTTTGTTGCGGTCAGCCTGGCTCATATTTGCGCTTAAAATGCTGACTAAAAGGTCGGTTTCATGGTCTGTAAACTGAATGCCCTTTTTTCCGGCTTCCATATTGATTGTCATAAATTTCATGAGAAGCTGGTCTTTGGGTGTAGTTTCAAGCTGTTGGGTGAGTTCGGTCAAAAACTTAATTTTTTCAGGGTTCATAGCTTTTACTCTGGGATCCTGTTTCCATGAATCGTTCATAATTCCTCCATTTTCTAATGAAATACTTCAACTAAGTAAATTGCTGCATGGTCTGCATCACCATCTGCATGGTTTCCATCCGGGACTGCTGTTCCGGACTCAACAGGGATTTCAACTGTTCCCACGGCGGCTTAGGCGGCATGGAAGCGCCTGGGGTATCCGGGGGCACGTCGCTTTTCGGCGCGGTTTCCTGATAGGAACGGTACAGGCGGAAGCCCTGCATAACATTTACCACCACGTCGATTAAATCCTGTTCATAGGTGGAGCCATATGGTTTTATGGCATTGAGCATTTCCAGCGGAGAGGCCGGTTTTTCCTCCGGGGATTTTAATCCCATGGCGCTCATTTCCCCACCGTTAAACAACTGCATTGTGCGCTGCAGTTCATTTACCTTTACCATAAGTGATAAGAACTTCTGTTCCGGTATGTTCATATATGGCAAGGCAGCCTTTACCATCTGTGTGTGTGGAGATCCGATCAGATAGTCCAGTTCGGTCAACTTAATATCCTGTTTTTGTATCATGTGAGATGTCCTGTTCGGTAGTCTTGTTTGAATATATGCGGGATTCAATGGAATCATGTCTTCTGCATATATTACTATTAGAAAAGAATTGAGAATCAAAGGAGATACTGATGATTTATACCAGACTTGTAATAGAAGGAAATGCTGTTTATGAAATAGATGATGAATGTTTGAAAAAAAGAGAAGAGAGGAACCGGGGGAAGGGTTCGGATAAGGGCAACCGTCCTACCAGGCCTTCCAAAGGCAAATAATAAAGGGCAAAAAAAGGGCATCTTCGAAAAGATGCCCTTGCCTGCTTTAGCAGAAGCCGTTGCCGCCGCCACAGCAGCACAGAAGAATGATGATCCAGATCCAGTCGCATCCGTTGCTGCTTCCACAGCCACAGCTGTTATGTTCACAACATCCGCCGCCGAATCCGTTGCCGCCGCAGCAGCACAGAAGGATCAAAATCAGCCAGATACAGTTAAATCCGCTTCCTCCGCTTTCACATCCGCATCCACAACCACAGTTTGTTGCTGCTAAATCACTCATGTTAAATCCTCCGAAATATTTTCTTTACACTCCATCATATGAGGCCCTGCTTGCCACTGTTTCCAAATTTTTTGAAAAATTTTAGAATTATTTTGATTGAAGTTATAGGAGACTTGTGTATAATCTAAATAATAGAATGAAACAGGCCCCAGAAGGGGTAAATGAACCGGGAAAGAAGAGAACTATGGAAAAATTATATTACAGTACACCTTATGTAAAAGAGTTTGAAGGTAAAGTGCTCAGATGTACAAAAGGGAAACAGGACAGGTATGAAGTGGTGCTGGACAGGACTGCATTTTATCCGGAAGGCGGAGGACAGCCTTCTGATATGGGCACGCTGGGAGATGCCAATGTGATATCCGTTCATGAAAAGGGCGGAGAAATCATCCACTATACGGACAGAGCGCTGGAAGAAGGGGCGCAGGTAACCGGAGTTTTAGATTGGGACAGGCGTTACCGCAACATGCAGCTCCATTCGGGTGAACACATATTGTCCGGTCTGGTGCACCGGAAATATGGATATGATAATGTGGGATTCCATATGGGAAGCGAAGAAGTGACCGTGGATTTCAACGGCGTGCTGGATGCACAGCAGTTGAGGGAGATTGAGCTGGAGGCCAATCAGGTAGTGTATGATAATGTGCCTGTTTTAGCCGGTTATCCCGATGAAGAGACATTACATAGGATGGATTACCGGAGTAAAAAGGAACTGAGCGGCCAGGTCAGGATTGTGGAAATTCCGGGAGGAGATATCTGCGCCTGCTGCGGAACCCATGTGGAGCGTACCGGAGAGATCGGGATTATCAAGGCCACCGGAATGATCAGCTATAAAGGAGGCGTCAGAATCTCCATGCTTTGTGGAAAAGACGCCCTATTGGACTATGAAAAGAGATTATGCCAG
This sequence comes from Clostridium sp. MCC353, assembly GCF_018785315.1. GTDB lineage: Bacteria > Bacillota > Clostridia > Lachnospirales > Lachnospiraceae > CHH4-2. Next base: position 18,607 of record NZ_WQPN01000171.1, on the reverse strand, counting down.
ATACGGAGTATTTCCCATCTGCTTTCCGCCAAACCGGTTAAGCTTGCGGAAGCGGTTGAGAAGTTAAAGATGGAAAGCGAGAGAAGAGAGTTCCTGCTGAACCAGGTATACCAGCAGTTATTTACGGCAAAGACAGAAGCCTATCCCGAATCAGACCAGCCGCTGCTGGTATTTGAACAGGATCTCATGCCGGTCCAGCTCCGCCGGTTCTGTACCATGCTGTACGAACAGGGCAGGGGGAGTGTGGCGGCAGTCTGCTCCGGAGAAGACGGAAACTGGCAGTATGCGCTGGGAAGCGCAAAGGGAGATATGAAAAAATTGAGCAGGTGGCTGAACGATAATTTAAATGGCCGGGGCGGCGGCAGCAGCCTGATGGCCCAGGGAACCTGGATGGCAGGAAAAGACCAGATAATGAGTGCGTTTGAAATGTTAAAGAGTGGAGAATGTGAATGGAACTAAACAGGGAAAATGTTAAAAAAATAAAGGGAATCATAATATTTACAGTTGTGGCTGTGGTAGTCGGCATCAATTACCGGAATGTGCTGGAACTGGCGGGGGCGCTTTTTAAAATGATGCTGCCGTTTCTGATCGGCATGGTCATTGCGTTTATCCTCAATGTTCCCATGAGAAAAATTGAAAGCTTTATCTGTCCGGGAAGAGAGAAAAAATGGAAACGGCCCCTCAGCCTGACGGCAGCGATCCTGGCGGTGCTGGGCGTGATGCTGGTGGTCATTCTGGTGGTGGTTCCAGAGCTGTTTAGGACGCTGGTTATGCTGCAGGAAAGCATACCTGCTTTTTTAGAAGAGGTACAGAGACAGGCTCAGGTTATATTTGCTACTTATCCTGAAATTGTAAATTATATCAGCCAGGTTGAAGTGGACTGGAAGCAGACGCTGGAAGGGATTCTCAGCTTTTTGGGGAATGGTGCGGGAACTGTGCTCTCCACCACATTTTCTGCTGCCATGAGCATTGTCAGCGGAATTGCCACATTCGGCATCGGCTTTATATTTGCTGTTTATATTCTGCTTCAGAAAGAGATCCTGGCGCGGCAGATCAAAAAGTTTCTGGGGGCATTTTTGAAAGACAAAACAGCGGGCCGGATATTTGAGATTTCAGCCCTGGCGGAGAAGACATTTTCCAATTTCCTGACCGGGCAATGCCTGGAAGCTGTGATATTAGGACTGATGTTTTTCCTGACCCTGAGCATATTCAGAATGCCATATGCGGTGCTGATCGGCGTTCTGATCGCATTTACCGCACTGATTCCCATGTTCGGCGCATTTATCGGATGCGCGGTGGGGGCATTCCTCATGCTGATCGTGAACCCGCTGCAGGCCCTGGCTTTTATCATCATCTTTTTTGTGCTGCAGCAGATCGAAGGAAACCTGATCTACCCTCATGTGGTGGGCAATTCTGTGGGACTTCCTTCCATATGGGTGCTGGTTGCGGTGACCGTTGGCGGCAGCGCTATGGGGATTGTGGGAATGCTGATCTTCATCCCTTTGTGTTCTGTGGGCTATTCACTGCTCAAAGATGAAGTGAACAGGAGAACCGCGCTGAAAAACAGCAGGAGAAGAAGAGCGGCCAAATGATTGGATAAAACGGAGAGATTTATGAATATGAATAAAAGAATCAGGGAATACGGCATTATAATCGGAGACGGACGTCCCGGGAGCAAAAATAAAATAACCGATGTGCCGGGGGTAAAAGTGGGACATGTTACGTTGGACGATGAAGAACACAAAACAGGAGTGACGGTGATCCTTCCGTGTGAGGACAATCCGTTTATAAACAAGCTTACAGCCGCCGTTTATATCCATAACGGCTTTGGAAAATCCCAGGGACTGGTTCAGATTGAGGAGCTGGGAACTTTGGAGACACCCATCGCTCTTACCAATACGCTGAATGTGGGCAAGGTGCACGATGCCCTGACCGGCTATATGATTGAGCGGTGCGAAGCGGATCAGGTGACGGTCAGTTCCGTTAACCCTGTGGTGGGAGAGTGCAACGACAGCGCATTAAACCGGATACAAAAACGGGTCATTGGAGAGCCCCAGGTCCGCCAGGCTATTTTAAATGCAGGTGTGGATTTTGAAGAGGGGGATGTGGGGGCTGGAAAAGGAACGGTCTGCTTCGGATTAAAAGGCGGAATTGGTTCGGCATCCCGGATCATTGAGTACGATGGCCGGGAATATGTGATCGGGTCCTTGGTGCAGACGAATTTCGGGGCTGCGAAAAGCCTCAGGATCAATGGAAAACAGGTGGGAAAGACGCTGGCGGACCGGATAGAGGCGTCAAAAACCGACCAGGGATCAGTGATGATCATCATTGCCACCAATCTGCCCGTATCGGACCGGCAGTTAAAACGGATCATCAAACGGGCCGGGGTTGGACTCTCCAGGTGCGGATCCGACATGGGCCACGGAAGCGGCGATATTGTGGTCGGTTTTACCACCGCAAACCGGATTCCTTTTAAGCCGGATCAGGAGATTATAGAGATTCAGATACTGGAAGAGGCCAAGTTAGAACGGGCCTTCACAGCCGCGGCCGAGGCCACAGAGGAAGCGATTCTCAATTCCCTGGCCATGGCCCATACGGTGACCGGTTACAGAGGAACTGTGAAATACTGTCTTACGGATTTGTATCTGAACGGTTTAGATCAGCTTTGATATCATCCAATAAAAGAGAGGAAACTCTCAACCCTCCCCGCCCGCATCCCAGGTCGATATCCGGTTTATTTTTACCGTGAAAATCGGAACCTCCGGTGGGGCGGAGCCGGTGTTTTGTACAGATATCTTTCAGCCTGCCGCTTTCATATTGGTTATTGGAGGAATGATAGACTTCCACACCGCGAAGTCCCAGGGATTTCAGAAATACGATGAGTTCCTCTGTTTTTTCATACCCCAGTTTGTATTGAAGCGGGTGGGCCAGGACCGGAAACCCATGGCCCAGAGCCAGTATGGACATGGCTTTTTGGGGAGTGATCTTTTCTTTTCTCATGCAGTAAGGCCCTCCGTACTGTAAGTACTGTTTAAAAGCCTGATCCATGGAGGACGCATAGCCTTTGTCCAGAAGCACTTTGGCAAAATGGGCACGGGTGATCACGGTTTCGGGGTGGCCGTTTCTTAAATCGTCATACGTGATCAGGATGCCGGCGTCATTGAACCGGCGGATCATCTCAAAGTTTCTTTCTTCGCGTATTCTGCGGATATTTTCCAATTCATCTAAAAACAGTTTTTGGTTTAAATCAACATAGAAGCCCAGAATATGGATTTCTTCCCCCTGGTAGACACAGGATAGTTCGATTCCGGGAACGACTTCCAGAGGATAACCGGCGGCCGCCAATGCCTCATCAATGCCGTCCACGGTATCGTGATCGGTGAGCGCGATGGCCGCTAAAGATTTTGAAGCAGCATATGCCGCCACCTCAGAAGGCGTGAATGTACCGTCGGAGGCGGTGGAGTGTACATGAAGGTCAACCAGTCTCATATTGAAAACTTCCTTTCTATATAAAATTATGCATTTGGTAACAGTTTAGTAACATTATGGTAACACGATTTAGCAATTATGTAAAATGCAAAAAATAAGTCGAAAATTTTTATATAATTTAATAAATATGTAATTCCATTTTCCACAAATTATGGTATACTACCATTTGTAACGCTACATTATAATGTGAATACAGGTGAAACAGATGAGTACAAACAGCTACAACAGAAAGAATTCAAGCAGAAGAAAAACATCGGGATCCGGCAGGGGTTATTCGGGCAGCAGAGCGGCGGGGTCTTCCAGACGGGGCGGCAGAAGAAGAAAACCTGCTTATGACTATACAAAGATTGCAATTGGCGGCGTGTTATTGATCATTGTCATTTTATGTGTGGTATTGGTTGCCAAGACGATGGGGAAAAAGAAGGTGGAGGAAACTTCCGAAACAACCTCTACAATAGAGGAAACAGAACTTCAGAAAGAAGTGGTTGTGGACGGAATCACCATTACGGGGATGTCCATCGATGCGGCCAGGGCGGAAATCCTGAAAAAGTATCCCTGGAACATGAAAGTTATCTATGAAGGAAAAGAGCCATATGAGGTGAAAGATCTGATCGCTGAAAAGGTGGACATCCTTTTGGATGAGATTTATCATGGAGTGCCAAAAGAAACATATACATTGGATATCGACGGCCTGGAGGAAGCGGTAAAGGCGGAAGCGAAAGAGGCCGCAAAGCTTTGGGATGTGCCTGCCAGAAACGGTTCAATATCTGGGTTTGATAAGGATACAGGCAAATTCATCTATTCAGGTGAGCAGAACGGACTGTCCATCAACCAGGAGAAGCTGGCGGCGGATATCCAGACGGCCCTGGGGAAAAAAGACTTCAGCGCCACTATCAAGGCGGAAGGAACTGTGACAACGCCCGAGATCACAGAGGCACAGGCGAAGGAACTCTATCAGGTGATCGGAACCTTTACCACCACCACAACTTCGAATAAGGACAGAAACACGAATATCAGACTGGCATGTGAAGCGCTGAACGGTTTAATCATTCAGCCGGGAGAGGAATTCTCCTTTAATAATACCACTGGAAACAGAACTACGGACAAAGGTTACCGGCCGGCCGGAGCTTATTCCAACGGAGTGCTGGTGGAAGAGCCGGGCGGCGGCGTTTGCCAGGTATCCTCTACATTATACAATGCGGTTGTATTTTCCGGGCTTACGACTACTGAACGCCATGCCCACAGCTATGAACCGTCTTATGTAACCCCAGGCGAAGACGCCATGGTGAGCTACGACGGTTATGCGGGGCCGGATATGAAGTTCGTCAACAATTCGCCCAGCGCCGTAGCCATCAGGACGAAGTTTGAAAGCCAGAAACTGACCATTTCAATTGTGGGAATCCCGATCCTGGAAGACGGAGTGGAACTGCTCATGCATTCTGAAAAAACAGCGGAACTGGATCCGCCTGCTCCGACTTATGAAGAAGACCAGACACTGGAGCTGGGCGTTGAAGTGGAAGCGAAGAAAGCTGTCAACGGAAGCCGCTGGATTACCAACCTGATCACGAAGAAGAATGGGGAAGTGATTACGGATGAATTTTTCCACAGCAGCACATATAAAGGAAAAGCGGCGGTGATTAAGAGGAACACATCTGGAGTTGTCATTCCTCCTGAAAGTTCGGAAAACAGTTCCGAATCAGGAACCGCCACCCAGCCTGGCGAAAGCGGAACCGTACAGCCGGGTGAAACGGTGACTTCTCCGGGCGAACCTGTGACCCAGCCGGAGCCGGCGCCATCAACTCCCCAGGAGACCCAGCCAGCCCCTCCGGTCAGCACTGAAATTCCCGGGCCAGGAACGGAACCGGCCAGCCAGCCGTCCCATGTCATTGACCCAAATCCGATGACGCCGACCACAGCGGCCAGCGGCCCTGGCGTCTGATAAATTAAGGTAAGATACAGCGATTATTGCAGCCCTGTGCAGTAATCGCTGTTTTTTTACGGATTGTTCGTAAAATAATACGTTATTTTGGCGTTTTATCGTTTGCAAATCAGCGAAAAATTGGTATAATAAAATACAGGTCAGCCTTCCCTTGGAAGGCTCAACAAAACCGGAGGTGTAAATCATTTCCGGATCATGCAATATTCACATTTGTAGGAGGAAAATCAAATGGCAAGAAAAATGAAAACCATGGATGGCAACCATGCAGCAGCACATGCTTCTTATGCATTTACTGATGTAGCGGCTATCTATCCAATTACCCCATCTTCACCAATGGCTGAAGCTACTGATGAATGGGCAACAGACGGAAGAACTAATATCTTCGGACAGAAAGTACAGATTACAGAGATGCAGTCTGAAGCTGGTGCAGCCGGAGCTGTACACGGTTCTTTAGCTGCTGGTGCGTTAACCACCACTTACACAGCTTCCCAGGGTCTGTTACTGATGATTCCAAACTTATACAAAATTGCCGGTGAACAGCTTCCGGGCGTGTTCAACGTTTCCGCACGTGCTTTAGCAAGCCATGCATTATCAATCTTCGGAGATCATTCCGACGTTTACGCATGCCGTCAGACAGGCTGCGCTATGATGTGTGAATCCAGCGTACAGGAAGTTATGGACTTAACTCCTGTTGCTCATATGGCAGCTCTTGAAGGAAAAGTTCCTTTCATCAACTTCTTTGATGGTTTCCGTACATCTCATGAGATCCAGAAGATCGAAACATGGGATTATGAAGACTTAAAAGAGATGGTTGATATGGATGCTGTAGATGCTTTCCGTAAGAACGCATTGAATCCAAATCATCCATGCCAGAGAGGTTCTGCACAGAACCCGGATATTTTCTTCCAGGCAAGAGAAGCATGCAACCCATATTACGATGCGCTTCCTGCAATCGTTCAGAAATATATGGACAAGGTTAATGCTAAAATCGGTACAGATTACAAATTATTCAACTACTACGGCGCAGCAGATGCTGAGCATGTAATCATCTCCATGGGTTCTGTTAACGATACCATTGAAGAGACCATCGATTACATGATCAAGAATTCCGGCGCTAAAGTTGGTGTTGTAAAAGTTCGTCTTTACAGACCATTCTGCGCAGAGGCTCTGATCGAAGCGATTCCGGATACTGTAAAACAGATTTCCGTATTAGACAGAACCAAAGAACCAGGTTCTTTAGGCGAGCCGTTATACTTAGACGTTGTTGCTGCATTAAAGGGCACTAAGTTCCATGATATCCCTGTATTCACAGGACGTTATGGTTTAGGTTCCAAAGATACAACTCCGGCTCAGGTCGTAGCTGTATTCGGCAACAAAGAAAAACAGAAATTCACTGTTGGTATCGTTGATGATGTTACAAACTTATCCCTTGAACTGGGCGCTCCGCTTGTTACAACTCCTGAAGGAACTACAAACTGTAAGTTCTGGGGTCTGGGCGCTGACGGTACTGTAGGAGCTAACAAGAACTCCATCAAGATCATCGGTGACAACACAGATATGTACGCTCAGGCTTACTTTGATTATGACTCAAAGAAATCCGGCGGTGTTACAATGTCCCATTTACGTTTTGGACATACACCGATTAAATCCACATACTTAATCCGCAGAGCTGACTTCGTAGCCTGCCATAATCCTGCTTATATCCGTAAGTACAATATGGCTCAGGAATTGGTTGACGGCGGCACATTCTTATTAAACTGCCCATGGGATATGGATGGACTGAACAAACATCTTCCTGGACAGGTTAAGAAATACATTGCTGACCACAATATCAACTTCTACACAATTGACGGTGTTAAGATCGGTATCGAAACCGGTATGGGACCAACACGTATCAACACAATTCTTCAGTCCGCATTCTTTGAGCTGACAGGAATCATTCCTGCTGAAAAAGCAAACGAACTGATGAAAGCAGCAGCAAAAGCTACTTACGGACGTAAGGGTGAAGATGTTGTTATGAAGAACTGGGCAGCTATCGATGCCGGCGCTAAGGGCGTTGTTAAAGTAGAAGTTCCGGAAGACTGGAAGAACTGCGAAGACGAAGGCCTTGACTATAAGACCGTAACAGAAGGCAGAAAAGATGTTGTTGATTTCGTTAACAACATTCAGACAAAAGTAAGCGCTCAGGAAGGTGATTCTTTACCTGTATCCGCATTTACAGATTATGTAGACGGTTCCACACCATCAGGATCTTCTGCATATGAGAAACGCGGTATCGCTGTTAAGGTTCCGGTATGGAATCCAGACAACTGTATCCAGTGTAACTTCTGTTCCTATGTATGTCCTCATGCAGTAATCCGTCCTGCAGCTATGACTGCTGAAGAAGCGGCTAACGCACCTGCAGATATGAAGTCTCTTGACATGACAGGTATGCCGGGCTACAAGTTCTCCATCACAATTTCTGCTCTTGACTGTACAGGATGCGGTTCTTGTGCAAACGTATGTCCTGGAAAGAAGGGCGAAAAAGCTCTTACTATGGGCGGCTTAGAAGAGAACTTAGGCGAGCAGGAAATTTTCGCATATGGACAGTCTCTGCCAATCAAGACAGACGTTATTGCTAAATTTAAAGAAAACACCGTTAAGGGCAGCCAGTTCAAACAGCCTCTTCTTGAGTTCTCAGGCGCTTGTGCAGGCTGTGGTGAAACACCTTACGCCAAATTAATTACTCAGTTATTCGGTGACAGAATGTACATCGCTAACGCAACAGGATGTTCTTCTATCTGGGGTAACTCTTCACCATCCACACCTTATACTGTAAATCCAAAGGGACAGGGTCCTGCATGGGATAACTCCTTATTCGAGGATAACGCAGAATTTGGTTATGGTATGCTTCTTGCTCAGAACGCGATCAGAGACGGTCTGAAAGCAAAAGTTGAAACCGTATTGGCTTCCGATCAGTCTTCCGACGAGATCAAAGCTGCCTGCCAGGAATGGTTGGATACATTTGGAAGCGGCGCTACCAATGGAACTGCTACAGACAAACTTGTAGCTGCATTAGATGGCATCGACTGTGACGTTTGCAAAGATATCGTTAAGAACAAAGACTTCCTCGCTAAGAAATCCCAGTGGGTATTCGGTGGTGACGGATGGGCTTATGATATCGGATTCGGCGGTGTAGACCACGTATTGGCAAGCGGAAAAGATATCAACATCATGGTATTTGATACCGAAGTTTACTCCAACACAGGCGGACAGGCTTCTAAGGCTACCAAGACAGGCGCTGTTGCTCAGTTCGCTGCCGGCGGTAAAGACGTTAAGAAGAAAGACCTTGCAAGCATTGCTATGAGCTATGGTTATGTATACGTAGCACAGATCGCTATGGGTGCTGATTATGCTCAGACCGTTAAAGCGATTGCAGAAGCAGAAGCTTATCCGGGACCATCATTAATCATCGCTTATGCTCCATGTATCAACCATGGTATTAAGAAAGGTATGGATAAGGCTCAGACAGAAGAGAAGCTGGCAGTTGAGACAGGTTACTGGAACAACTTCAGATACAACCCGGCTGCTGAGAAGAAATTCAGCTTAGACAGCAAGGCTCCTAAGTTAGAAGGATATCAGGACTTCTTGAAGGGTGAAGTACGTTACGCATCCTTAGCTATGAAGAATCCTGAGAGAGCAGCTGATTTGTTCGCTAAGAACGAAGCAGACGCGAAAGAAAGATATGAATATCTTCAGAAGCTTGTTACATTATATGGTAACGACTAATTCTATAGATTAAGCAATTTGTGTCCAAACGGTTTAAAAAACGCCAGGAGTTTTCCTGGCGTTTTTTTGTTGTGTTCAATAGGAACACTTTCCATTTCTCTTAAAAATGGTGGACTTTTTAGTGAATGGGGCTTATAATTCCATTAGGTTTTATTTGTGAAAAGGAGACGTTACCATTAAGTATATAAAGGCGGAGTGGAAGAGGATGGATGTGTATGCAAAGCTTTTGAAGCTGACATACAAAATTGAGAACAATAATATTATAGCCTCTATCAGACGGGGATTTATTCTATTGATTCCAATTTTTTTGATAGGGGCTTTTTCAGTATTGATCAGGAACTTTCCTATCATGGAATTTCAAAGATGGTCGGAGGCCTGGGCCGGGGGGATAATCGCGGTGGTATTGGATTTCCTTTTTAATATTACCGTTGGATTCATGTCGGTTTATCTTGTTATGAGCATCAGTTTTTATTATTCAGGCACCATGCAGATAAAGGACTATTTTTTGAGGGTCATTGCCATGGTCGTGTCCATGGTTTGTTTTGTGGCGCTTTTTTTGGATGCGGACGGCACGGTCGCTTTTTCCAATTTCGGTTCAGTCGGGGTATTTACGGCCATATTTGCTTCCGTTATTGCCACAAAAATATTTTATTATCTTTACTCGGCCCTTTCGGAAGGACTTCGTTTTCACACCCGGGGAGCGGACTTGGATTATAGAAATGCATTTTCAACAATCCTGCCGCTGTTCCTCTGCATGATGTTCTTTGTTTTTATTAATCTGTTCATTAAAAAAGTGTTCCACCAAAATAATTTTAATGAGCTGATCACAAATTCGATCATCATGTTCTTTAATCATTTATCAGGGGAATTATCGGTAGGTGCGCTGTATGTATTTGTTTTAAATCTGCTCTGGTTTTTTGGCATCCATGGGGGAAATGCCATGGATACGGTTGCCCAGGTGTATCTGGTGCCGGAAGATGTGTCATCAGCCATTGTATCCAAATCATTTTTGGACAATTTCGCCCTGCTGGGCGGGTGCGGCACATCCATCTGTCTGGTTGCAGCCCTGCTTCTGTTTACGAAAGGCAAGGGAAACCGGCAGCTGGCCTGTTCGGCAGCTCCGGCAATCTTCTTTAATATCAATGAGATACTTGTTTACGGCCTGCCGGTAGTACTGAATCCGGTGATGCTGATTCCCTTTATTTTAACCCCCTTGTGTTCACTGCTCATTTCTTATGGGGCCACTGTTTTGGGATTCATTCCCGTTGTTATGAAGACGGTGACCTGGACGACGCCTGTGCTTTTCAGCGGATATCTGGCTACGGGCACGGTGAACGGAGCGCTGGTGCAGCTTGTTATCATAGCTGCCGGCATCTGCATCTATGCGCCTTTTGTGAGAATTTCCGAACAGATACGTCAGAATCAGGCGAAAGTCATTTTGGACGAATTGACGGAGGCGGTCAAAGCGAAACAGAGAGCGGGAGAGCCGTTTAAACTGCTGGACCGTCATGACAGTCTTGGAGTATTGACCAAAAATCTGGTGTCCCAGCTCAGGATCGATGTGGAGGAGGGAAAGATTCCCGTAGGATATCAGCCACAGTATCATCATGACAGGGGAATGGTCGGAGCAGAGGCCCTGATGCGGTGGAACTATATGGAACAGGGGGTATACCCGCCTCTTGTAGTGGCTCTGGCACAGGAAGACGGCTTTTATGACCGTTTAACCTGGTGCATTATGAAACAAGCGATGTCCGGCTGTACGGAACTCATCAGAGAAGGCCGGGGAATAAAAATTTCAGTAAATGTCACGGCGGAGCAGCTAAATGACGGCCATTTTATTGATATGACCATTAAGATGGCGGAAGAGGCGGGAGTGGCGGACTATTTCTGCCTGGAAGTAACAGAGGAAACGTCGATCGAATCCATGAAATCCATTATGGAAAATATCAGCCGTCTGAAGAAAAAAGGGATAGCGGTAGCTGTTGATGATTTCAGCATGGGAAAAACATCTTTAAAATATTTAAGAGACAATATTTTTGATATTGTCAAACTGGATGGGGAGCTGGTCAGGCAGATTGGGGATAATGAGCGGATACGCGGAATTATAGCGTCCATCATTTCTTTGGGGCAGAAGCTGGATTTTGAGATTATCGCAGAGTTTGTGGAGAATGAAAGAATCAGGGATGAACTTCATCTTCTGGGGTGCGATTTATACCAGGGATATCTTTACAGCCCGGCGGTTCCGTTCGAAAAATTAAAGGAAATGATGTGATATGGGTTTAGGATTATGGTTATAGAATTGAGCCGGGGGAAGGAAAACGTGGTTTTGGCATGGGTGCGGAACCGGGTTTTTCTTCTCCCGGCTTTTTCCGTTGAAGAGCCGGGCGGGCCGGGACCGGACATGCGGCAAACAGGCCCGCCTTTTGGCCGGGCTGAGAAATATTAAGAAATATGTAAGCAGGTAATAATTGACATTAGTACCCGCATTACCTATACTTTCTGTATTAACAGTATTAATACAGTTGGAAGGAAGATGGGAATGGTTATATTAGATTATAAAGACCGGCGTCCGATATATGAACAAGTGGTGGAAAAGCTGCAGGAACTGATAATATGCGGAGGATTTGAACAGAATACCCAGCTTCCGTCAGTCAGAAGCCTGGCAACAGAATTATCCATTAACCCTAATACGATCCAGCGGGCTTATGCGCAGCTGGAGCGGGACGGCTATATCTATTCAGTCAAGGGAAAAGGCAGTTTTGTGGCAGACCAGTCTGTAATCCGGGAAAAGAAGCTGTTGGAAGCTGACAGAAAGTTCCGGACTGCTGTGCAGGAAGCTTGTATGGCAGGGGTGACCTGTGATGAACTGCACAGCAAGGTGGATGAATATTTTTGTGTGGGAGGAATGAAGGATGATAGAAGCGGTAAACCTGACCAAGCGGTTCGATGATATTGTTGCAGTTGACAACATTAACGCAACGATCAAAGACGGCAGTGTTTTCGGGCTGATCGGCACCAACGGCGCCGGGAAGAGCACCTTTTTAAGAATGGCCAGCGGTGTGCTCAAACCTGACGAAGGACAGATCACCATAGATGGAATTCCCGTATATGAGAATGAGGCGGTAAAAGCCAGATTTTTCTACATATCAGACGAACAGTATTTTTTCAGCAATTCTACGCCAAAGGATATGATGAACTATTACAGGATGGTGTATCCAAAGTTTGACGAGATCCGTTTTCATAATCTGATGGGAAGTTTTGGGCTGGATGAGAAGAGGAAGATCAATACATTTTCGAAAGGGATGAAGAAGCAGGTTTCCGTTATCTGCGGCGTATGTGCCAATACGGACTATCTGTTTTGTGATGAGACATTTGACGGGCTGGATCCGGTCATGCGGCAGGCTGTGAAGAGCATATTCGCCAATGATATGGAAGAGCGGAGCCTGACCCCCATAATCGCTTCCCATAACCTGAGGGAATTGGAAGACATCTGCGACCATGTGGGCCTTCTTCACAAAGGCGGAATCCTTTTGTCCAAGGATTTGGATGATATGAAAACCACGCTTCACAAGGTTCAGTGCGTGCTGGCGGAGGGAATGGAACCGGAGGATCTGATCGCTCTCAACATAATAAAAACAGAAAGGCGCGGACGTCTGTGTACATTGACCGTCAGAGGCATGATTTCTGAGATTGAGAATGTGATGGAGGCGGTCAATCCTGTTTTCTATGAGATGATACCACTGTCATTGGAAGAAATATTTATCAGTGAAACGGAGGTAGTCGGATATGACATCAAAAAACTTATTTTTTAAATTATCCTACGAAGACATAAAAGGGCGTTTGTGGACATTGGCTCTTGTAATGTTATTCTTCCTGTTCACATTTCCGGTTGCAGCCGTCTATCTGGCAGGGGAAAACAGAGAATATTATGATGCGGCAGAATGGTTACAGTGGTATCAGAATGATATTATTAATCTCATAAGCGCAAGAAATGGCTTTTTATGTTTTATGTTCATAGTATTGGCCATTGTCTGCGGGATGACCAGTTTTTCTTATTTGAATTTCAAAAATAAAGTGGATTTTTATCACAGCATACCGGTGAAACGGGAAAAGATCTATTTTGCTAATTTTATGAATGGAATCTGGATGATAGCGCTGCCTTACGCGTTGTTTCTGTCAGCCGGAATCCTGATCGCAGTCTCTAACGGAGTGGAATTCCTGCCGCTGCTGTCGGAAGGGGCCAAGGGGTATGCGATGCATATGACTTATTATCTTTTGGCATACGCCACTGTGGTTGTTGTGATGATGCTGACGGGAAACCGTGTGGTAGGATTTATGGGAGTGCTGACGTTTTTCTCCTATGTGCCCTTGGCAGCGTCTGTCATAGAGGGATGTTTTTATACGTGGTTCTGGACATACGCTCCGGAAAACAGTTTCCTTCGGCAGGTTCTCCAGGACTTCTCACCTGTTACAGCCTATACCAGATCTGTGTCTCAGTATGAATCTGATGGGATTATTCTCTGGCGCATTATAGCGGCCCTGGGGGCTTTCGTAGTTTTGATGGCCCTGGGATTGATCCTGTATAAAAAAAGGCCTTCGGAAGCGGCGGGAAAAGCGATGGCGTTTCCTGTTACAAAACCGGTGATCAGAATCCTGATTGTGATGTTCTGTTCCCTTTCCATGATGCTGTTTGGATGGGGGCTGAGGAAATCTATGGGATGGGCTGTGTTCTGTATGCTTTGCGGCTGCATTATCGCCCATTGTGTGATTGAGGTTATTTATAATTTTGATTTTAAACAGCTATTTGGGCATAAGCTTCAGCTATTAGGCTGCATTGCGGCATCTTTGCTGGTTTTAATTGTTTTCCGCTATGATATCTTCGGATATGACAAGTACCTTCCCGATGCGGGAAACATATCTCATGTTTCGGTGGGACTTAACGGCGTGGACAACTGGGTGGATTATGGAAGCATTGTGCCTGTTGACGGGGACATTTACAAATGGAACCGGGAGAGCGGCGATGATTACAGGGAAAAGCATATGAAGATTACTGATCCTGGGGCTGCTCTTGAACTGGCCCAGGCGGGAATTGACAGAAATAACCGGCTGAAAGCGGAATCTGTCCCCTCGTCCCGCTCTTATTATATAGATTCTAAAGAAGACGCAGGGCAGGTATATACGGAAGTTTTAATCAAATATTATTTAAAAGGGAACCGGACTGCTGTGCGCAGCTATTATATCCCTCTGAATGCCGCAGAAGACGGATTTAAACGGCTTTATGGATCGAGGGAGTATAAAGACGGCAATTATCCGATCCTGAATCAGACAGGAGAGGAAACTTCTTCAGTGATTTATAAGAAGAACAATAATAAGGGAAAGGAATCGCGCCTGGCAGGCAATTCCCAGGGACAGGCAGCTTCCATCCTTCAGGCATATCAGGAAGAGTGGATGAATACGGAGATGGAGACGCGCAGGATGGAAACTCCGGTCGGAATCATTCGTTTTGTCACCAAAGATGAAGAACCGACGCTTGAATGGGCCAGGAGACAGGCCCTGGTTAATAACTACCAGTATTATTATAATACGATCAGTGAAGTGGAATATTATCCGGTTTATCCTTCTTTTGAGAAAACCCTGGGCCTTCTCAAGGAATATGGGCTGGATGTGAAGGATACGCTGGAAGGTTTTACGCCGGAGAGCGCTGCCGTTTGGAAACGCTATGGAGGAAATGAAGAAAAAATTGTATTCAGCGATCCGGAACAGGTGAAAGAAATTTTGAAACACGCGGTTTTAATGGAAAATTCAGAATATAATTCATTTACCAGCCTGGATTATAACCTGGATTTGAGCATTCGCTTTGTAAATCAGGGAATTACCCAGGAATACCAGTATTTATTTAAAACGGGACAGATACCAGAATTTGTGACACAGAGAGTTGGGGAATAGAGATGGAAGAGATTAAGAAAACAGATGAGTTTGACCAGGAATTAGAGCGGCTGATGGAGCCGGGTACCAGCGAGAAAAAACGTAAAAAAACAAGGAAAAAATGGAGCCGCAGAAGAAAGATTGTGACCGGGGCCGCTGCCGCAGCAGTCGTCGTCCTAATTGCGGTGAATTCCATGAACAAGGGGCCGGCCGTTCAGGCGATGGTAAACGTCACTCCTTTAGTCCGGGGCGACGTTGAAGAGCAGCTAATGGTAAATGGCCCTGTGGAGGGTACCGACAGTGTGGATGTTGTATCCAACCTCCATGCCGAAATCATCGAGATGCCGGTAAAAGAAGGCGATCAGGTAAAAGAAGGCCAGCTTCTGGCAGTATTAGACCGCACCGACATCCAGAAGGAAGTGGACATCGCGCAGAACGCCTATGATCTGGCTGTTGCAAATTACAATGAACAGCAGATTTTGGCGGAAAACGGATATGCCAAAGCGGTCCAGGCTTTAAAAGACGCCAGGGATCATTATACGCGTTCGGCTGCCCTGTTCCAGAGCGGAGGGATATCCCAGGTAGATTTAGACAATGCGAGGACGGCTGTGGAAGAATGCGAACGTCAGATCCGCACTTATAATTTAAAGGATGGAAAACCGGCTGCGGATGATTCCTATGCTTTGCAGATAAAAAACGCGGAATTTGAACTGGACAGGAAAAAGAAGAATCTGGAAGATACGGAAATTAAAAGCCCTATCGACGGTACTGTAGTGCGTGTGAACACGAAAGTAGGCCGGTTTGCGGATACCACAGAGGATGACAAGCCGATTTTTATTATTGAAAATCTGGAAGATCTGGAGATGAAAATCAACATCAGTGAATATTCCATCGGAAAGGTAGAGATTGGACAGCCGGTGACAATCAGCGCCGACATACTGAACGGCGAAACCGTCCAGGGACAGGTGATCAAGATTTCGCCTACCGGAGAAGAAAAGGGAGGCGGATCCACGGAACGTGTCATCCCAACCACGGTAAAGATTGAAGATAATAATTCCCGGCTGATCGCGGGGATTACGGCGAAGGCCCAGATTTTAATAAATGAATCAAAGGATACCTGGCTGGTTCCTGTAACAGCACTGATTCAGAAAGAAGACGGGGATTACATAGCGGCTGTGAATAATGGAATCATCCAGATGATTCCGGTTGAAACCGGTGTGGAAAGCGATATTCAGATAGAGGTTATACCGAAAGAAGGGGCCGCATTGGAAGAGAATATGACGATTGTGACCAATCCCAACGGAAGCTTTGAAGATGGTATGGCTGTGGCTGTGATGGCAGGATAAGGAGGGCATAATGTTTGGTAGAAGGAAAAAACTTACCACAGAGCCGGAAGAAACCTCAGATGAGTTGATCAAACTGGATAACCTGGTGAAAATATATGATACGGGAGCCATAAAAGTTCTGGGACTGAAAAAGATCAATCTCACCATAAAGCGGGGAGAATTTGTGGCCATTATGGGCCAGTCCGGTTCCGGCAAGTCTACGCTGATGAATATACTGGGATGCCTTGACCGTCCGACAATGGGGCATTATTATCTGGACGGCATCGATACCGCCTGCATGAGCCCGGACGAATTGTCGGAGATCAGGAATAGAAAGATCGGATTTGTATTCCAGTCATTTAACCTGATCTCACGGACATCCGCTCTTAAAAATGTGGAACTGCCCATGACTTATGCGAGAAAATCCAGAAAAGACAGGCGTGAACGGGCGATGCAGCTTTTAGAACAGGTCGGATTGGGAAAGAGATCCATGCATATGCCCAATGAGCTTTCAGGAGGGCAGAGGCAGAGAGTGGCCATAGCCAGGGCCCTTGCCAACGAACCGCCTTTAATCCTGGCGGATGAACCTACCGGAAATCTGGACACCGCATCTTCGATTGAGATCATGCAGCTTTTCGGCAAGCTCCATCAGGCCGGAGCGACTGTGGTGGTGGTAACCCATGAAGAGGATATAGCGGCTTTTACAAACCGCATCATACGGTTTCGGGATGGTGAGGTATTAAGCGATGTGGTCAACGTTCACGGGGAGGCAGCGGAATGATTTTAGAGAATATGAGTATGGCATTTCATGCCATTAAAGCGAATAAAATGCGGTCCTTCCTCACCATGCTTGGAATCATCATCGGCATTGGGTCTGTTATCTCCATCGTTTCCATTGGAGACAGCATGCGGGCGATGTTTGCGGACCTCTATAAAGATGTGGGTATTACCCGTGCCCTTGTTTATGTCAGTTGGTATGTGGATGATTTCAGGCAGACGGATTACTTTACCCTGGATGATGTGGAGCGGGTGAAAGAGGTATTTGCAGAGGATTTGGATTACGTTGACAGCAATGCATTTGTGAGCACGGATGCGATCAACGGAAGGAAAAAATTAAAATACGATTTTCAGGGGATCGATTACAATTATCCGGATGTGATGGAAGTCAATATCGTAGCTGGAAGGAATTTAAACCAGTCGGATATTCTGGGGCGGAAAAATAATGTGGTGCTTGAGGAAAAAGGCGCCCAGGAGCTGTTCGGTATGGATAATCCTGTGGGCCAGAGTTTTCGCGCCACCATTTATGGAAATACGTCGGAATATACGGTTGTCGGCATATACCGGATCAAACAGACCCCTATCCAGGCCATGTTGATGGGAAGCGGGGATACGAAAGCGGGCTATATACCATATACAATTTTAACCTGGCCCAATGATTACTTTCAGCAGTTGAACTTCTACGCAAAAGAAGGGACGGATATGAAAGTCTTAGAACAGAAGATGAAGGACTATGTGGCAAAGCAGAAGGGACGGCCAACCAGTGAAATAACCTTCTATTCCGCTCAGGATGAACTGGGAAACTGGGACACGATGATGGGCGGATTGTCGGTCGCAGTCGGCGGCATAGCTGCTATCTCTCTTCTCGTTGGCGGCATTGGAATCATGAATATCATGCTCGTGTCCGTTACGGAACGAACCCGTGAGATCGGCATCAGAAAAGCCCTGGGAGCCAGAACCAGAGATGTGCTGATCCAGTTTTTGACGGAATCGGCTATCCTCTCTGCCTGCGGCGGAATCATAGGAACCATGATCGGCGTAGGGCTGGTGTCCATTGGAGGAGCGGCTCTGCAGGTCAGAGTCGTGATAAAACCCTCAGTTGTACTGCTGGCTGTATCATTCTCAGCCATTGTGGGTATTTTCTTTGGAATCTATCCCGCCTCTAAGGCGGCGAAGGCGGATCCGATTGATGCGCTGAGGTATGAATAAGTGATGGGGGTAATCTTTATTTAGTTGAGGAAGTTACGCCGTGAATCCTGGAAATGGGGACGGACGGGGGCGGAGGCCTGCTTGGAGGGGTGGCACCGGGCGGAGCGGAATCCGTTGGCGATGAAAACCGGCTTCCAACCGTAAGTGAAACTAAGGCTCCAGGGACGGAAAAAGA